>NZ_JBGLQY010000008.1:0-192482 GCF_041402265.1 Aeromonas sp. S15(2024) | reverse complement strand
AAGGCAGCAAGGCAGCAAGGCAGCAAGGCAGCAAGGCAGCAAGGCAGCAAGGCAGCAAGGCAGCAAGGCAGCAAGGCAGCAAGGCAGCAAGGCAGCAAGGCAGCAAGGCAGTGTAGTGAAAGGAAGAAACTACGTCAGCGCAAGTGAGGATCTCACGGCCGACCAAAGGCCGGATCGGGCTGGTCGGCCCGATCCGGTTTATCAGGGGCGAGCGAAGTGGTAGACCCAACCCTCGTCCAAAGCCATCTCGGCAGGCGGCGCCACCAGAGCCGGCAACAGGGAAACGCTCCCCTTGGCGGCGTATTGCAGCGCCATCAGGGCGCAGATGGCGGCATCGTAGCGATCGGTCCCCGCCGTCACATCGGCCGGCAGATGCTGCAGCAACTCGGCACGCACCGTCGATGCCTTGCCCCCCGTCTTGGCAAGGGCGGGATAGACCTCCAGCACGGCGCGATCGGCCTCTGCCTGCTGCTTGGGCACCAGTCGCAAGTCTGCCAGCCGGGGCAGCATGGCCAGCGCCAGGGTCGCGTTGTTGCCGAGCCGGTCGAAGGTGGCCGAGAGCGGCTTCTTGCCATATTGCTCATGGAGCCAGCGCTCGCAGTCCCGGTAGGCATAAGGGTTGTCTATTTCGCGCTGGGGCACGGCGCACTCGGTCGCCCTCCCCACCAGCAGCTCGCCCAAGGCGCGAGGAAACGCCAGCGGCGCGTCGATCCCCAGCGCCAGCTGCGGGCAGGCCAGCACCTGCAGCAGGTGGATCTCATCGTGCAGTGCCGGGCGCAGCAAGGCATCCAGATCCGGCGCAACCCTCGAGCTCAACCGAAACAGGGGCGATACGCCAAACCAGTGCAGCCGCTGCTCACGCGCCTGCCACCCCACCACGGCCACGGCCTGGGCACTGCCCTGCCAGCCTCTTACGTCCCAGCCGATGCCGATGGCATCCATGTGTTCCATTGTCATGCCAGTGTCACCTCTGCACGCTATCAATGCTGCACAGGGTAATGGCTGGCGCCCCTAAAGCAAGGCTGGCGGCGCGGCTTAGAAGGATTTCTTGAAATTGATCAGCGGCAAGATGGGGAAAACCCCGTTCTCGGCGTAGTTGGCGAGGCCGATCTGCAGACCGTCCAGATGCCTGGTGGCGTTGATGAAACCCAGCTGGAAGGTGGTGCGCTCGGCATAGTTGACGAAGCCGACGTTGGCCAGGGCGTTGCCCTTGGCGATGTTGACGGCCCCCCAGTTGAGGCCCTGCACATTGTTGGTCAGGTTGACGAAGCCAAGGTTGACCCCCTTGTCCTGACCCTCGTGCCAGTTGAGTGCGTTGATCGCCACCCCGCCAAACTGGTGGCGTACCCGGCCGGCACCGAAAAAGACGCCAAGCTGCAGACCGGTGAATTGATCCACGTCGGAGAGGGCGAAGACGGGCAGATCGATCCCCTTCACCTGACCGGTGCGACCATAAAGAACAGAGGCTCTGGCCCCCTCGACCTGGTGAGACGCGGGCAGATTGACGCCGGGCAGGGAGAGCTGGACTGGGGTACTGGCGTGGGCAACGCCGCCAAGGGCAACAGACCCCAGGGCAAGCAACAGGCGGGCAGGTTTCATCGATGCATTCCTCGAGGCTCAGGGAGTGCATCAGCCTACCAGCCCTGTGGCCCGGTAACGAGGCCGAAGCGAGCTGGCTGCGTCACCCCTCGTCTGAATCCAGCCAATCAGACTGGACAGACCAGAGTCAACATTTCGCCAAAAATTAACATTTATATTATTTACATCAAGCCTCATTTGATAACACAATGCTTAAACGTACGTTTGAACAGAGCAAGCGATACGCAACGACTTGAGGATGTAGTCGCACAGTTGTAACCCAACCCGGGCCATAGGCCCTTTTGCAATACCTTCTGCCAACCACGGAGACGCGCGATGAATATGGACGTAATCAAGACCTTTACCGAGCAGATGCAAGGCTTTGCCGCCCCCCTCACCCGTTACAACCAGCTGCTGGCCAGCAACATCGAGCAGTTGACCCGGCTGCAGCTGGCCTCCGCCAACGCCTATGCCGAGCTGGGGCTGAACCAGCTGCAGGCTGCCGGCAAGGTGCAGGATGCCCAGAGCCTGGCAGCCCTCGGCACCGTCCAGCTGGAGACCGCCAGCCAGCTCTCCCGCCAGATGCTGGACGATATCCAGAAGCTCAACGCCCTCGGCCAGCAGTTCAAGGACGATCTGGACGCCCTGACTGCCGACGGCATCAAAAAGAGCACGGGCAAGGCCTGATATCCCCCTGGCTGCCCGTTGCGGGCAGCCACATCTCCCCATGCTCCGTCACGACAGGCTCGCCCTGCGCCGGGGATGGGTGAAGGAGAGAACATGAGCCAATCATCTTACGGCCCGCTGTTCGAGGCCCTGGCCCACTACAACGACAAGCTGCTGGACATGGCCAAGGCGCAGACCGAGCGTACCGCCCAGGCCCTGCTGCAAACCAATCTCGACGATCTCGGCCAGGTGCTGGAACAGGGCAGCCAGCAGCCCTGGCAACTGATCAATGCCCAGATGAACTGGTGGCAGGATCAGCTCAAGCTGATGCAACACACCCTGCTCAAGAGCGCAGGCCAGCAGAGCGAGCCGGTCATCGCCCCGGAGCGCAGCGATCGCCGCTTCAAGGCCGATGCCTGGAGCGAGCAGCCCATTTATGACTACCTCAAGCAATCCTATCTGCTGACCGCCAGACACCTGCTGGACTCGGTGGATGCCCTCGAAGGGGTGCCCCAGAAGAGCCGGGAGCGGCTGCGTTTCTTTACCCGCCAGTACATCAACGCCATGGCCCCCAGCAACTTTCTGGCTACCAATCCGGAGCTGCTCAAGCTCACCCTGGAGTCTGACGGCCAGAACCTGGTGCGTGGGCTGACCCTGCTGGCCGAAGATCTCGAGCGCAGCGCCGATCACCTCAACATCCGCCTGACCGACGAGTCCGCCTTCGAGCTGGGTCGAGATCTTGCTCTGACGCCGGGCCGGGTGGTGCAACGCACCGAGCTGTATGAGCTTATCCAGTACAGCCCGACCACGGAGACGGTGGCCAGAACGCCAGTGCTGATCGTGCCGCCCTTCATCAACAAGTACTACATCATGGACATGCGGCCCCAGAACTCCCTGGTGGCCTGGCTGGTTGCCCAGGGCCAGACGGTGTTCATGATCTCCTGGCGCAACCCGGGGCCGGCCCAGGCCGACATCGATCTCGACGACTACGTGGTGGACGGCGTCATCGCCGCGCTGGATGGCGTGGAAGCGGCCACCGGCGAGCGGGAAGTGCACGGCATCGGCTACTGTATCGGCGGTACCGCCCTCTCCTTGGCCATGGGCTGGCTGGCCGCCCGGCGCCAGAAGCAGCGGGTTCGCTCCGCCACCCTGTTCACCACCCTGCTCGACTTCTCCCAGCCGGGGGAGCTTGGCATCTTCATCCACGAGCCCATCATTGCGGCGCTGGAAGCCCAGAACGAGGCCAAGGGCATCATGGACGGGCGCCAGCTGGCGGTCTCTTTCAGCCTGCTGCGGGAGAACAGCCTCTACTGGAATTACTACATCGACAGCTACCTCAAGGGGCAGAGCCCGGTGGCGTTCGATCTGCTGCACTGGAACAGCGACAGCACCAACGTGGCGGGCAAGACCCACAACAGCCTGCTGCGCCGGCTCTATCTGGAAAACCAGCTGGTGAAGGGGGAGCTCAAGATCCGCCACACCCGCATCGATCTCGCCAAGGTGAAGACCCCGGTGCTGCTGGTGTCGGCCATGGACGATCACATCGCCCTCTGGCAGGGCACCTGGCAGGGCATGAAGCTGTTCGGTGGCGAGCAGCGCTTCATCCTGGCCGAATCGGGCCACATCGCCGGCATCATCAATCCGCCGGACGCCAATAAGTACGGCTTCTGGCAGAACGACGGAGAAGCCGCCAGCCCCGAGGCGTGGCTCGCCGGCGCAACCCACACCCCAGGTTCCTGGTGGCCGCAGATGGCAGCCTTCATTCAGAGCCGGGAAGAGGATCCCGCCCCCATCCCCGCCCGCATCCCGAGCGAAGGGCTGGAGGCGGCGCCCGGTGGCTACGTCAAGGTACGGCTCAACCCGGTCTTTGTGCCGACACCCGAGGAGGAGCCCGCATGAGCACGCTCCCCTTCGAGGTGGGCCAAAAGGCCAGCCTGACCAAGCGGTTCGGGGCGGCAGAGGTCGCGGCCTTTGCCGGGCTGTCGGAGGATTTCAATCCGCTGCACCTGGATCCCGCCTTCGCCGCCACCACGCCGTTCGAGCGCCCCATCGTGCACGGCATGCTGCTGGCCAGCCTCTTCTCGGGACTGCTGGGTCAGCAACTGCCAGGCAAGGGCACCATCTATCTCGGTCAGAGCCTCGCCTTCAAGCAGCCGGTGTTTGTGGGGGATGAGGTGACGGCAGAGGTGGAGATCATCGCCCTGCGCAGCGACAAGCCCATCATCACCCTGGCCACCCGCATCCTGACGGCAACCGGTGCCATCGCCGTCAGCGGGGAAGCCGTGGTGAAGTTTGGCTGAACGCGGTTTGCTCCATGATCTCAGTCAGCCCGGCCACTGCCGGGCTGACTGCTATGGCGCGTTCCCCCAAAATGCTCTTGCAAGCCACTATTGTCCGCAGACAGCGCCCTTGCCCTTTCCTTGACGGCCCGAACTGCCTAGAATAATCGCCCTGCTGTTTCAGCCATTTATCCACGAGAGGATTTTCCATGGAGACGTTTCTGCTCGAAGGGCACCCCTTTATTGCCCTGTGTGACCTTATCAAACATCAGGGGTGGGCTGATTGTGGCGGCGCAGCCAAGGCGCTGATCGCCGACGGTCTGGTGGAGGTCAACGGTCAGGTGGAGACCCGCAAGCGCTGCAAGATAGTGGCCGGCCAGGTAGTCAACTTCAACGGCATGAAGGTCGTGGTGAAAGAAGGCGTCAGCCCCGAGATCCTCTGACCTCGCCGCTCTGCCACCCAAGCGCTACCTAGCACAGTGGCCGAGCCAGTGGTCAACTTCAACGGCATGAAGGTCGTGGTGAAAGAGGGCGTCAGCCCCGAGATCCTCTGAACCTTGCTTGAATAAGGGCGCCAACGCGCCCTTTGGCATTCAGCTGGCCTTGATCGACAGGGTCAGCACGAAGCGCGCCATCGCCTCATCTCCGTTCAGTGACGGACAGGTGGCCACCACCTGGATGGGGCGGTTGATGCGTTGACCGCTCGCCAACGACTCGTCGATCATGGCGTCGATCTCCTCCCCGGCCGCGCAGTCAAACTGCACATCCCCCTCGGGCCGCTTCAGAAACTCCCCCTGCACATCCTTGAAGGCGAAGTGCACCTTCTTGCGCCGCTGCCGTCCCTTCTCCATCACCAGCAGACCGCCCACCAGATCGGCGCCGGTGGCCAGCGCACCGAAATACATGCTGCCCAGATGGTTGCGCGTGCGCCACCCCAGTGGAATGCGAATGCGCAGCGCCTTGGCGCTCATCTCTTCGATGACAGGGGCACAAAAACCGATGACGGGAATGTAGCGCCAGGCAAAGAGCCGCAGCGCCAGGTTGGCCTTCAAACGTTGCAAATCCATATGCGAACTGATCCGATGAGTTGATGTAAACAACATGTTGCCAGCATGGCTGGCGTTCGACAAGGACGCGGATCACGCTGCCGCCATTTCTCCAGCCCAAAAAAGAGGGAACCGCAATGGTTCCCTCTGCTCGTTCCTGTGGCTGTCAGGCCCGCTTCTCCTCGAGCCAGGCTCCCTGGCTCTGCATCTCGAACAGCTGGGCATAGTGGCCGCCCAGCGCCATCAGCTCGCCATGGGTGCCTCGCTCGTTCACCTGACCGCGCGAGAGCAGCAGGATCTCGTCTGCGTCGACGATGGTCGAGAGGCGGTGGGCAATGGCGATGGTAGTACGACCGCGCCGCGCCGCCGCCAGCGCCGAAGAGAGGGCCAGTTCGGTCTGGGAGTCCACGCTGGCGGTCGCCTCGTCCAGAATGAGGATGCGCGGATCCCCCACCAGGGCGCGGGCAAAGGAGAGCAGCTGGCGCTGGCCGGCGGAGAGGTTCTTGCCCCCCTCCTCCATCAGGGTGTTCAAGCCCTCCGGCAGGCTCAGCACGAACTCGGCCAGCTGCACCTCGGTCAGCGCCTGCCAGAGCTGCGCATCAAGGATGCCGTCGCGGCCAAGGCGCAGGTTTTCGGCCAGGGTGCCGACGAAGATAAAGGGATCCTGCTGTACCAGGCCGATGCTGCGGCGCACCGCCGAGAGCGACAGGTTCGCCATCGGGTGATCATCGAAGCGGATGGTGCCCTGATCCAGCGGGTAGAAGCCCATCAACAGGCTGATGATGGTGGACTTGCCGCTCCCAGTGTGGCCCACCAGCGCCAGCATCTGGCCAGGACGGGCAGCAAAGCTCACATCCCGCAGCACCTGCTGCTCGCCATCGTAGGAGAAGCTCACCCGCTCGAAACTCACCTGCCCCTTGAGCGGGCGCATCTCGCCCGCGGTGCTCTCGCGCGCTTCATCGAGCAGGGCAAAGACCCGCTCCCCGGCCACCATGGCCTGCTGCAACTGGTTGAGCTGGTTGGTCATCTCGATGAGCGGCTCGATCATCCGCCCCAGATAGCTGATGAAGGCGTAGAGCACCCCCACCTGGATGGCGCCCTCCGCACTCAGTCCCTCGCGGGCAAACAGCGCCAACAGGCCGATCAGCACCATCATGTAGAAGAGATCGATGAGCGGGCGCAGCAGGATGCCGTTGATCTTGAGGCTCTTGAGGCGCGCCGCCCAGTGCTGCTGGTTCACCTCGGCAAAGGCGTTGGCGAAGTGGCGCTCCTGCACCATGGCCTGAATGACCGGCATCCCCTGCAGCGACTCGTTGAGGCGGCTGTTGATGTCGGAGAGCAGGCTGCGGGTCGCCCGCACCACGGGCACGCTCAAGCGTTGATAGAGCCACATCACGCCGCCCACCGCCGGCAACAGACAGGCACATACCAGCATCAGCCGCAGATCCAGCAGCGCCATGGAGATGAGGATGCCGCACAGCAGCACCACCTTCTGCACCAAGAGCCCTATCACCTGCACATAGAGGTTCATGATCGCCTCGGTGTCGTTGGTAATGCGGGAGATGAGCGAGCCGGAGCGGTGCTGGTCAAAGTAGCGGGCCGGCAGCCGGATGGCGGTGGCAAATACCTGCTCACGCAGGCGCTGCACCACCGACTGGGCGATGCGGTTGAAGCGCAGGGACTGCAGGTAGAAACCGGCCGCAGACAATACCTGCAGACCGAGATAACCGGCGGCAATGGCCGCGATGGCGGGCCACACCAGCTGGCGCGGCGCCAGATAGTCGTCGATGAAGAGCTTGATGAGCAGGGGGCCGGCCACTTCGGCACCGGTGGCCAGCAGCAGGCAGATCCCAGCCTGAATGAGCCAGCGCGGGTAACGGGCACAGTACCCGAGCAGTCGTTTGATGGTCGGGTTCACAGGCGCTCCTCCACGTCTTGCTCGAGACGCTGATAACGGACCATGTCCGCATACCAGCCGTTGTGGGCCATCAGGGTGCAGTGGCGACCCCGCTCACTGACATGGCCCTGCTCCAGCACCAGGATCTCGTCGGCCTGCTCCACCGCCGTCATCCGGTGGCTGACCAGGATCAAGGTCCGTTTGTGGGCCTTGAGGGCGTGCAGGATCTGCTGCTCGGTGTGAGCATCCACCGCCGAGAGCGCATCGTCCAGCACCAGGATCGGCGCCTCCAGCAGCAGGGCGCGGGCGATGGCGAGCCGCTGTTTCTGACCGCCGGAGAGGGTCACCCCCTTCTCCCCCACTTCGGTCTCATAGCCCTTGGGAAAGCGGCTGATGTCATCGTGCACGCAGGCGATGCGTGCCACCCGCTCAATCTCCTCACGGCTCGCATCGGGGCGGCCGAGGGCGATGTTGGCGGCGATGGTGGTGGAGAAGAGGAACGGCTCCTGCGGCACATAGGCAAACTGGCTGCGCAGCTCACCCAGCGCCAGTTGCGAGATGGGCACCTCCCCCATGCGGATCTCCCCCGCGGTGGGGTTGGCCAGTCGCATCAACAGCTTGAGCAGGGAACTCTTGCCCGCCCCGGTGCGCCCGACGATCCCCAGCATGCCGCCGGCTTGCAGGGTGAACTCCACATTGCGCAGCAGGGTGCGCTGCTCGAGCTGGTAGCTGAGCGTCACGGCGCGCAGCGGAAAGGCCGAGGCCAGCGCCACCGGGTGAACCGGCTCTTCGATGTCGCTGCGCTCGGCCAGCAGGCTCTCGATCCGCGAATAGGCGGCGCTACCGCGCTCGATGATGTTGAACAGCCAGGCGATGGCAAACATGGGCCAGATCAGCTGACCGAGGTACATGGTGAAGCTGGTGAGCTCCCCCAGGGTCAGCTCGTCACGCAGCACCAGGGCGCTGCCGCCGGCCACCGCGAGGAAGTAGGAGCAGCCGATGCACAGGTAAATCACGGGGTCGAACTTGGCATCGATACGGGCCACCGCCATGTTGCAGGCACCCGCCTCCCGGGTCAGTTCGGCAAAACCACGATCTTCGAGCGACTCCACCGCGTAGGACTTGAGCACTCGCACGCCGGAGAGCGCCTCCTGGGTCTTGTTGTTGAGCCGGGAAAAGGCCCCTTGCGCCGCCTTGAACTCCTTGTAGATCTGGGTGCCGAAGCGGTTCATGAAGAACGCCATCACCGGCAGCGGCAACAGGGAGAGCAAGGTCAGCTGCCAGGAGTACTGGCTGCACATGATGGAGAGCACCAGGATCCCGACGATCATGGAGTCCACCAGGGTCAACACCCCTTCCCCGGCGGTCATCTCCACCGCCTGGATGTCGTTGGTGGCGTGGGCCATCAGATCGCCGGTGCGGTGGCGCTGATAAAAGTCCGGGCTCATGCGGGTGAAGTGGCCAAAGAGCCGGTTGCGCAGCACATAGGCCAACCGGTAAGAGGCACCAAACAGCATGACCCGCCACACGTAGCGCAGTAGATAGATGAGCAGACCCAGACCGAACAAGCCGGCCAGATAACCGGTCAGGGTGGCACTGTCCAGCGACCCTTTGGCGATGCCATCCACCACCCAGCCCACCACCTTGGGCGGGATCACGGTCAACAGGGCCACCATCATCAACAGTGAGATGGCGACCAGGTAACGCTGCCACTGCTCCTTGAAGAACCAGCCCAGCCTTGCAAATACGCTCACGTAGATATCCTTTGTCGCGGCAGGCCGAGGCTGCCGCCCGTCATGGAAAGCCCAATGCAATCGCCCCCGGCTGGGGGCGATACGAGGAGGTCATGATAGCCTGAAGCAGAAGGCTTGAGAATTATTGCTATTTCACTTGTTACAACAAACGATCATCGCGCTGTTCAAAGGCACCATACGATGCTTCATGCTGCTCTCCGGTCAGCAGGAAGTGAGACACCTCCTCCCGGGTCAGACTGAAGACCTGCTGCAACTGCTCCAGATCCTGCTCGGTGAGCTCTTCCTGCTGGCGCAGTCGCCACTCCAGCTCGCCGGCGAGGATCTGCAGGCGGGAGGCGGAGATGTTGGCGGAAACCCCCTTGAGGGTATGCAGCAACCGGCAGGCGATGTCGGGCTGCTGGCGACGCAGGGCGGAGCGGATCTCCCACAGGTCATCCTTGTGCTCCGACATGAACAGCTTGAACAGGATCTGCAGCGCCTCCTTGTCCTGCTCCAGCCGTCTGAGGGCATCCTCCAGATCCAGTACCCCCATCAGATCGGGCGGTTTTACCTCCAGCGGCACCAACCGCTCGCCGCTGGCACTCTTCACCCACTGCAACAGGTTGTTGTAGAGATCGAGCTTGCTGACCGGCTTGGTAACATAGCCGTTCATCCCCACGCCGAGGCAGCGTTCCCTGTCTCCCGGCATGGCGCTGGCCGTCAAGGCGATGATGGGCACATCGTGCTTGTCGACCATCTTGCGGATTTGACGGGTAGCATCCAGCCCGTCCAGCACCGGCATCTGCAAGTCCATCAGGATCACGTCGAACGGCTGCTCGGCCACCCGCTCGACCGCCTCCCGGCCGTTGCCCACCACGGTCACCAGGGCATCGACCCGGCGCAGATATTCGATGATGAGCTGCTGGTTGACCCTGTTGTCCTCTGCCAGCAGCACCCGGATACCTTGCAACAGCTCGCGAAAATGCTGCTGATCGCCCTGCACCTCGGCCTGGCGGAACTGCTGATCGTGTGAACTGCCGTTGAGCAGCTCGTCCACCTTGGCCAGCAGGGCATTTTCGGTCATCGGCTTGGGCAGAAAATGGGTCAGCCCCATTCTCTCCATCCGCCCGTGCAGTCCCTCCTTGGCCCAGGCACTGGTCATCAGGATGGGCAGCCGGCGCCACTGGCTGTGCTGATACATCTCGAGCGCCAGATCCAGCCCATCCTCCTGCCCCATGCGCCAGTCGAGAATGGCCAGCCGGACGTTCTGCCCCTCTTCCCGCAGCACCTGACGCGCCCGCGAGAGGCTGTTGACCGCCATCACCCTGGCCCCTGCCCGGCCCAGGATATCCTTGGCCAGGTCAAGCACCAGCTCGTTGTCATCCATCACCAGCACCAGCGGCTGATTTTCGAAGAAGACCCGCCGTCCGGAGACGCCATACACCGCCTTGGTCATGGGGATCTCGAACTGGAACACCGAGCCCGCACCCGGTTTGCTCTGCACCGTGATCCGTCCTCCCATCAGCTCCACCAGCCGCTGGGAGATGTTGAGGCCAAGCCCGGAGCCGCCATATTTGCGAGTGTTGCCCGCTTCCAGCTGGGTGAAGGGCTGGAACAGCTGGGCCTGTTTCTCCTCGGCAATGCCGATGCCGGTGTCGCGCACGCTGAAACGCACCTGCATGGGATGGGGGTTGACCAGGGTGATGGACACCTCCACCTCGCCCCGCTCGGTAAACTTGATGGCGTTGTTGACCAGATTGACCAGCACCTGACCGAGGCGCAGCGGGTCGCCGCGCAGAAAGTCGGGCACCGCCGGCGACTTGTTGATGATGACCTCGACATGCTTGCGTTCGGCCAGATCGGCGAACATGCCCGCCAGCGAGTCGATCTGCTCGCTGAGATCGAAGTCGATCTCCTCCAGCGTCAACTTGCCGGACTCCACCTTGGTCAGATCCAGAATGTCGTTGATGAGCAGCAGCAAGGTATCCGATGAGGATTTGATCTTGCTGAGATAATCGCGCTGCTGTTGATCCAGCTCGGTCTGCAGTGCCAGCGAGCTGAAGCCGATGATGGCGTTCATGGGGGTGCGGATCTCGTGGCTCATGTTGGCCAGAAAGTCGCTCTTGGCCTGGGCCAGCAAACCGGTCTGACGCGACAGCTCGCTCAACTTCTGGTTCCGCCGCCACAGGGTCACCGCCACCAGTCCGAAGCAGAGCATGGCGCCCCCCAGCACCATCAGGTAGAAGCGGCTCTTGAGGGAGGAGGCCTGTTCCATCTTGCTCTGTTTCCAGCGCGACAGCCCCTCCAGCTCGTGCATGTCGATGACCTGGTTGCGCAGCACATGATACGCCACGACCTGATGGCTGACATCCTCGCTCAGCTGGGCCAACCCGACCACCTCGGGATAAGCGGGATAGGCTGTCTTGAGACGGCGCTGCAGGGCCTGCAACTGCTGTTGCTCCCCCTTGTCCCAGCTGCGTTTGAGGTAATTGCTGAGCTGGGCCAGCTCGGTCAGATCGATGGCCAGCGGAGCGTCCGCCGGCAGGGTTGCCAGCAGGCCGTTCAGCTGCTTTTGAAAGGGCTGTTCTATGTACTCGATCGCCATCTCCATGGAGTAGAGCTTGGCGAGATCAAGCAGATAGCTATCGATATCGTGCAACAGCGATTGAGAGTGAGGATTGTCGGCCGAGTCGGGGTCGTTGCGCACCTGGCGTACGAAACTGTCGAGGTTGCTCGACAGCTGATTGAGACGCTGCTGTACATTGCCGTCGTTGGCCTTTTCGCGCCCCAGCAGATAGACGGTATCGGTATTGACCCGGTTGAGGATCAACTCCGCCGCCACGCTGAGCTCCGAGGCTTTCTGCTGCTGGCTGAGCAGTTGCCAGCAATAGCCGGAAAACGCCAGCAGCGATACGATGATCAGGCTAAGTACAACACGATTGACCCGTGTCACATTATTCATCCCGTCTCGATTCTCATGTCATGGCCATGCATCCACCGACATCACGTCGCTACGGGATCATTGGCTGTGAAAGATAATTGACTGCTATGTTACCGTTACTCTGCCCTGACAGTGCAATAAAGATGTTGCAGGGCTTATGCATACAGGAATCAATTATGTCATTTATCACTACCTATTGTAGCCATTGCTTCACCAGGAACCGCCTGCCTGAGGAGAAGGTGGATTCAAACGCGAAGTGTGGTCGCTGCAAGAGCGGACTGTTCGCCACCACCCCGGTCACCGGCCAGGAGCAGCAATTCGATACCCTGATCCAGTCCGACATCCCGGTCGTGGTCGACTTCTGGGCCAGCTGGTGTGGACCATGCCTTCAATTTTCACCTGTTTTTCAACAAGTTGCCAGTGAACTTGAGCCAAAAATCCGCTTCGTCAAGGTCGATACCGAGCAACAGGCCGCCATCGCGGCCCGCTACGCCATTCGCAGTATCCCCACCCTGATGGTATTCAAGCAGGGCAAGATGCTGGCTCAGCGCAGCGGCTCCCTGCCCCCCAGTCTGTTCAAGGAGTGGCTTGCCTCCTTCCTGAACAGCCACAAATGATACCAATTTGTTTAATTTGTGTTTTATTTATGTTTTAACTTGTCTTGACTCTGTGAGTCTCGGCATGCTTTGACCAGATCCCCCTGTTTCAAACGGGGGGATGAATGTAATCTCGGCAACACAACAACAACCATAAATTAACCGAGAGAACGATATGCACACATCTGCAGTACCCTCTACTACCCCATCACGCTGGCTGGACGTCAAATCCGGGATCGTCATCCTGGATGTCCTGCTGCTCTGTGCCATGCTCGCCTGGCTGCCGTTTGACCCCAACGTCAACAAGGGGCTGGGGATACTGGTCTTCATCGCCATTCTCTGGCTGACCGAAGCAGTCAACATCACCATCACGGCCCTCTCCATCCCGGTACTTGCCACCCTGCTCGGGGTGTTTGACATGAGCAAGTCCCTGACGGATTTCGCCAACCCGGTGCTGTTTCTCTTCTTCGGCGGCTTCGCACTGGCTGCAGCCCTCTCCAAACAAGGGCTGGATACCCAGATCGCCGCCAAGGTGATGCAGCTTGCCAAGGGTCACCTCGGCTGGGCCGCCATCGTGCTCTTCACCATCACGGCCGCCCTCTCCATGTGGATCAGCAACACCGCCACCGCCGCCATGATGATGCCGCTGGCCCTCGGCATGCTCAAAGGCATCGACGCCCACAAGGAGCGCCGCACCCTGGTCTTCGTCCTGCTGGGGGTCGCCTACAGCGCCAGCATCGGCGGCATCGGCACCCTGGTGGGCAGCCCGCCCAACGCCATCGCGGCCGCCCAGATGGGGCTGGGTTTCACCGACTGGATGAAGTTCGGCATCCCGGTGGTGCTCATCTTCATGCCGGTGGGCATCGGCCTGCTGTATCTGGTGACGCGCCCCGACCTCTCCCATCAGGTCAGCACCGAGAAGGTGACCATTCAGTGGACCGGTCAACGCAAGATCACCCTGCTCATCTTCCTGACCACGGTGCTGCTGTGGATCGGCTCCCAACCCATCGCCAAGGCAATGGGGGGCATTCCCCAGTTCGATACCCTGATCGCCATGGGCGCCATCGTGGCCATTGCCATCAGCCGGGTGGCCAGCTGGGATGACATCAACCAGAACACCGACTGGGGCGTGCTGATGCTGTTCGGCGGTGGCCTCACCTTAAGCGCCATCCTGAAGCAGACCGGCGCCAACGCCTTCCTGGCGGAACACCTCTCCAACGGTCTGGCCACCATGCCTATCTTCATCATCCTGCTCTGCCTGGCCGCGTTCGTGGTGTTCCTGACCGAGCTGGTCTCCAACACCGCCACCGCCGCCCTGCTGGTGCCGCTGTTTGCCGGGGTCGCCGAGGCGCTGGGTGTCTCCCCCATCGTCGTTTCCGTGCTGATCGCCGTCGGCGCCTCCTGCGCCTTCATGCTGCCGGTGGCCACCCCGCCCAACGCCATCGTGTTCGCCAGCGGTTACATCAAACAACGTGAGATGATGCGGGCCGGCCTGGTGCTGAACCTGGTCTTCACCGTCATTCTGACCATGCTCGCCTACTTCATGGGCGACATACTGCACTGAGACATATTCACTGATATGCCGAATACCAAGGCCCCTGACGGGGCCTTTTTTATTGTCTCACTTGCCTGCCGATTCTCGAGTGCACACCTTTTTCTCCCGCCCTCAGCCCCCCCCTCATTCGATGTCACACGTCCTCAAATAGCAGAACTGTATGCAGAGGGTGGCAATGGGCAATGGGCAGTCGGGCAGTCGGGCAGTCGGGCAGTCGGGCAGTCGGGCAGTCGGGCAGTCGGGCAGTCGGGCAGTCGGGCAGTCGGGCAGTCTACTTTTCTCCCGAGTTCACACAACCAACGTCGCCCATGCCCAATAAAAAACCCCCGCATGGCGGGGGTCTGGGTTTGCTCTCTTGTCAGCCGATGCTGCAGGGCTTCAGGTTCCAAATCCGATCCACATAGTCCTGGATGGAGCGGTCGGAGTTGAACTTGCCCATGGTGGCCGAGTTGATGATGGCCTTCTTGGCCCACAGTGCCGGATCCCGATACCAAGTATCGATCAGCTTGTGTGCTTCCGAGTAGGAGGCAAAATCGGCCAGCGTCAGGTAGGGATCCCCCCCTTCCAGCAAGGAGCGCTTGATGGAGGAGAGCTCACCCGGACGACCCGGCGTGAAGTAGTCGGTATCAAACCAGTCCAGCACCGCTTTGAGCTCGGAGTTGGCGTAGTAGAAGTCATAAGGGTTGTAACCACGCCCCTTCAGTGCCTTCACCTCGTCCACGTTCAGACCGAAGATGGCGCAGTTCTCGGCCCCCGCCTCTTCGGCGATCTCGATGTTGGCGCCGTCCAGGGTACCTATGGTGATGGCACCGTTCAGGGCCATCTTCATGTTGCCGGTACCGGAGGCTTCATAACCGGCAGTGGAGATCTGCTCGGAGACGTCGGCCGCCGGGATCAGCTTCTCGGCCAGGCTCACCCGGTAGTTCGGCATGAACACCACTTTCAGCTTGCCCTGAATGCGGGTGTCATTGTTGACCCGCTCCGCCAGCTTGTTGATGGCGTAGATGATGTCCTTGGCCAGCTTGTAACCAGGCGCCGCCTTGGAGCCGAAGATGAACACCCGCGGATACATGTCGTAGTCGGGGTTGGCCAGCAGACGACGATAGAGCGCCATGATGTGGATGAGGTTCAGTTGCTGGCGCTTGTACTCGTGCAGACGCTTGATCTGGACGTCGAAGATCGCCTCGGCACTGACCTCGATACCGGTTTCCGCCTTGATGACCTTGACCAGCTTCTCCTTGTTGTGGCGCTTGATGGTCATGAACTGCTTCTGGAAGGCCTTGTCGTCGGCAAACTTGGTGACGCTGCGCAGCTTGTCCAGTTGCAGCGGCCACTCCTTGCCCACCACTTCGTTGTAGAGTTCGGCCAGTTCCGGGTTGCAGGCCAGCAGCCAGCGACGCGGAGTCACGCCGTTGGTGACGTTGCACATCTTCTCGGGCCACAGCTCGGCATACTCGGGGAAGAGATCTTCCTTCACCAGCTTGGAGTGGATCTCGGCCACGCCGTTCACCTTGGAGGAGCCGATAACACACAGGTTGCCCATGCGCACCTTGCGCACCGCTCCCTCTTCGATGATGGAGAGCTTGGCCTTGATGGCGTCGTTGCCCGGCCACTTGGGCTCCACCAGCTCGCCCAGGAAACGGGCGTTGATTTCGTAAATGATCTCGAGATGGCGCGGCAGCACCTTCTCGAACAGGCTGACCGACCACTTCTCCAGCGCTTCCGGCAGCAGGGTGTGGTTGGTGTAGGAGAACACCTGGTAGCTGATGGCCCAGGCCGCTTCCCAGGTCAGCCCCTCTTCATCCACCAGCACCCGCATCAGTTCGGGGATGGCGACGGTGGGGTGGGTATCGTTGAGCTGAATGGCAATCTGGGCGGCAAAGTTGCTGAAATCGGCGCCATGCACCCGCTTGTAGCGACGCATGATGTCCTTGATGGAGCAGGCACAGAAGAAGTACTGCTGGATCAGGCGCAGCTCTTTGCCCGCATCGGTCTCGTCATTCGGATAGAGCACTTTGGAGATGGTCTCGGCCTGGGCTTTTTCCGCCTGGGAGTCGATATAACCACCGGCGTTGAACACGTCCCAGTCAAAAAACTCGGAGGCGCGAGACTCCCACAGGCGCAGGATGTTGACGGTATGACCGCCAAAACCGACTACCGGGATATCCCAAGGCACCCCTTTGATCTTGCGACCGGCGTGCCACACCTTCTTGAGGCCACCGTTGTCGCCAAAGACGGTCTCCACGTAACCGTAGAGCGGGATCTCCTGCACCGATTCCGGGCGACAGATCTCCCAGGGGTTGCCATATTCGCGCCAGGAGTCCGGACGCTCAATCTGACGGCCATCCTGAATTTCCTGACGGAACAGGCCGTGCTCATAGTGGATGCCATAGCCGACCGCCGGGTAGTTCAGGGTCGCCAGCGAATCGATGAAGCAGGCGGCCAGACGGCCCAGGCCGCCGTTACCGAGTGCCATGTCGGGCTCTTGTTCACACAGATCGGTCAGTTCCAGACCGAGTTCGCCCAACGCCTCTTCGCAAATCTTGTACAGGGAGAGGTTGTGCAGGTTGTTGGAGGTCAGGCGCCCCATCAGGAATTCAGCAGAGAGATAGTGAATTGCACGAGTATCTTTCTTGAAGTGAGTCTGCTGAGTGCGGGTCAGGCGCTCGTACACCTGTTCGTTGACGGCGGCTGCGGTTGCTTTCCACCACGCTTCTGGCGAGGCTTTCTGTTCGCTTGTACCCAAGGTAGAACGCAGGTGACGCACGATACTCGCCTTGAGCTGATCTTTATCCAGTTGGAGATCCTGGTCTGTCTTCTTCTTGGTAGCCATAAACCATTTCCTTCGTTACAGAATAATAAATTGTTATCCCATCAGGGACCGGTGCTGTTGTTATCTGAGAATATGTTCCGGCGTGGGCATACTAGCTAAAGCCGCAGCTTGAAAAGTTAACGCAAGTCACACTTTAACGTATAAAAATGACAGTTCAAGTTTGAAAACCCTTTCCTGAAACCTGCAAATACAAACCCATCATTTCCTTTAAAATCAAAACCTTAATCTTGAGTTGAAAATATAAATTCATGAATAGGTTTTCAATGATTGCCAAGCGCTGAAAATCCATGAAAATAGCTGAAAATTCAGCGCACATTGAAAACGATTTCAATGTGCGCCATTCATGAAAAAATAGAACAGTGCCATTCGGGGAGTGTTCGCCGCTCAACCGTGAGCCTTGAACTGGTTGCTCATGGGATCGTAGTGGTAGCCAATCTGCAACAGGCGGGTGGCAAGCTGGTCTTCCGTCATGTCGTAATAGGCCAGCAATTCCTCCAGCCCATCGCACTCCAGCCGCAGCTTCTCATTGATGATCCCGAGCAGGATATTGGCATCCAGTCGTTGCAAGGTGCTGACGTCCATCCTCATCTCTCCTCTGTACAGGACATACTGTATAACCATGGGCGCCCCTGCCCGCTTTGTCCATAGCCTGAAAAACACCCACCTCAAGATTGAAGTTTATATACTTTAAAATCAATTAGTTAACTTCTTTCATTACCGTTCAGATCACATTTTTGGCCACAAACGGCTTGTCACTGCTGCGAACAACAACTACTGTATACACATACAGCATGGTTATTCATACAGGAAAACATATGAGCCAGCCCATGAGCCACACCCTTGTCTCCGTCGCCAGCATGAGCAGCCCCTGGCCCACCCGCCATCAAGGCAAGCAGGACGAATATCGCCACTCTGCGAGCCTCACCCGGGAGCCGCCATTGCTCGATGAGCTGGTGCGCTTGAGCCAGGGTGACACTGGCTGGATCCTGCTCATCGCGCCACCCGGTCTGCCCGTGGCCAAGCAGTTGCAGGCACAGGGGATCAATCCGGCTCGGGTACTGGTGGTACACAGCCCCAAGATCAAGAACTGGCAATCCACGCTGGAGCAGAGTCTGGGCAACGGCCGCTGCGCCGCCGTGCTGACCTGGCTGCCGGAACAGGTCACGCTGGATCGGGCCAAGCTGAGCACGCTGGGGCAACGCTATGGCGTATTGACCCGTTTCTTCGAGCCAGTCGCCTCCTCCCCCGCTCATGGTGGCTCGCTGGTCTATGGCGGACAGGATGTTTATCTCAATCACTGATCCACCCAATCGTGTGAGAAGACATGCGGTTAGGTTGATTTGACAGCGGTTTTTGAATTGGGTGATGAATCATTTGCCAATCACCGAGTAATAAGAGCCCTTGCTACCAGACAACAGTGGCAAGGGTGAAGAGACGCCAGCCGAATGACGGACCTGGGCTCCAGCGTTGACAGCCTTGTGCACCACGCACAGAGAGCAGCAGTTGGCAGTTGGCAGTTGGCAGTTGGCAGTTGGCAGTTGGCAGTTGGCAGTTCAAATTCGCACGACTGACACGCAGACGAAAAGAAAAGGCGACCCTGGGGTCGCCTTCGTTTTGTTTGTTATGGCTGAGGCTGCATGACGGCCACATCCATGGCAGTCGCGCATCGCACCCGTTCACTCAGGGCATAAAGACCCGTCTCCATACCGCAGGTGAACAGCCCTCAGACATCTTCAACTCACGCCAGCTTGCCATCGAGCTCGGCAATCTTGGCAGACCAGTAGGCCGGCCCGGTCTCGTGGATATTGTTGCCCTGGGAGTCGACCGCCACGGTTACCGGCATGTCCTCGACTTCGAACTCATAGATGGCCTCCATGCCCAGATCGGCGAAGGCCACCACCCGCGCCTTCTTGATGGCCTTGGCCACCAGATAGGCGGCACCACCGACGGCCATCAGATAGACGGCCTGGTGCTGCTTGATGCTCTCGACCGTCTTGGGGCCCCGCTCGGACTTGCCGATCATGCCGATGAGGCCGGTTTCCCCCAGCATCATGTCGGTAAACTTGTCCATCCGGGTGGAGGTGGTCGGGCCGGCCGGGCCGACCACTTCGTCACGCACGGCATCGACCGGGCCCACGTAATAGATGAAGCGGTTGGTGAAATCGACCCCTTCCGGCAGCCCCTCACCTTTTTTCAACATGTCGGCAATGCGCTTGTGAGCGGCATCGCGACCGGTGAGGATCTTGCCGGAGAGCAGCACGGTATCTCCGCTCTTCCAGCTGGCGAGCTCTGCCTTGGTGATGCCGTCGACATTGACCCGGCGCACGTTGCCGCCGGCCGAGCGGGTGATCTCCGGCCAATCTTCCAGTTTCGGCGGGGTCAGTTCGGCCGGGCCGGAACCATCCAGCTCGAAATGGACATGGCGGGTGGCCGCGCAGTTGGGGATCATCACCACCGGCTTGGAGGCGGCATGGGTCGGGGCGGACTTCACCTTCACGTCCAGCACGGTCGTGAGGCCGCCGAGGCCCTGGGCACCGATGCCGAGCTTGTTGACCTTGTCGTAGAGCTCGACCCGCAGCTTCTCCTCTGTGGTCTTTGGACCACGGGCGATCAGCTCCTGGATGTCGATGTGCTCCATCAGCGCTTCCTTGGCCAGCACGGCCGCCTTCTCGGCAGTACCGCCGATGCCGATGCCCAGCATGCCGGGCGGACACCAGCCGGCCCCCATGGTCGGCACGGTTTTCAGCACCCACTCGACGACGTCGTCGGAGGGGTTGAGCATCACCATCTTGGATTTGTTCTCGGAGCCGCCGCCCTTGGCCGCGATACTCACTTCCACCTTGTTGCCCGGGATCATGTCGATGTGCACCACGGCCGGGGCGTTGTCTTTGGTGTTCTTGCGGCTGCCGGCGGGGTCGGCCAGCACGGAGGCGCGCAGCGGGTTGTCCGGATTGGTGTAGGCGCGGCGCGTCCCTTCATCCACCATCTCCTGCACCGTCATGTCGCTGTCCCACTGCACCTGCATGCCGATCTTGACGAAGCAGGTGACGATGCCGGTATCCTGGCAGAGCGGACGATGGCCTTCGGCGGACATGCGGGAGTTGATCAGGATCTGGGCCAGGGCATCCTTGGCGGCCGGGTTGATCTCCCGGTCATAGGCAGCCTTGGCGGCATGCACGAAATCGAGGGGGTGGTAGTAGGAGATGTACTGCAGGGCGTCGGCGATGGAATCGATAAAATCCTGTTTTTTAATGATGCTCATATCATCCTCACTGGTCCTTGTCTCCCGTGTTGGTTGGAGCAAGGGCTTCCATATGAGCCGTGCTTCGGTGGGGTGGTGCCAGGCGGTCTGCCTGTCTGCCCGATAAGACAACGGCGCGTTTTTTCTAAAAATTCCGGCGCCTATGATACGCTTGCCACCCCGTACCGGCTAGGGAGCAGGCTGCAAACTGTTGCCTGTGTAACAAAAAATGAAACCAACGCTGCATATCCACCATTTTGAACACCAGATGGCGCTCCATGCGCTGTTCGCCCGCCTTCACCACCTGCCCTGGGCCATGTTGCTGGGATCCGCCGGCCCGCTGGGTGCGGACAACCGCTTTGACATCATCACCGCCGATCCGCTGGCCACCCTGCAGACCGACGGGGCGCTGACCCGCATCGAGCAGGGAGAGCAACACGAGTCCAGTGAAGATGATCCGCTGACCTTGCTGGCCCGGTGCCAGCGCGACCTGCTGGGAGAGATCACCACTCAAGCGCCCCCCCTGCCCTTCATCGGCGGGGCGCTCGGCCTGTTTGGCTATGATCTGGGCCGCCGCTTCGAGCGTCTGCCGAACCTGGCCGCCCGCGACGTCACCATCCCTGACATGGCGGTCGGCATCTATGACTGGGCCCTGCTGCGGGAGGTGGCAACGGGCAAATGGCAGCTGGTGCACTGGGGCGACGAGGCCGGCCTTGCCCGCCGGCTGCAGTGGCTGGAGGCACAACACGAGCTTGCCGCAGACCCCTTCGCTCTTGCAGGCGCTTGGCGCAGCAACATGAGCCGCGCCGAATATGGCGACAAATTTGCCCGGGTGCAGGCCTATCTGGCGGCAGGGGATTGCTATCAAATCAACCTGACCCAGCGTTTCAGCGCCCCCTATCGAGGTGACGAGTGGCAGGCTTACCAGGCGTTGTCACGGGCCAACCGCGCCCCCTTCTCGGCCTTCCTGCGCTTGCCGCAAGGGGCCATCCTGAGCCTCTCGCCCGAGCGTTTCCTGCTGCTCGACCAGCGCCACATCGAGACCAAACCCATCAAGGGCACTCGTCCGCGGCTGGCCGATCCTGCGCTGGATCAGGCCAGTGCCCGCGAGCTGGCGGAGGCCGACAAGGACAGATCGGAAAATCTGATGATCGTGGATCTGCTGCGCAACGACATCGGCCGGGTGAGCCGGCCCGGTTCGGTCAACGTGCCCAGCCTGTTTGCGGTGGAATCCTTTCCGGCGGTGCACCACCTGGTCTCCACCATTCACGGCGAACTGGATGACCGCTGGCAAGGAGTGGATCTGCTGCGCGCCTGCTTCCCCGGTGGCTCCATCACAGGCGCCCCCAAGATCCGGGCCATGGAGATCATCGAGGAGCTGGAGCCCCAGCGGCGCAACGCCTACTGCGGCAGCATCGGCTACCTCAGCCAGCACGGCCGGATGGACACCAGCATCTGCATCCGCACCCTGATCGCCGCACAGGGCCAGCTCCACTGCTGGGCTGGCGGCGGCGTCATCGCCGACTCCGACGTGGACGACGAATATCAGGAGACCTATGACAAGGTGGCCCGCATCCTGCCGCTGCTGGACGCACTGCGTTGAAAACCTGACAAAATGGATCTCAGCGATTTGAAGGAGTGAAGAAGAATCGAGATGGAACGAGCCGAACTGCTGACCCGCTTTTTGTTGCAACGCCCCGCCCCCGCTCACCGGCTGACGGTGGCCGGGCTCAAGCCCGCCGCCGTGCTGCTGCCGCTGGTTGAACGGGCCGACGGCCTGCAATTGCTGCTGACCCGGCGCAGCCCGCACCTGCGCCACCATGCGGGACAGATAAGCTTCCCCGGTGGCAGGCAGGATCTCGACGACCGGGATCTGATCCACACGGCGCTGCGGGAAACCCAGGAAGAGCTCGGCATAGTCCCGGCCCAGATAGAGGTGCTTGGCACCCTCGCTCCCCTCAACACCGTCTCGCAATATGACGTGCTGCCGGTGCTGGGACTGGTGGCGGCCGACTATCAGCTCACCCTGAGCCGGGACGAGGTCGACCAGGCCTTCGAAGTGCCGCTCAACCACCTGCTGGATCCGCGCCACCATATCGCCCTGACCATTCCCAGAGCCGATCACCTGCATACCATCTACTGGATCCCCTGGCAGGACCATTTTATCTGGGGCGCAACCGCCAGCATGATCCGCCAGCTGTCACGGCAACTCTCCAGATAACATATTGCCAACAAATGGCTGTGCAATATTCATGCGTTAACACTAAAATAACGTGGTATTTTATAAAAAATAATTGATTAATTCTTCTTTCGATCACATTTCCATAAAAGAGTGCGGTTTTCAGTCCCATAAAGGTGAATTTGATCAACATTTTTGATTAAAAAACCCGTATCCTTGCGCCGATTCTATAAAAACCACAATTCAGGGGTGAGACACATGTCTAATACTGTCACCGGCGCACAGGATGTTGCGACCTCACAGGAGCAAGGAACCCGCTCAGTCCAATCGCGTGGTTGGACCAAACAAGACACTCGCTGGGTAATCAGCCTGTTCGGCACCGCCGTCGGCGCCGGCATCCTGTTCCTGCCCATCAACGCCGGCATGGGCGGCTTCTGGCCGCTGGTGGTCATGGCGCTGCTGGTCGGCCCCATGACCTATCTGGCACACCGCGGCCTCGCCCGCTTCGTGCTCTCGTCAAGCAAACCCAATGCAGACATCACGGAAGTGGTGGAAGAGCACTTCGGCGTGGGTGCCGGCAAATTAATCACCCTGCTCTACTTCTTCGCCATCTACCCCATCGTGCTGATCTACGGGGTGGGCATCACCAATACCGTGGAAAGCTTCATGGTCAACCAGCTGCAGATGGCGGCGCCGCCGCGCTGGATCCTCTCCATCGTGCTGATCATGGGCATGATGTCGGTGATGCTGGCTGGCGAGAAGCTGATGCTCAAAGTGACCGAGTTCCTGGTCTACCCGCTCATCGCCATCCTGGTGGGGATCTCCTTCTACCTGATCCCGGACTGGACCGGTGCCGCCCTCTCCCAGGTGCCGTCCGGCAAGGACTTTGCCATTACCCTGTGGCTGACCATCCCGGTGCTGGTGTTCTCCTTCAACCACAGCCCGGCCATCTCCAGCTTCTCCCTGGCCCAGCGTCGCGATCACGGCGAGCAGGCGGTCGAGAAGTCTGACGCCATCCTCAAGCGCACCGCGACCATCCTGCTCGGTTTCGTGATGTTCTTCGTCTTCTCCTGCGTGATGAGCCTGACCCCGGCACAGCTGGCCGAGGCCAAGTCCCAGAACATTGCCGTGCTCTCCTACCTGGCCAACCAGCACTCAAGCCCCATCATCTCCTACTTCGGTCCGCTGGTGGCGTTCGTGGCCATCGTCTCCTCCTTCTTCGGCCACTACCTGGGTGCCCGTGAAGGCCTGAAGGGGATGATCGTCCAGAACCTGCGCAAGTCAGGCAAGGAGCCGAACCACAAGAAGGTCGAGATCTTCATCATCGCCTTCTTCATCCTGACCCTGTGGGGCACAGCTGTGATCAACCCCTCCATCCTCGGCATGATCGAGTCGATGGGCGGCCCCATCATCGCCACCATCCTGTTCATCATGCCGATGTACGCCATCAAGCGCGTGCCGGCCATGGCGAAGTATCAGGGCCACATCAGCAACGTCTTCGTGGCCCTGATGGGGATGACTGCCATCTCCGCCATTCTCTACCAGCTGATCGGCTGACACTGACAGAGACCAGCAACAATGCCAGCCGGGTAACCGGCTGGCATTTTTTTATGGTGCAGGGCTGATTGCAGATCTTCGCGAGGCAAAAAGAGATGCTCCCTTGAGAGCGAGTTGGCTGGTAAGCCACAACAACCCGGCCATGCCTGCTCACGTTTTCGCTCTGACGACCCACCCTGCTCGGGATGGTGTATCGAGCCGCCGTCAAGCCGATCAACTCCTGCCCGCATTACCCGAGACGGCAAAGTCTTCCCTCTTCCACGCTCGCCCCCTTCATCCCGACTCAGTGACGGCTGCCGGGTTTCAGGTCGTGAAGCCTTCTGCTCTGTTTGCCGGGAGGGTTGCCAGGAGTCACGACAGCTACCCGCCCCATCCGGGCGGCAATAAAAAACGCCCTCGAATGAGGGCGTTGTCGTTGTGATAGGAAGATACGGCTATCAGGCTTCGCTGTTGGGCACCGGCGAGATGTCCAGCAGGGTCTCATCTTCGGCCATGCAGGCCGCGGCGGTGAACAGTACGTCGGTGGAGCTGTTGAGGGCCGTCTCTGCGGAGTCCTGCAGCACGCCGATGATAAAGCCGACCGCCACCACCTGCATGGCGATGTCGTTGCTGATGCCAAACAGGCTGCATGCCAGCGGGATCAGCAGCAGGGAGCCGCCAGCCACACCGGAGGCGCCGCAGGCACTGACGGTCGCAACCACGGAGAGCAGAATGGCCGTCGCCGGATCCACGTCCATCCCCAGGGTGTGGACCGCCGCCATGGAGAGCACGGTAATGGTGATGGCCGCACCGGCCATGTTGATGGTGGCGCCCAGCGGGATGGAAACCGCGTAGGTATCCTCCGGCAGACGCAGTTTTTCGCACAGCGTCATGTTGACCGGGATGTTGGCGGCTGAGCTGCGGGTGAAGAAGGCGGTGACGCCGCTCTCTTTCAGGCAGGTCAGCACCAGCGGATAGGGGTTGCGGCGGATCTTCCAGAACACGATGAGCGGGTTGACCACGAAGGCGATGAACAGCATGCAGCCGATCAGCACCACCAGCAGTTGGGCATAGCCAAACAGGGCCTCAAAACCGGTTTCCGCCAGGGTGGAGGCGACCAGACCCAGAATGCCGAGCGGTGCGCAGCGGATCACCGCTTTCACAATGGTGGAGACGCCGTGGGACAGGTCGGTGATCACCGCTTTGGTCCCCTCGCTGGCGTGGCGCATGGCGATGCCAAGGCCGATGGCCCAGGCCAGAATGCCGATGTAGTTGGCGTCCAGCAGCGCCTTGACCGGGTTGGTCACCACGTTGAACAGCAGGGTCTGCAGCACCTCGGTGATGCCGCCGGGCGGGGTGATCTCGGCACTGTTCGCCACCAGGTGCAGGTTGGTGGGGAACAGGAAGCTTGCAACCACGGCCACCGCAGCCGCCAGGAAAGTTCCCAGCAGATAGAGCAGCAGGATCGGCTTCATGTTGGTTTTTTGACCCTGCTTGTGGCCGATGATCGCCGCCATCACCAGTACGAAGACCAGCAGCGGCGCCACCGCCTTCAAGGCGCCGACGAACAGGCTGCCGAGCAGACCCGCCGCTTTGGCCCATTCCGGCATGAACATGGCAAGGAGGATACCGAAGACCAGACCGACAAGGATCTGGCTAACCAGGCTGGTGCTGTTGACCAGTCTTATGAGGGGGTGTTGTTGTGTCATCAAATAGTCCCTGAGCACCTAAGTGCGTGAATCATTAGTCCTGTTGGCAACCGCTACACCAGGCGACACCCATGTCACGGGCTGGCGTCGTCTGCCCCGGCAAGCCTTCTGTCGAGCCTGTCCGGAAACACACGGGGTTGCGGACAAGGAATATCCCATCTGCAGCCGCTTTTTTCCACAGAATCACTGAAAAATATCCGCTTCGCCTCACAAAAAATCTACAACACCGAGATAACACAATATCAACAACGCTCAAATGGATGCCATTTTCCCTCCCGATTGGCCGCCAGCCTCCACCCGGCGGTGGTATCATGACGGTTTTGCCGCGGAGCCTTTGCCATGATCTCATCCCTGTTGACCCGTCACTTTGGCTTCGATCGGTTGAGGCCAGGACAGGAAGAGGTGATCAGCCGGCTGCTGGCGGGCAAGAACGCCGCCGCCATCTTCCCCACCGGTTCAGGCAAATCCCTCTGCTATCAGTTGCCGGCACTGGCCCTGCCCCACCTGACCCTGGTGATCTCCCCCCTGATCGCACTGATGCACGATCAGCTCGCCTTTTTGCGCAGCAAGGGGATTGCCGCCGCCACCCTCGACTCCAGCTTGACAGCGGAGGAGAGCCGCCGGGTGATGCAGCAGGCCAACGACGGCCAGCTCAAAATCCTGATGATCTCGGTGGAGCGCCTCAAGAACGAGCGCTTTCGCCGCTTCATCCAGCAGGTGCCACTGTCAATGCTGGTGGTGGACGAGGCTCACTGCATTTCGGAATGGGGCCACAACTTTCGCCCCGACTACCTCAAGCTGCCTGACTATCGCCGCGAGCTGGCCATTCCCCAGGTGCTGCTGCTGACAGCCACCGCCACCCCGGCCGTGATGGCCGACATGCAGGCCAAATTCGACATCGAGGATGACGGGCTCATCGTCACCGGCTTTTATCGCGCCAACCTGGACCTGGCCGTCGTCCCCCTGCCCGCCGAGGCGCGCGATGGCTGGCTGCATGGGGAACTGGCGCGCGATCCCGCCGCCCCCACCATCATCTACGTCACCCTGCAGCACACCGCCGAAGCCTGTGCCGCCCAGTTGCAGCAGCGCGGGATCAGGGCCCGAGCCTATCATGCCGGGCTCGACGCCACCTTGCGCAGCCAGATCCAGCACGACTTCATGACCGGCAAGCTGGATTGCATCGTGGCCACCATCGCCTTTGGCATGGGCATCGACAAGGCCGATATTCGCCGGGTGATCCATTACGATCTGCCCAAGTCCATCGAAAACTACAGCCAGGAGATAGGCCGTGCCGGCCGCGACGGCCAGCCTTCCCGCTGCATCGTGCTGGCCAATCGCAGCCAGTTGCCGGTGCTGGAGAATTTCGTCTATGGCGACACTCCGGATCGCTCGGCCATCGTCGCGCTGCTCGAAATCCTGCTGCAAAGCGGCAGCGAGTGGGAATTCAGCCTGCTGCGTCTATCCAATGAGACCAACATCCGCCAACTGCCGCTCAAGACCCTGCTGGTCTATCTGGAGATGGCGGGCATCATAGCCCCGGCCTACAGCTACTTTGCCGAGTACCGTTTCAAGTTCGTGCTGGAGAAAGCGGAGATCCTAGCCCGCTTCAATCCGGAGCGACGCCTGTTCCTGGAGCAGCTGTTCGCCTGCGCCCCGCAGGCCCGCAGCTGGTGCACCATGGACTTCGATGCGCTCTGGCAAGGCTATCAGGGGGAGCGGCACCGCGCGGCGGCGGCCTTGGACTACCTGCAGCAGCAGGGCTGGATCGAACTGGAAAGCAAGCAGATGACCGAGGTTTACCGGGTGCTGCGCCAGGAGGTTGACGTGGCAACCCTGGCCGATGAGCTACACAACTTATTTGAAAAGAAGGAACACAGCGAGCTGGCCCGTCTGCAGGCATTGCTGGGTTTCTTTACCTCAAGCAGTTGCCTGAGCCATGAACTGGCACGCTACTTTGCCGATCGGGCTGCGCCCACTCATTGCGGGCACTGCTCTGTCTGTCGGGGCGAGGTGGCAGAGCTCCCCCCCTTGCCCGGCCGGACACTGCCCAATGAACAGGGGCTAAAAGCCTGGTGCGATCCCCTGGTGGCCCTGTGTCACACCCGGCATCCGCGCGTCCTGACCCGTTTTCTGTGCGGCATCGCCACGCCGCTCACCACCCGGGTCAAGGCGAAAAGCCTGGCCGGATTTGGCCAGCTGGCATCCCACCCCTTCGCCGACGTCCTGGCGGCGGTTTCCCGCATTTATCCGCTCCACCACGATCACTAGCTCACCAGACAGCGTCGATTGCGCTGAAAAAATAAGACCCTCGCATTTGCGAGGGTCAAGCCAACGGAAACGTGCTTAAACAGAGCTTTGTATCGGCAACCAGCCACTCTCTTGCTAAAGCGCTGACTGCCCGACACAGGGCCAATCTAGAGCAGTCGCAATGTAGCGTCAATGTAAAAATTAGAGCTAAAACACCAAACAATTAACTTTACGTGCACGTAAACGTAATGCCATTTCTGCTGCGTGGCGCGCTCCCCCTTGCCCTGACTGCGCTTGCGGCAGCCGGCCAGGAACAATGCGGTGCAGTTTCCATTTTTTGACAAACATTTATTTTTTATGTCTTTGACATTTACCTCACTATCATGGCAAAAATAATTTAACAGTCAGTAACATAGGTGTGTCACTGATTGCGCCTTCCCGCATCGGGTCGGGAAGTACCCTTGCAAATTTAAACCAATAGTTGGTGATGGATTACTGGGGGCTGTTGACTAGGCTTAATGAGGTAAACAGAACAAAAGTAGTGATCCACTCTTTTCAGGGTAAGCGACTATAACGAGGGCAAAGTTATGGGCATCTTCGAGCATTATCAACAGCGATATGAGAAAGCCAGGGAAGAGGAATACAGCATCCAGGAGTTCCTGGATATGTGTAAGCAGGACAAGTCCTGCTACGCCTCCGCCGCCGAACGTCTGCTGACCGCCATCGGTGAGCCTGAGATGGTCGACACCTCTGCCAATCCCAGACTCAGTCGTCTTTTTTCCAACCGCGTCGTGGCACGCTATCCCGCCTTCAAAGACTTCTACGGCATGGAAGAGGCCATCGAACAGATCGTCTCCTATCTCAAACACTCCGCCCAGGGGCTGGAAGAGAAGAAACAGATCCTCTATCTGCTGGGCCCGGTCGGTGGTGGTAAATCCTCGCTGGCAGAAAAACTCAAATCCCTGATGCAGAAGGTGCCTATCTATCGCATCAAGGGGTCACCGGTCAACGATCACCCCTTCTGCCTGTTCGACATTGAAGAAGATGGCGAGCTGCTGGAAAAAGAGTACGGCATCCCGCGCCGCTACCTGCGCCCTATCATGTCCCCCTGGGTCGCCAAGCGGCTGCACGAGTTTGGTGGCGACATCACCAAGTTCAAGGTGGAGAAGGTCAACCCCTCCATCCTCGACCAGATTGCCATCGCCAAGACAGAACCGGGCGACGACAACAACCAGGACATCTCCTCCCTGGTCGGCAAGGTGGACATCCGCATGCTGGAGCACTTCGCCCAGGATGACGCCGACGCCTATTCCTACTCGGGCGCGCTGTGCAAGGCGAATCAGGGGATCATGGAATTCGTCGAGATGTTCAAGGCGCCCATCAAGGTGCTGCACCCGCTGCTGACCGCCACTCAGGAGGGGAACTACAACGGGACCGAGGGGCTCTCCGCCCTCCCCTTCGACGGCATCCTGCTGGCTCACTCCAACGAATCCGAGTGGCAGCAGTTCCGCAACAACAAGAACAACGAGGCGTTCCTCGACCGGGTCTACATCGTCAAGGTGCCTTACTGCCTGCGGGTGTCGGAAGAGGTGAAGATCTACGAGAAGCTGCTGGTCAACAGTGAGCTGACCGATGCCAAGTGCGCCCCGGGAACCCTGGAGCTGCTGGGCCAGTTCTCCGTGCTGTCGCGCCTCAAGGAGCCGGAAAACTCCAGCATCTACTCCAAGATGCGGGTCTATGATGGCGAAAGCCTCAAAGACACCGATCCCAAGGCGAAGAGTTATCAGGAGTACCGCGATTACGCCGGCGTCGACGAGGGGATGAATGGCCTCTCCACCCGCTTTGCGTTCAAGATCCTCTCCCGCGTCTTCAACTTCGATCACGCGGAAGTGGCGGCCAACCCGGTACACCTCTTCTATGTGCTGGAGCAGCAGATCGAGCGCGAACAGTTCCCGCAGGAGCTGCACGACCGCTACCTTGAGTTCATCAAGGGCTATCTGACCCCGCGCTACGTGGAGTTCATCGGCAAGGAGATCCAGACCGCCTACCTCGAGTCCTACTCCGAGTACGGTCAGAACATCTTCGATCGCTATGTCACTTACGCCGACTTCTGGATCCAGGATCAGGAGTACCGTGACCCCGAGACCGGCCAGCTGTTTGACCGCGCCTCCCTCAACAGCGAGCTGGAGAAAATTGAAAAACCCGCCGGGATCAGCAATCCGAAGGATTTCCGCAACGAAATCGTCAACTTCGTGCTGCGTGCCCGCGCCAACAATGCAGGCCGTAACCCCAACTGGACCAGTTACGAGAAGCTGCGCACCGTGATCGAGAAGAAGATGTTCTCCAACACGGAAGAGCTGCTGCCGGTTATCTCCTTCAACAGCAAAACCTCGGCCGAGGAGCAGAAGAAGCACGATAACTTTGTCGAACGGATGATGGAGAAAGGCTACACCCGCAAACAGGTGCGTCTGCTCTCCGAGTGGTATCTCAGGGTACGCAAGTCATCCTGACCCTGACTGTTCAAGGGGGAGTTATGGCGCATTTTATCGACCGCAGGCTCAACGGCAAAAACAAAAGCGCTGTCAATCGGCAGCGCTTCATTCGCCGCTACAAGAAGCAGATCAAACAAGCGGTCTCTGATGCTGTCTCCAAGCGCAGCATTCAGGACGTGGATACCGGCGAGAGCATCAGCATCCCGACCAAGGACATCGGCGAGCCCCATTTCCATCAGGGGCAAGGCGGTAAACGGGAGATGGTGCACCCCGGCAACGACCAATTCGTCTCCGGCGACAAGATTGACCGCCCCAAGGGAGGAGGTGGCGGTCAGGGCTCTGGCGAAGGGCAGGCTTCCAACCAGGGAGAGGGGGCGGACGACTTCGTCTTCCAGATATCCAAGGATGAGTATCTGGACCTGCTGTTTGAAGATCTGGAACTGCCGAGGCTGCAAAAAACCCAGCTCAATCAGCTGATGGAAGTCAAAACCTACCGGGCGGGTTACACCTCCAACGGGGTGCCCGCCAACATCAACGTGGTGCGTTCACTGCAAAACTCGCTGGCCCGCCGCATGGCGCTGCAGGCAGGCAAGAAACGCCAGCTGCACGAACTGGAGGATCGTCTCGCCCTGTTGGCCGCCGATCCCACCGAACACTTTGCGGAGATGGCCCAGCTCGAAAAAGAGATCCGTGAGCTGAAGAGACGGATCGATGCGGTGCCCTTTATCGACACCTTCGATCTCAAGTTCAACAATTTCGTCAAACGGCCCGTGCCTTCCAGCCAGGCGGTGATGTTCTGCCTGATGGACGTGTCAGGCTCCATGGATCAGGCCACCAAGGAGATGGCCAAGCGTTTCTATATCCTGCTCTATCTGTTCCTGAGCCGGACCTACAAGAACGTCGAAGTGGTCTACATCCGTCACCACACCCAGGCCAAGGAAGTGGACGAGCACGAATTTTTCTACTCCCAGGAGACGGGCGGCACCATCGTCTCCAGTGCGCTCAAGATGATGAACGACATCATCAACGAACGTTACCCCGCCAACCAGTGGAACATCTATGCTGCACAGGCGTCAGATGGTGACAACTGGGCCGACGACTCGCCGCAGTGCCGGGAGATCCTGGTGCGGGACATCATGCCGCGGGTGCGGTACTACTCCTACATCGAGATCACCACCCGTGCTCACCAGACCCTGTGGCACGAGTATGAGTCGGTCGCCAGCCAGTTCCCCCACTTCGCGATGGAGCATATTCGCAAGGTCGAGGATATCTATCCGGTATTCCGGGAGCTGTTCAAGAAGCAAGCGGCTTGAGGGAGGTCATATGGTAGAAACCGCAAGAAAAGTAGCGCCGCTGGACGATGGCCCGGACTGGAACTTCGACCTGCTGGACATTTACCATCAAGAAATAGCCCGGGTCGCCAAATTCTATCGACTGGACACCTACCCCAACCAGATAGAGGTGATCACGGCAGAGCAGATGATGGATGCCTACTCCAGCGTCGGCATGCCCATCGGCTATCAGCACTGGTCATTCGGCAAGCGCTTCATCCACACCGAACGCAACTACAAGCGTGGCCAGATGGGGCTGGCCTACGAGATCGTCATCAACTCGGATCCCTGCATCGCCTATCTGATGGAGGAGAACACCATGCCGATGCAGGCCCTGGTGATGGCCCACGCCTGCTACGGCCACAACTCCTTTTTCAAGAACAACTACCTGTTCAAGGCCTGGACCGATGCCTCTTCCATCATCGACTATCTGCTGTTTGCCAAGAACTACATCACCGAATGCGAAGAGAAGCACGGTATCGACGCGGTGGAGAAACTGCTCGACTCCTGCCATGCGCTGATGAACTTCGGGGTGGATCGTTACAAGCGGCCTCAGAAGATCTCCATGGCCGAAGAGAAGCGACGCCAGAAGGCACGGGAAGACTATCTGCAAACCCAGGTCAACGAACTGTGGCGCACCCTGCCCAAACAGCACAAAGCCTCCGGGGTGGAAGACAGACGCTATCCGGCCGAGCCACAGGAGAACATTCTCTATTTCATCGAGAAGAATGCCCCCCTGCTGGAGCCCTGGCAGCGCGAGATCGTACGTATCGTGCGCAAGATTAGCCAGTACTTCTACCCGCAGAAACAGACCCAGGTGATGAACGAAGGGTGGGCAACCTTCTGGCACTACACCATCCTCAATCACCTCTATGACGAGGGCAAGATAAGCGATCGCTTCATGATCGAGGTGCTGCACAGCCACACCAACGTGGTCTATCAGCCCCCCTACAACAGTCGCTACTACTCGGGGATCAACCCCTACGCCCTCGGCTTTGCCATGTTCACCGATCTGCGCCGCATCTGCGAGCACCCGACCGAGGAGGACAGATACTGGTTCCCCGACTACGCCGGCAGCAACTGGGTGGAGACGCTGCATTTCGCCATGCAGAACTTCAAGGACGAGAGCTTCATCAGTCAGTTTTTGAGTCCCAAGGTGATGCGCGACATGAAGCTGTTCGCCATCGATGACGATGATCTGAAAAACTACCTGAAGGTCTCGGCCATCCACAACGACGAAGGCTATCGTCAGGTGCGCAACACCCTGTCAGCCCAGTACAACCTGAGCAATCTGGAGCCCAACATCCAGGTCTACAACGTGGCGGTGAAGGGAGATCGCTCCCTCACCCTGCGCTATGTGCCACACAACCGGATCCCGCTGGGGGACTCCCGTCACGAGGTGCTCAAGCATCTGCACCAGCTGTGGGGCTTCGACGTGATACTGGAGCAGGACAATGGCGAACTGCCTCCCGACATCATAGGGCGCTGCCCGGAGAAGAAGCCGCTCTGATCCCCTCACCTTCCAGCCATAAAAAAACGCGCCAATCGGCGCGTTTTTCTTGCATCAGAACAGGCTCAGTTGTCGCAGAGATTGCTCGGCATGTCCTGGCGCAGACGGGTCCAGAGTTTGCCGGACTCGATACCGTATTGGCGCACCGTCATGAACACGGCTTCGTGATTCTTGGTCTCGGCCAGGTTAAGCAGGGTCTTGTAGTAGGCATCCGCGGTTTCACGCGCCTGCTTGTCGGAGAAGTAGTAGCGGCCAACCCGGCTGTACAGCCCTTTGAAACCGTTCAGGATCAAGGCGTAGATGGGGTTGCCCGAGGCGAACGACAGCTGATGGTGCAACCGGTAGTCGAAGTCCGCATAGGCTTCGGCGCTGTTTTCCACCTCGGCAGCGCCGCGCAGGATCTCGGCGGCCTGCTCCGGGTTGTTGCGGATCGCGCCACGAATGAAGATGGTGCAGATGTTGGTACGCGCCGACAGCAGCTGAGCCACCAGATCCGGTACCTTGTCCTGATCGAGGCGAGCCAGGGTCTCCAGAATGTTGAGTCCCGAGGTCTCCCAGAAGTTGTTCACCTTGGTCGGTTTGCCATGCTGGATGGTGAGCCAGCCATCGCGGGCCAGACGCTGCAGCACTTCACGCAAGGTGGTTCGGGTCACGCCAATCAGCTCGGACAGCTCGCGCTCGGCCGGCAAGATGGATCCTGGAGGAAAGCGATTGTTCCAGATGGACTCGATGATGTATTCCTCGGCAAACCCTGCGGGGCTCTGCGCTTTTATGACCATGTAGTGACTCTGTTGTAGTACGTAAAAAAGGCTCACGAATAATAGCAAAGCAGGGAGGGCTGGCAAGCAGAAGGTCAGTCCTCTGCTCACATCGGCGGGTGATTTTGTTAAAAAAATGTATTTCAGCCGGCGATGGGTGCCAGCCAACCCCTGGATTGCCCATAAAACCACCATACTCATGGGCAAGCGCGACTATGTTATTTATAGTTAATGCTCTTTTTGATTAAAATCATGAGGAATCAATCTGATAAGGGACAACATCCGGATGTTCTGGTCGAGCCTGTCTTGACTGCATAGACGCAGATACCAACCACAAAACAGAGACCCATTATTATGCCAATCAGCTTAGGGCAAGCCTTTGCCAGGAACTTTCTGGGCAACGCCCCCCAGTGGTACAAGGCCGCTATTCTTCTATTCCTGCTGATCAACCCGATCGCCTTTTATCTCGATCCCTTCATGGCCGGCTGGCTGCTGGTCGTCGAGTTCATTTTCACCCTGGCCATGGCCCTCAAGTGTTATCCGCTGCAACCCGGTGGACTGCTGGCCATCGAGGCAGTGCTGATCGGCATGACCTCGGCACAGCAGGTCAAACACGAACTGGTCGCCAATATCGAAGTGCTGCTGCTGCTGGTCTTCATGGTGGCCGGCATCTACTTCATGAAGCAGCTGTTGCTCTACGTGTTCACCAAGCTGCTGATCCGGATCCGCTCCAAAACGATGCTATCCCTGGCGTTTTGTCTGGTCTCCGCCTTCCTGTCAGCCTTCCTCGATGCCCTCACCGTGATTGCCGTGGTGATCAGCGTCGCCACCGGCTTCTACGCCATCTATCACAAGGTCTCCTCCGGCAAGGAGTTTGGCCACTCCCACGATTACACCGATGATGGCACCGTCAACGAGCTCAATCGTCAACACCTGGATGACTTCCGTGCCTTCCTGCGCAGCCTGATGATGCATGCCGCCATCGGTACTGCCCTCGGTGGCGTCTGCACCCTGGTGGGAGAGCCCCAGAACCTGATCATTGGTGAACAGGCCGGCTGGAACTTCGTCGAATTCGCCATTCGCATGTCTCCGGTCACGGTTCCGGTGTTTATCTGCGGTCTGCTGACCTGCGTCCTGGTCGAAAAGTGTCGCTGGTTTGGCTATGGCGCCAAATTGCCGGACGCGGTACGCCGCATCATGGAGGATTACAACCGTTATGAAGAGGCCGAGCGCACCGCTCAGGACAAGGCCAAGCTGATCGTACAGGCGGTGATCGCCCTCTGGCTCATTCTGGGGCTTGCTCTGCACCTGGCGGCGGTGGGCCTCATCGGCCTGTCCGTCATCGTGCTGGCCACCTCCCTCACCGGCATCACCGAAGAGCACTCCCTCGGCAAGGCATTCCAGGAGGCACTGCCCTTTACCGCCCTGCTGGCCGTCTTCTTCAGCGTGGTCGCCGTCATCATCGATCAGCAGCTGTTCAAGCCGGTGATCCAGTGGGTGCTGGCGGCCGAACCCGACGCCCAGCTCGCGCTCTTCTACCTGGCCAATGGCCTGCTCTCCATGGTCAGTGACAACGTCTTCGTCGGCACCGTCTACATCAACGAGGTGAAGACCGCCCTGCTCAACAATGCCATCAGCCGCGAGCAGTTTGAGCTGCTGGCGGTGGCCATCAACACCGGTACCAACCTGCCGTCGGTGGCCACCCCCAACGGCCAGGCCGCCTTCCTGTTCATGCTGACCTCGGCACTGGCGCCGCTGCTGCGCCTCTCCTACGGCCGGATGGTGTGGATGGCGCTGCCCTATACCCTGGTGCTGGGCCTGGTGGGTTTCTTCTCGGTGGAGTTTCTGCTCGGCCCGCTCACCGACTGGTACTATCAGGCCGGCTGGCTGACGCTCGACAACGCCGCACCTGCGGTACTGTCCGCACTCTACTGAGTGCCATGAGGGCCCGCCAGGGCCCTTTCTTTTTGGCCCCTGCTCTGCTCTAATTCAGCCACTGTTTTTTCTGTGAGATCAACCAGATGATAGAGTTTCTGCGACGTATAGCCGCCCATCGCCTGGCATGGGGCCTGCTTGCAGCCTCCGCCCTGTTCCTCGAGTTGAGCGCCCTCTTCTTCCAGCACGTGCTGGGTCTGCATCCCTGCGTCATGTGCATCTATGAGCGGCTTGCCACCCTCGGGGTCCTCATGGCGGCGCTGCTTGGCATGGTGGCTCCGCAGAAATGGTATGTGCGCTGGAGCGCCCTGCTGATGTGGGGCGCCAGTGCCTTCTGGGGCCTGAAACTGGCGCTCAAGCATGTGGATTATCAGGTAAACCCCTCTCCCTTCAATGTCTGCGAAGGGTTTGTCGACTTCCCGAGCTGGGCACCGCTGGATCAGTGGATCCCCTGGATGTTCTTCCCGGATGGCGACTGCAGCGAGGTCAGCTGGCAGTTCCTGAGCTTCTCCATGCCCCAGTGGCTGGTGGCCATCTTCGCCGCCTACCTGCTGGTGTTCGTGGTGGTGGCCATCGGCAACCTGGTCAAGGGGCGCTGCTGCAACTAGGTCGGAGCAACATCATCCGTCGCGAAAAGGGAGCCAGTGGCTCCCTTTTTCATGAAGATAGCGGGTGGCACCTTGCCCCCTGATATCGTTCTTCAATGTCTCGCTCCCCTGCCAACCATCCTGCTGACTGCCTGCTTGCTCGCCGATTGGTCTTTCCTCCAGGCTCATCAGTGAGAAATCAGCAATCAGAACCATGCTCAAACAAAAAAGGGAGCCTGCGGCTCCCTCTCATGACACGGCCAACAAGGCTGACTCAGGAAGCCACCTTGCCGGCGTTGAGCTTGGCTTTTACCATGCCGATCACCATGGGCAGCAGCGAGATGCCGATGATGCCGAAGATGAGCAGGGTAAAGTTCTGACGCACCACCGGCAGGTTGCCGAAAAAGTGGCCGGCGTAGACGAAGGAGATCACCCACAAGAGCCCTCCCACCAGATTGAACGCCAGGAAGCGCGGATAGGTCATGGCCCCCATGCCCGCCACGAAGGGGGCGAAGGTACGCACTATGGGCAGGAAGCGGGTGATGATGATGGTCTTGCCGCCGTGTCTGGCGTAGAAGGCGTGGGTCTTGTCCAGATAGTCCCGCCGGAAGATCTTGGAGTCCGGGTTGCGAAACAGCTGCTCGCCGAAGAAGTGACCTATGGTGTAGTTCACCACGTTGCCGAGCACGGCAGCGATGATCAACACGGCCGCCAGGGTGTGCACGTCCAGCACGCTGCCCACGGTGAGGGCTCCGGCGGCAAACAGCAGGGAGTCACCCGGCAGGAAGGGGGTGACCACCAGTCCGGTCTCGCAGAAGATGATGAGAAACAGGATGGCGTAAACCCAGATACCGTAGTTTTCAAACAGCTCTTTCAGATGCACGTCAACGTGCAGGATAAAGTCGATTGCAAAGAGGATCAGATCCATTTTTCCATACTCATGATGTGAACGGCGTGGAGTCTACGCCAATGCCAAGCAGGCCACAATCGCTGTGGACTGCCTCCTGTACTCGCCGCTTGGCGTCGCTCGAATGAAACCGTTTATCCCGCCTCAGCCTCCCCCCGATATCGCAAACCTGTCGTGCCCTGAGCGCTCAGGAGGCGCTCTCCAGATCCTTGCGCACCGGCGCCGGCAGACAGCGCTCCCAGCCCCACAGGAGGAGCAACAGCAGGGTGGCATCATCGAGCCAGCCGACCAGCGGCACCAGGTCTGGCACCAGATCCACCGGGCTGATGCCGTAGAGCAGTACCAGGATCACCAACCCCCTGGCCCACCAGGGGGTGGCAGGATGGCGAAAGCCCTGATAGAGGCGACGTAGGTGCCGCCAGATGAGCCAGCGTCTGGCGCTCATGACTCGATCAGCTCGCCGCGCAGCCGCTGGATCTGATCCCGCAGCGCCGCCGCCTGTTCGAACTCCAGATCCCGCGCATGCTGGAACATCTGCTCCTCCATCCGTTTGATCTCCTTGGCGATCTCGCTGGCGGAACGGGCGTGGTACTCCCCTTGCGGCTCGGCGGCCTTGCGGCTCCCCTTGCCGGCCTTGCCCGCGGTGCGGCTGCCCCCCATGTCCATCACATCGCCGACGGACTTGTTGAGCCCCTTCGGCGTGATGCCGTGCTCCAGGTTATGGGCGTGCTGCAGGGCGCGCCGCCGTTCGGTCTCTTCAATGGCGACCTTCATGGAGTTGGTGATGGTATCCCCGTAGAGGATCACCTTGCCGTTGAGGTTGCGCGCCGCCCGACCTATGGTCTGGATAAGCGAACGGGTGGAGCGCAGGAAGCCCTCTTTATCAGCATCCAGGATGGCCACCAGGGAGACCTCCGGCATGTCGAGGCCTTCGCGCAGCAGGTTGATGCCCACCAGCACGTCGAACTTGCCCAGACGCAGGTCTCGGATGATCTCCACCCGCTCCACGGTGTCGATGTCGGAGTGCAGATAGCGCACCCGCACCTCGTGATCCGCCAGGTATTCGGTCAAGTCTTCCGCCATCCGCTTGGTCAGCGTCGTGACCAGCACCCGCTCCTCCACCGCCACCCGCTTGCGGATCTCGGAGAGCAGATCGTCCACCTGGGTGCTGACCGGCCGCACTTCCACCTCGGGGTCAAGCAGACCGGTGGGGCGCACCACCTGCTGCACCACATCGCCGCCGGATTTGTCCAACTCATAGGGGCCCGGGGTCGCCGAGACGAACACCGTCTGCGGCATCAGCGCCTCGAACTCGTCGAACTTGAGCGGCCGGTTGTCCAGCGCCGACGGCAGCCGGAAGCCGTACTCCACCAGGGTCTCCTTGCGGGATCTGTCCCCTTTGAACATGGCGCCGATCTGCGGCACGGTAACGTGGGATTCGTCGATGATGAGCAGGCCGTCCCCCGGCAGATAGTCGAACAGGGTGGGCGGCGGCTCCCCCGGCGCGCGGCCGGAGAGGTAGCGGCTGTAGTTCTCGATGCCGGAGCAGTAGCCCAGCTCCTGCATCATCTCCATGTCGAACTGGGTGCGCTGGCTGATGCGCTGCTCTTCCACCAGCTTGTTGAGGGACAACAACTGCTCGCGCCGCCCCTTGAGCTCCTCCTTGATGTGCTCGATGGCCCCCAGGATGGTCTCGCGCGGGGTGGCGTAGTGGGTCTTGGGGTAGATGGTGTAGCGCACCACCGTCTGCTCGATGGCACCGGTCAGCGGATCGAACAGGGAGAGCCGCTCCACCTCTTCGTCAAACAGCTCCACCCGCAGGGCCAGCTTGTCCGACTCGGCGGGGTAGATGTCCATCACCTCCCCCCGCACCCGGAAGGTGCCGCGCTGGAAGGCCATGTCGTTGCGGGTGTACTGCAGCTCGGCGAGGCGGCGCAATATGTCCCGCTGGTTGATGACGTCCCCCACTTTGAGGTGCAGCATCATGCTGAGGTAGGCTTGCGGATCCCCCAGGCCGTAGATGGCCGACACCGAGGCGACGATCACCACGTCGCGCCGCTCCAGCAGCGCCTTGGTGGCCGACAGCCGCATCTGCTCGATGTGATCGTTGATGGAGGCATCCTTCTCGATGAAGGTATCGGTGGTCGGCACATAGGCCTCGGGCTGGTAGTAGTCGTAATAAGAGACGAAATACTCCACCGCGTTGTCGGGGAAGAACTCCTTCATCTCCCCATAGAGCTGGGCCGCCAGGGTCTTGTTGGGAGCCAGGATCATGGTGGGACGATTGAGGGTCGCGATGACGTTGGCCATGGTGAAGGTCTTGCCCGAGCCGGTCACCCCGAGCAGGGTCTGATGGGCGAGGCCAGACTCGATGCCGTCGAGCAACTGGGCGATGGCCCTCGGCTGATCCCCGGCGGGTTGAAACTGGCTGGCCAGCTTGAATAACTTGCTCATGACGACTCCCGGCAAAAAATACGCAAGAGCAGAAGTGTACTCCGAGATGGGGTGGCCTGGGTATCCACTCTGGCAGCAGAAGCGGCTATTGACCTCGAAATGCGACCTCTGTATGATGCTCCTCCTTGCCTGATGTTCCCCCGTAGTTCAGTCGGTAGAACGGCGGACTGTTAATCCGTATGTCACTGGTTCAAGTCCAGTCGGGGGAGCCAATTCCTCACCATCTCGGTGCAAGTTATCCACTTTAGTGCTTTCCTCTACCAATTTTAATGCACAAGCCGCACCCTGCGGTGACCTCTCCCTTTTCTCCCCCATCCGCCTCGACAGCGTTTTGTTCTGCTGCGCGTAACTATTTGATTTTTATAGAAACAATCTTTATCCGGTATTTTTTGAACAGCCCTTGCAGCCCAGTATTGGCGCGGGCTACAGCCTGATCACCAAGTTTCATGAACAGGGTTATCCACAGTTTCTGTGGGTAAGTAGGCCAAAGCCAATGACGGCCTAGGCTGGCAGGCCATTACCGGCAAGGCCGGCACGTTTGACTCGCCAACCTCATTTTCTGCTGTTTTTGCCGCGCCCCCCGAATGGGTCGCCAATGCCCCCATCAGATGCTTTTTACAGATATCTTTTCGCCATCCCGCCACAGATGGGTCACCCTGCACGGGCGGGCCGCGACCAACCGCCAGACTCATCCCATCCCCATCAGTCAAAAATGCTGCCTGAGAGCCAAATCGACCGACCAAACAGCAGAGCGTAAAATTTCAAGCGGCCCCCAAAGACGAGGATCACAGATAGCAGGAATCACTAATTGACAGCGGGGCTGGCAGAGGGAAATAGAGGTCATTGCCGCAGGTGCCCCCCAGTTGCCCTCATGACCCTGAGGGCGGTGGCGGGTTAGTACCGATTAATGCGCCTTTGACGCTTCTTTATTGGTGAGGGATCCGGCACAATGTCGGCCCCACTTTTTTCCTCGGTTTTTCCGGGCATGACCATAGATTTCGTGACACTGCTACATCAAAGCGACTCCCTGCTGCTGTTCGTGGTACTGGCCTTCGGCCTGCTGCTCGGCAAAGTCAGGGTCGGCAACTTCCAGATAGGCAACACCATAGGCGTGTTGTTCACCGCCCTGCTGTTCGGCCAGATGGGCTTCGAATTCACCGCCACCACGGAGAACGTCGGCTTCATGCTGTTCATCTTCTGCGTGGGGATTGAAGCGGGGCCGCACTTCTTCAGCGTCTTCCTGCGCGACGGCATCCACTACATCACCCTGACCCTGGTGATCCTGCTGACCGCCCTCTTCCTTACCGTGGGACTGGCCAAGTTCTTCAACCTGGGGCCGGGCATGGCCGCCGGCATCCTGGCCGGTTCGCTCACCTCGACCCCGGCGCTGGTGGGGGCCCAGGATGCCCTGCGCAGCGGCCTGCTCAACCTCCCCCATCAGACCGACATGCAGTCGGTGCTCGACAACATGGGCATCGGCTATGCCCTGACCTATCTGGTAGGGCTGGTGGGCCTGATGATGGTGGTGCGCTACCTCCCCTCGCTGGCGCGGCTCGACCTCAACACCGAGGCGCAGAAGATCGCCCGCGAGCGCGGTCTCTCCGACAACGAGAGCCGCAAGACCTACCTGCCCATCATCCGCGCCTACCGGGTCGGCCCCGAGCTGGCGGCCTGGATCGGCGGTCGCACCCTGCGCGAGACCGGCATCTATCCTCACACCGGCTGCTACGTGGAGCGGATCCGCCGCAACGGCATCCTGGCGAGTCCGGATGGTGACGCCGTCATCCAGGAAGGGGACGAGATCGCCCTGGTGGGCTACCCAGAGAGTCACGAGAAGCTCGACGTCAACTACCGCAACGGCAAGGAGGTGTTCGACCGCAACCTGCTTGACCTGCAGATCGTCACCGAAGAGATAGTGGTGAAGAACGACGCTGTGGTGGGTCGCCACCTGGTGGAGCTCAACCTCACCGAGAAGGGCTGCTTCCTCAACCGGGTGGTGCGCTCCCAGATCGAGATGCCGTTCGATCGCAACATCATGCTGCAAAAGGGCGACGTGCTGCAGATCAGCGGCGAGAAGCAGCGGGTCAAGCTGCTGGCCAACAAGATCGGCTTCATCAGCATTCACAGCCAGACCACGGATCTGGTGGCCTTCACCACCTTCTTCGTGCTGGGCCTGCTGATTGGCTCCGTCTCCCTGGTGTTCGGCCAGCTGGAGTTTGGCCTTGGCAACGCCGTCGGCCTGCTGCTGGCGGGGATCCTGATGGGCTACCTGCGCGCCAACCACCCCACTGTGGGTTATGTGCCGCCAGGCGCCCTGCGACTGGCCAAAGATCTCGGCCTTGCCGTCTTCATGGTGAGCACCGGCCTCAAAGCCGGTGGCGGCATCCTGGATCACCTGAGCGAAGTGGGGATGGTGGTGCTCTTCTCCGGCATGCTGGTGACCACCTTGCCGGTGCTGGTGGGCTACCTGTTCGGCGTCTGGGTGCTGAAGATGAACCCGGCCCTGCTGCTCGGCGCCATCACCGGGGCCCGTACCTGCGCCCCGGCCATGGACGTGGTGAACGAGGCGGCCAACAGCTCCATCCCGGCGCTCGGCTATGCCGGCACCTATGCGGTGGCCAACGTCATGCTGACCCTGGCAGGCTCCTTCATCATCGGCTTCTGGTTCTAGCGCCGACCAAGTGTCGTCAAAGGGGAGCCACTGAGGCTCCCCTTTTTATTCTCTGCTCTGTCCACCACTTCCCCCGCTCGCCGACCCCTCATCGGATAGGGCCTATGGTGCTATCCACCCCCCGCCGAGCAAACCCAATGAGCTAAGGCGCCCGCCCCATGCCGCTTACACTCAATGAAACAGACGAGGGCAGTATCATGACGCGGTTATGGATCCTCCTCCTGTGCGGACTGCTGTGCGGCCCGCTGCAGGCCGCAACGCCAACGCAGACCGACGCCGAGCCGGCCGCACTGACGTTCAACAGCGACCAGCTGGCCCAGCCCCAGCTTGGCGATCTCGATGCCATGCTGGCACGGCGCTCCATCCGGGTGCTCACCACCTACAACAAGACAGGTTACTTCATCGACAAAGGGATACAGCGGGGCGTCACCTATGACGCCTTCATGCTGCTGGAGAAGCGGCTCAACGAGCAGTTGCGCAAGCAAAAGAACCTCAAGCGCCATCTCAAGCTGCACCTGATCTTCATCCCGGTGGCACGCGAAGCCCTGCTGGATGCCCTCATCGCGGGCAAGGGTGACATCGCCGCAGCCAACCTCACCATCACGGACAAGCGCAAGGAGCAGGGCGTGGCATTCACCGCTCCCCTGCTCGACAACGTGCGGGAGCTGCTCATCTCCGGCCCCCTCTCCCCCAAGGTGGAAAGTGCCGCCGACCTGGCCGGCCAGCGCATCTACGTGCGCCCCTCCTCCAGCTACTTCGAGAGCCTCATGGCCTACAACCAGGCACGCAAGGCGGGGGGAGAGCCGCTCATCGACATTCAGCCGGCCCCCGAGGCACTGGAGGACGAAGATCTGGTGGAGATGGTCAACGCCGGCCTGCTCCCTTTCATCGTCATGGACGAGCACAAGGCTCGCTTCTGGCAGAAGATCTTTCCCGCCATCCGGATCCATGAACAGCCGGTGTTCCGGCAAGGGGGCGTCATCGCCTGGGCGGTGCGCAAGGAGAGCCCGCAACTGCTGGCCATGCTCAACGAACAGATCAAGGCGCTGCGCGGCAAGGCAACCGGGGACGAGCTCCTCGCCCGTTATCTCAAGCAGAACAAGTTCGTCAAAAGCGCCGCCGCCGAGGCCGAGCGCAAGAAGTTTCTGCAGGTGGTGGATCTGTTTCGCGCGTATGGCGAGAAATACGAGGTGGACTGGCTGCTGATGGCAGCCCAGGGTTATCAGGAGTCGGCCCTCAACCATCAGGCGCGCAGCCACGTCGGCGCCATCGGCATCATGCAGATCATGCCCGCCACCGGCAAGGGCCTGAAGGTGGGCGACATCCGCCAGCTTGAGCCCAACATCCATGGCGGCGTCAAATACATGCGCTGGATGATCGACCACTACTATGCGGACGAGCCCATGACCGCCCTCGACAAGGCGCTCTTCTCGTTCGCCTCCTACAATGCCGGCCCCGCCCGGGTGGCACGGCTGCGCACCGAGGCCAAGAAACGGGGGCTGGATCCCAACGTCTGGTTTCACAACGTCGAGTACGTGGCGGCGGAGAAGATAGGGCCCGAGACCGTCACCTACGTGGGCAACATCTACAAGTACTACATCGCCTACAAGCTGGTGGTGGAGCAGTTGCAGCGCAAGCAGCAGGCGAACGAGGCCATCAAGCAGCAGGGTGCCAGCGGCGACCAGGTCTCCGCCGCACCCGCATCACAGGGATAAGTCAGCTCCCTCTTTCGCGAGGCTCCCCTTCTGACGGGGAGCCTCGCGCCTTTTCAGCCGGCGGCGCAGTGCAGCCTGCCCCCTTCCGGCCTGCCATGAGCGAGCAGTTCTCCCCACCGTGACCAGAATGAACAAAATGGCCACAACAGCCTTAATAGCCATTACGGTCAGATTGTTTTCCAGTCAGACATGATTAATTAACCTTCCTGCAACAATCACAAGGAGAGCACCATGTTGCAAGGAACCTTCAAGCGCACCCTGATCGGTAGCCTGCTCGCACTGAGCTTCGGCGCCCACGCCCAGATCAACGAAGTCCACTTCCTGATCCCGGGCGGTGCCGGCGGCGGCTGGGATACCACGGCCCGTGGCACAGGTGAAGTGCTGGCCAAGTCCGGTCTGGTCAAGACCGTCTCCTACCAGAACATGTCCGCCGGTGGCGGCGCCAAGGCCATCGCTCACCTCATCGAGACGTCGGCCCAGTCCGACAAGACTCTGATGGTCAACTCCACCCCCATCATCGTCAAATCCCTCTCCAAGGAGCTGCCCCAGTCCTTCCGTGATCTGACCCCGGTAGCCGCCATCATCGCCGACTATCAGGCGCTGGCGGTGAAGGCGGACTCCCCTTATCAGAACTGGGCCCAGCTGCTGGCCGCCTACGAGGAGAACCCGGCCAAGGTGAAGATCGCCGGGGGCTCCGCCCGTGGCAGCCTGGATCACCTGGTCGCCGCCCTGACCTTCAAGAACGCGGGTGCCGACGCCAGCAAGCTGCGCTACGTCGCCTACGATGCCGGCGGCAGCGCCATGGCCGCCGTGCTGGCCGGGGAGACCCAGGCCATTTCCACCGGCTTCGGCGAGGCGATGGAAGCGGTCAAGTCGGGCCAGATGCGGATCCTCGGGGTCACTTCCGACAAGCGCCTGCCAGGGGCGGAGCAGATCCCCACCTTCAGCGAGCAGAACAACCCCACCGTCTTCGCCAACTGGCGCGGTTACTTCGCCTCCCCCACCATCAGCCCGGAAAAGTCCGCCGAGTTTGCCGCCCTGCTCAAGCAGATGTACGACAAGCCGGAGTGGGAAGTGGTCCGCAGCCGCAACAGCTGGACCAACCTCTACAAGTCCGGTCCCGAGTTCACCGCCTTCCTCGACGGCCAGGAACAGCAGATCGGCGGCCTGATGCGCGAGCTCGGCTTCATCAAGTAACCCTCGTTGTCACATCGCAGGCGGGCGCAGGCCCGCCGCTCATGTTGGAGTCAAGAGATGAACATCACCAAGGAGCGACTGGGGGGCCTGCTGTTTCTGCTGCTCTCCCTCGCCTATGGCTATTACGCCACCGAGATACCGGGCTACCCCGGCGACGAATACGAACCCTTCACCGCCAGTACCCTGCCCTATGCCCTGGCCGGGATCGGGGCGCTGCTCTCCCTGCTGCTGGTGCTCTTTCCCGGGGGTGAGCCCCTGCGCCGGGAAGAGGGGGATTGGCGCCGGGTCTTTATCCTGCTCGGGCTCATGGTCATTTACGGACTGGGGCTCACCTGGTTTGGCTTCGTGCTCTCGACCATCGCCTTCCTGAGCGTGGGCATCCGGGTACTGGGTGAGCCCAGCCTGCGCTACGGCCTGATGATCAGCGTCCCCTTCTCCATCGGTTTCTGGGCCCTGCTCACCAAGGGGCTCAACGTCTATCTGGAGCCGGGTCGCCTGTTCACCCTGCTCGGTTTCTAAGGAGTCACCATGTTAGACGGAATCTTGCAAGGACTCGCCACCGCACTGCTGCCGGTCAACCTGATGATGGTGGTGCTTGGCTGCTTCATCGGCACCTTTATCGGCATGCTGCCGGGCCTTGGCCCCGTCACCGCCATCGCCCTGATGATCCCCATCACCTATGGCCTGGATCCCTCCTCCGGCATCATCCTGATGGCCGGCGTCTATTACGGCGCCATCTTCGGGGGCTCCACCTCCTCCATCCTGATCAACGCCCCCGGCTGCTCCGCCACCGTGGTCACCGCCTTCGACGGCTATCCACTGGCCTGCAAGGGACAGGCGGGCAAGGCGCTGGCCATCGCCGCCTACGCCTCCTTCACCGGCGGTACCCTCTCCGCCATCATGCTGATGGTGGCGGCGCCGCTGCTGGCCAAGGTCTCCCTCTCCTTCCAGTCGGCGGACTACTTCGCCCTCATGGTGCTGGGGCTCTCCGCCGTGGCGGCCTTTGCCGGCAAGGGGCAGGTGCTCAAGGCGCTGATCATGGCGCTGTTCGGCATCATGATCTCCACCATCGGCATCGACCGCAGCGTCGGGGTGGACAGGTTCACCTTCGGTCTGCCGGACCTGCGCGACGGCTTCTCCTTCCTGCTGCTGGCCATGGCCACCTTTGCTCTGGCGGAGATCCTGATGGCGGTGCTGCGCCCCGGCAAGGACAACAGCGAGGAAGAAGCCAGGCAGATGCAGCAGCTCGGCAGCCTCAAGCTGAGCAAGGAAGAGGTCAGGGAGATAGCGTCCCCCATCGCCCGCTCCTCGGTGCTGGGCTTTCTCATCGGCGTGCTGCCGGGGGCCGGCGCCACCATCGCCGCCTTCATGGCCTACGGCGCCGAGCGCAACATCGCCGGCAAGCAGCGCCAGGAGCAATTCGGCCAGGGCAGCCTGCGCGGTCTGGCCGCGCCGGAAGCGGCCAACAATGCCGCCTCCACCGGCTCCTTCGTGCCCCTGCTGACCCTGGGGATCCCGGGATCCGGCACCACGGCCCTCATCCTGGGCGCCCTGGTGGCCTACGGCATCCAGCCGGGCCCGCGCCTCTTCATGGAGCATCCGGACGTCTTCTGGTCGGTGATCATCTCCATGTACCTGGGCAACGTGGTGCTGTTGATCCTGAACCTCCCCCTCATCCCCTATCTGGCCAAGGTACTGGCGGTGCCGCGCCCCGTGCTGATCCCCATGGTGCTGCTGTTCTCCCTGACCGGGGTCTATCTGGTCTCCTTCAACACCATGGACATCCACGTGATGACCCTGGTGGCACTGATCGCCATCGGCCTGCGCCTGCTCACCTTCCCCATGGCCCCCATGCTGCTCGGCTTTATCCTGGGGGGCATGCTGGAGGACAACCTGCGCCGGGCCCTGGTGATCAACGACGGCTCCCTGAGCTTCCTGTGGGAGCGCCCCATCACCCTGGCCTTCACGGTGATCACCCTGACCATGCTGCTGTTGCCGCTGTGGCAGTGGTGGCAGGCGCGCCGCGCACCGGCCGCCACACTGCAATCCGAGCCAAGCTGAGTTGGCGGATCCCACACAGCAAAAGAGCGCCGACAGGCGCTCTTTTTATTGGCAAAAGTGGATGGGGAGTTACGCCAGTCAGGGCTGGCGATAACGCCGCTCCGGCCGGCCAACGGTGCCGTACTCCAGCTCCGGACTCGCCAGTTGCTGGCCCACCAGAAACTCCAGATAGCGGCGCGCCGTGGTGCGGCTCACCCCGACCCGGCCGCCGATCTCCTCGGCGCTGGCTCCTTGCTGGGTCAAGGCAGCCAGCACCCGCTGCAGGGTGAGGCCGTCGATCCCCTTGGGCAGGCCACCCGCCGCCACCTGCTGCAACGGCGTGCCAAACAGGGCGTCCACCGCCTGCTGATCGATGTCCGCCAGGGCCGCCAGGGCGGCGCGACTCTGGCAATATTTGTCGAGGGTGTCGCGCAGCCGCTCGAATACCACGGGCTTCAAAATGAAATCCACCACCCCGAGCCGCATCGCCTCCTGCAGGGCTGCGGCCTCCCTCGCCGCGGTGAGCAGGATGACGTCCAGACTGGCCCCGGCCTGGCGCAGCTCGCGCAACAGGGCAAACCCCTCGCCATCGGGCAGCCAGACATCCAGCAGCACCAGATCGGGCTTGAGGATGGCGATCTGCTCCCTGGCATCAAACAGGGTGAGCGCCACTCCCAATACTTCGAAACCTGCCAGCCGCTGCACGAAGCGGCGGTGGATCTCGGCGATAGCCGGATCGTCCTCGACGATCAGGATCTTGATCACTCACACCTCCTTGGGAATGTAACAGACAACGCAACTTCCCTGCGCCGTGGCTTCGATGGTGATCTGCCCCTGCAGGGCATCCAGGGTCTTGCGCACCAGAGAGAGGCCGATGCCGTGATCCGGCTCCGCCTTGCTGCTCACCCCCCGCTCAAACAGCCGATCTGCCAGCGCAGGATCGATGCCACCGGCCCCGTCTTCCACCTCCAGAATGAGATCCTGGCCGAGATCGCTCAGGGCCACCCGCACCGGCTGGTAGGGGGCGCCGTGGCGGCGGGTCGCCTCGAAGGCATTGTCGATGAGGTTGCCCAGTACCGTCACCAGCTGGGAGCCGCTGACGCGAAGGGGGATGTCGTGCAGGCGAGAATCCGGGTCCACCTCCAGCACCAGCCCCAGCTCGTGGGCCCTGTGGTACTTGCCGAGCAGCAGGCCGGCCACCTTGGGTTTGGCGATGGCGGTCATCAGGAAGTTGAGCAGGCTCTGCTCGGTGGCCGCCTCCCGCCCGATGAAGGCGAGCGCCTCGCCGGTGGCACCCAACTCGATGAGCCCGGCGATGGTGCCGAGCTGGTTGTGGTGCTCGTGGGTCTGCACCCGCAGCAGATCGCTGTAGGCCTGCACCTGGGAGAGCTGGGCACTGAGCTCGGCCAGCTCGTCCTTGCGCCGAAAGCTCGACACCGCGCCGATCAGCTTGCCCTCGCGCACCAGCGGCAGCCGGTTGACGATGAGGGACTGGCCGTTGAGCACTATCTCCTCGTCAAACTGGGGGCGCGGATCCTGAATGAGGGAGAGCATGCGGCTCTCCGGCAGCAGCCGGGTGACCGGCTGGCCGATGGCGGCCCGGGCGGTGGCCTCGTCCAGACGCAGCAAGCGGATGCCATTGGGGTTGAGAGAGGTGAGCCGCCCCTGCTCGTCGATGGTGAGGATCCCCTCGCGCACGGTGCGCAGGGTGCAGTCAAGCTCGGTGTAGAGACGCCCCATCTGCTCGGGCTCGAAGCCGAGCAGCGCCCGTTTGTAACGGCGGGCCAGCCAGGTGGCGGCCAGGCTGTTGAGCAGCACGATGAGCAAGGTCATGGCAAGACCGAAATGCAGAAAGCCCTGCAGATCCGCCTCGATATCCCGCACCAGATAACCGACCGAGACCACCCCGATGATCTGACCGAGCTCATCGCGGATGGGGCTCTTGCCACGCACCGAGACCCCGAGGGATCCTTGAGCGCGGGAGATGTAGGACTCCCCCTGCAAGGCCCGTTGCGGGTCATCCCCCATCATGGGCTGGCCGATGCGATCCGCATTGGGGTGCACCAGCCGGCGCGCGTCCTTATCGCCGACGACGATGTAGCTGGCGCCGACCTCGGCGCGGATCCGCTCCACCAACACATTGAGGCGGGCGGTGTCGGCCCGTTTCACCCCGGCGATGACGCCGGACTCTCGCGCCACCAGTCGCGCCACGTCGAGGGCCTGATCCCCTACCTCGCGGTAGCGCTGCTCGGACACATAGTAGTAACTGGCCCCGCTCAGCAGCACCAGCTGCAGCAGACTGACCAGACAGAGCATGAGCAGGATGCGTCCTTGCAACCCCAGCCTCATGCCTCCTTGTCGCCTCGCAACAAGTCGAGCAGCAGGCTGCCGTCGCGCAGGGCTTTGTGCACCTGCACCGAGGTGGGCTTGGTGGGATCTTCATAGAAGTGGGTGGATTCGATCTGCAGCCGCACCAGGTATTCGGCCGGCAGTTGGCTGGCCAGCGACTGGTGCAGCATGGGGAACAGCAGCCGATCGGCGCGGGTGATCTCCCCCCCCAGCAGCAACTTGCCCGGATTGAGCAGACAGATGAGGTTGGAGAGCACCCGGGAGAGGCGCCCCGCCGCCTGATGGAGAATGTCCTGGCAGAGGCTGTTGCCCGCCAGCGCCAGCTCGCACAGCTCGCGAATGGTGACGCTCTCGGGCAGATCGTGCTCCTGCATCCGCTCGCGCAGATCCCGGTATTGCGCCTCCAGCGCCTGATTGGTCACCAGGGTGCAGGCACAGCCGAAGCCGCCGCAGTAGCAGCGCTGACCGTAGGGCTCGAGCTGCAGGTGGCTGAGATCGCCGAGCAGCGCGTTCTCGCTCTCGATGAGCTGACCGTTGACCACCATGCCGACCCCGATGTCGTTGTGCACGAACACCAGCACCGCATCGGCACAGTTCTTGGCGGCACCCCACTCACGCTCGGCCTGGATCCAGGTGCGCACGTCGCCGCTCACCAGCACCGGCACCGCGAAGGCCTCCTGCAGGGTCGGGCCGAGCGGCCAGTTGCGCAGATCGTAGAAGGGGAAGTGCTTGACCATGCCGGAGTGGCGCTCCACCTGCCCGGGCAGGCAGAGGGCGATGCAGGCCAGACGCAGCGCCTTCTTGGGCAAGAAGCCCTCGATGGCCCTCACCAGGCTGGCCAGCAGGTCGGCGCGCTCCCCTTCGCTGAACACGTGACGATGGCGGGCGAGGGAGCGACCGGCCAGATCGAACAGTGCCATGTCCACATAACCGCGACCCAGACGCATGGAGAGAAACTGGAAGCGGCGCTCATTGATGCGCAGCAGAGTCTGGCGGCGACCGCGCCCCACCGAGCTCTCGCCGCAGGTGACCACCAGACCGCCGTCGAGCAGCTCGCGGGTGATCTTGGTGATGCTGGCAGGCGAGAGGCCGGTCAGGCGGGACAGATCGGTACGGGACAGCTCCTTGTGCTCCTCCAGGCTGGCGTAGACCAGGCCATAGTTGAGCTGACGGATCAAATCGATACTGCCTTTCACGATCTCATTCATAGGGTAAGGGGCAACAGCTGACACAGAGGGCGACAATTTTCACACATTATTGATCAATCCCCAAATAAAGTGCGGCCTGAACCGGGTGGCCAGGCCGCATCTTGTGAGGGATATCCCCTCTTGTCACCCCATCAGTAGCGGAACTGTGAGACCAGCTTGCGCAGTTTGTCCCCGGTGCTGGCCAGATCGCGGGTGGTGCTGTTGGATTCGACCGCCGCGTCGGTCAGCTCGCTGACGATCTGCTGAATGGCCACCAGGTTCTTGTTGATCTCCTCGGAGACAGCATGCTGCTCCTCGGCGGCGGTAGCTATCTGGATGTTCATGTCGTTGATGGTGCTGACCGCCATCACCATGCTGTCGAGGGAGGTGGCGATGTGGCTCGCCTCCTGCACCGTCTCCTGGCTGCGATCCTCACTCGCCTGCATCACGTCAACCGCCTGTTTCACCCCGCCCTGTAGACGCTGCAGCATCTCGTTGATCTCCTTGGTGCTCTGCTGGGTGCGACCGGCCAGCGAACGGACTTCATCCGCCACCACCGCGAAGCCGCGTCCCTGCTCGCCGGCCCGGGCCGCCTCGATGGCGGCGTTGAGCGCCAGCAGGTTGGTCTGCTCGGCAATGCCGCGAATGACCTCCACCACGGATCCTATCTTGGCGGTCTCCTGCGCGAGCTGCTCGATGACGCCGGAGGCGGTGTGCACCTCGCCCACCAGCCGGTTGATGCTGTTGATGGCGGTACCCACCACGCCGCGAGCGGCATCGGATTCGCGCGCCGCATCGCTGGTAGCGGTGGCGGCGTTGGAGGCGCTGGCCGCCACTTCCTGGGCGGTGGAGCTCATCTCGGTCACCGCGGTGACCACCTGATCCGTCTCCCGGCTATGGCCGTGCATCTGATGATCATAGTGCTCGCTCAGGTGGTGCAGCTTCTCCACCGCGCTGAACAGATGGTTGCTGGTCTCCCCCACCTGGCTCACCACCGACTGGATCCGTGCCACGAAACGGTTGAAGGCGGTGGCCAGCTGACCGATCTCGTCATGGCTCTGCACCTTGAGGCGCTGGGTCAAATCCCCCTCCCCGTCAGCGATGTCGTTGAGGGCCGATACCGCGTCCGCCAGCGGCCGGGTGACCCGGTTGCCGATCACCACGGTGGCGGCCAGGGTCACCCCCAGAATGACCAGGATGAGCAGCACGCTGCTCTGCAGCGAGTCACGCATGTTGCTCTCGCGTACGGTGCGCAGCGCCGCCAGCTCGTTGTCGATGTCGTCGATATAAAAACCGGTGCCGATGATCCACTGGTACTTGTCGAGTACCAGGTTGAAGGAGAGCTTGGGGGCGTCCCGACCGATGGAGGGCTTGGCAGTCCAGTATTCGGAGAAACCATCCCCCTGGCGCGCCGCCTTGACGATCTCTTGGATCAGCAGCTTGCCCTTGGCATCCTTGTCCTGCCAGCGGTTCTTGCCCTCCATCTCGGGACGGGGCGGCAGGAGTATCGCCGTGCCCTGAAAGTCGTAGACGAAGAAGTAACCGTCGCTGCTGTAGCGCAGTGGACGCAGCATCTCGATCACCTGCTTGCGCACCGCCGGGCTGTCCGGCTGGCTGTAGACGGCATCGATGGCCGTCTTGGCCAGCATCAGATAGCTGCTGAGTAGTTCCTTGCGATCCTTGATCGCATTCTCCCGCGCCACCACCAGATCGGCTTCCAGATCACTCTTTGCAATCATGTAGTTGCTGAGGTTGACCACCAGGGCCATCAGGAGCACGGGGACGGCTCCCAACAACAGGATTTTCTGCTTTAGCGTCATCTTTTACATCCTTGCAGCTGTTTTTATGAGTGTTCCGTTCCTACCAGACCAGTATAGGATGCTGGTCGACGGGGACCCGCTTTCGCTACAATCCCCGCCCTCTATCTCTATCGACTCAGATGGCCAGTCACATGAACAAATGCCCTTGCGGTTCAACTCTTTCTCTCGATTTGTGCTGTGGATCACTGCACCAGGGGGCCGCCCCCCAGACCCCGGAGCAGCTGATGCGCTCGCGCTACAGCGCTTTCGTGCTGGGACTGGGGGAGTATCTGGTACACAGCTGGCACCCTGACTATCTGAACGGACTGACCGCGGAGCAGCTCTCCCAGACCGACACCCAATGGGACGGGCTCGAGATCCTCGCCAGCCAGGGCGGCCCCGCTGACACCCTTGGCATGGTGGAGTTCAAGGCCTGGTTCATGGAGGGTGAAGAGCGCCACTGCCTCCATGAGCGATCCCGTTTCGTGCGCCATCAGGGGCGCTGGGTCTACACCGACGGCGAGCAGGATCCGGCGCCGCTGCGGGTGGGACGCAACGACCCCTGTCCCTGTGGCAGCGGCAAGAAGTTCAAGAAGTGCTGCGGCTGAATGCCATGTTGACAGAGGGGGCCCAGCGGCCCCCTCTACTGTTATTAGAGTGTGACAACAATCACGATTTGCTCATTGACACCCCCACCAATGAGCGTTTGCGAACATTAACTTGGCCCATATCAAACATTTCTGCCCAGAGACAGGCCACACTGGCACCATCTGGAAGAGATGAGACGGGCAAGAATGAAAAGAATAACCACACAAGTCGTCATCATAGGGGGTGGCGCCACCGGAGCCGGCATCATGCGCGATTGCGCACTGCGCGGCATCGACTGCATCCTGCTTGAGCGGGACGATATCGCCGCCGGCACCACGGGCCGCAACCATGGCCTGCTTCACTCCGGCGCCCGCTACGCGGTGACGGATCAGGAGTCCGCCCGCGAGTGCATTCAGGAGAACCGCATCCTCAAGCGGATCGCCAGCCACTGCGTCGAGGACACCGGCGGCCTCTTCATCACCCTGCCGGAAGATGACATCCATTTTCAAAATACCTTCATGGACGCCTGCGCCCTGGCGGGCATCGACGCCCGCCAGCTGGATCCCGCCGATGCGCTGCGCCTCGAACCCAACGTCAACCCCGCGCTGATCGGTGCCATCCAGGTGCCGGACGGCACGGTGGACCCCTTCCGCCTGGCCGCCGCCAACGTGCTGGATGCCAAGGAGCACGGCGCCCGCATCTTCACCCACAGCAAGGTGCTGGGGCTGCTGCGCACCCAGGATCGGGTGCACGGGGTCAAGGCCATCAACACTCGCACCGGTGAAGCGTTCGAGGTGGAGTGCCAGGAGGTGATCAACGCCGCCGGCATCTGGGGCCAGCAGATCTGCGAATACGCCGATCTCGGCATCCGCATGTTCCCGGCCAAGGGTTCCCTGCTCATCATGGATTACCGCATCAACCAGCTGGTGCTCAACCGCGCCCGCAAACCGGCGGACGCGGACATCCTGGTGCCGGGCGATACCATCTCCCTCATCGGCACCACGTCGAGTCGCATCGATTACCACAAGATTGACCAGCTCACCGTCGAGCCCGAAGAGGTGGAGGTGCTGCTGCGCGAAGGGATAAAACTGGCCCCCATCATGGCCCGCACCCGTCTGCTGCGCGCCTATGCCGGGGTTCGCCCGCTGGTGGCGGTGGATGGCGACGAGTCGGGCCGCAACATCAGCCGCGGCATCGTCTTGCTGGATCACGCCGAGCGTGACGGCCTGCAGGGATTCAACACCATCACCGGCGGCAAGCTGATGACCTACCGACTGATGGCCGAATGGGCCACCGATCTGCTGGCCAAGAAACTCGGCAACAGCAAGCCGTGCCGCACCGCTGAACTGAGCCTGCCCGGCTCGCGGGATCCGGAGAAGGTCTCCGCCCCCGGTCTCTCGGTGCCGGCCGAAGGCTCGGCCCAGTACCGTCACGGCGAGCGGGTCATCGCCTTTTTCCGCGACAATCCCAAGGCCAACGCCCTCATCTGCGAGTGCGAGATGGTGACCGCGGGTGAAATCGAATACGCCCTGCGCGAGCTCGACGTGGACAACCTGGTGGATCTGCGCCGCCGCACCCGTCTGGGCATGGGCCCCTGTCAGGGGGAGCTGTGCGCCTATCGCGCCGCCGGCCTGATGCAGGAGTACGGCAAGGCCGACGGCCGCCAGGCCTGCGTCATGCTGCGCCAGTTCCTGGAGGAGCGCTACAAGGGCACCCGCCCCGTGCTGTGGGGCGATGCCCTGCGCGAAGCCGAATTTACCTACTGGATCTACGAGGGGCTGTTCGGCCTTGGCGAGTGGACGGCCCCCCACCTGGTGGCCGAGCCGTCCCTCCCGCAGGACGCCAGCACCGCCAATCCCACCAAGGAGCGCAGCCATGAAATTTGACAGCATCGTTATCGGCGGCGGCATGGCGGGCCTCTCCGCGGCCCTGCGCCTGGCCGAGGCCGGCCAGAAGACCCTGCTGATGGCCTCCGGCCAGAGCGCCCTGCACTTCTCCTCCGGCTCGGTGGATCTGCTGGAGAGCGAGGGAGATCCCCGCACCGCCCTGCCCGCCTTTATGGCAGCCAACCCCGAGCATCCCTACAGCAAGGTGGGACTGGCCCATATCGCGGCCAGCCTCGATGATCTGCAACGTCACTGCGCCGCGCAGGGCTTGCCGCTGTTTCGCCAGGAGCGCAACCACCAGCGGCTGACCCCCATCGGCACCCTGAAATCTACCTGGCTCTCCCCCGACACCTGCGCCTGCGTGACCGATACGCCGGCCCCCGACGCCATCCTGCTGGCCACCCTGGAGGGATTTCGCGACTTTCACCCCGAGCTCGCGGCGGCGAATCTCGCGACCCACGCGCGCTTCGCCCACTGCCGCATCCTGACCGGGGAGATTCGCCTGCCCCAGCTGGCCGAGTTCAGCCGCAATCCCCACGAGTTTCGCTCCGCCGACATCGCCCGCCTGTTTGACAAGCAGGGCAATGGCCAGCATGACCTGCTGACGGATCTGGCCCGCGAGATCAGCCGCATGGTGCAGGAGAGCGGCGAGCCGCGATGCCGTCACCTGGTGCTGCCCGCCTGCCTGTCACTGGGGCTGGTCGGCCCGCGCCTGACGGAGCTGGAGCAGCGCACCGGCTGCATCATCAAGGAGGTGGCCACCATGCCGCCGTCGCTTATCGGCATGCGGATGCAGGAAGCCCTCAAGCGCCGCTTTATGGCCCTTGGCGGCACCTTCCTCACCAGCGAGCGGGTGCAGGGCGCCCGTTACGACGGCGATCGGGTGATCGGTGTGCACAGCCAGAATGGCGACGATCAACTCTTTGAAGCGGATAACTTTGTACTCGCCTCCGGCAGCTTCTTCAGCCGCGGGCTGGAGTCGCGCCTGCGCGGCATTCGTGAGCCCATCTTCAACGCCGACGTGCTGAGCCTGCCCGAGCGCGATGCCTGGGCCGGCCGCCGCCTGTTCGACCACCACCCCTTCATGGGCTTCGGGGTCAAGACCGACGACAAACTCAGAGTGCTGCGTGGCGGCAAACCGCTCGTCAACCTCTACGGCGCCGGCAGCGTGCTGGCGCACTATGACCCCATAAAAGAAGGGTCAGGGTCAGGCGTGGCCGTTGCCACCGGCTGGCAGGCTGCCGGTCACATTTTGAGTTCAGCCCAATGATGATTTCGACCCATATCCCGTGCCTTCACACCCAACGGGAGGAGAACTGACATGCTACTGGATCATGCCAACCAAACCTTCGATCAGTGCATCAAATGCACCGTCTGTACCGCCTACTGCCCGGTGGCCAAGGCCAATCCGGCCTACCCAGGCCCCAAGCAGGCGGGCCCGGATGGTGAGCGGCTGCGCATCAAGAGCCCGGAGCTCTTTGACAGCGCCCTCAAGTACTGCACCAACTGCAAGCGCTGCGAGGTGGCCTGCCCGAGCGGAGTGCGCATCGGCGACATCATCGCCAAGGCCAAACACCAGTACAGCGGCTTCAAACCGGGGATCCGCGAGTTCGTGCTCTCCCACACCGACTTGATGGGCAGCATGTCCACCCTGATGGCCCCGGTGGTCAACTTCACCACCGGCCTCAAGCCGATGAAGCTGGTGCTGGACAAGGCGCTGGGGGTCTCCTCCCACCGCGACCTGCCCAAGTACTCCCAGGGCACTTTCCGCGGCTGGTACAAGAAACAGAAAGCGAGTCAGGCCCGCTTTGCGCGTCAAATCGCCTACTTCCACGGCTGCTACGTCAACTACAACCACCCGCAGCTTGGCAAGGAGCTGGTGCAGGTGCTCAACGCCATGAACATCGGCGTCCAGCTGCTGGAGCGGGAGAAGTGCTGCGGCGTGCCGCTGATTGCCAACGGCTTCATGGACAAGGCCAAGCAGCAGGCGGCCTTCAACATCCAGCAGTTGGAGAACACCCTGCTCGGCAACGAGATGCCGCTACTGGCCACCTCCTCCACCTGCGGCTTTACCCTGCGCGACGAATATCCCCACCTGCTGGAGCAGGACAACCACAAGGTGCGCGATCGCATCTCGCTGGTGACCCGCTTCCTGTGGAACGAGTTCTACCAGGGCAACAAGCCGGCGATGAAACCGCTCAATCTGCACATCGCCTACCACACCCCCTGCCACATGGAGAAGATGGGGGGCGTCATCTATACCCTCGAGCTGCTGCGCGCCATCCCCGGGGTCAAGGTGACGGTGCTGGACTCCCAGTGCTGCGGCATCGCCGGCACCTACGGCTTCAAGTCGGAGAACTACCAGACCAGCCAGGCCATCGGCGAGGGGCTGTTTGATCAGATAAACCGGCTCAAGCCCGATCTGGTCATCACCGACTGCGAAACCTGCAAATGGCAGATCGAGATGAGCACGGCGTTTTGCTGCGAACACCCCATCCACCTGTTGGCCCAGGCACTGGCCTGATCCCCTTGCCACGCCCAGCCAGACGGCCCGCTCGGCAAAAAAGCCGACAAGCAAACATCAAATGGAAAAAGAGCCGGCAATTGCCGGCTCCTCTTATTGGATAATTCTATTGGGTCATCACCCGAATGAGCCATGCCCTCAATAGGCAGCCCATTGATTGAATCCGGCTACCGACGGCCACATCGCCTCCCCTTTAGCACCACCCACCTAGCATATTTATTCATATTAATTTTATTATCCCCAAATAGATAGAAAACCGGCCGCGTTGAGGACGTCCCCTTGCCGGACGCGGGCTGGCGGGCAACTGTGCCCACTGTCGCCAGGCAGCGGCGTTAACAATGGTGCAATAAGTTGAGTTTCCTCATAATTTAACCGGGATCTCATTTCCGCTTGTTGCCTGCTCCGCCAATTGATCTAGCGCAATCCCGCTCCCGATAAATCATCATTCGTTTTACCCATTTGGTAATATCCAGCTCGAGCAATCGCATAAATACATGGGTTTTATTCACTAATAACAATTAATCGGCCTGCCTGCTCCTGCCTTGTGCGGGGGCTGATGCCCAGCTCCAGGATGGAACGGTCAGGCTTGGCAATGAGATCGATTTGGGAGTGATGATCGTGAGTTCACACAACAGACAGACCAGGCTGGGCCTCGCCGCCTTGCTGCTTACCACCTGCCTTGGCACCAGCGGCTGGGCACAGGCGGCCGACGAAGCTCAGCCCAAGGGCAAAGTAGAGGCGCGCAGCGAGCTGTTCGCCAAGGATCACGCCGATCAGTTCAGCAGCTGGAAGGCGACCGGCGAGAGCCGCGAGCGCACCGATGCCCTGGCCGAGGACCCCAACATGGTGGTGCTCTGGGCCGGCTACGCCTTCGCCAAGGATTACAACAAACCCCGCGGCCACTTCTATGCGCTGACCGACGTGCGCGAGACCCTGCGCACCGGCGCCCCCAAGAGCGCCGAAGATGGTCCGCTGCCCATGGCCTGCTGGAGCTGCAAAGGCCCGGACGTGGCCCGCGTCATCGATGAAAAGGGTGAGGATGGCTACTTCAAGGGGATGTGGGCAAAAGGCGGACCCGAGATCGTCAACACCATCGGCTGCGCCGACTGCCACGACACCGCCTCGAAAGAGTTCAAGGAGGGCAAACCCGCCCTGCACCTCTCCCGTCCCTATGCCGACCGGGCCATGACCGCCATTGGCAAGCCGTTCAAGGAGCAAGGGCGCTTCGATCAGCAGTCCCAGGTGTGCGGCCAGTGCCACGTGGAGTACTACTTCAGCGGCCCCACCAAGGCGGTGAAATTCCCCTGGGACAAGGGCACCACAGTGGAGCAGATGGAGCAGTACTACGACGAAATAGGCTTCGCCGACTGGACCCACGCTCTCTCCAAGACCCCCATGCTCAAAGCCCAGCACCCCGAGTACGAGACTTGGCGCGCCGGCATTCACGGCCAGAACAACGTCGCCTGCGTCGACTGCCACATGCCCAAGGTGCAAAACGAACAGGGCAAGGTCTACACGGATCACAAGGTGGGCAACCCCTTCGATCGCTTCGACCAGACCTGCCGCAACTGCCACACCCAGAGCAAGGAGATGCTGCAAGGGGTGGTCAAGCAGCGCAAGGATGCCATTCACGATCTCAAGATCAGAGTCGAGAAGCAGCTGGTGCACGCCCACTTTGAAGCCAAGGCCGCCTGGGATGCCGGCGCCACCGAGGCCGAGATGAAGGACATTCTGCAGGACATCCGTCACGCCCAGTGGCGCTGGGACTTCTCCATCGCCTCCCACGGGGTGCAGATGCACGCCCCGGAAGTGGCGCTGCGCATGCTGGGGACCGCCCTGGACAAGGCCGCCGATGCCCGCACCAAGCTGGCACGCCTGCTGGCCGCCAAGGGGCTCAGCCAGGAGATCGCCATTCCTGACATCTCCAGCAAGGAGAAGGCCCAGGCCGCTCTTGGCATGGACATGAAGCAGATGAACAGCGACAAGGCCCAGTTCCTCAAGACCACAGTCCCCGCCTGGGATGCCGAGGCCAAAGCGGCCGGACGGCTCGCACAATGACGAGGCAGGCGGGCCCGCAGTGTCGGGCCTGCCGCCGGATGGAGGCTTCCTATGGGTGATTTAACGATGGATTTCTTACGACTGATGCTGATGGCAGCCATGCTGCTGACCAGCCTGCAGGGCCAGGCCGCCGATGCGGCAACCGCCCCGGCACCGACTACACATGAAGTGGAATTTCTGCGCAGTGCCGACAAGGCCTGTACCGACTGCCACAAGGAGCAGGAGTACGGCATGCACGGCAAGCATGGCCAGGCGACCAACCCCAACAACCTGGCGCCGGTCACCTGCACCAACTGCCATGGTCAGCCCTCCCCCCAGCACCGGGAAGGGGTCAAGGACGTGATGCGCTTTAGCGACAGCTTCAACAACAAACAGAGCACCGAGAGCTACCCCATCGCCGAGCAGAACGGGGTCTGCATGAGCTGTCACGAGCCCAAAGTGCTGCGCGAGGCGCTCTGGGCCCACGACGTGCACGCCACCAAGCTCACCTGCACCAGCTGCCACCAGCTGCACCCGGCCAAGGAGCCCATGGTGGCAATTCCGGAGAAGTCCCGCATCAAGCTCTGCGTCGACTGCCACAGCAAGCAGCATGAGGCCGTCAAGGCGGCCAAGGCGAACATCACCTCGGGCAAGGAGGCACAATGAGCTGCTCTCGCCGTCACTTCATGGCGGGGATGAGCGCGGGGGCCCTCATCATGATGACGGGGGCTGCTCGTGCCACCACCCTCGCCCACAGCCAGACCATCGACGGGGTCCGCTTTGGCATGATCCACGACGAGACGGCCTGCATCGGCTGTACCGCCTGCATGGATGCCTGCCGGGAGGTGAATCAGGTGCCAGAGGGGGTCTCGCGCCTCGAGATCATCCGCTCCGGCCCCATCGGTGAATTTCCCGATGCCGAGTACCACTTCTTTCGCAAGTCCTGCCAGCACTGCGACAACGCCCCCTGCGTGCACGTCTGCCCGACCGGTGCCTCCCATATCCGCAAGGAGGATGGCATCGTCGACGTCAACCCGGATCTCTGCGTTGGCTGCATGTACTGTCTGGCCGCCTGCCCCTATCAGGTGCGCTTTATCAACCCTGTGACCAAGGTTGCCGACAAGTGCGACTTTTGCCGCAAGACCAACCTGGCGGCGGGCAAGGAGCCGGCCTGCGTGGAATCCTGCCCCACCAAGGCGCTGGTGTTCGGCAATCTGGATGACCCGGACAGCCCCATCGCCAAACGGCTGGTGAAGGAGACCACCTATCGCTACAAGCAGGCACTCGGCACTTCGCCCAAGATGTACCGCGTGCCCAAAGGGGAGATAAAGTCATGACGATGCAAGCGGCATTTCACTTCCCTTCACTTGTGTGGGACTGGCCGATCGCCATCTATCTCTTTCTGCTCGGCATCTCCGCCGGGGCCACCACCCTATCGGTGCTGCTGCGCCGCAAGGGGGCCGGCAGCGAGAGCGGCATCATCAAGGCGACCGCCATTCTGGCGCCGGTGAGCGTGATCCTGGGGTTACTGATCCTCATCTTCCACCTGGCCCGCCCCTGGACCTTCTGGAAGCTGATGCTCCACTACCAGTTCGACTCCGTGATGTCGATGGGGGTCATGTTGTTTCAGATCTACATGGCGGTGCTGTTCGCCTGGCTGGCGGTGGTGTTTCGCTCCGAGATCGAGACCTTGCGCCGTCACCTGCTGCAAGAGAAGTTCGCCTTTGTGGATGATCTCATCGCTTGGCTCGCCCGCATCGAGCGGCTGCTGGCGCCGCTCTTGCTGCTGCTTGCCGTGCTCTTGGGGGCCTACACCGGCTTTCTGCTCTCGGCGCTCAAGACCTATCCGCTGTTGAACAACCCTGTGTTGCCGGTGCTGTTCCTCATCTCCGGCGTCAGCTCCGGCATCGCTTCCACCATCTTGCTGGCGGTGACGCTCTTCAAGGAGAACCATCACAGCCAGGGGGTGAGCTTTGTCCACCGCTTCGAGCGGCCGGTACTGGCGGTGGAGGTGTTGCTACTGGTTTGCTTCTTTACCGGCCTCTACTTCGGTGGCGGCCAGAAGGAGGCCGCCATGTGGGCCGCCATCGGCAGCGGCTTCTGGGCTCAGGTGTTCTGGTTCGGGGTGGTGGGCATCGGCATGCTGCTGCCCCAGTTGCTAGCCCTGCTGGCTCCCGCACCGCTGCGGGCCAAAAACGGCTATCTGGTGCTGGTCTGCAGCCTGACTCTGGTGGGGATACTGCTGCTGCGTTACTTCGTGCTCTACGCCGGCCAGATGACGGTAGTTTAAAGGTATGATCACCAGCGCCAGCCACCCTCGGGTGACTGGCGCTGGTTTGTTGCTGGCCCAATGAATTTCTGGTGATGCCACACCCGTTGCTTGGCAATGTTTTCCCCCAAAGGGAGACGATGCGGCGTGTGTGGCATGACATGAATGACATCAAAGATTGAAACGGAGGTTGTGTGCTGGCGGAGCTCGGCTATCTCTCACTGTTGCTGGCGACCGGGCTCGCCCTGCTGCAAGGGCTGCTGCCCTGGCTGGGGCTGCGGCTCGCCTCACGCCCGCTGCTCGGCTGCGCAACACCGCTGGCCCTCCTGGTCGCGCTCCTGCTGTTGGCCTCCATGCTGCTGCTCGCCAACTGTTTTGGCCAGGATGACTTTACCTTGGTCTATGTGGCCCAGCACGCCAACAGCGCCCTGCCCCTTGGCTTCAAGCTGGCGGCCGTGTGGGGCGGCCACGAGGGCTCCATGCTGTTCTTCGTCTTTGCGCTGGGGCTGTGGGGTGCGCTGGTGGCCCTTTGTTCCAGGCGGGTCGATCCGCTGATCACAGCCCGGGTATTGGCCATCATGGGGCTGATCGTCGGGCTGTTCGGCCTCTATACCCTGATCTTCTCCAGCCCGTTTGACCGCCAGTTCCCGGGACCGCTGGAGGGGCGCGATCTCAACCCCATGCTGCAAGATATCGGCCTCATCATCCACCCGCCCCTGCTCTATCTCGGCTACGTCGGCTTTGCGGTCAACTTCGCCTTCGCCATGGCGGCACTGCACTCGGGCAGGCTCGATGGCGCCGTGGCCCACTGGAGCCGCCCCTGGGCGCTCGGCTCCTGGGTATTTCTCACCGCCGGCATCGTGCTGGGGTCCTGGTGGGCCTATTACGAGCTCGGCTGGGGCGGCTGGTGGTTCTGGGATCCGGTGGAAAATGCCTCCCTCTTGCCCTGGCTGCTCGGCACCGCCCTGCTGCACGCCCTGGTGGTGTGCGAGAAGCGCGGCGCTTACGGCCACGCCGTGCTGCTGCTCTCCATCTTTACCTTTTCGCTGAGCCTGCTCGGCACCTTCGTGGTGCGCTCCGGGGTGCTCACCTCGGTGCACGCCTTTGCGGTCGACCCCAGCCGTGGCCTCACCCTGCTGTTGCTGCTCGGCTTGCTATTGACCTGCGCCCTCACCCTGTTTGCCCTGCGGGCGGACATTCGCGCCCCCTATGCCCGCTTTGGCTTGCTGTCAAAAGAGGGGCTGCTCGGCGCCGCCATCCTGCTGCTCAGCGTGGCCTGCGCCAGCGTGCTGCTCGGCACCTTCTACCCTATGGTGTTCCAGTCGCTCCATCTGGGCTCGCTCTCGGTGGGCGCCCCCTACTTCAACACCCTCTTCGTGCCCCTGGCCCTGGTGCTGATGGCGCTGATGACCCAGATCCCCCGTCTGCGCTGGCAGAGGCTGGCCAGCCGCTCCCGCTGGCGCTGGCTGTTGCCGCTGCTGCTCGGCGTGCTGGGAGGCGGGCTCCTCAGCCTCGCCTATCGGGGACAGGGAACCGCAGGCTGGAGCGGCATCCTTGCCAACATGGTCGGCCTCTGGCTGGTGGCGAGCCTGCTGCTCCCGCTCTCCCGACCGGCCGCCCTGCGCGAGCTTACCCTCAACCGGCTCGGCAGCCTGCTGGCCCATCTCGGGGTGGCGGTGTGCGCCCTCGGCATTGCACAGGTGAGCCACCACAGCCAGGAGGGGGGAACCGTGCTCGCCGCAGGCCAGCCCTATCGACTCGGCACCTTCGAGTTTCGCTACGAGGGGAGCGAGCCGCTGATCGGCCCCAACTACACCGCCGAGCGCATCACCCTCAGCGTGCACAAGGAGGGCCAGGAGGTGGCTCGCCTTATGCCAGAGCGGCGCCACTACAGCGTGCGCACCATGAACATGAACGAGCCCGGCATCGCGTGGGGAATGCTGGGCGATCTCTACGTGGTGCTCGGCGAGAAGATGGGGCCCAACGCCTACGCCATGCGCCTTCACCACAAGCCGCTGGTGCGATGGATCTGGCTCGGCGGCCTCCTGATGATGGCGGGGGGCGCCCTGCGCCTGCTCGCCCGCCGCCCCTTGCTTGCGGCCCGTCCGGCCCCGACCACAGCCCCCTGCCCCCGGCTCGAACAGGAGTCACTATGAGATCCCGCCTGCGTCTCTTTCTTCCTCTCGTGCTGACCCTGGGCCTCGGCGCCCTGCTCTGGCTCGGCCTTGGCAACAACCCCTACGGCCAGGATGAGGCCGTCGCTGGGCGCCCCCTGCCGGCCTGGCAGAGTGAGAACTTGCTGGGAGGGGCGGCCATTGACACCGCCAGCCTGAAAGGGGAACCCTTTGTGCTCAACGTCTGGGCCAGCTGGTGCCCCAACTGCCGCGCCGAACATCCGCTGCTGGGTGATCTTGCGGGCTCCGTGCCCCTCTACGGCCTCAACTATCGGGACAAGGGGGATGCGGCCCGCGCCTGGCTTATCCAGGCGGGCAACCCCTACCGCGCCGTGCTTGCCGACCCGGACGGCAAGCTGGCCCTCGAGCTCGGCGTCTATGGCACGCCGGAGACCTATCTCTTTGCCGCCGACGGCACCCTGCTGACCCGTCATACCGGCCTGCTCACCCGGGAGATCTGGCAACGCCAGTTTGTGCCCCTGCTCGCCCAAGCCCGCGCCGACGCCAGGACGCCCGCCGCCACCCCATCGGCGCAGGAGCCTCAGTCATGACGCCCCGCCACCTTGGCGGCGTCTTGCTGCTTATCTGCACGCTCCTGAGTGCCGGCTCCTCTGCCAGCGGGGTCGACACCTATGAGTTTCGCCACCCCGAGCGGCAGGCCCGCGCCCAGGAGCTGGCCCGCGCCCTGCGCTGCCCCCAGTGCCAGAATCAGAACCTGGTGGAGTCCAACTCCCCCATCGCGCGGGATCTGCGCCTCGAGGTCTACCGCTGGGTGGACGAGGGACAGTCTGATGAGCAGGTGATCGCCCGCATGACGGCGCGCTTCGGCGACTTCGTGCGCTATGACCCGCCCCTCAAGGCCAGCACGGCGCTGCTCTGGGGTGGCCCCGCCCTCTTGCTGTTGTTGGCCCTCAATCGCCTGCGCAGGAGTCTGCATCGCCGGCAACCGGCGCGGGTACCGCTTGTCGGCGACAGAGCAGAAGGGATGCTCGCCCACGACCCCAGGGCCGAGCTGAACCGGCTGATCATGGCCGAGCAGCAGGCGGGGCTTGCCCCCCACAGCCGCCTCTACCGGGAGCTGGAGCTGGCCCGTCTCGCCAACGCCACCCCACCTGCCGAGCAGGCCCTGCGCGACCGGCTGACAAGAGATAGCACCGCCCGTCCGCAGCTTAGGCTGCGCTCCTGGATACTACTTGGGGCCCTGCTGCTGGCGCTGATGGCCGGCATCTATGCCGGCACCGGCCGCTATCAGGCGTGGCAGGCTTATCAGTCGCGCCCCGATCCGCTTGCGGGATTGAGCCCGCGGGATCTGCAGGACAAGGAGCTGGGCGCCCTGCACCAGCGCCTGCAAGCCAACCCCGCCGATCTCGACGGCTGGGCGGCGCTCGGTCAGTTGTATTTGTATCGGGACGAGTACGCCAACGCCCTGCTCGCCTACCAGCGCCTCGCCCTGCTGGAGGGGGGCGCCAGCGCGGCGACCCAGGCCGCCCAAGCCACCGTGCTCTACTACCAGGCGGGTCAACAGCTGACCCCGGAGGCGCAGCGCCTGCTCGATAGTGCGCTCAAGCAGGACAAGGGTGAGGTGAGTGCCCTGATGCTGCTCGCCTCCGATCACTTCCTGCACGGTCGCTACTCCCGGGCCATCGCCCTCTGGCAGCAGTTGCTGGACGAGGAGCGCCCCCGCATCAACCGGGCCGCGCTGATCGAGGCGATCCAGACCGCGCGGATGATGGGAGGCTGACCGCACGCGTGACGGGGGCTGAATGCCCCTGTCACGTTGGGCCCGCAAAAACGCCGCCGGCAGGGAAATCACTTGCCAACCTCCCGTCGGCGGCCGAACAATAGGCGTCCATTGAACCTGTTATTGGAGCCTATCCCATGATCCCCATTCGCTGTAAAACCGTCTCCGGTGTCGCCCTCTCAACGATTGATGGTGAAACAAAGCTGCTGGTGATGAAACGCGTAAAGGGCGGTTTCTGGTGCCATGTGGCGGGCACGGTCGAGGCGGGGGAAACTGGCTGGCAGACCATTATTCGCGAGTTTGGCGAAGAGACTGGTATCAGGGTTTGCGAATTATACACAGCCCATTATCTGGAACAATTTTACGAAAGCGCTTCAAATACGGTGGAGGTAGTGCCGGTCTTTGTGGTCTATTGCCCGCCCAATCAGGTGGTCACCCTCAATGATGAGCATACCGAATATCGCTGGTGCACCTTGGCCGAGGCCAAGGCACTGGTGAGTTTCCCCGGCCAGCAGGCACTCTATGACCATCTCTGGCACTACTTTGTCGAAAACAGCCCCTCGGCGCTGATGCGGGTAGCCATGACGCCATAGCGCGTGAATGCCAGGAGCCCTCTCGTTATCTTCTTGATCCTGTGGTGATCCGCTGCCGGCCATGGCCGCCATCAGCACATGTTGCCCCCCTGAACAGGCCGTTTTCAACAGAGATGATCACCAGGAATGAGTGAAGATAGGGACGCAGGCAATAGAGACCGCTAAAAGATCGATCATCTGACGGCAAGAGGGCGCCACCAGCCGCACACCGCAGCCATGTTTCTCACGCCGACCAACCCTATCATTACTCGTATGAAGCCGCTCATAGCGCTCATTACCGTTATTTCAAGGTGCGCCATCCCATAAAATTGAAATATCGGGCCATTAGACGTTGTGAAGCGTCAATTACCGTCATATAACTTAGCCAAATATCCCTGTCAGCCGTACGGTAGCGTCAAATCATGATTACTCGCCCTTTTCTTACCCTGTTGCTCGGTGCCTTCCTCGTTCCCGTCAGCATGGAGAGCGCCCAGGCCAATCCGTTTTCAGCCCAGTCCCACTCCCCCAACAGCTTTCTGGAGCAGCGCAACGATCTGGCGCTGAGCTCCGCCGCCTTCGTGGTGGCCAACCCGCGCACCGGTGAAGTGCTGTCGGAGCGCAACGCCAACCGGGTGATGCCGATAGCCTCCATCACCAAGCTGATGACGGCACTGGTGGTGCTCGATGCCAACCAGCGTCTCTCCGAGATGCTGACCGTTACCATGGCTGACGTGGACAGACTCAAGGGCACCGGGTCGCGGCTGGCGGTGGGCTCGCGCCTGAGCCGGGCCGACATGCTGCACATCGCCCTGATGTCGTCGGAAAACCGCGCCGCCTCGGCCCTGGCTAGAAACTACCCGGGTGGCCAGCGCGCCTTCATCGAGGCGATGAATGCCAAGGCCCGCATGCTCGGCATGTGGAGCACCCAGTTCTCCGACAGTACCGGGCTCACCCCTCGCAACGTCTCCAGCGCCCACGATCTCGCCAAGCTGGTGGCGGCGGCATCCACCTATCCGCTCATTCGCCAATACTCCTCCACCGAGGAGCGCATGGTGCGCAACGGCAAGCGCCAGCTGCACTACCTCAACTCCAACCGGCTGGTGCGCGAAGGGAGCTGGCCCATCTCCCTCTCCAAGACCGGCTACATCCGCGAGGCGGGGCGCTGCCTGGTGATGGCCACCCAGATCAACCGCGAGCCGGTGATCATGGTGCTGCTCAATGCCGATACCCCCAACGCCCGGGTGGCCGATGCCAAGCGGATCAAATCCTGGCTGGAGACTTCCGGTCGCATGAGCCTGACCGCCCAGTCCAGCCCCCGGAACAAGCTGTTCAGCAGCCAGTAAGGCTCCCGGCAATGATCGTCAAAAAAGCCCCCGCACCAAGGTGCGGGGGCTTTTGTTGTTGAGCCTTGTGGCCAAGCCTGCTGGCTACGGCGCCGACGTGCTGGCGATCAGATCGGCGTGAGCCGCGCGGTGAAGTGACGCAGCAGCGGCGGCTCGTAGTCAAAGGTGAGACCGCGAATGTCGCTGGCCCGCGCTTTCACCGCGATCAGGCAGTCGGCCACGTAGTCCATGTGATCCCGGGTGTAGACCCGACGCGGAATGGTGAGTCGCAACAGCTCAAAGTCCGCCGCCTCCTGCTTGCCGGTGACGGGATCACGCCCCAGCAGCAGGGAGCCTATCTCCACCCCGCGCACACCCCCTTCCAGATAGAGCTCGCAGGCGAGCGCATGGGCCGGGAACTGCCCGGCCGGAATATGGGGCAGCAGCTTCTTGGCGTCCACAAACACCGCATGACCGCCGGTGGGAGTCTGGATGGGGATGCCTGCCTCGGCCAGCCGTTCGCCCAGATAAGCCACCTGACTGATGCGATAGGTCAGATACTCTTCATCCATCCCCTCGCGCAGGCCGATGGCGAGCGCCGCCATGTCCCGCCCGGCAAGGCCGCCATAGGTGACAAACCCCTCCATCGCCACGCAGCGCACCTGCACCGCGCGAAACAGGTCGAGATCCTCTTTAAAGCAGCAGAGCCCGCCGATATTGACCAGCCCGTCCTTCTTGGCCGACATGGTGAAGATGTCCCCCAGCGCAAACATCTGGCGCACTATCTCCTGGATGCTGCACTTGGCATAGGCCGGGTCCCGCTCCTTGATAAACCAGGCGTTCTCGGCAAAACGGGCGGCATCGATCACCACCGGAATATAGTGTCGACGGGCCAGCTCGGCGACCGCCTCCATATTGGCCATGGAGACCGGCTGGCCACCGGCGCTGTTGCAGGTGACCGTGATGATGATGCCGGCCACATTGTCGGCCCCCAGGGTTTCGATGGTGTCACTCAGGCGAGGGAGATCAAAATCCCCCTTCCAAGCGTAGGGGGCCGTGGTGTCGAGGGCTTTCGGGGTGAGCAGGTTGATGGCCCGCGCGCCGGCCAACTCCACGTGGGCCTTGGTGGTGTCGAAGTGGTAGTTGGAGATAAAGACCGGCGCCTTGCCCTGGCAGCGCTTGACCAGCTCCGGGAAGAGGATCTGCTCGGCCCCGCGCCCCTGGTGGGTGGGCATCACATGCTGGTAACCAAAGATCTCGCGCACCGTGCGCTCCAGCTCGACGAAGTTGCGGCTGCCCGCATAGGCCTCATCCCCCATCATGATGCCCGCCCACTGACGATCGGACATGGCACCTGTGCCACTGTCGGTCAGCAGATCGATGTAGACATCCTCGGCCAGCAGCAGGAAGGGGTTCCAGCCAGCGGCCTCGAGGGCGGCGCGGCGCTCGGCGCCAGTGGTCTGTTTGATGGGCTCGACCATCTTGATACGAAACGGTTCGGGTATACGACGCATAAAAGACTCCTCACCGGCGCAACGCCAGTGTGTTTGAAATTGGAATTGGTAAAGAGGCCGGGGCGATCAGGGTCGTCCGGCTGACAAATTCAAACGGCGGCTGCCGCCAATCAGCGGTGAGGAAAGTCGAGGGTCAGAATGGGATCCCGGGTGTACCAGTGGGCGAGCAGGCAAGCTGCCCGGGGCGTAGCTGTCACGATTGGCATCACTCCCCTCCATGTCGGTTGTAACCAGTCGGTGGCCAATAAGATCCATTGATGGATGCTGCCAGCAGGCAGCCTCGCCAAGTTAACAACTGGTTGCCATGCAAACAATCCGAGTGTCAACGGGTTGTGCGTCTGCTCACAAAGCGCCCACTCAGCGGACTCGATACCGGCGACAGTGATCCCCCCTGTGCCCCGCTTCGTTAAGCTGTTATCCCGGTGACTTGATCCTGTTCACGCCGCTCCTTGCCAACCATCGGAAGTCCCATGCATCGCAAAGCCCATCTGCCCGAGAAGATCTGCCCCGTCTGCCAGCGCCCCTTCAGCTGGCGGCGCAAGTGGGCACACAGCTGGGAGGCTGTGCGCTACTGCAGCGAGCGCTGTCGTCGCGCTCGTCACCACGGCCGTCAACATAATGGGGAACCAGCCTGATGGAGCTGCGCCTGGTACTTGGCGATCAGTTGAACGCCGGTCACAGCTGGTTTCGCACGCCGGATCCGGCGGTCTGCTACCTGATGGCGGAGCTGCGCCAGGAGACCGACTACTGCCGCCACCACCGCCAGAAGGTGCTGGCCTTCTTTGCCGCCATGCGCGCCTTCGCGGCGGCCCTCGGCAAGGCGGGCCATCGCGTCTGTTACCTGACCCTCGATGAGAGCGCCCGCTGGCCCGACTTGCCCAGCTTGCTGGAGGCCCAGCTCGAAGCGCATCAGGCCGACAGCTTCGCCTGGCAGAGCCCGGACGAGTGGCGCCTCGCCAGCCAGTTGCAAGCATGGGCGGCTGGCCTCGCCATCCCTGCCACCGAGGTGGAGAGCGAACATTTTCTCACCCCCCGCGATGGCTGGCAGCGCTATCCCCACAGCCGGATGGAGTTCTTCTACCGCGCCCTGCGAAAGCAATACAGGGTGTTGCTCGATGAGCGCGGCCAGCCCCTTGGTGGGCGCTGGAACTTTGATGACGAGAACCGCGCCAAACTGCCGGCGAGCCAGCCCATCCCGGCGCCCCTCACCTTTGCCAACCAGGTGAGCGAGATTGACGCCATGCTGACCCGCCACGGGGTCAGCACCATCGGTAAGGCGGATGCCAGCAAACTGCCGTGGCCCATCACCCGGCGCCAGAGTCGCGAGCTGCTGGCCCATTTTCTGACGCACTGCCTGCCGCACTTTGGCCGCTATCAGGATGCCCTGAGCGAGCGGGGCTGGAGCCTGTTTCACAGCCGCCTGTCGTTTTCTCTCAACAGCAAGATGCTCCACCCGCTTGAGGTGATCCGCGCAGCCGAGGCCCACTGGCAGGCCAATCAGGCCACCATCACCCTGGCGCAGGTGGAGGGCTTTATCCGCCAGATCCTCGGCTGGCGCGAGTTCGTACGCGCCCTCTACTGGGAGAAGATGCCCGCCTATCGGCGCAGCAATTTTCTCGGGGCCGAGCGGCCGCTGCCCGGATTTTTCTGGAGCGGCGAAACAAACATGGCCTGCGTGCGTCACGCCATTCGCCAGTCTCTGGATCACGCCTATGCCCACCATATCCAGCGGCTGATGGTGACCGGCAACTTTGCCCTGCTGGCGGGGATCCATCCTGACGAGGTGGATGCCTGGTATCTCGGCATCTATGTGGATGCCATCGAGTGGGTGGAGCTGCCCAACACCCGCGGCATGAGCCAGTTTGCCGATGGCGGCCTGATGGGCTGCAAGCCCTACGCCAGCAGCGGCGCCTACCTCGAACGGATGGGCCACTACTGCAAGGGGTGTCACTATCAGGTGAAAGCCCGCAGCGGCGACGGGAGTTGCCCCTTCAACAGCCTCTACTGGCATTTTTTATGGCGCAACCGGGACAAACTTGGCGGCAATCCTCGCCTCGCCCTGCCCTATGCCAACTGGGATGGCCAGGCCGCCGAGCAGCAGCACGCCATCCTGACGACGGCGGAGCAGTACCTGATCCGGCTGGAGCAGCTCTGACTGCCACAGCTAATGCCAACAAGTCCACAAATTTCAACATTGAAAACCAGTTAAATAATTGTAAATAGATATATATCCCAATTATATCTACACCAGTTGAATATCCTGTGGCGGCTGATTAATGTGAGGGCCCCAGTCAAGGAGAGACAAGATGGACATAGTGGTACTCGGTGGTGGCGTGGTCGGCGTGACCAGCGCCTGGTATCTGGCCAAGGCGGGTCACAAGGTGACCCTGCTGGAGCGGCGTGACGGGGTGGCCCTTGAAACCAGCCACGCCAATGCCGGACAGATCTCCCCCGGTTACGCGGCCCCCTGGGCGGCCCCCGGCATTCCCCTCAAGGCCGCCAAGTGGCTGCTGCAAAAACACGCCCCCTTCACGGTGCGGCCGACCTCGGATCCCTTCCAGCTGCGCTGGATGCTGAAGATGTTTGCCAACTGCACCCCGGCAGCCTATGCGGTCAACAAGGGGCGCATGGTGCGTCTGGCCGAATACAGCCGCGACTGCATGAAACTGCTGCGCGACGAGCTGGCACTGGACTACGAGGGGCGCCAGCTCGGCACCCTGCAGCTGTTTCGCAGTCAAGCCCAGCTCGATGCCAGCAAGCGCGACATCGAGGTGCTGGAAGAGTACGGTGTGCCCTATCAGTCCCTCGATGCCGATGGCTGTGAAGGGGCAGAGCCGGCGCTAGCCCGGGTACGCGGCAAGATAGTGGGCGGTCTGCGCCTGCCGGGGGACGAGACCGGCGACTGCTTCCGCTTCACCAAGGCCATGGCAGCAGAAGCGCAGCGACTGGGGGTCAAGTTCGTGTTCAACTGCGCCATCGACGAGATCGAGCTGGCGCAGGGACGCGCCGTGGCGGTGCGGGCCGGCGAGCAGCGCTTCAAGGCCGACGCCATCGTCTGTGCCCTTGGCAGCTATGCCACCGGCTTCCTGCGCCCGCTCGGGCTCGATCTGCCGGTCTACCCGGTCAAGGGCTACTCCCTCACCCTGCCGATGATCAACGCCGAGGCCGCGCCGCGCAGTACCGTGCTGGACGAAACCTACAAGGTGGCCATCACCCGTTTCGATGAGCGGATCCGGGTCGGAGGCATGGCGGAGCTGTCGGGTTACAACCTGGCCCTCAACCCGAAACGGCACGACACCCTGGCCATGGTGGTCGGTGATCTCTTCCCCGAGGGGGGCGACATCAGCCGCGCCGACTTCTGGACCGGGCTGCGCCCCATGACGCCGGACGGCACCCCGCTGGTGGGCCCAAGCCCCATCCCCGGTCTCTGGCTCAACACCGGCCATGGCACCCTGGGCTGGACCATGGCGGCGGGCTCGGGTCAGCTGTTGTGCGATCTCATCAGCGGCAGCGACACCGCCATCAGCGATGAAGGGCTCACCCTGGCCCGCTACGGCTGAGCCTTGTCCTCCGTCTCTCTTATCCCAACGAGGGAGTGCCTGGCACTCCCTCTTGTTTTGACCTTGTTCGGTTTGTTCAGCCATGCAGTGCCAAGGCACAGACAACAACAAGGCCCCGCGAGGGGCCTTTCTTATGGGCTGACCGGCGCACCGGTTTCACCCTGCGCCGGGTGCAGCGCCAGGTTGAACAGCGCCGCCACCATGTCCGACTGGGTCAGGATCCCCACCAGCTGCTCGCCATCCACCACCGGCATGTGGTGCAGACCGCCATCAGAGAAGGCACCCACCAGATCGTAGAGCGGCTGATCGTGGCGAGCGGTCGACACGTTGCGGGTCATCAGGTCCGCGACCCGCAGCTCGGCCAGATCCACAGCGCCTCGCGGCTGATGCAGTACCCGGTCGATCATCAGGTCGTGCAGGGTGATGATGCCGCTCAGCCGACCGGCCTCGTCCACCACCGGCAGCGCCTTGACCTGATGGTGGGAGAGCAGTTGCCAGGCCGCCATGGCCGGCTGCTGCGCCTCTATCAGGATCAGATCCCGCGACATCACCTCCTGCACCCGCACCGTGCCCACCCTGGCCCGCAGGGCGTGCAACTGGGCCTCCTGCAGCAGCGCCTGCAGATCCTGGCGGCTGATGTCGAGCAGCTCGCCGTGCTTTTCCAGCGCAAAATCGATGTCCGCCGCCTGGGTCGCCACCCGCTCGCTCGGCTGGGGATCGGCGGTCTGATGGCGGTTGGGCCGGGCCTGACCGCGGTTGGGGTAACGGCGTCCCAGCAGCCGGTTGTAGCAGAGCGCCAGTAGCAGCAACAGCAGCGAATTGAGCAGCACCGGCAGCAGCACATAACCCACCCCGAGCTGGCGGATCCCCTCGCCGCCGATGACTGCGGTCAGGGCCACGGCGCCGCCGGGGGGATGCAGGCTGCGGGTGAGTAACATGGCGGCGATGGCCAGCATCACGGCGAGGGCGGCAGCCTGCGCCGGATCCGCCACCAGGCTGGCACTCAGTACCCCCATCAGTGCCGAGACCCCGTTGCCCACCAGGATGGACCAGGGCTGGGCCAACGGGCTGGCTGGCGCCGCAAACAGCAGCACGGCGGAGGCCCCCATGGGGGCGATCAGCCAATGGGCCTCAAGCCCCAGCCCCCAGCGGCACAAGAGGGCGGTGCCCAACAGCCCGACGAAGGCGCCAAGGGCGCCGTAACAACTCTCTTTGAGACTGGTATTGGTGGATACCGGAAAGAAATCCCTGAACTGCATGGGGCTCCTGCGAGGATAACATTCATTTCAAATGCGCGATTTTAACGACATACCGCGGGCAAATACCACCAGGAGATGCGGTCTACTCCGCTCAGCCATCCCGCCCCAGGAAAACAGGAATCATACGGAAACACCCCTGTTCCATCCGAGCACTCTGAAACTGTGACTCAGCAACAAATTCTTACAAAAAATGGCGAGCCCCCCTCATTTTTCTCTTTTCTTAACCTCGGCTTAAGAAATGTCGTGTCACCTTGAGGCCATATTCATGCACGGAGCCACTACTTATGAGCACTATCAGAGATGCCCTGCGCCGCTTCGACGGTCAGCGCCGCTGCTGGACCGCCGGGCTGGAGCGGGCCGCCCTCGCCTGGCTCGCGCGTCAAGGCCGACTGCCGGCAGCCAGCCAGCCTCCCCAGCGGATCCTGGTCATTCGCAGCACCTGCCGCATCGGCAACAACCTGTTTCTGCTGCCCTTCCTGCAAAAGGTACGCAGTGCCCACCCCCATGCCGAGATAGAGCTGGTGTGCATCGGCGGCCAGCTGCTCCCCTTCCTGGCCGATCTGCAGCTGCAGCGCATTCACCCGGTCAGATTGCAGGGCAAGCGGCTGCTGGCCTCCCTGTCGGTGCTGTGGCGACTGCGCCGTCAGCACTACGATCGGGTCTATGTGCCCTTTGCCTCCAGCACCGATCACCTCATCGCCGGCTGGGTAAAGGCCCGCGAGAAGCTGGGCTTTGACGATGCCAAGGGGGATGCCCTGTTCCCCCAGCCCCTCACTCCCAACGATCACTGCCACTACGCCCACCAGCCGCTGCAACTGCTCGGCATGCACGGTCATCTCACCGATCAGATTGAGCTCGGCAGCTTGCTGCACAGCGCCAGCCCACGGCTGCTGGCACTCAGGCAGGACTACCCGGAACGGCCGCTCATCGGCTTTTTCACCGGTGCCCGCAAGGGCAAGGGGCTCTCCCTGCCCCAGTGGCAACGGCTGCTCGGGGATCTGCGCCGCCACTATCCCGCCGCTCTGCTGATCCAGCTCGAGGATCCTGCCGATCCCCAGCCCCAGCTCGGCGACGTGCAGGTTGGCCTCAGCAGCCTGAGCGAGCTGGCCCGCTTTGCAGGCGGCCTCTCCCTCTTCGTCAGCGGTGACACCGGGCCATTGCACCTGGCCGCCGCCAGCGGCGTGCCCTGCCTCGGCCTCTTTACCCAGACCGATCCCGCCCGCTACGGCTGCCTCGGTGCCCAGCACCTCAATCTGGTGATCGGCGATCGCAATGCCATCCCCCTCGATCATCACTGGCTGGCCGGGGTCATGGCACGCACCCCGCTCAATCAGGAGAGGTTACCTGCGCCAACCCCGGCCCCTTGCTTGCCAGGTGCGCCCTTGCCGCTCCCTGCTGCGGGCTGATCCAGCCAGCGCCCACACCGGCAGGGCGATTCAGCTCGTCCTGCCGGTCCACTCCTCCTCTCATCATCAGCGTCAACGATAGCGAGCCTCCATCCTGGCCAGCTCGCCACTTTGCCGTAGTCGCGCCAAGATGCGAGTCAACTCGTCCACCCTGGCGGCGAAGGGGGATGAGTTGGCAATACAGAGGTGGAGCGGCGTCAGCTCCAGTTGCAGGGGGACTTCCGTGATCGTCCCAGCCAATCCCAGCTGAGCCAGCTTGAAGCGCGCCACCAGAGGATCCGTGATCATCAGATCCCCCCGACCGGCCGCCAGCAACTTGAAGACATTGTCCACATTGCTGGTGAGATGCACCTTGAAACCGACCAGGTTCTCCTTGCCCCAGCCATTGCCGATGTAGTCGAGAATGGTGAACGCCTTGAGATCGCTCAAGACGCGGGCCTGGTTGAGACGGGCCAGGGCCGGATGGCCGGTTTGTGTGAACAGGGTCAAGGGTGAGAAGGCCACCGGGGCCTCGACCACCCGGGTATAGGCTCGCCGCTCCCGGGTCGGCACGGTGACGAAGCCGTCGGCTTGACCGGCACGGACCAGTTTCTGCGCCCGCAACCAGGGATATCCCTCATGATGCACCTGAACCCCAAGCTCGAGCCCGACTCTGTCCATCACATCCACCATGAGGCCGCGCATCTTGCCCTCCTCGTCACGCCATGAGTAGGGGGCAAAATCATCGAAATAGACCATGTTGAGCGAAGCGGCGGCAACCGCCTGGGGAGAGGCCGCCAACAGCAGCCCCCATAAACACCCGAACCAGAGACCCGCTTTCATCATGTCAGCCCCACCGTCATCACCCTGCCCTGAGCCTAGCGCAAGCGCATCGAATGAAAAAATGGGCGAGGCCTCGCCGGCGCAGGCGGGGTGATATCGTCAAGCGGCCAAGCTTGCTGGTCGGGGAGCCAGCCTTGCAAAACAGGGGGGATATGGCGGGGGTTATGGGGGCTGCGTCCAGTATTCCGGGACCGACGTGCCACCCGGCCTGCCCGCGCCGTCATTGCTACAGACCCTCCCCCGGCCAACATCAACGGCTGCTCCGGCATAAAAAGAGAGGGAAGGCTTGCGCCTTCCCTCTTCGTTATGCCCGTACTCTCTTGTTGTTTGTAGATGTTCTTCAGGCCAGCTCGGCACGCAGCGCCTTGGTGGCATCGACCATCACCTTGAGGGCGGCCTCGGTCTCTTCCCAGCCGCGGGTCTTGAGGCCGCAGTCCGGGTTGACCCACAGCCGCTCTGCCGGGATCTGTTTGGCGGCCTTGCGGATCAGATCCTCAATCCAGCCCTGGCTCGGCACGTTCGGCGAGTGGATGTCATAGACGCCCGGGCCGATTTCGTTGGGGTAGTTGAAGCGCTCGAACGCTCCCAGCAGCTGCATCTGGCTACGGCTGGTCTCGATGGTGATCACGTCCGCATCGAGCGCCGCCACCGCCTCTATGATGAGGTTGAAGTCGCTGTAGCACATGTGGGTGTGGATCTGGGTGCTGTCCACTACCGGGCTCGCGCTCAGACGGAAGGCGCGCACCGCCCAGTCGAGATACGCCTGGTGATCCTGTTTGCGCAGGGGCAGCCCTTCGCGGATCGCCGGCTCGTCGATCTGGATGATCTTGATGCCGGCGGCTTCCAAGTCAGCCACCTCGTCGCGAATGGCCAGGCCAATTTGCAGGGCGGACTGTTCGCGGCTCACGTCTTCGCGCGGGAAGGACCAGCAGAGGATGGTCACAGGGCCGGTCAGCATGCCCTTGACCGGCTTGTCGGTCAGGCTCTGGGCAAACTGGGTCCACGCCAGGGTCATGGGGGTCGGCCGGTCGATGTCGCGGGTGATCACCGGCGGCTTGACGCAGCGGGAGCCATAGCTCTGTACCCAGCCGAAGCGGGTGATGGCAAAGCCATCCAGCAATTCACCGAAATACTCCACCATGTCGTTGCGCTCGGCTTCACCGTGCACCAACACGTCCAGTCCGATGGCCTCCTGGCGCAGGATGGCATCCTTGATCTGGGCCTGAATGCCCGCCTCGTAGGCACCATCGTCGATACGACCGGCTCGCCAATCCTGGCGCAGCACCCGAATTTCCGAGGTCTGCGGGAAGGAGCCGATGGTGGTGGTCGGCAAGAGCGGCAACTTGAGATCCGCGCGCTGTGCCTCGGCCCGCACCGGGTAGGCGCTGTGGCGTTCGAAATCGCTGTTGGTGAGGCTGGCGAGCCGTGACTGCACCGCCTTCTTGTGCACCCGGCTGTCAGACTCCCGATCCACGATGGGCTGGCTGTAGGCATTGATCTTGTCCAGCTCCCCGCCATTGAGATGGTCGGCCAGCAGCCCCAGCTCGTAGCATTTTTGCAGGGCAAAGGCGAACCAGCTGCGGGTCTGGGGATCCAGCTCGTGTTCCAGGGTCAAGTCCACCGGGCTGTGCAGCAAGGAGCAGGAGGAGGCCACCCAGAGCCGCTCGCCGAGCTTGGCTTTCAGTGCCTTGAGGGTCGGTACCAGCTTGGCCAGATTGGCACGCCAGACGTTGCGACCGTTGATGACCCCGGCCGAGATGACCCACTGGGCCGGCAGGTGCGGGACCAGGGTCTCCAGCTGCTCGGGGGCCGCCACCAGATCCAGGTGCAGGCCATCCACCTTCAGGATGGTGATGATGTCGCGCTGATGAGCCACCGAACCGAAGTAGGTGGTGAGCAGCAGCTTGCAGGGGCCTGCCAGACGCTCATAGGCGTTGAGGTAGGCGAGGCGCCACTCGTCCGGCAGGTCCAGCGCCAGCGCCGGCTCGTCGATCTGCACCCACTCCACCCCCTGGGCGGCCAGTTTCGCCAGGATCTCCTGGTAGACGATGAGCAGGCGGTCGAGCAGCTCGAGGCGGGAGAAGCCGCTCTCTTTCTCCTTGCCAAGCCACAGGTAGGAGACGGGCCCCAGCAGTACCGCCTTGACCGGCAGCCCCAGCGCCTTGGCCTCTTCCACTTCGTCAAACAGCTGGCTCCAGCCCAGTTTGAAGCGCTGGTCGCGGCTGAACTCGGGCACCAGGTAGTGATAGTTGGTGTTGAACCACTTGGTCATCTCGGCGGCGGCGGCGGCCGGGCCGGTCGGCGCACGACCACGGGCGACCCGGAACAGGGTATCGAGATCGGTGTCGCCATGGCGGTGGCGGGCGGGGATGGCATCCACCAGCAGGCTGGTGCCAAGCACCTGATCGTACCAGGCGAAGTCACCCACCGGCAGCAGGGTCACGCCGGCCTGTTGCTGGGCCTGCCAGTGACGCTCACGCAGGCTCTTGCCGGTGGCGATGAGTTCGGCCTGGCTGGTTTCGCCGCGCCAGTAAGATTCGAGGGCAAATTTCAGCTCGCGCTTGGCGCCGATACGGGGAAAGCCCAGGGTGTGTGCGCAGGTCATAGGTTCCATTCCTTATGCTCATTCATCTGATGGTGAACTGGATGATTTAGCCATCCAGATGTTTACACATCCAAAATGACAAGATAAGGTGGCGTTGGCTATTGAATCCTTTTCAACTGGCTCTCAAGAAATTCTCAAGGCGGGCAACAAGCCGCCGCCCAGGCATAACAAGGAGGGATACCATGGCGGTGTCAAACAACCCGGGGATCGATATCAAGCACCTGAAAACGGTGAGCGCGCTGGCCGAGCAGGGCTCGCTGGCCGGGGCGGCGCTCTGCCTTAACCTCACCCAGTCCGCCCTCTCCCACCAGCTCAAGGAGCTGGAGACCCGCCTCAACCTGGAGCTCTATCTGCGCAAGAGCCGGCCGCTGGTGCTGACCGCGGCCGGCAACCAGCTGCTGGGGCTGGCCCGCCAGGTGCTGCCGGCGCTGGCCCAGACCGAGAAACAGCTGCAGGCCCTGCACAGCGGCGACGCCGGTCGCCTGCACCTGGCGCTCGATTGCCACAGCTGCATCCAGTGGCTGCTGCCGCTGTTGCCAGATTTTCGCCGTCAGTGGCCGGGGGTTGACCTGGAAGTGGAGTCGGTGCCGGGCTTTGATGCCATCAGCGCCCTGCTCGGCGGCCAGCTCGACCTGCTGCTCACCTCGGACGTGCAGGCGCGCGGCGATCTCCACTTCGAGCCCCTGTTCGCCTTCGAGCTGGTGCTGGTGATGGCGCCGGACCACCCCCTCTGTGGCCAGCAGACTATCAAGCCTGAGGATCTGCGCCCCGAGGTGCTGCTGGTCTACCCGGTGGAGCGGGCGCGGATGGACGTGTTCAGCCGCTTCCTGCAGCCGGCCGGCATCGAGCCCGCCCGCTGCAAGCCGGTGGACAACACCTCAGTGATGCTGCAGATGGCCGCCGCCGGCCTTGGCGTCGCCGCCCTGCCGCGCTGGGCCTGCGAGGAGTTTGTCCGCCAGGGGCTGCTCGAAGCGCGCCCGCTCGCAGAGGGGGTGCGCCGCCACATGTATGGCGCCGTGCGCGCCGCCGACCGGGATCAAGCCTGTCTGCAGAGCCTGTTTGAACGTATTCGCAGCAAGATGGGCGATGTAAAAACGCAGTGACTTGCAAGAGAAGGGCGCTACGCCGACCAGGATCATCTGAACCTGCAAACGGCAGAGCCTGTTCGAGCGCATTCGCAGCAAGATGGGCGACGTAAAGGCGCAGTAAAAAGCCGCCAGAGGGCGGCTTGTCATCACGCAGGACTTCTTATTCAAGCCCCCTCTTCACAGCTCACCGCCCCCTGCCGCCGCGGGCAGTTGGCGCAGAGCTCACCATCGCGGCGCTTGTAGTGCAGGCAGCAGCGCTGGCGCACATAACCGACCAAGCCGGCCGCTGGCGGCCAGGGCGCCGGCTGCCAGCCCGCCAGATGCTCGGCCGGCAGGCCGCAGGCGGCAAGCCAGTGCGGTGCATGGGCCGCCAACTCGGCGAGGCTTATCTCGTCAAAGAACTCGGGCACCCGCACCAGTGCCGCCAGCAGATCGTCCGCCAAGAGTGGCCGCACGAAGCCGGGTCGCAGCCGCTGCACCTGCCCCAGCGCTGCGAACAGCGCCTGCCAATGGGCCTGCAGCCGCTCGCCCGCCGTCTTGATCAAGAGCTCCAGCTCTCCCTTGATCATGGGTTCGGCCGGCAGGGTAAAGCCCGATACCAGTCCATCCTGATAACTCTGACCCAGCCTCTCCAGCGCCGGCACGGCCCGCAACCGATAGACGGCCACCATGGCCAGATAGATGGATTGCCAGCAGAGCATGCCCCAGCTGCGGGTGAGCCAGTAGGCGGGGCCCGCCTCCGGATGGGCCAGTCGCCAATGCTCGTGCAGCGTAGCCGCCACCTCGGCCGGCGTGGCCTGCTTGGTCGCCGTCAGCAGCGCCTCAGCCTCGCCGGCAGCCACCAGCCGCCCCTTGAGGGACGGGATAAGCCCGGCGGCGGCCGCAAACAGGGCGCTGTGATCCGCCAATGCCTGCAGATCCGGCTCGCGCCGCGTCCCCGGGCTGCGGGCACGACGGCCGGCGCCGCTCATGGGGTGAGAGAGTCCCGGGCGCGGCCCGGGACGCAGGGTCAGAATACGTATTTGAGTCGCGCCTCCACGCTGCGCTCTGCCCCGAACCAGCAGTTGTTCTGGTCGTAGCAGGAGTAATAGGTCTTGTTGAACAGATTGCTGGCGCTGAGTGACGCCTCCACCCCGTGCAGGCGCTGGCTGAGCCGGGCCAGATCGTAGGAGGCGGCCATGTCCATCAGCAGGTAATCCGGCACGGTGTCGGTGTTGGCGGCATCAAGCTGGGCCTCCCCCACGTAGCGCAGGCCAGCCCCCAGGCGCGCCCCTTCCAGCGGGCCGGCTGGCAGGTAGTTGCTCCAGAGCGAAGCCATTTGCTTGGGCACCCAGACCGGCGTCTTGCCCTGCAGGCTGGTAGTGTCGCGGGTGATCTCCATCTCCTGACGGGTATAGCTCAGCGCCAGATCCCAGCGGCTGGTAAGGTCAAGTCGACCCTCCAGCTCGACCCCCTTGGAGACCATCTCGCCGGTCTGCAGCTTGGGCCCGTAGACGTTGTCCGGATCCGTCACCAGGGCATTTTGCTTGGTTATGTGGAAGACCGAAGCGGTAAAGGTCTTGCTCATGTCCTCGGAGAGGAACTTGAGCCCACCCTCCCACTGCCGACCGGTAGCCGGTTTGAACGCCTGGCCCTGCTTGTCTGCCCCCGCCACCGGTTCGAAACTCTCGGCATAGCTCACATAGGGCGAGAGGCCGTGATCCAGCTCGTAGAGGGCGCCGAGGCGCAACGAGAGGTTGTCCTGATCAATCTGAGCCAGGCTGTTGCTCGCCGCCCCCTGATAGAGGGTCCGGCTGTCGGTGTCCATCCGGTAGCGGTCGTAGCGGGCACCGCCGATGGCCACCAGCCGATCGAGACGCACCTGATCCTGCAGGTAGAGGCCGCTCTGATACTGGCGGATGGTGCGCTTGTCCTGATAGTTGAAGGCCAGATCTGCCGGCACTATCTGCTGGTGATTCGGGTTGAAAATGTCGATGGCCGGGGCAGAGTAGTCGAGGGTATCCCGGTAGAGAATGCGCGCATCCAGATACTGGTAATCGACCCCCAGCAACAGGTTGTGCTGGGCCTTGCCGGTTTGCACCTTGCCCGCCAGCTGGTTGTCGATGACAAAGCCGCGGGACTCTTCATCGGTCAGGTAGGCGTTGCGGGCCAGGGTGCGGTTATCGGCCGCCAAGGCCGCGTTGTAGGTGTTCTGCTGGTTGGCCGAAGCATCCATGTAGCGGGCGTTTTGCAGCAGCTGCCAGTTGGCGTTGAAGTCGTGGCTCAGCTTGTAGCCGAGCAGGGTGACCTCCCGGCTGTAGTGGTTCCAGTTTTCATCGCCAAGGAAGGTGTCGCTGCCAAGCTGGCCCAGCGGATTGGACTTGACCGAGCCGCTGGCCGGCACCGTAGTGTAAATGCCGGCAGCGGGGTCTTTCTGGTAGTAGAGGTTGAGGTTTAGCAGGGTGCGCTCACTCAACTGCCAGTCGAGAGAGGGCGCCAGCACGTAGCGCTCCTCCTCTGAGGTCACCGCCTGGCCGTCTTTCTGGCGGGCCAGCCCCACCAGCCGATAGGCAAACTGATCGTTGAGGGCGCCGGTGCTGTCGAGGGCCAGCTCCTTGAGGGTGCCCGTCCCGCTCGCCACGCTGACGCTGTGCCTGCTCTCCCGCTGGGGGCGCTTGGCGATGAGGTTGACCATGCCGCCGGGGGGCATGCTGCCGTAGAGCACGGAGGTGGGCCCCTTGAACACCTCCAACTGCTCGATGGCCACCGGATCGATCTGGGGCTGCAGGTTCCAGTCGTTGTACTGCAGCAGCAGGCCGTCGTAGAAGTTCTGGTAGTTGTCAAAGCCGCGGATGTTGAACAGATCCAGCCGGTTGACCGCCCCGCCCCGCAGCTCGGTGTTGACGCCGGGCACGTAGCGCAGCGCCTCGCTCACCGAGCTGACGCCGCGCTGTTCCAGGGTATCACCCTCCACCACCGAGATGGCCTGGGGCGTCTCGATGGGGTCGAGCCGGGTCTTGGTCGCGGTGTTGCGATAGGTCTCGCCGAGCACGGTCAGGGTCTCGTCGGCCCGGGTCTGTGTCGGGCGCTCGGCAGCGGCTGCCTGCACGGGGCCTGCCAACAGGGCGGAGAGGGTCGCGGCGACCAGGGTCAAAGGGGGGTGAGTGGCGTACATCTGATCCTCGAATGCAATGAGTGAATAGTAACAAATCTCATTTGCATTTTATTGGGTCATTTTGCCCTTGAATTAACAATTTGGGGCATGTTGGCGCGAAAGAGGGAGAAAATGCGGCCACTCTGGCCCCATCCGGCAACCTGATATGACGGCAGCAACGCAGGCGATGTCGAATGGATAGCAAGGCCTGGCGCAGCAAAAAGGAAAGAGGGATAACAGCACCCAGCATCCGCCGGGCAAGAGGTGGCCAGCTCAGAGAGGGGCGACGGGCAGCCAGTACTCCATGCGGGCATCCGGCTGGTTGCCGTCAAAATCGGGGGCGTAACGCTCCAGCTCGAAGCCGTCCAGCCCGCGATAACCGGAGCTCGGCAACCAGTGCAGAATGAACCAGTTGAGGGTCTGCCCCAGCTGGCTGACGGGGCCCACGTGGCTCAGCACCGCGTAGGTCTGGGCCGGCACCGGGAGGCGCGCCAGACCGGCGGGCAAGCTGGCCCCCTCCTCCATCACGCAGCCCGCCCAGTAGGGGAGCGACTCGCCGGCGCCAGAAACATCCACCACCCCCACCCGCTCCTGCCCGGGTGGCAAACCGCCCGCCGTGCGCAGGGCGCGCCAGATGGCGGGCACCGTCTGCTGAAAGTCGGGGGCTGCGGCAAACAGCCCGCGGATCTGCCCCTTCACCCCTTGCAGGATAAAGCCCGGCTGGCTCTCGATCCGCACCTGTACCAGCCTGGCAGGCATGGGCTGCGGCAAAGTCGCCCGCACTAGGGGGGTACGCAGTCCCAGCCGCAGGCCCCGCTTGCGATAGGCCAGCGGCGAGCAACCGAACTGCTGCTTGAAGGCGCGGCTGAAACTCACCTCGGAGCCGAAACCGTAACAGAGCGCCAGATCCAGCACCCGTTGGCGACCAGAAAGCAGGGCCTCTGCCGCCTGGCTCAGCTTGAGCTCGCGCACATAGTGGGCCACCGTCAGCCCCGTCTCATGGAGGAACACCCGCTGCAACTGCCAGCGCGACCAGCAGCTCTGCTCCGCCAGCTCGGCCAGCGCCAGCGGCTGATCCAGGTTGGCATGGATGTAGTCGAGCACCCGCTCGATGCGGGTCAGCTGGCTGTGCGGCCGGGGTTCGGCCTCTGGAGCGGAAGAGAAGCTGGTCATGACGAGATCGGATCTGGCTATCGGCAAGGCGCTGCGCGCAAGGGCCCCATTAAACATGGCCGCCACCTTGGCGGCAAGGGCTGGCGATATGGTCACGTCCGCCCTCTTGCCAGGTGGCTCGAGTGCTGGTCCGTCAAGCCAGCTTGGCAGGCTGTCACAAAAGTGACGCGTTTCCCTGTCAGATTGTTTGAAAACAAATATATCAATTACCTCAAAAAGCCCATAAAGTCCTCGTTCGAATCTTTTATGCAGGGAGAGCCTAGATGAAGAAAGTTGCCTTGATCACCGGAGCCCGTGGCGGCATCGGATCCGCCATCACCACCGCCTTGCTGGCCCAGGGGTATCGCATCATCGCCACCCACTCCAGCGCCAACGGCGCGGCGGCGCACGACTGGTATGCAGAGCAGGGTTTTCGGCCAGATCAAGTGCGGCTACTGGCGCTGGACGTAGCAGACACCGCCATGTGCCGCGAGGCCCTGGGCCGATTGCTGCAGGATGAAGGGCGGGTGGACGTGCTGGTCAACAATGCCGGCATCACCCGGGACGGGGCCTTCAAGCGGATGACCCCGGAGCAGTGGTTCGAGGTGATCCACACCAACCTGTGCAGCCTCTACAACGTCACCCAGCCGCTGTTTGACGCCATGTGCGAGCAACGCGATGCCCGCATCATCAACATCTCCTCGGTCAATGGCCAGAAGGGTCAGTTCGGCCAGGTCAACTACTCGGCGGCCAAGGCGGGCATGCTGGGCTTCACCAAGGCTCTGGCGGCGGAAGGGGCCCGCTTCGGGGTGACGGTCAACGCCATCGCCCCCGGCTACACCGCCACCCCCATGGTGGAGGCGATCCGCACCGACATCCTCGACAGCATCAAGGCCGACATCCCCATGCGCCGACTGGCCAAGCCGGAGGAGATCGCCGCCGCCGTGGTGTTTCTTGCCAGCGAGGCGGGTGCCTATATCACCGGCGAGACCCTGGCCATCAACGGCGGCCTCTATATGAAGTGAGGCCTGGCCCTATCTAATCGACATAGCACATCGACAGAGGGCAGCCCGCGGGCTGCCCTCTTTTTTGATCCGGCCAACCGGAACGGCCTTCTTCCTTGCCCGGACTACGGACGTGTCGCCGTGGCCCCCACCGGCTCGGCGAAGTGGCTGCGCAGGGCGGCGATCACCCGGCGCACCTTCTCCGGGATCTCCCGCTGCGGGGTGATGGCGTGGATCTCCATGGGCGGCACCCGAAAACCCGGCAGCAATTCCAGCAGGCGACCCGAGGCGAGATCTTCTGCGATCTCCCCCTCCGGCTGCAGCGATACCCCCTGCCCCGCCAGGGTGAACTGGCGCAGCGGCAGCACGTTGTTGCACACCACCCGCGGCTTGGGCTTGACCCTGTGCCCCTGCCCCTTCTCGTCGAAGAAGGTCAATCCGCCGCTCAACATGTCAGAGGCCAGCCAGTCGTGTTCCAGCAGCGCCTCCGGGCTGCGCGGGGTGCCCTTGCGCGCCAGATAGGCGGGCGAGGCGCACAGCAGCATCCGGGTCTGGCCCAGCTTGCGCGCCACCAGGGTGGAGTCTTCGAGCGTGCCGACCCGCAGCGCCACGTCGATACGCTCCTTGATGAGATCCCGCTTCTCGTCGTCGGCGATGATCTGGATGCACAGGCCGGGGTGGGCCTGCAGCAGCGGCGAGAGCGCCCGCGCCAGCGGCTGGCCGGCCATCCCCACCGGGGCGGTGATCCGCACCTCCCCCAGCAGGCTGTCACGCACCTCCGAGAGGCGCAACTCGGTCTGGTTGAGGGTTTGCTGCAGGGACTGGCACCCCTGCCACACCACCTCCCCCGCCTCGGTCAGGTTGAGACGGCGGGTGGAGCGGTGCAGCAGGGTGAGGCCGAGCAGGCTCTCCAGCTGGCTGATATGCTGACTGACGGCGGAGGGGGTCATGCCGAGAGCCTTGGCGGCGCCGGTCATGCTGCCCGCCTCGACCACGGCGGCGAAGATGGCGTAACGCTTGAGCTGTTCCATTATTAAATCCAGCTTATAAGTGAATGCAATTTACAACGGATTATTAAATCACATTCGGGGGCGTAGGATAGCCCCATTCCAACAGTGAAGGAGAATCTCCCATGAAAATTGCCCTGATCGGTGCCAGCGGTTTTGTCGGTACAGCCATCCTCAACGAAGCCGTCAGCCGCGGCCATCACGTCACCGCCATCGTGCGTGACGTGAGCAAGGTCGCCGCTCACCCGCAGGTCACCGCCGTGGCGGTGGATGCCCAGGACAGCCAGGCGCTGGCCAAGGTGCTCAAGGGGCACGATCGGGTGATCAGCGCCTACAACCCGGGCTGGACCACCCCGGACATCTACGACCAGTACCTCAAGGGGGCCAGCGCCATCGTGGCCGCCGCCGTCGCGGCCAACAGCTGGCTGCTGGTGGTCGGCGGTGCCGGCAGTCTGGAAATTGCCCCGGGCGTGCAACTGGTGGATACCCCGGAGTTCCCGGCCGAGTGGAAACAGGGGGCCCTGGCCGCCCGCGACGGTCTCACCGCCCTGCGCCGTGAAACTGCCCTCGACTGGCGTTTCGTCTCCCCGCCCGTGTTCCTGGAACCCGGCGAGAAGCGCGGCGGCTACCGGCTCGGTGCCGATCAGGTGCTGTTCAGCGGTGAACAACCGGCCGGGATCACGGTCGGCGACCTGGCCGACGGCGTGCTCAACGAAGCGGAAAAACCGGCCCACCTGCGCCAGCGCTTCACCCTGGGTTACTGAGCCTGAGCCAGGCACCACGCAAGGCCGCAGCGCCTGTTACAAAAAGGGAGGCATCAGCCTCCCTTTTTGCATCTCTGCGTTTTGCACATATCTGCACAACCAGCGATGCTTGCCTCTTTTTGGCTCAAGTTGAGCTCACATTGCGCTCAAGCCGGTGCATGCCGGGTCAGGCCAACATGGGTGCCAAGTGCGCCGGTATATTGCCATTATCGCCGCTCAATCCGCAGCCACCCGGATGGGTGGCGAATTCTATTTCGATTTTTGTATATAACTAAGAATAATTTGTTGTTTCCGTCTTATAACTCCGAACAGTAGCATCTCCCTCAATCCAAATGGCGCCATCCCTGGCAACAGGGACGCGGCCGGTTTATCGGTCAGGGCGTCGTCGTTTTCATGTCAGGTGTGCGGGTAGCCTCCCGACCCTGGTCAGTGAGGAGGTGCACATGGAACATTCACCACTGCCGATCATCGATCTCGCCGCCCTCGATGGCGCCCCCGAGACCCGTCGCCAGATGCTGGCCACCCTTGGCCGGGCGGCCCGCGAGGTGGGCTTTTTCTATCTGGCCGGCCATGGCCTGAGCGAGCAAGAGCAGCAGGAAACCCTGGCGCTGGCGGCCCGCTTCTTCGCCCTGCCGCAGCAGGAGAAGCTGGCGGTGCAGATGGTGCACTCCCCCCACTTTCGCGGCTACAACCAGGTGGGGGCCGAGCTCACCCGGGCGCGGCCGGATCTGCGCGAGCAGTTCGATATAATGAACGAGGCGCAGGCCCTGCCTTCAGCGCAGATCCGTGAACCCTGGCAGCGGCTGATCGGCCCCAATCAGTGGCCTGCCGCCCTGCCCGACATGCAGGCGCAGCTGCTGGCGTGGCAGGAGAAGTTGAGCGCCATCAGCCTCACCCTGCTGGCCGCCTTCGCCGAGGTGCTAGAACAACCAGCCGGGGTGTTTGACGAGAGCATTCGCGGCGCACCCTATCAGCACATGAAGCTCATTCACTACCCGGGGCAAGCCGAGGGTGGCAGCGGTCAGGGGGTGGGTGCCCACAAGGATCCCGGCTACCTGACTCTGGTGATGCAGGATCATCACTCCGGGCTCGAGGTGGAGACAGCGAATGGCTGGATCTCGGCGCCGCCCCTGCCGGGCGCCCTGGTGGTCAACATCGGCGAGCTGCTGGAGCTCGCCTCCAACGGCTACCTCAAGGCCACCCTGCACCGGGTGCAGAGCCCGCCGCCCGGCGTCTCGCGCCTCTCCTGCGCCTTCTTCATGGCGGCCAGGCTGGATGCCACCGTGCCGCTGCTCAGCCTCTCCCCCGCGCTGGCAGCCCAGGCGCTGGGGCCCGAGAGCGACCCGACCAACCCGCTCTTTTATCAGGTGGGGGAGAACGTACTCAAAGGGAGGCTGCGCTCCCACCCGGATGTGGCGGTCCGCCACTATGGCGTCGCCCCGCCGTCAGCCAATCCGCAGATGACAAACGGGCAAACTACAAAGCGCGAACGGCGCGAGCCACAACTCGCCTGACGCTGCCATACCTAATAGACGGGGGGCGCCGCGGCGCGCCCTTCAAACGACACAAGCAGTTGGGCCACAGCCTGGCAATGACGGAGCAATACAATGAAATTCAAAACCATGAGCGTGCACAGCGGCCAGCGGATCGATCCCCAGACCGGCGCCCTCACCACCCCACTCTACCAGAGCAGCACCTTCAGCTACTTCAACGCCCAGGCGGGCAAGGAGCGCTTCGCAGGTCAAGCCCCCGGCTTTATTTACAGCCGCTTTGGCAACCCCACCACCGCCGAGCTGGAACAGAAGCTGGCAGCGTTGGAAGGCGCCGACGAGGCGCTGGTGGTGGCGAGCGGCATGGCGGCGGTGAGCGCCATCATGTATGCCCTGGCCGACAGCGGCGATGAAGTGGCCTATATAGGCCCGCTCTACGGCGGCACCGATGCGTTCCTCAAGCAGACCTTCAGCCGCGCCGGCATCAAGGTCACCGCCTACGAGAGCGATCAGGATCTGCTGGCCAACATCCGCCCGACCACCAAGGTGGTACTGTTCGAAACCCTGACCAACCCTACCCTCAAGGTGGTGGATCCGCGGGTGGTGGTGGAGGCGGCCCGCAAGGTGGGTGCCATTACGGTGTGTGACAACACCTTCCTCACTCCCTATCTGCTGCGCCCGCTCGAGCTTGGCATCGACATCGTCATGCACAGCGGCACCAAGTACCTGGGCGGCCACGGCGACATCATCGCCGGGGTGGTGGCGGGCTCTCACGCACTGATGAAGTCGATTCGCACCGTGGCCCTCAAGCACATCGGCTCCCCCATAGGCCCGCAGGAGGCCTACCTGCTGCAGCGCGGGGTCAAGACCCTGCCCCTGCGCATGGATGCCCACCTGTACAATGCCCAGAAGGTGGCCGACTTCCTGGCCGCCCAACCGGCGGTGAAGAAGGTGATCTACCCGGGGCTTGCCAACCATCCTGGCCACGATGCCCTCGGCGCCTTCGCCAGCGGTTTTGGCGGCATGGTGAGCATCGAACTGGAAGGCGGATTTGCCCGTTGCGCCACCCTGCTCGACAACCTGCAGCTGTTCGTGCAGGCGGTGAGCCTGGGGGATCTCGAGAGCCTGGCCTGCCATCCGGCCAGCACCACCCACGCCGCCATGGACGAGGCGAGCCGCCTCGCCGCCGGGGTCAATGACGACCTCATCCGCTTCAGCATCGGGGTGGAAGATGCCGACGATCTGATCGCAGATCTGGCCGCTGCCCTGGCCCTGATCTGACTGTCAGCCGCTTTTGAACGCAAAAAAACAGCCCGCCCCCTGCCAGGGGGCGGGCTGTTTTGCTTGCGGCCGTCGCCCAATAGGGGCAACCCGCTAGGGTGTGACGGAGAGGCGCTGCACCGGCCAGCCCAACCCGGCCAGCTCAGGGGCCAGCGTCTTGGCATCCCCCACCACCAGGATCACCATGTCGTCGGGATCGAGCCAGCGGCGGGCCAGCTCGCGCAGGGTAAAGGGGGAAAGCTGGCTCACCTGCTGCACCTGCTGCTCCACATAATCCTGCGGCCACCCTTTGAGCAGGATGGGTTGCATGTAGGCCACCTCCTGCGGCAGCGTCTCGTAGTCGAGCGCCTGGCCATTGAGCACCCGATCCCGCAGGGTACGCACCTCCAGCCGGGTCGGCCCCAGCCGCTGATACTTGTCGAGCTCCTGCAGGATCTGCCGCAGCGCCGCCCCGGTCACTGCGCTGCGCACGCTGCTTTGCAGCAGGAAATAACCCGCATCGACGTTGCCCTCGAAGGTGGCGCCGATAAAGTAGGTGTAACCCAGCTCCTCACGCAGCCGGATGTTCAACCGCTCGGCGAGGGAGACATTCATCAGCCGGGTCAGGTAGTGCTCGCCGAAGGCATCCTCCGCCATGGCGCGCCGCCCCACCCGGATCTGGCTGAGCGCAGCCCCGGGATTGTCCAGCAGATAGATGGCCCGTTTGGCCTGCGGCCCACGCCACTCCAAAGAGCGCAGGGCCGCCGGCTGACCCGCTGGCTCGACCAGAAAGCCGAGGGCTTTCATCACCCGCTCCTGGGCCAGATCCCCGCTCACCACCACCTGGGCTTCCCCGCTGCGATGGACCGACTGATAAAAATGGCGCACATCGTCCAGGGTCAGCGCCCGCAGGCTGGCCACGGGATCCAGCGGCTTGCTCCCCTTGAGCAGGGCGCCGAACTGCCAGTCCGCCTGCCACTGGGGATCGCGAGCCAGCTGTTGCAGCCACTGGCTGTAGTCAAACTGGCTGCGCTCGAAATCGGCGCTGCGCATGGCGGGCTGCAGCACCAATTCCCGTACCAGCGCCAGCACCTCCTCGAAATGGGAGGTGAGCCCCTGAACCTCGATGGAGCTGCGCTCCTCACCATGTTCGAATCTGATGCTGGCTCCCAGCTGGCGCGCCCGCTCCTCGATGCTCGCCTCCTGCAGCTGTTCGCTGCCAAGGGAGAGCATGGCGTCAGTCAGGGTGGCGACCCCGCCCTTGCCCTGCGGCTCGGCCCGCTCACCGCCCGGCCAGTTGATGCTCATGGCAAAGGCCGGCACTTCATCGCTGTAGTGGCCCAGCAGAGAGACCCGCTCACCCAGCTTGGCATGCCACAGGGTCGGCATGGGCACTGGCAAGGCCCCGCCACTGGCCGGCTCCTGGCGTCGATCCAGGGTCTCCTTGATCTGCCAGGGAGCCAGCGTCTGCAGCGGCCGGGCCAGCGGCAAGGGGGGCGGCTCGACGAAGTTGGGGTTGCCCGCCTGCCACTCGGGATGCTCGGCCGGTACCACGCTCAGCACCACCCTGGGCTTGTTCAACACATAGCGCGTCAACACCCGCTGCAGCTCGGCCGGCGTCACCCGGGCAAGGCGCTTGAGGTTGCGGTACTGGAAGTTGGGATCCTGAAACAGGGTATAACCTGTGCCCAGCTGCTCCACCTTGCCGGCCACGCTGTCCAGCGGCCAAATCCGTTTGGCGCGCAGGGCATTGACCGAGTGGGCCAGCTGCTCGCGGGTGACTCCGTCGCTGGCGAGCTGGCCGATGACCCGATCGATCTCCACCTTGATGGGGCCAAGCTCGGCCCCTTTGGCCAGATTGGGAATGGCATGGATCATCAACTTGCATGCCAGCACATTGCATTCATGGCTGGCAAAGACGGAGACCAGCCTGCCGCTTTGCTGCAGCTCTCGCTGCAACAGGCCACTGGCCGAGCCCCCCAGCTGATCCGCCAGCAGATCGAGAGCCTCGACCCCGGGATCACTGGCAGAGACGGTCGGATAGGCCAGCACCAGCAGGGGTTCGGCCACCCGATCGGTCAGGGTGCGATAGCGGCTCTTCTTCAGCGTCACCGGCCGCACCAGCGGCCGAGTCTGGGCCGGGGTGGCGGGCAAGGCCCCGAAATAGCGCTCGACCCAGGCCAGGGTCTGGGCCGGCTGAATGTCACCGCCGATCACCAAGGTGGCGTTGTTGGGCCCATACCAGCGCAGGAAGAATTGGCGCACATCCTCCAGGGTGAGGCGATCCAGATCCGCTGCCCGGCCAAACGGCGTGTTGAAGTAGGGGTGATTTGGCGGGTAAAGCGTGCGATTCAGCGCCTCATAGAAGCGCCCATAGGGTTGATCTTCGACCAGGTTGGCGCGCTCGTTCTTGATGATGTCGCGCTGCACGTCCAGCTTCTGCTGATAGAGGGTATCAAGCAGAAACCCCATGCGATCCGCCTCCAGCCAGAGCACCTTCTCCAGCTGATTGGCCGGCAGCGTCTGGAAATAGCGGGTCTGATCCTCCTGGGTCCAGCCGTTTACATCTTTTGATCCCATCTGTTGCAGCAGGCGGTTATGGCCCTCCTCCCCCACGTGAGCCGAGCCCTGAAACATCATGTGCTCGAACAGGTGGGCCAGCCCGGACTGGCCCGGCGCCTCTTCTTCCAGCCCCACCCGGTAGTGGACCGCCACGTGCACCAGAGGATCGGAGTGATCCTGGGTCAGGATCACCGTCAGGCCATTGTCGAGCCGATATTGCTGATAGGGCACGATCAGCGGATCGGCCACTTTTTTCTGCTCCTTGACCAGCACCGGGCCAGCCAAGGCCAAGACACTGAAGAAATAGAGCAAACTCCACACGACTCTCATGTAATTTCCCAATTCTCGAACCTGAACATTATTATGGGTCACCGCTGCTGCCCTTCATTGGTCTCGCAGCAAGAAAAAACGGCGACGGCACGCCATGGGCGTAACGCGCACTATTGAGCATATAAATATTATTTTCGCCCCCCACGGGGCTGCCGCGAGCCGGCCGCCACGCTGCGTCGGATCACCTGCTGCCACGGCCTCGTGGTATCGGCCTGGCCAGGCGGTCAGTGTAATCAATCAGGCTCGCAGTGGATATCTTGAATGGATATTCATTTGTAACAAGGCATATATCCCGCCCATCCCGCGAGCCCACCGCCCCCTATTTTGTGGTACAGATGGAATAGAGCGAGTCGGCTACCAGGGCGGCGGCGGGAATATATTTCCGGCACTGACTGCTCAGTCAGGAAATAATCGATGCGCCACAGTTAATATCTATTTAGTTAATAACAGTGCCACTGCATTGCAAAACCAAGACCCCATGCCTTGCAGCGTCAATGGCATCGAGCCTGCCCTGTTCCTGCCAAAAAAACAGGGGGCCTGAGCCCCCTGTCGTCGTTCCCGATTGCCATCACCCGCGGTCCAGCAGGATGTTGAGCATGCGGCGCAGCGGCTCGGCGGCGCCCCACAGCAGCTGGTCGCCCACGGTGAAGGCGGCCAGGTACTCCGGGCCCATGTTGAGCTTGCGCAGACGACCGACCGGGATGCTGAGGGTGCCGGTGACGGCGGCCGGGGTCAGCTCGCGGGCGGTGATGTCGCGATCGTTGGGGATCACCTTGACCCAGTCGTTGTGGGCGGCCAGCAGGGCTTCGATCTCGGCCAGCGGCACATCCTTTTTCAGCTTGATGGTGAAGGCCTGGCTGTGGCAGCGCAGGGCGCCGATGCGCACGCACAGACCATCCACCGGAATGGCGGCGTTTTCGATGCCCAGGATCTTGTTGGTCTCGGCCTGGCCCTTCCACTCTTCACGGCTCTGGCCGTTGTCGAGCTTGGTGTCGATCCAGGGGATGAGGCCACCGGCCAGCGGCACGCCGAAGTTGTCCACCGGCAGGGTGCCGGAGCGGGTCTTCTCGGTGATCTTGCGCTCGATGTCGAGGATGGCGGAGGCGGGATCCGCCAGCTCCACCGCCACTTCATCGCGCAGCAGCCCCATCTGGGTGACCAGCTCGCGCATGTGGCGCGCACCGCCACCGGAGGCGGCCTGATAGGTGGCCACGCTCACCCACTCCACCAGATCGGCCTTGAACAGGCCACCCAGGGCCAGCAGCATCAGGCTGACGGTGCAGTTGCCGCCGACGAAGGTCTTGATGCCGTCGTTCAGGGCATGTTCGATGACGTCGCCGTTGACCGGATCCAGGATGATGACCGCGTCCTTCTCCATGCGCAGGGAGGAGGCGGCATCAATCCAGTAACCCTGCCAGCCGGCGGCTTTCAGGCGCGGATAGACATCCTTGGTGTAGTCGCCGCCCTGGGCGGTGATGATGACGTCCTGTGTGGCCAGCGCCGCGATGTCGAAGGCATCCTGCAAGGTGCCGGCATCGACGCCGAAATTGGGGGCGGCCTCACCGGCCTGGGAGGTGGTGAAGAAGGTGGGCTGAATACGGGCAAAATCCTTCTCTTCCTGCATCCGGCTCATCAATACCGAACCCACCATGCCACGCCAACCGACCAAACCTACTTTTTTCATAATGTCCTACCCTGGATAGCTGCTTATAGAAACCGAGTGTGATAACCGTGATCCCTTGTCCGGCGCGGGCCGTTTACAAGGGATTCACAAAATATGGGTTGCGAAAAATGCGTCTGTCCACATTACGGATTGTGACGGCGGGCGCAAGTCGAATTGCGCAATATTCTGTGCCGTTCGCTGCAATATCCGTCAGCCTGGCCGACCTGCGGGCAGCCGGTTGGCATCCCGCCACGACTTGGGGCATCATTGAGACCGACCGGCAGCCCCGCTGCCCCTCGGGGACGACCCCGAGGCCTCCTGATGCGCAGGGACGACCCTGCTTCCTGCGGAATCTGCCTTATGTCCTGGTTGCTCCTGCTGTTGGCCGGCCTGTTCGAGGTCGCCTGGGCCATCGGCCTCAAATACACCGACGGTTTCAGCCGTCCCCTGCCCACCCTGCTGACCCTGCTCGCCATGGGGGTGAGCGTGCTGCTGCTCGCCATGGCGGTCAAACAGCTGCCCCTTGGCACCGCCTACGCAGTCTGGACCGGCATCGGCGCAGTCGGCACCGTGCTGATGGGGATCTGGCTGTTCAACGAACCGGCCACCCTCGCCCGGGTGCTCTGCCTGCTACTGATCATCGGCGGGATCCTGGGTCTGAAATTCATAGGCTGAGCCGTGACCCTGGGCGGTTGAAAGGAGAGCAAAACGGGGCATGGGCCCCGTTTTTTGCCTGCCAAACGCGCCGACCCCTGCTATTATCTGCGGCCAAACATGAGCCAATAAAAATCAGGATATCGTGATGACCGACCACACTTTTATTCCCGGCAAGGACGCGGCGCTGGAAGACTCCATCGAACGCTTCCAGACCAAGCTGCAAGCCCTGGGGTTTGATATCGAAGAGGCCTCCTGGCTCAACCCCGTGCCCAACGTCTGGTCCGTGCACATCCGGGACAAGGAGTGCTCCCTCTGTTTCACCAACGGCAAGGGTGCCAGCAAGAAGGCGGCGCTCGCCTCCGCCCTCGGCGAATATTTCGAGCGCCTCTCCACCAACTACTTCTTCGCCGACTTCTATCTGGGCGAGCAGGTAGCGAACGGTGATTTCGTCCACTACCCGAACGAGAAGTGGTTCCCCATCGAGGGGGATCAGCTGCCGGCCGGTCTGCTCGACAGCTTCACCCGCAAGTTCTACAACCCGGACGGTGAAGTGACTGCCGACATGCTGGTGGACCTGCAATCCGGCAACGAGGAGCGCGGCATCGTCGCCCTGCCCTTCGAGCGCCAGTCCGATCACCAGACCGTCTACATCCCGATGAACATCATCGGCAACCTCTATGTCTCCAACGGCATGAGCGCCGGCAACACCAAGACCGAGGCCCGCACCCAGGGCTTGTCCGAAGTGTTCGAGCGCCACGTGAAGAACAAGATCATCGCAGAAGCGCTGAGCCTGCCGGAGATCCCGGCCGAGGTCATTGCCCGTTACCCCGGCATCAAGGCCTCCATCGAGGCGCTGGAAGCCGAAGGCTTCCCCATCTACAGCTTCGATGCGTCGCTCGGCGGTCGCTACCCGGTCATCTGCGTGGTGCTGCTCAACCCGAGCAACGGCACCTGCTTTGCCTCCTTCGGCGCCCACCCGCGCTTCGAAGTGGCCTTCGAGCGCACCGTCACCGAGCTGCTGCAAGGCCGCAGCCTCAAGGATCTGGACGTGTTCGTACCGCCCTCGTTTGACAACGAACAGGTGGCGGATCACCACAACCTGGAGACCCACTTCATCGACTCCTCAGGCCTCATCAGCTGGGACCTGTTCAAGCAGGATGCGGACTTCGAGTTTGCCGACTGGGACTTCCGGGGCACCTCGCAGGAGGAGTTCGACCACCTGATCGGCATCTTCCACGAGCTGGAACAGCCGGTCTACATCGCCGACTACGAGCACCTGGGCGTCTACGCCTGCCGTATCCTGGTGCCCGGCATGTCCGACATCTATCCGGCCGAAGATCTGCTGCTGGCCAACAACACCATGGGTGCCCACCTGCGGGAGACCATACTGGCGCTGCCATCCCTGGAGTGGGACGCGGAGCAGTACATGGCGCTGTTCGACCAGCTGGATGAAGAGGGTCACGACGAGCGCACTCGGGTGCGCGAGCTGCTCGGCATCGCCGCCGCCAAGGGAACCGCCCTGCACACCCTGCGGGTGGGCGAGCTCAAAGCCATGCTGGCGCTGGCCGCCGGCGAACTCGACACGGCGCTCGATCTCATCGACTGGACCATGGAGTTCAACCAGTCGGTGTTCCCGGCCGATCGCGCCAACTTCTATCGCGCCCTGCGCGCCTGCGTCGAGCTGTTCCTGGACGAGGATCGTGACCCCGAGCAGTACCGCGCCGTGTTTGCCCGCATGTATGGCGAAGAGACGCTGGCGCAGGCTTGGGCCCACGCCAGCGGTGAAGCGCGCTTCCACGGGCTGGCAGCCGCCGATCTCTCCCTCAGCCAGTTCCCGCTGCATCAGAAGCTGCTGGCTGCCTACGAGAAGCTGCAGAAGGCCAAACGAGCCCATTCATGGGGTTGATGTGGTAACATTCCGAAGGGGCCCTGATGGCCCCTTCTCTTTTATGGTCAGCCAAGTGGCCATTTGTTATTCAAAGATGAAATAAAAAACAAAAAATACCTCTTAGGGGGTTGCCAACAAGGAGTAGCGAGTGCTGGGGAGACGCAAAGATGCCTTGCCGGCACACTTTTTCAGGGATGAAAAATAAATTGTTTAAAATCATGATATTAAAAAAACCACATTTCTGTTTCAGCTGAAACCTGGTGTAAAGAATCGCTGCCGGGGGACTCAAATATTTGTAGTAAAATTACATTCACAATCTGCAATTCTTGATCGGAGTCAATTTTGACGATCTGGCCCTTTGTTATGATTTCCACAGGCAAAACATCAGGTACATGAGAATTGAAAGCAGAATCTCCCTTTGATTGTCTCAAGCCAGAAGCCATCGCTGCACTGGCAGAAGATATAACCTATGCCAAGGCCACCAAGCCCGCATACAAGGTCATCCCCCTGGCCATCACAGCTGGCGCCTTCATCGCCATCGCTTTCGTCTTCTACATCACAGTCACCACCGGTGCCGGCAATGTGGCCTGGGGCCTCAGCAAACTGGTCGGCGGTCTCTGTTTCGCTCTTGGCCTGATCCTCTGCGTGCTGCTCGGCGCCGAGCTGTTCACCTCCACCACCCTCACCCTGGTGGCCAAGGCGGCGAATCGCATCACCTGGGCCCAGCTGTTCAAGAACTGGGGACTGGTCTACTTCGGCAACCTCATCGGCGGTCTCATCATCGTCGGCCTCATCATCATGTCGGCCGAATACATGGCGGCAGATGGTCAGTGGGGCCTCAACGCCCTCAAGGTGGCCCAGCACAAGATCCACCACACCTTCTTCGAAGCCGTGGCGCTTGGCATCCTCTGCAACCTCATGGTGTGTCTCGCCGTGTGGATGGCGTTCGGCGCCCGCAGTGCCACCGACAAGGTGATGGTCATGCTGCTCCCCGTCGCCATGTTCGTGGCCTCCGGTTTCGAGCACAGCATCGCAAACATGTTTATGATCCCGGTCGGCATCGCCATTCACAGCGTCGCAGGCCCGGAATTCTGGCAGGCCATCGGCCAGGACCCGGCGACCTTTGCCGACCTGACCGTATCCAACTTCGTCCTGCACAACCTCATTCCTGTCACCATAGGTAATATCATTGGTGGTGGCGTCATGGTTGGGCTGACTTACTGGTTTATCTTCCGTCGCCATCATTAAGGATGGCGGCAGACACATAAATACCTTGAGAGGTAATGAAAATGGCAGAACTTAACGAACAGTTCCAAAAAGCATGGGAAGGCTTCGCGGCCGGTGAATGGCAGACCTCTGTCAACACCCGTGACTTCATCCAGAAGAACTACACCCCGTATGAAGGTGACGAGTCCTTCCTGGCTGGCGCGACCGAAGCTACCACCAAGCTGTGGGACAAGGTCATGGAAGGCATCAAGATCGAGAACCGCACCCACGCGCCGGTCGATTTTGATACCGACCTGCCCTCCACCATTACCGCTCACGATGCCGGCTATATCGATCAGAGCCTGGAGCAAATCGTTGGTCTGCAGACCGACAAGCCGCTCAAGCGCGCCATCATCGCCAACGGCGGTATCAAGATGGTCAAGACCTCTTGCGAAGTATACGGTCGTCAGCTTGACCCCATGGTCGAGAAGATCTTCACCGAGTACCGCAAGACTCACAACCAGGGCGTGTTCGACGTCTACACCAAAGACATCCTGAACTGCCGCAAGTCCGGCGTCATCACCGGTCTGCCGGATGCCTACGGCCGTGGCCGTATCATCGGTGACTACCGTCGTGTCGCCCTGTACGGTATCGACTTCCTGATGGCCGACAAACTGGCCCAGTTCAAGTCCCTGCAGGCTGACCTGGAAAACGGTGTCAACCTGGAAGCCACCATCCGTCTGCGCGAAGAGATCTCCGAGCAGCACCGTGCCCTGGCCCAGATGAAGGTGATGGCTGCCAAATATGGTTGCGACATCTCCGTACCGGCCAAGACCGCCAAAGAAGCCGTACAGTGGACCTACTTCGCCTACCTGGCGGCCGTCAAGTCCCAGAACGGCGCGGCCATGTCCTTCGGTCGTACCTCCAGCTTCCTGGACATCTACATCGAGCGTGACCTGCAAAAAGGTCTGATCACCGAGCAAGAAGCCCAGGAGCTGATGGACCACATGGTCATGAAGCTGCGCATGGTTCGCTTCCTGCGTACCCCGGAATACGATTCACTGTTCTCCGGCGACCCGATGTGGGCTACCGAGACCCTGGCAGGTATGGGCGTTGACGGCCGTACCCTGGTCACCAAGAACAGCTTCCGTATGCTGAACACCCTGTACACCATGGGCCCGTCCCCTGAGCCGAACCTGACCATCCTGTGGTCCGAGAAGCTGCCGGTCGGTTTCAAGAAGTACTGCGCCAAGGTATCCATCGAGACCTCTTCCGTTCAGTACGAGAACGACGACCTGATGCGTCCGGACTTCAACAACGATGACTACGCCATCGCTTGCTGTGTGTCCCCGATGATCGTCGGCAAACAGATGCAGTTCTTCGGTGCTCGTGCCAACCTGGCCAAGACCATGCTGTACGCCATCAACGGCGGTATGGACGAGAAGATGAAGCTGCAGGTGGGTCCGAAGACCGACATGATCACCTCCGAGTACCTCGAGTACAACGACGTGATGGATCGTCTGGATCACTTCATGGATTGGCTGGCCAAGCAATACGTTGCCGCGCTGAACATCATCCACTACATGCACGACAAGTACAGCTACGAAGCCTCTCTGATGGCGCTGCACGACCGTGACGTCTATCGCACCATGGCTTGCGGCATCGCCGGTCTGTCCGTGGCCGCTGACTCCCTGTCTGCCATCAAGTACGCCAAGGTCAAGCCGGTTCGTGACGAAGATGGCGTGGCCATCGACTTCGAAATCGAAGGCGAGTACCCTCAGTTCGGTAACAACGACGCTCGCGTCGATGACATCGCCTGTGACCTGGTCGAGCGCTTCATGAAGAAGATTCAGAAGCTGAACACCTACCGTGGTGCCGTGGCTACCCAGTCCGTGCTGACCATCACCTCCAACGTGGTGTACGGCAAGAAGACCGGTAACACCCCGGATGGTCGTCGCGCCGGTGCGCCGTTCGGCCCGGGTGCCAACCCGATGCACGGTCGTGACCAGAAGGGTGCCGTTGCTTCCCTGACTTCCGTCGCCAAGCTGCCGTTCGCTTACGCCAAAGATGGTATCTCCTATACCTTCTCCATCGTGCCGAACGCGCTGGGTAAAGACATGGAAGCCCAGAAAGCCAACCTGGCCGGTCTGATGGATGGTTACTTCCACCACGAGTCCAACCTGGAAGGCGGTCAGCACCTGAACGTCAACGTGATGAACCGTGAAATGCTGCTGGACGCCATGGAAAACCCGGAAAAATATCCGCAGTTGACCATCCGCGTATCCGGTTATGCCGTTCGCTTCAACTCTTTGACCAAAGAGCAACAGCAAGACGTCATCACCCGTACCTTCACCGCCTCTCTGTAATAGAGTCTCGGTGAACAAAAACCGGCGCCCAGGCGCCGGTTTTTTTATGCCTGATAGTCAGGGAGCATAGACCTGAAAATCTGCAGGCAAGGCTGGCACTCCCCTTCTCTCCCCCCGCCTTGTTCAGGGCCGCTCGCCGGCCGCCAGTCGGCGGTTGATATCGGCAATCACCGAGGCGATGTCGGCCAGGGTATCGATCACATAGTGAGCCCCTGCCGCCCGCAACTTGGCCTCGGCCGATGCGCGCCTAGCGGCGATATCCGCCTCGCTCATGGCGGAAAATGCTTCCCAGGTGGCACCAAATTCGTTGCCGGAAACCGACAATCCCACCGTCCACATGCCCGCATTCAACCCCTCGCTGATGCCCGGCACCGCATCATCCACCTTGATGCAGCGGTGCACCGCGCTCACCCCCAGCTCAATCACGTTGGCCAGCGCCATCCAGGGGCCGGGGCGACCACCGGCCTTGAAATCGTCGGTGGCGACCCAGTGATCCGGTTGATAGCCGCGCTCGGCCGCGGCCGGCACCAGCGCTTCCATTACCGGACGGGGGTAACCGGAGCAGGAGCCGATCCGCAGCCCTTGAGCTCGCAGAGCCTCCAGCACCGGCAACACACCCGGGATGGGGGCGGCAAAGCGGGTCACGGCGGCAATCTGCAGCGGCATAAAGGTGTGATAGAGGTGGTCCACCTCGGCGTGACTCATGGGGTGGCCGAAGCGGGCCTGCCAGCGTTCATCCACCGAGGGCAGACGGCCAAGCGCCGCGATATGATCCCACTTGCCCAGCCCCATGGGCTGGCGCGCCTCATCCAGGGTCACGGCAAAGTCATAGGCACGGGCGAAGGCCTCGACGAAGATCGAGGTGGGGGCGAAGGAGCCGAAATCGACCACGGTGCCGGCCCAGTCGAGGATCAGCGCCTCTATGTCTGTGGTCGGGTCGATGGCAATCTGCAAGTCAGTCATGGTGATCTTCCTGTTTCGGTGAAAGTGCGATCTCGCCCAAGGCGCGATCGAGAATGGCGATGGCGCGCACCAGATCGGCGCGAGCGATATTGAGCGGCGGCGAGAGCTGGATAACATTGCCCTGAGAGACCTTGAAGCTGAGCCCGAGCTCCAGGCAGCGGTAGAGCAGCCGCTCGGCGGCCTGGCTATTGCGCTTTCGACTCTGGTGATCGACCACCAGATCGAGCGCCCAGAGCATACCGATACCGCGCACCTGCCCGATCAGCGGGTGACGTTCGGCAAGCGCTGCAAGCTCTGCCGCCATAAAGCGGCCATCCTCCCGCGCTTTTGCCAACAATCCAGCTTCGCGGATTGTCTCTATAGTGGCGAGCGCCGCCGCGCAGCCGATGGGGCTCTTCTCGTGGGTGTAGTGACCGAGCGAGATGGCCGCCGCCTGATTGAAACGGTCGCGGGTGATAAGCGCGGCAAACGGCACTACCCCGCCCCCCAACCCCTTGCCAAGACAGATGATGTCTGGCTCGATGCCAAACTCCTCGAAACTGAACCAGTGGCCGGTGCGTCCCAGGGCATTGGGGATCTCGTCGACGATCAGCAGCACCTTGTGGCGATCGCAGATCTCCCGCACCCGCTGCCAGTAGGCCCTTGAGGGCACCTGCACGTCGGTGTTGCGGATGGGCTCGGCGATAAAGGCGCCTATTCCCCCCTCCTTCTCGATGACGTACTCCAGATAATCGGCGTAGTGCAGGTCATCCCCCTCCCCGCGATACCAGACGCCGCGATAACGGGTGGGCGGCGGAATGCGCTCCACACCGGCCATCAAGGGGCCCATGCCGGCGCGAAAACAGGCCTCGCCACCGACCGAGATGGCATCGAGGGAGGCGCCGTGAAAGGCATCCCACAGGGACACCACCTTGCTGTTGCCGGTAATGAAGCGGGCAAGCTTCAAGGCAATGCCCACCACCTCGCTGCCGCCGGGGGCGAACAGCACCCGGTTGAGATCGCCGGGGGCCAGTTCGGCCAAAGCACGGGCGCAGTCGATGGCCACCCGATGGGTGTAGCGGCGGGGCGCAAACGGCAGATCGGCGAGTTGCTGCTGCACCGCGGCCACCACCTTGGAGTGACCGTGACCCAGCTGATGGACACTGTTACCGTGAAAATCGAGGTAGCGCTTGCCCGATACGCTGCTCAACCAGCTCCCCTGCGCCCCCTCAAGCAGATCGAGACAGGGGGTGGAGAGGGCCTGATGGAGAAAGTAGCGGCTATCCTCCGCCAATCCGGCCTGTACCTCTTCGCTCTGACCTGCCCACCAGCGCGCCCGCCCCTCGCCGAGATTGATATCCCCTTCACTGTCGGCGCGACCGCTGCCGTGCAGCTTATCGCCACGCAGATCGTGACCGTGAAGCGCTTGGCTCGTCATCGCGCGTCCCCCTGCCAGTAGCAGGCGCTGGCCATGGCGGCGAGCAAGCAGCGCACCCGCTCAGGGGTCACGTCGCCGATATTGCCAATGCGGAAGCAATCGGCCTGGGAGACCTTACCCGGATAGATGACAAAACCCTGCCCCTTGAGCCGCTGGTAGAAGTCGGCGAAGCGGTAATCAGGGTGGGTCGGAGAGTAGAAGGCGGTAATGATGGGGGATTGCCATGTTTCTGGCAGCAGCGGCGCAAAGCCAAGCGCCGCCATACCATCCACCAGGGTGCGCTGGTTCTCGCTATAGCGCTGATGGCGGGCGGCGATCCCCCCTTCTTCATCCAGTTCACGCAGGGCCTGGGCGAAGGCGAGCACGGTATGGGTGGGCGAGGTAAAGCGCCACTTGCCCCCCTGCTGCTCCATGGTCTGCCACTGAGCGTGCAGGTCGAGGGAGACCGAGCGGGCGCGACCGGCGCAGGCCGTGAGCGCCACGCGACGGGCGATGACAAAGCCAAAGCCCGGCACCCCCTGAATGCACTTGTTGGCAGAGCTGATGAGAAACTCGATGCCAAGGCGCCCCATGTCGATGGGGATGCCGCCAAAGCTGCTCATGGCATCGACGATCAGGCGAATGCCGCGGCGCTGGCAGAGCGCTGCCACCTCGTCGAGCGGGTTGAGCATGCCGGTGGTGGTCTCGCAGTGCACCATGGCCAGATGGGTGATCTCGGGGTGGCGCGCCAGCATCGCCTCGATGGCGGCGGGTTCCGGGCGGCTTGTCTCGCCGCAGTCGAGCTCGTGGTGGCGCAGGCCAAGACAGCGGGCCATCTCCCCCATGCGGGTGCCGTAGGCGCCGTTGTTGATGATCAGCAGACACTCGTCGGCGCCTATCGCCGAGCCCAGCACGCTCTCCACCACATAGCTGCCACTCCCCTGTAGCAGCACGGCGCTGTAGTCGCTCTCATATTCCGGGCCTGTGGCGAGGCGCACCAGCTCGCGGCGGATGGGCTCCACCACCCCCTGGTTGTAGTCCGCATCCCAGGTACAGCTGTCTTGCAGCATGGCGGCGCGCACCGTGGCGGTGGTCGAGAGGGGGCCCGGGGTCAGCAGCAGGTAATCGACGGCGGCAGGGGCCGCAGGAATATGGGTCATGACTTCACTCCTTTTGGTATATACCAGAATGAGCACATTGTGGGTAACGGCCCCACCAAGGTCAAAGGGGTGGCGCTACGTGCAACAAAAAATTCATTTACGGCGCCGGGATCGCGATAATCTAGGAAGCCTGAACAACAGGGGCAACACTGGTCTTTACCAATGCACGTTGATGCCTACGCTTAGCGACCGGGCAGATGACCTGCCCTGTGCCCAGTCCATTGCCCAACTCATTGCACAACCAGGGATTTTCATGAGCAAACCCCAATACCTGCAGATCAAGGATGCCCTCGCCAACCAGATCCTGGCGGGGGGCCTGACCCCCAACGACAAGCTCCCTTCCGAGCGGCTGCTGGGGGAGCTCTATGGCACCACAAGGGTCACCATTCGCGAGGCTCTGGTGCAGCTGGAGGCAAACGGCCTTATCTATCGGGAGGATCGCCGCGGCTGGTTCGTCACCCCGCCGCGCTTTCGCCTCAACCCAAGACGCACCTCCAACTTTCACCAGATTGTGCGGGAGCAAGGGGGGGAGCCGCGCACCGAGCTCCTGGAGAAGAGCCGCCAGGCGGTGCCGCCGGCACTGATGGCACGGCTGCAGCTCAAGCCGTTCGACAGCCTGTTTCTGCTCAAGCGGCTGCGCTACGCCAACGGGCGCGCCATCTGCTACTGCGAGAACCACTGCCTGCCAGAGCGGGTACCGGGCCTGCTGGAGCTGGATCTCAACGGCAGTCTGACCGAGATCTACCAGGCCCATTACGATCTCCACTACGCCCGCATGCAGGTACGTTTCTTCCCCACCGCCCTGCCGGACGAGGTGGCCAAGGCGCTGGGGGCCACCGCCGGTCTACCCGCCCTGCGCCTCGAGCGACTCAACTTCGATCAGCACGGCCGGGTGCTCGATTTCGATCTGGAGTACTGGCGCCACGACAGCCTGGAGATCGAGGTGGATACCCAGGATTAGTCACGAACAAATCAGGAATGGGAAAACGTCACGGGGTCGTCACCTGAACGTCATAAAGATCCCCTAGCCTCTCTCTCGACCAATCTGGTTTATACCAAACCAATTTATATGGAGAAGAGGATGAAACAGGGAACCCATCTGCTGGCCGCCGCCGTGCTGGCCGCCATGACAGCGCCGGCACTGGCCGCGACCGATCTCACCGTCTACACCGCCTTCGAACCGGAACAGCTCAGCGAGCTGAAAACCGCGTTCGAGCGCCAGCATCCGGATATCAACATCAAGTGGGTGCGTGACTCCACCGGCGTGGTCACCGCCCGCTTGCTGGCGGAAAAAGCCCAGCCCAAGGCAGATGTGGTGTGGGGGCTGGCGGCCACCAGCCTGATGCAGCTCGATCAGCAGCAGATGCTCAATGCCTATGCACCGAAAGGGCTGGATAAACTCGACAGCCGCTTTCGCGACAGCAAGGCCGAGCCGCACTGGATCGGTCTGGACGCCTTCTTCAGCGCCATCTGCTTCAACAAGGTAGAGGCCGAGAAACAGGGGATCCCGGCCCCCACCAGCTGGGCGGACCTCACCAAGCCCGTCTACAAGGGCAAGGTGATCATGCCCAACCCCAGCTCCTCCGGTACCGGCTACCTGAGCGTCGCCGGCTGGCTGCAGACCATGGGCGAGCAACAGGGCTGGCAATTTATGAACGGCCTGCACCAGAACATCGACCGTTATACCCACTCGGGCTCCGCTCCCTGCAAGTTGGCTGCCAGCGGCGAGACGGTGATCGGTATCTCCTTCGACTTCCCGGCTACCAGCCTCAAGGCCAAGGGTGCCCCCATCGAGGTGGTGTTCCCGAAAGAGGGCTCGGGCTGGGATATGGAAGCCGCCGCCATCATCAAGGGCACCCCCAAGCTGGATGCAGCCAAACAGCTGCTCGACTTTGCCGCCACCGAGCAGGCCAACGCCCTCTACAACAAGTCATTCGCAGTGGTCGCCATCCCGGAGGTGGCCAAGCCCAGAGCCGGCTATCCCGCCAACATCAAGGGCCAGATGATCGACAACGACTTTGGCTGGGCTGCCCGCGAGCGCAACACCATCCTGGCCCAGTGGAGCGCCAGCTTCGACGGCAAGACCGAAGCCAAGCAGTAATCCCATTTAGGGCTGGTTTGAACAATGCCAATGCACCCAGGCTGATAAACAGATTGCCGAAGGCCAACCCAGGTTGGCCTTCGTTTTTTGGCATCGCCCCCACTTTGTTTCACCCTCAATTGGTAACCCCGCCCATCCACAAGCGACCAAGCTAGCTGCTGGCGACCCGATGTCATCTGACTGTCATCAAGCCGTCATCCCCCGATCACCTGATCGTCACACTTCACCCGCAAACTGGTATATACCAAATCAGTAGCGAGTCGCACCATGACCCAGCCCTATCTGGACATTCAACATCTCAACAAGCAGTTTGGGACTTTTCAGGCCCTCAAGGGGATCTCTCTGACCATTGAGCCGGGGGAGTTTATCTGCTTTCTCGGCCCCTCCGGCTGCGGCAAGACCACCTTGCTCAGAGCCATCGCCGGGCTGGATCTGCCGGACAGCGGCGAGATCTGGCAAGGGGGGCGCAATATCTCCCAGCTGCCGCCCCAGCAGCGCGACTTTGGCATCGTGTTTCAGTCCTATGCCCTCTTCCCCAACCTGACGGTGGCCCAGAACATCGCCTTCGGCCTCGAGAATCAGGGGCTGGCACGGGATCTTATCAAGGAGCGGGTCGATCACTGGCTGGGGCTGGTGGATCTCACTGCCCAGTCCCACAAATACCCGAGCCAGATCTCCGGCGGTCAGCAGCAGCGAGTGGCGCTGGCCCGGGCTCTGGCCCTTTCCCCCGGTTTGTTGCTGCTGGACGAACCGCTCAGTGCGCTGGATGCGCTGGTGCGCACCCACCTTCGCAGCGAGATCCGCGCCCTGCAGCAGCGTCTTGGCATTACCACCATCATGGTGACCCACGATCAGGAAGAGGCGCTGACCATGGCCGATCGCATCGTGGTGATGGAGGGTGGCCGCATCGTGCAGGTAGGCACCCCGCAGGAGATCTACCACCAGCCTACCAGCCGTTTCGTGGCAAGCTTCGTCGGCACCATGAACTTCCTCGACACCCTGGTGCTGAGCCCCACCCAGGTACGCCTTAACGAGCAGCCGCTAACACTCGCCAACCGGGCCGCGGCCGGCAGCAAATTGCAGGTGGCAATCCGCCCCGAGGCGATCACCCTGAGTGCGCCGAGCGAGCTGTCTCTTGGGCAACATGGCGTTGAAGTAATCATCGATCAGGTGGAGTTTCTCGGCGCCGCCCAGCGCCTTATTTGCACCGCCGACACCTATCTGGGCCCGCAGCAAATTCTGGTGGAGCGCCCGACCCACGAGCTGCCCCGCCACGAACAGGGTGGCTGGCGCAGCGGCATGCGCTGCTCGCTGCACTGGCCCGCCGGAGCGATGCAGCTGTTTGAAGGAGAGCGCCCATGAACGCCCCCCTTGCGACCTCCTCCCTGTTGTCGCCAGCGACAGCCCGCCAAGACTCTCGTTGGCAGCGGCTTTGTCGCGGCTGGAGCCGGGATCAACTGCTGCAGCTGATCCTGCTTTTACTTGGCATCGCCCTGCTGGTGGGGGGCCTCTTGCTGCCGCTGCTCACCATGCTGCAAAAGAGCCTGCAGGATGAGAACGGCCTCTGGGTAGGGCTTGCCAACTTCAGCGCCTATTTCGACTCCCCTCATCTGGGGCGCACCATAGGCAACACCCTCTGGCTCGGGGTGCTGATCACCGCGCTGGTGGTGACCATCGCCTTTGGCTACGCCTATGCCCTCACCCGCACCTGCATGCCGGGCAAGCCCCTGTTTCGCCTCATCGGCCTTATTCCGCTGTTGATGCCCTCCCTGCTGCCCGCCATCAGTCTGGTCTACTGGTTCGGCAATCAGGGGATCGCCAAGGGGCTGCTCGGCGGCGAGAGCATCTACGGCCCCATCGGTATCGTCATTGGTCTGGGCTTCTGGTGCTTTCCCCACGCCCTGATGATCCTTATCACGGCGCTCGGTCAGAGCGATGCCCGCCTCTATGAAGCCTCCCGGGTGCTCGGCAGCAGTGGTTGGCGCACCTTTGTCACCGTCACCCTGCCTACCGCTCGCTACGGTCTTTTGAGCGCCGCCATAGCGGTCTTCACCCTCACCATCTGCGACTTCGGGGTGGCCAAGGTGATTGGCGGCCAGTACAGCGTGCTGGCCACCGACATCTACCGGCAGGTGATCGGGATGCAGAACTTCTCGCTGGGCGCCGTTGCCAGCGTCACCCTGCTGCTGCCGGCGCTGCTCAGCTTTGCGCTGGAGCACAGGGTGCGCAGCAAGATGCAGGAGCAGAGCAGCACCAAGGCTGTGCCCTATCAGCCCAAACCCCATCGGCTGCGGGATCTGCTGGCGCTCGGCTGGTGCACGCTCTGGGCCCTGCTGTTTCTGGCGCTGGTGGGCATGGCCGTTTACGGCTCCCTGGTGCAGTTCTGGCCCTACAACCTCGGGTTGACGCTGGATCACTACGCCTTTGACAGCAACAGCGTCTACGGCTGGCAGCCCTTTACCAACACCTTACAGCTGGGTCTTTTTACCGCCCTTGTGGGCACAGTGCTGGTGATGGTGCTGGCCTGGGCGCAGGAGAAGGGGTGCCACTTTACATGGCTGCGTCAGTTGCTGCATCTGCTAGCCATGCTGTCGCTGGCGGTGCCCGGCATGGTGCTGGGGCTGGGCTACATCTTCTTTTTCAACGGCAATCCGCTTTTTGGCAGCTTCTACGGCACTCTCTATGGCACTCTGCCGCTGATGGTGCTCTCCTGCGTCATCCACTACTACACAGTGGGCCATATGACGGCGCTGACCAGCCTCAAGCAATTGCCCAAGGAGCTGGAGCTGGTGGCCATCTCATTGCGCATTCCGCTCTGGAAGGCGTTCTGGCGAGTCACCCTGCCCGCCTCCCTGCCAGCGCTCTTGGAAATCTTTATCTATCTGTTCGTCAACGCCATGACCACCACCTCTGCGGTGATCTTCCTCTATTCGAGCGACAGCGTGCTCGCCTCCATCGCCGTGCTCAATATGGAGGATTCCGGCGATACCGCCGCGGCCGCCGCCATGGCCACCCTCATCCTGCTGGCCGCCGCCACCGTCAAGCTGCTCCAGCTCTTGTTGAGCCGCGCCCTGCTGGATCGCACCCAGCGCTGGCGCCACCCATAACCTTGTCGAGGAGTCATGATGTCCACTCTCCCCTTCTGGCTGACCGAAGCGCTCGCCGCCGAACAGCCCGCGCCGCCCACGCCCCTTCACGGCCACCACGAGGCCGATGTCTGCATCGTCGGTGGCGGCTTTACCGGGCTGTGGAGCGCCATCGCCCTTAAAACAGCCGAGCCGCACTTGCGTATCCTGGTGCTGGAAAAAGACCTGTGCGGCAGCGGCGCCTCCGGGCGCAACGGCGGCTGCCTGCTCACCTGGTCGGCCAAATACCTGACCTTAAAGCGCCTCTTCGGCGAAGAGCAGGCTTCCTGGCTGGTGCGCACCTCCGAGCAGGCGGTGCACAAGATCGCCCGTTTCTGCGAAGCGCACCAGATAGAGGCGGAGCTGAGAGTCGAGGGCACCTGCTACACAGCCACCAGCGAGGCCCAGCGCGGCCTGATGGAGCCGGTATTGCAGGAACTCAAGCGAGCCGGCCTTAACCAGTGGCAGGCGATTGCGGAGGGTGAGCTGGCAAGCCAAAGCGGCTCCCACGTTCATCTGGAGGGGCTCTACAGCCCCCACGCGGGTTCGGTGCAACCGGCACTGCTGGTGCGCGGCCTGCTGCGGGTGGCGCGGGAATTGGGGGTCGAGGTCTATGAAGGCACCCCCATGCTGCGCCTCGACGCAGGCCAGCCTGTGCGGGTGCAGACGCCACAGGGCGAGGTGTGTGCCCGCAAGGTGGTGCTTGCCCTCAACAGCGCCATGGTGCAGCACTTTCGCGAGTTTCGCCGCAGTATCGTGCTGGTCTCCTCCGATATGGTGATCACCGAGCCGGCACCACAGGCGCTTGCCGCCCAGCAGCTTGAACACGGCCGCAGCGTGGTGGATGGCCGCACCTTTGTCCACTACTACCGATCCACTCCGCAAGGGCGGCTGATGCTGGGCAAGGGGGGCAACACCTTCGCCTTTGCCAACCGCCATCTGGCCGAGTTCGATGCGCCGAGCCGTTATCTCGCTCCCCTCACCCGCACCCTGCGCCGCTTCTTTCCGGCGCTCAAGGATGTGCCCATCGCCGCCAGCTGGTGCGGCGCCTCCGATCGCTCGGTGGATGGCCTCCCCTTCTTCGGCCACTGGCGAGGGCTGCCCAATATCGTCTATGGCCTCGGCTATTCCGGCAACGGGGTGGCGCAGAGCTGGATGGGCGGTCAAGTACTGGCGGCCTTGGTGCGCGATGAGGTGCGGGAGGAGGACAAGCCGTGGCGTGACTGCGCGCTGGTAAGCGGCCCGCGCGGCTATTTCCCGCCCGAGCCGTTTCGCTGGCTGGGCGCCATGGCGGTGCGCAACGCCATCCGGCGCAAGGAGCGGGCGGAAGATGAGAACCGCCCGGTGGCCTGGTATGACAAACAGCTGGCCAAACTTGCCGATGCGGCGGGCAAGGCGGACAAATAGACACCTTCACAGCGCTTCGGAAGGAGCCAGAAAGCCGAAGGGGCAGGAGAGTGATGACTCCCCTGCCCCTTCGCAGTTGGTACAGCTCGCGACTGGCCCGATAGACAGGCCTGGCATTAGCTGGCCCAAGTAATGATGTGATCGATCCAGTCGCCGGCATCCACCTCGTGCACCACCTTGCCGCGCACCGACTGACCAGCCTGGTGCATGGCGCTGCGGCTGCCGGTGATCAGCGGATGCCACTCTGGCAAACTCTGCCCCTCCGCCAGCAGGCGGTAAGCACAGGTCGACGGCAGCCAGTCATATTCGGCAATCTTGTCGTGGGTGATCTGCAGGCAGTCCGGCTCTTTCTTAAAGCGGTTGCCGTAGTCGGAGCACTGGCAGGTCTTGGTATTGAGCAGGTTGCAAGCCACGTTGGTGAACACCAGCTCCTCGGTATCCTCGTCGATCAGCTTGTTCAGGCAGCACTTGCCGCAGCCGTCGCACAGAGACTCCCACTCCGTCATGGTCATCTGTTGCAGACTCTTCGCCTGCCAAAATGGGGCGTTCTGCACGGGTTCACTCTGCTGCATAAAAGGTGGCTCACTCAATACACTGACAAGCGCGTGGTTATACGCCCTATGGCCCGATTTTTCAAGGTTGGTGGCTGTCTGTGGTAAACATTCGGCTGCGTAGGCTCAACATACGAGATGGTGTAATAAATTGTGCTGAACTCTATATCTTCCAACATCTAAGATGGACAAGCCTGTGTAAGTGAATGAACATATTAGCAATCCATAAAATCGAATCTCACTGAGCTGATAGAGAAGAATGTAAACTACAAAATTATTAACTTCCCAAGGGGCTATATGAAGTCACGATCTCGATTAATGCTTGAAAAATCCGTTGCCGCCATGCTATCAGCAATTGAGATATATAATAAGCCAGACTTCAGATATCGCGAGGAAACCTTCTCTGTATTATGTATAAACTCTTGGGAGCTACTTTTAAAGGCAAAGGTTCTCAATCTGGCCAGTAATAAGGTAGCCTCCCTATATGCCATGGAATATAGGACCCTCAAAACTGGAATGAAATCCACGGTAAAAAGGCCCAAAAAGAATCGTTCCGGAAACCCTCTATCCATTAACATTTTTGAGGCATACCGAATTGTCACCGAAGAGTATGGAGTAAAAATAGACAAGGCAGTAAACGATAATTTAATTGCACTTACAGAAATCAGAGATAACTCAATACATTTTGTAAATGATGACTTGCTACTATCTTTAAAAATTCAAGAGTTAGGTAGTGCATCTCTTCAAAACTACCTTCATCTAGTATCTTTGTGGTTTGGTGACGTTCTATCAGGATACAATTTTTATCTCATGCCATTATCTTTTTTTAGGGATTTCAGTGAGGCCCCTGGAGTTTCACTCAATGCCAACGAGAGAAAAGTTTTGGAGTACATCAGGAAATCAGAGGAAAGTTATGATGGCGTAGAAGATGTTGGTGATTATAACCTGACACTTAGAATTGATGTGAAGTTTCAAAAAGTGAAGAGTACATCAGGCCTCCCAGTTCAAATCACTGACGATCCAAATGCTACAGCTGTTTATCTGTCAGAAGAAGATTTTACTGATAAATATCCTTGGGATTACGATATCCTTAGCACGCGCTTATCGAAGCGATATTCTGATTTTAAAATGAATGCAAAATATCACAGAATAAGAAAAAAATTGGAAGAGGACAATAAATTTGCATATGAACGACTTCTTAACCCCAAAAATCCTAACGGTGGGAAAAAGACTTTTTATAATCCGAACATTCAGAAAGAGTTTGATAAGCACTATACAAAAGTAAGTTAAAAAATTGAAATACCCTTGGCTTTAACTGAACTTATAAAGTTCAACTTATGCCCATAAAAAAGCCGCCCATTGGGCGGCTTTTTATCAGAGATAACGGGCTGAAAGGACTTACCAGCCGGTCACTTCACGCAGGGCTTTGCCGATATCGGCCAGGGAGCGCACGGTTTTCACGCCGGCATCTTCCAGGGCGGCAAATTTCTCGGCCGCGGTGCCTTTACCACCGGCGATGATGGCGCCCGCATGACCCATGCGCTTGCCAGCCGGAGCGGTGACACCCGCGATGTAGGAGACCACCGGCTTGGTGACGTGGGCCTTGATATAGGCCGCCGCGTCTTCCTCGGCGTTGCCGCCGATCTCGCCGATCATCACGATGGCTTCGGTCTGCGGATCGTTCTGGAACATCTCGAGGATGTCGATGAAGTTGGAACCCGGGATGGGGTCACCACCGATACCGACGCAGGTGGACTGGCCGAAGCCCTCGTCCGTGGTCTGCTTGACCGCTTCGTAGGTCAGGGTGCCGGAGCGGGAGACGATGCCCACCTTGCCCGGCTTGTGGATGTGGCCGGGCATGATGCCGATCTTGCACTCACCCGGGGTGATAACGCCCGGGCAGTTGGGGCCGATCATCCGCACGCCGGTTTCCTGCAGCTTCACCTTGACGTCCAGCATGTCCAGGGTCGGGATGCCTTCGGTGATGGTGACGATGAGCTTGATGCCGGCATCGATGGCTTCCAGGATGGCGTCCTTGCAGAACGGTGCCGGCACATAGATGACGGAGGCGGTGGCGCCAGTGGCTTCCACGGCGTCACGAACGGTGTTGAACACCGGCAGGCCCAGGTGAGTGGTGCCGCCTTTGCCCGGCGACACGCCGCCGACCATCTGGGTGCCGTAGGCAATGGCCTGTTCGGAGTGGAAAGTGCCCTGACCGCCGGTAAAGCCCTGGCAGATCACCTTGGTGTCTTTGTTGATCAGAACGCTCATTATTTGGCCTCCGCTGCTTTTACCACTTGCTGAGCTGCGTCAGTCAGACTCGTTGCGGCGATGATATTGAGGCCGCTGTCGGCCAGTTTACGGGCACCCAGTTCGGCGTTGTTGCCTTCCAGACGCACCACCACGGGCACTTTCACCCCCACTTCCTTGACGGCGCCGATGATCCCTTCCGCGATCATGTCGCAGCGCACGATGCCACCGAAGATGTTGACCAGCACGGCTTGAACCTTGCTGTCGGAGAGGATGATCTTGAACGCCTCGGTCACGCGCTCCTTGGTGGCGCCGCCGCCGACGTCCAGGAAGTTGGCCGGTGAACCGCCGTGCAGGTTGACGATGTCCATGGTGCCCATGGCCAGGCCCGCGCCGTTGACCATGCAGCCGATGTTGCCATCCAGCGCCACATAGTTCAGCTCCCACTGGGCGGCGTGCGCTTCACGGGGGTCATCCTGGGACGGGTCGTGCATCTCGCGCAGCTTCGGCTGGCGGTACAGGGCGTTGGCGTCGATGTTGATCTTGCCGTCCAGGCAGTGCAGGTTGCCCTTGTCGGTGATGACCAGCGGGTTGATTTCCAGCAGGGCGAAGTCGCAGTCCAGGAACATCTGGCCCAGACCCATGAAGATCTTGGTGAACTGCTTTATCTGATCGCCGACCAGACCCAGTTTGAAGGCCAGCTCGCGGGCTTGATAAGGCTGCGGGCCTACCAGCGGATCGATGGCGGCTTTGTGAATGAGTTCCGGGGTTTCGTGGGCGACTTTCTCGATCTCCACGCCACCTTCGGTAGAGGCCATGAAGACCACGCGACGGCTGCCACGGTCAACCACGGCGCCCAGGTAGAGCTCCTTGGCGATGTCGGTGCAAGATTCCACCAGGATCTTGGTAACCGGCTGACCGTTGGCGTCAGTCTGATAGGTCACCAGGTTCTTGCCCAGCCAGTTTTGGGCGAAGGCACGGATCTCGTCCTTGCTCTTGGCCAGCTTGACGCCGCCCGCTTTACCGCGGCCACCGGCGTGGACCTGGCACTTGACGACCCAGGTGTTGCCGCCAATCTTGTCGGCCGCTTCGGCCGCTTCCTGCGGGGTGGCACAGGCATAACCTTCGGAGACCGGCAGGCCATACTCGGCAAACAGCTGTTTTGCCTGATATTCATGCAGATTCATAGATGCTCTATCCGTGTTGTAGGTATTTCCGTCCGGGGCTCGTGTTTCTCAATCCCCTGTGAAAGAGGCCAGGGTGGCCCCTCGTTATCTTTCTAATTTCACTTTCACTCAGACGTTCCGTCAGGGCCGCGAGGGCTCCCGCTTGCCGCCGGGTGACAGACCCGGCGGCAAGCTTGTGGCGCGGCTTGGCAGGCCCACAGGCTTGCCACTCCGGCCGATTTCTTTAGACGTCCAGCAGCAGACGGGTCGGATCTTCCAGCAGCTCCTTGATGGAGACCAGGAAGCCCACCGACTCGCGGCCGTCGATGATGCGGTGATCGTAGGAGAGCGCCAAGTACATCATCGGCAGGATCTCGACCTTGCCGTCGACGGCCATGGGGCGGTCCTGGATCTTGTGCATGCCCAGAATGGCGCTCTGGGGCGGGTTGATGATCGGGGTGGACATCAGGGAGCCGAACACGCCACCGTTGGTGATGGTGAAGTTGCCGCCGGTCAGTTCGTCCACGGTCAGCTTGCCGTCACGGCCCTTGCCGGCCAAGTCTTTGATGGCCTTCTCGATGTCCGCCAGGCTCATGCTGTCGCAGTCGCGCAGCACCGGAGTCACCAGACCACGGGGGGTGGAGACGGCGATGCTGACGTCGAAGTAGTTGTGGTAGACGATGTCGTCACCGTCCAGCGCCGCGTTCACTTCCGGGTAGCGCTTGAGGGATTCCACTACCGCCTTCACGTAGAAAGACATGAAACCGAGCTTGATGCCGTGCTTCTTCTCGAAGATCTCGCCGTACTGCTTGCGCAGCTTCATGATGGGCGCCATGTTGATCTCGTTGAAGGTGGTCAGCATGGCGGTGGTGTTCTTGGCCTCCAGCAGACGCTCGGCGATACGCTTGCGCAGACGGGTCATGGGCACGCGTTTTTCAGTGCGACCGGCCAGCGGGGCGACCGGTGCAGCAGGGGCTGCAGCGGCAACCGGCGCGGCGGCAGGCTTGTTGCCACCCTTGATAAAGGCTTCCACGTCTTCCTTGGTGACGCGACCGCCCTTGCCGGTACCGGTCAGCTTGGCAACGTCGATGTCATGCTCGGCCACCAGGCGGCGCACGGAGGGGCTCAGGCCATCGGCGGCGTCATCGGCTACCGCTTCCACCGGCTTCTCCTTGGTCTCTTCGCCGGCCACCGGGGCAGGCTTGAGCATGGCGATCAGCTGGCGGGAGAGCACGGTGGCCCCTTCGCTTTGCAGGATGTCGCCCAGCACGCCAGCTTCCGGCGCCGGCACTTCCAGCACGACCTTGTCGGTCTCGATGTCAACCAGCACTTCGTCACGGGCAACCAGATCACCCGGCTTCTTGTGCCAGGTCGCGATGGTGGCATCCGCCACTGATTCCGGCAGGTCCGGTACTTTGATCTCGATAGTCATCTAATCAGTTCCTTGTTTACTTCTTGGCCAGCGGGCTTGTTCTTGGTCGAAGAGGACGCTCCCGGGGAGCGCCCTCTCCTTCACAACTCGTTATTCCAGGGTAAGTGCGTCTTCCACCAAGGCTTTTTGCTGCTTGGCGTGGACTGACATGTAACCGACGGCCGGCGAGGCCGAGGCCGGGCGACCGGCATAACGCAGACGAGCATGGCTTGGCAGCACGCTGTCGTAGTGATGACGGGTGCAGTACCAGGCGCCCTGGTTCTGCGGCTCTTCCTGACACCAGACGAAGTCGGTGACATGGCTGTAGTCGGCCAGGATGGCGCGCACTTCCTCTTCCGGGAAGGGGTAGAGCTGCTCGATCCGCACCAGGGCCACATCTTGCTGCTCGGCCTTGCGACGGGCATCGAGCAGGTCGTAGTAGACCTTGCCGGAGCAGAACACCACGCGCTTGACGCCCTTCGGATCCAGCGCATCGATCTCACCGATGGCGTTCTGGAAGGTGCCTTCGGCCAGCTCTTCGAGCTTGCTCACCGCCAGCGGGTGGCGCAGCAGGGATTTGGGCGTCATCACGATGAGCGGACGGCGCATCGGACGTACCACCTGACGGCGCAGCATGTGGAACACCTGGGCCGGGTTGGACGGCACGCACACCTGCATGTTGTGCTGGGCGCACATCTGCAGATAACGCTCCAGACGGGCGGAGGAGTGCTCCGGGCCCTGCCCCTCGTAACCGTGCGGCAGCAACATGGTCAGGCCGCACATCCGGCCCCACTTCTGCTCGCCGGAGGAGAGGAACTGATCCACCACCACCTGGGCGCAGTTGGCGAAGTCGCCGAACTGAGCTTCCCAGATGGTGAGGCCGGCCGGCTCGGCGCTGGCGTAACCATATTCAAACGCCAGTACCGCGTTCTCGGTCAGCACCGAGTCGTACACCTCGAACGGGCCTTGCTCGTCGTGCAGGTTGCACAGCGGGGTGTAGGTGCTGGCATCGGTCTGGTTGTGCAGCACGGCGTGGCGGTGGAAGAAGGTGCCGCGGCCGGAGTCTTCCCCGGTAAAGCGGATGCGGGAACCCTTGTCCACCAGGGTGGCGTAGGCCAGGGTCTCGGCAAAGCCCCAGTCCACCAGCTTCTCGCCGGCGGCCATCAGGCGGCGGTCTTCGTAGATCTTCTCGACCTGGCGCTGCAGCACGTGGGTGGCCGGATACTGGCTCACCCGCTCGCCGAGGGCCTTCAGATGATCCATCGGCACTGTGCTGTCATAGGGCATGGCCCAGTCGTGACCCAGGTAGGGGGTCCAGTCGACGGAGTGCAGCTCCATCGGACGCCACTCCTTGCTCACCCGCTCACCGCGATCCAGAGTGTCGCGATACTCGTTGACCAGGGTAGTGGCCAGCTCCTGACTGATGACGCCATCGGCCACCAGCTGATCGGCGTAGATCTTGCGCGGGGTCGGGTGCTGCTTGATCTTCTGGTACATCAACGGCTGGGTGGCACTCGGCTCATCGGCCTCGTTGTGGCCGTGACGACGGTAGCAGACCAGCTCGATAACCACGTCGCGCTTGAAGGTGTTGCGGTAATCCAGCGCAATCTGGGTCACCAGCACCACGGCTTCCGGGTCATCGCCGTTGACGTGCAATACGGGGGCCTGCACCGCCTTGGCGATGTCGGTGCAATATTCGGTGGAGCGCAGGTCACGAATATAGGAGGTGGTGAAGCCCACCTGGTTGTTGATGACGATGCGCACCGTCCCGCCGACGCCATAGGCTCGTGTCTGGGACATGTTGAAGGTCTCGGCCACCACGCCCTGACCGGCCATGGCCGAGTCACCGTGGATGGTGATGGGCAGTACGGTCGAGCCGTCCTTGTCACCACGGCGGTCCATGCGGGCACGCACGGAGCCGATGACCACGGGGTTGACGATCTCGAGGTGAGACGGGTTGAAGGCGAGCGCCAGATGGACGTTGCCGCCCGGGGTGGCGAAGTCGGACGAGAAGCCCATGTGGTACTTCACGTCACCCGTGCCCCAGGATTCGCCGTGCTTGCCGGCAAACTCATCGAACAGGTCCTGGGCGCGCTTGCCCAGCACGTTGATCAGCACGTTGAGGCGACCGCGGTGGGCCATGCCAATGACGGCCTCTTTGCAGCCCTGCTCGCCGGCGCGGCGGATCAATTCTTTGAGCATGGGTACCATGGCATCGCCCCCTTCCAGGGAGAAACGCTTGGCCCCCGGGAACTTGGCGCCCAGGTATTTTTCCAGCCCTTCGGCGGCGGTCAGGCTCTCGAGGAAGCGGGTCTTCTCTTCGAGGGTATAGGTCCCCTTCCCTTCGATGGATTCGAGCCTGTCTTGCAGCCAGCGCTTCTCCTCGGTGGAGGTGAGGTGCATGTAGTCGGCACCGATGCTGCCGCAGTAGGTCTTCTTCAGCGAGGCATACAGGTCGGAGAGCACCATGGTCTCGCGACCGATGGCGTAGGAGCCCACGTTGAAGGTGGCCTCCATGTCCGCGCCTTGCAGGTTGTGAAACGCAGGGTCCAGTTCGGCAACGGTTTCACGCGCCCACAGGCCGAGCGGATCCAGATTGGCGTTTTGATGGCCGCGGAAGCGGAAGGCGTTGATCAGCTGCAGTACCCGCACCTGCTTGGCATCCACTTGCGGATCGGAGACGGGGGCACTGTAACGGGAGGGCTCCTTGGCCAGGCGACGGAAATAATCGCGGACCCGGGAATGGGGTTGTTCTATCGCATGGCCATTGACCTGGGGCAGCGAGCTAAACAGGCTGCGCCACTCTTCGGCTACGGATTCGGGGTCTTCCAGGAAGGATTCGTACAAATCCTCGATATAGCTTGCATTCGCACCAGCCAGGTGAGATGACTCCAACCAGGCCTTCATCACGCCGTTATGCATTTCTATCCCTTGTACATCTTGTTCACTGCAGCGCAGCTTGTAGGGGTCAAATAGCCATCCAGGCTGGATGGCTATCCAGAGGTCGGGCCTGGCGCGTGACGCCCTGGCCCTGATATCAAACAGCCCGGTTGAGCAGCATCGACTTGATGTGGCCGATGGCCTTGGTCGGGTTCAATCCCTTGGGACAGACGTTCACGCAGTTCATGATGCCGTGGCAACGGAACACACTGAAGGCGTCATCCAGATTACCCAGTCGCTCGGTCGCGGCGGTGTCGCGGCTGTCCGCCAGCCAGCGGTAGGCGGCGAGCAGCCCGGCCGGGCCGATGAACTTGTCCGGGTTCCACCAGAAAGAGGGGCAAGAGGTGGAGCAGCAGGCACAGAGTATGCACTCGTACAGGCCATCCAGCTTGGCGCGCTCTTCGGGGGATTGCAGGTGCTCACGCACGGGCGGCAATTTTTCGTCGTTGATGAGAAAGGGTTTGACCTTCTCCCACTGGGTGTAGAACTGGGTCATGTCGATCACCAGATCGCGGATCACCGGCAGGCCTGGCAAGGGGCGGATAACGACGTTATTGCCCTTCTTCAGCAGATCGGAGAGCGGGGTGATGCAGGCAAGACCGTTCTTGCCATTCATGTTGAGACCGTCTGATCCACAGACCCCTTCGCGGCAGGAGCGGCGGAAGGCGAGCGTGGGATCCAGCTCCTTGAGCTGGATCAGTGCGTCGAGCACCATCATGTCGGAACCTTCAGGAATATCAAGACGATATTCCTTCATATGGGGGACGTTATCAACATCCGGATTGTATCTGTAGACAGAGAATGTGACGTTCATTGTGCTTGGCTCCGCAATCAGTAAGTCCGGACCTTGGGCGGGAACGCCTCACGGGTCTTGGGTGACATGTTGACAGCGCGACGGGTCATGGACTCGGTGTCCGGATGATAGAGGCTGTGGCACAGCCAGCTCTCATCGTCACGCTCCGGGAAATCGAAGCGGCTGTGGGCGCCCCGGCTCTCGGTACGGAAGTTGGCGGCCACCGCGGTGGCATAGGCGGTCTCCATCAGGTTGTCCAGCTCCAGGCACTCGATGCGCTGGGTGTTGAACTCCCTGGAGGTGTCGTCCAGACGGGCGTTCTTGAGGCGCTCGCGGATGAGTTTCAGCTCGGCCAGCCCTTCCGCCATGGCATCCCCTTCGCGGAACACGGAGAAGTTGTTCTGCATGCAGCGCTGCAGATCCTTGCGGATCTGGGCCGGGTCTTCACCGTTACGGTTGCTTTCCCAGCGGTTGAGGCGCTCGAGCGCCTTGGCGATGTCGGCTTCGGTGGCTTCCACGCCGTGATCCATCGAGCCCAGGGTCTCCACCAGGTGCATGCCGGCGGCACGACCGAACACCACCAGATCCAGCAGGGAGTTGCCGCCCAGACGGTTGGCGCCGTGCACGGAGACGCAGGCGATCTCGCCCACCGCGAACAGACCGACCACCGGCACGTCGTTGCCATCCTTGTCCTGAGTCAGGCACTGGCCGTTCACGCTGGTCGGCACGCCGCCCATCATGTAGTGGCAGGTCGGGATGATGGGGATGGGTTCCTTGACCGGATCCACGTGGGCGAAGGTGCGAGAGAGCTCGCAGATGCCCGGCAGACGGGATTCCAGTACCTCTTTGCCGAGGTGATCCAGCTTGAGCTTGATGTGCGGGCCCCAGGGACCGTCGCAGCCGCGGCCTTCGCGGATCTCGATCATGATGGAACGGGCCACCACGTCGCGACCGGCCAGATCCTTGGCGTTCGGCGCATAACGCTCCATAAAGCGCTCGCCGTCCTTGTTCAGCAGGTAGCCGCCTTCACCGCGGCAACCTTCGGTCACCAGTACCCCTGCCCCGGCGATGCCGGTCGGGTGGAACTGCCAGAACTCCATGTCTTGCACGCCGACCCCGGCACGCAGCGCCATGCCGACACCGTCACCGGTGTTGATGTGGGCGTTGGTGGTGGACTGGTAGATGCGACCGGCGCCGCCAGTGGCGAGTACGGTGGCCTTGGCCTTGAAGTAGACGACTTCACCGCTCTCCATGTCGATGGCGGTACAGCCGACGATGTGGCCGTCCTGGTTCTTCACCAGATCCAGCGCATACCACTCGGAGAAGACAGTGGTCTTGTTCTTGACGTTTTGTTGGTACAGGGTGTGCAGCAGGGCGTGGCCGGTACGGTCGGCAGCCGCCGCGGTACGGGCAGCCTGCTCACCACCGAAGTTCTTGGACTGACCGCCAAACGGACGCTGGTACACGCGGCCGTTGTCGAAGCGGGAGAAGGGCAGACCCATATTCTCCAGCTCATAGACGGCCTCGGGGCCTGTCTTGCACATGTACTCGATGGCTTCCTGATCACCGATGTAATCGGAACCTTTGACGGTGTCATACATGTGCCACTGCCAGTTGTCGTCGTGGGCGTTGCCCAGCGCAACCGTGATGCCGCCCTGGGCGGAAACCGTGTGGGAACGAGTCGGGAAAACCTTGGAAAGCAGTGCGCAGCTCTTGCCGGACTGGGCAATCTGCAGCGCGGCGCGCATGCCGGCACCACCGGCGCCGATCACGACCGCATCAAATTCACGAGTTGGAATAGTCACCTTACACACCCCACAGCACGACGAAACCCGTCATCAGATAGACAAACAGCACCACCACCAGTGCAAACTGCAGCGCACCGCGCAGCCCGACCGGCTTGATATAGTCGGTCAGCACCTGCCACAGACCGATCCAGGCATGGATCAGCACACACAGCAGCGCCAACAGGGTGAACACCTTGGTGAAGGTTTTCGCGAAGAAACCGGTCCACACCTCGTAGGTGATGTCGTTGCACGCAACGAAACCCACCAGATAGAGGACATAACAGGTCATGATGAGGGCGGTGGCGCGGATCAGGATGTAATCGTGAACACCGCTGCGCCCGAATGTTGCAGAATTGGTTACCATACCAGAACCCCCGCCAATACCGCCAAAATCGCAGTGATCACGAAGGCCACACGGGCACTCTGATTACCGGATTCCAGCTCTTCCCAATAGCCCATGTCCATGACCAGGTGACGCAGCCCGCCCACAATGTGGTAAGCCAGCGCGGTCAGGATCCCCCACAGCACGAATTTGACCAGGAAGTTGTCCATGATGGACACCACGGTCTCAAATCCTTCGGGAGAGGCGAGTGAAGTACCAAGCATCCACAGCAAGATTGAGAGCGCCACAAAGGTGATGACCCCTGAGACACGATGCAAGATGGAAGCGATGGCGGTGACAGGAAAGCTGATCGTCTGTAGGTCGAGGTTTACAGGTCTCTGTTTATTTTTCACGGCTTTGCCCACTCAGCTCCATTGAGCACGTTAGTTATTGTTTTTTCACGCTTATGAGGGCATGGAGTGGCATTTGTTAGGTTTTTGTTACCAAAACAACTCGGGAAAGCCAAAAACGACATTTTCAATATCACATCTGGCTTTGCGAAAGCGTTTCAAACACCGACAGCCATCACCCACGAGGCGCAGTATATCGGCGGGCTTAACCAATGACAATCAATTAGCTACAAAGAAAACCCAAAACCGTAAACCAGATCTCACAACTGATTTAACAAAACATTAATGATCATCCAGCAAAATTGACAACAGACCTGAACTCTGTTTCAAATAAGGCGCTCCAGCCGCCCTGGTACGGGTCAGAACCTTTGCCAGCGTCATCAAACTCGTAATAAAGTAGAGCTGGAATCAAATTATAAAAGAGCAAAGGAGACGTGCTATGGCTGATAAGATAGCCACCCTACATCTGCCCGGCAAAGACCCGGTAGAACTCCCGATCCTGTCAGGAACTGTCGGACCTGACGTGATCGATGTCAGAAAGCTGGGCGCGCAAGGGTACTTCACCTTCGACCCCGGTTTCATGGCCACCGGTTCTTGCAAATCATCCATCACTTACATAGATGGCGATCAGGGTGTCTTGCTGCACCGTGGTTACCCCATCGCCCAGTTGGCAACTCAGGCCAGCTACCTCGAAGTCTGCTACATCCTGCTGTACGGCGAGGCGCCGACCAAGGCGCAATACACGGAATTCGAACGTCTGGTCACCCGCCACACCATGGTGCATGAGCAGATCGCCTTCTTCTTCCGCGGCTTCCGCCGCGACGCTCACCCCATGGCCGTCATGTGCGGCGTGGTCAGCGCGCTTTCCGCCTTCTATCACGACGCCCTCGACATCAACAACGAAGAGCACCGCGAGATCTGCGCCTTCCGTCTGCTCTCCAAGATGCCGACCCTGGCCGCCATGTGCTACAAGTACTCCATCGGCCAGCCGTTCATGCAGCCGCGCAATGCCCTCTCCTATGCCGGCAACTTCCTGCACATGATGTTTGGGGTGCCGACCGAAGAGTACAAGGTCAACCCCATCGTCGAACGCGCCATGGACCGCATCTTTACTCTGCATGCGGATCACGAGCAGAATGCCTCCACCTCCACCGTGCGTCTGGCTGGCTCCTCCGGTGCCAACCCGTTTGCCTGTATCGCCGCGGGGATCGCCTCCCTGTGGGGACCGGCCCACGGCGGTGCCAACGAAGCCTGCCTCAAGATGCTCGAGGAGATCGGCTCCGTGGATCGCATCCCCGAGTACATCGCCAAGGCCAAGGACAAGAACGATCCGTTCCGTCTGATGGGCTTCGGTCACCGGGTCTACAAGAACCACGACCCCCGTGCCACCGTGATGCGCGAAACCTGTCACGAGGTACTGACCGAGCTGCAGATCAAGGATCCGCTGCTGGACGTGGCCATGGAGCTGGAGCGCATCGCGCTGTCCGACCCCTACTTCATCGAGAAGAAGCTCTACCCGAACGTGGACTTCTACTCCGGCATCATCATGAAGGCCATCGGCATCCCCATGTCCATGTTCACCGTGATCTTCGCCATCTCCCGTACCATCGGCTGGATTGCCCACTGGAACGAAATGCACTCGGATCCGGATCAGAAGATTGGCCGTCCGCGCCAGCTCTACACCGGTCAGCCGCAGCGCGAGTTCACTCCGCTCGACCAGCGTTGAGTCGCAGGTTTCAGATATTTTGTTACAAAGGCGGTCATTGACCGCCTTTTCATTTGCCGCTCTAATGCCCCCCTTTTAGCCAAGGAGTCCATCATGAGACCATTATTCATCAGCGCCGGCGCCGCCCTGCTGCTCAGCGCCTGCCAGAGCGCCCCTGCCCCGACCGCCGGCGAGACTCTCTACGTCAACAGTCAGCTGGTGCACTGCGTCGGTGTCGGCCCCATGCAGTGCATGCAGGTGCGCAGCGACGAGCAGCAGCCCTGGACCCTGTTTTATCAGCAGATTGAAGGCTTCCAGTTTGAACCCGGCTACCGCTACCAGCTGAGCGTCAGCAAGGAGCAGCTCACCGATGTGCCGGCAGATGCCCCTTCCCTGCGCTACCAGCTCATCAAGGTCGTCAGCAAACAGGCGGCGCGCTGATCAAAAAAGGCATCATTTGAAGATGCCTGTTCAGTTGGTGACCCGCTTCTGGTAGGCTGGCTGACGCATTCACTATTTAATCAGCGTTTTCGGGCAGCCATGCCCTGTCACTATGATCAAGATCCGCACGACCCGGGCCAACGACTGGCCCGCCATCATGGCCATTCAGGACGAGTGTTATCACCAGCTGGATCCTGAACCCATCGACGTCATGAGCAACAAGGCCGAACTGGCTCCCGACTGCTGCTGGGTCGCCGAATATCAGGGCCAGGTACTGGGTTACCTGCTCTGCCACCCCTGGCGCGCCCACCAGCCACCGCCCCTCTCCGTGTCCATGCAGCGCCTGGCCGGCAACGACGAGTTCTATCTGCACGATCTTGCCGTCTCCAGACAGGCTCGCGGCAAGGGGATCGGCCAGCGTCTGCTCGCCACCGCCCTCGCGTTTGCCACCGACGAAGGGTTCGAGCACGCCGGTCTGGTGGCGGTACAGGATGCGCCTGCCTTCTGGCGCAAGCAGGGGTTCAAGCCTGCCAGCACCCAGAAGTCCCTGGCTGAATACGGCGAGGGCGCCACCTACATGCGACTGCCACTGCAGGCGCGGGCCTGACGAATACCCAATAAAAAAGGCGCCTTGCGGCGCCTTTTTTGCAACTCATGACGGGCTCATCAAGCCTTGAACTTGCTGAACACCAGGGAGGCGTTGGTACCGCCAAAGCCGAAGCTGTTGGACATGACGGTGTTGAGCTCGGCCTTTTCGTACTCGCGCACGATGGGCAGACCTTCAGCCTTCTCGTCCAGGGTCTCGATGTTGATGCTGGGGGCGATGAAGCCGTGTTCCATCATCAGCAGGGAGTAGACAGCCTCGTGCACGCCTGCGGCGCCCAGCGCATGGCCGGTCATCGCCTTGGTGGCAGAGATCTTGGGACCGTTGGCACCAAACAGGGTCTGAATAGCTTCCAGCTCTTTGGTATCACCGACCGGGGTGGAGGTGCCGTGGGTGTTGATGTAGTCCACCTTGCCAACACCTTGCATCGCCATCTTCATGCAGCGCACCGCGCCTTCACCGCTCGGGGCGACCATGTCGTAACCGTCGGAAGTGGCGCCGTAGCCGGTCAGCTCGGCATAGATGTGAGCACCACGAGCCAGCGCGTGCTCCAGCTCTTCGATCACCAGAATGCCGCCACCACCGGAGATGACGAAACCATCGCGGTTCGCATCATAGGTACGGGACGCCTTTTCCGGCGTGTCGTTGTATTTGGTAGACAGCGCGCCCATGGCGTCAAACTGGATGGTAGAAGACCAGTCCAGCTCTTCACCGCCACCGGCGAAGACCACATCCTGTTTGCCAAGCTGGATCAGCTCCATGGCGTGACCGATGCAGTGAGCGGAGGTCGCGCAGGCGGAGCTGATGGAGTAGTTCACGCCCTTGATCTGGAACGGTGTCGCCAGGCAGGCAGAAGTGGTGGAAGACATGGTGCGCGGCACCATGTAGGGACCCACACGCTTGACCCCTTTCTCGCGAGCGATGTCCACAGACTCGGAGGTGTTCTTGCCGGAAGCACCACCCGAACCGACCACCAGGCCGGTACGCTCGTTGGAGACCTGGTCTTCCGCCAGGCCGGCATCTTCAATGGCCTGCTGCATGGAGAGGTAGGCGTAGGCCGCGGCGTCACCCATGAAACGCATGACTTTACGGTCGATCAGTTCAGACGGATCGAGTTTGATGTTACCCCAGACACGGCTGCGCAGGTTGTGCTGCTCGAACTGCTCGGAATAGGTGATGCCAGATTTGCCTGCTTTCAGGGAGGCCAGCACTTCTTCCTTGTTGTTGCCGATACTGGAGATGACGCCGATACCGGTGATCACTGCTCTTCTCATTAATTCATCTCGTCTGGAAAAACTGGCACCGAGTCTACCCGCTTTCGGCTGCCAAACTGGTCTGCTTTCACGTAGAATGCCCGCGATTTTGTGACGCGAGCCGAGGAAAACGTGAGTCAAACATCCTTACATCATGCCCGATTGGACTGGAATGAAGCGGGAACTCCAGTCTCCAGTGAGTTCGGGGATGTGTACTTTTCCAATGATAACGGTCTAAGTGAAACCCGCTACGTCTTTTTGCAGCAAAATCGGCTGCCAGCGCGATTTTCGCACCACGATAGTGACATTTTCGTGATAGGTGAGACAGGTTTCGGCACAGGTCTTAACTTTCTGGCGACAATGGCCGCCTTTCTGGAACAGGCGCCCCAAACCGGCAACGGTTTCCGGCTGCACTTCATCAGTTTCGAAAAGTACCCGCTCACCCAGGCCGATCTGCGCAAGGCGCTGGCGGCCTGGCCCGAGCTTGCCCACCTGAGCCAGGATCTGATTGCCCAGTGGCCGCTGCCGGTCTGCGGCTGTCATCGCCTCATCTTTGCCGGCGGCCGCATCCGACTCGATCTCTGGCTTGGCGACATCAAGGAGATGCTGCCCCAGGTGCCCCACCCGGCAACGGGGCTGGTGGATGCCTGGTATCTGGATGGCTTCTCGCCGGCCAAGAACCCCGAGATGTGGACCCAGGATCTGTTCGACGGGCTGGCCCGTCTCGCCCGCCCCCAGGCAACCATCGCCACCTTTACCTGTGCCGGTTTCGTGCGCCGCGGCCTGATTGCCGCCGGCTTTGCCATGCAGAAGGTGAAAGGGCACGGCAGCAAGCGGGAGATGCTGGCGGGCGAGCGCGCAGACAAACTGCCGCAGCAGACCATAGCCCCCTGCTATGCCCGTCCGGCCGGGCGGGCGGGAGAAGTGCTGATCATCGGCGGTGGCATCGCCTCGGCCATGACGGCGCTCTCGCTGGTGGAGCGGGGCCGCAAGGTCACCCTCTTGTGCCAGGATGACGAGCCGGCCGGCGGCGCCTCCGGCAATCGCCAGGGAGCGCTCTATCCGCTGCTCAACGGTGAGCACGATGCCCTGTCGCGCTTCTATTCGCTGGCCTTCGGCTTTGCCAGAAGCCGACTGCTGGCCCTGGCCGAGCGCCACCCCGTCGCCTTTTCTCTGTGCGGCGTCACCCAGCTCGGTTATGACGACAAGTCCGCCGCCAAGCTGACCAAGATGGCGCAAGGCCCCTTCCCGCCCGAGCTGATGCAGGTGCTTTCCGAGCCAGAGGTCGAGCAGGTGGTCGGCCTGCCTTGCGGCCATGGCGGCGTCAGCTATCCGCAGGGGGGCTGGCTCTGCCCGGCCGATCTCACCCGCGCCGCCATCAAGGAGGCGCAGGCCGGCGGACTGCTTGAGGTACTCTTCAATACACAGATCACGACCGTGACCGAACAGGCGGATGGCTGGCAAGTCGAAAGCTGTGACGGTCGCCGCTGGCAGAGCCCCACCCTGGTGGTGGCCGCCGGACACCAGTTGCCGGCGCTCATCCCCTTTGCCGAGTTGCCGCTCTATCCGGTGCGCGGCCAGGTGAGTCATGTGCCCACCTCCGCCAGCCTGAGCCGGCTCAATACCGTGCTCTGTTATGACGGCTACCTCACCCCAGCCAACCAAGGCCAACACTGCATCGGCGCCAGCTATGGCCGCAACCAGACCGAGCTCGCGTTTCGCGCCGAGGAGCAGGCCCAGAACCAGGCGCGCCTGCAGGCCTGCCTGCCGCAGCAGCGCTGGCCTGCCGAGGTGGACGTGAGCGGCAACCAGGCCCGGGTCGGCGTGCGCAGTGCCAGCCGGGATCATCTGCCGGTGGCGGGGCCGGTCGCCAGATTGGCGGCGCTGGCGGATCACAATCTGAAGGCGCCCGTTGATCAGCAGAGTCCATTGCCCCTCTACCCCGGCCTCTATGTGCTGGGGGCGCTCGGCTCACGGGGTCTCTGCTCGGCCCCCCTCTGCGGCGAGCTGCTCGCCAGCGAGATCTGCGGCGATCCGCTGCCGCTGGCCGCCGATCTGCTGGAGGCGCTCCATCCGGCCCGCTACTGGGTACGCAAGCTGCTCAAGGGCAAGCCGTTGCAGTAAGCCTCAGATGCTCAGCTCAAGTGCTCGGCAAGGCGCAACAACAAAACGGGCTCCCCAAGGGAGCCCGTTTTTCATGGATGGTATGTGGCGTCAGATGCCCTTAGGCCAGTTGAGCCCCAGCTTGCGGCCATGGTCGGTCTGCTGCTGCAACTGGGCAAAACGCTCGCGCAAGCTGGCCAGCCCCCCCTGCCCGCGCTGCCAGGCCTGATACTGCAGGGCGGCGCAGTCACGCTCCACCGGCAGTTGGGCCAACTGGATGCCGAGCTGGCTCACGCTCTCCAGCAAGATGTCCTTGTGGCGGCTCTCGTAATCGAACATGGCGGCCACCAGCTTGTCCCACTTCTGGCGCTCGGCGACGGAGGCCTTGGCCTTGTCCATCCAGTTCGGCACCATCACCTTGATGCGGGTGGTGACCTTGACCTGCTCCAGCTCGCAGCGCTGCGCCCCGGGGCTGGTCTGCAACTGCCAGGAGAGTTGATAGCTGGCCATGCCGATGTGGCCATTGGCCCGGGCTGTGCCCGCATTGGTCATCTGGCGGGCCAGGCTCGCCACATCCGGTCCGGAAACCCGATAAAACTGGAAGTCTACCTTGATGTCAGGCACCGCCTTGATGCCGGTGTAATGGGAACTCTCGGCCCCTGCGGTGGCGGCGAACAACATCAGTGCCACCATGAAAAGTTTGCTGACCATTCCCATCTCTGCTGCCTTGACCTCGTTGCTGGCGGGGTTGTTATTTTAATTAATAATCAACGCATTAATATTCAAAGCAGGAGATTAACCGCGATCCCCGCGACTGTCACCTACTCCCGTCACAAAGCCTAAGTGTCAGCTTGACAAGTCGCAACCCCGCGCCCGTATTGATTTGCAAGCGAGATCACAAGTGATGCGCTACATCATGGTGGGTTACCCCTTATTAGATAATAATCGCCGAGTTTTATGTCGATGCATTTCGGGATTGGCCAGATTAACCTCCAAGTTGACGCCAATAATGCATCCACTCCCATTCGTACTCAGGAACTCACTCTATGATGGAACTCCTTATTGGTACCCTGGTCACCCTTGCCGTGGGCCGCTACATATTCAAGGGCTACTCGGCCACCGGGGTGCTGCTCAGCGGCGGCCTGCTGCTGCTGGCGATCACCGCCCTGATGGGCAAGGCGGTGCTGCCCGCCAGCGTCACTTCCACCGGCCACGTTGCCACCGACGTGTTCGAATACGTGCGCTTCCTGCTGGTTGACCGGGGCGGCGGCCTTGGCATGCTGATCATGGTGCTGTGCGGCTTCGCCGGCTACATGAGCCACATCGGGGCCAATACCATTTTGGTGAAGCTCGCCAGCAAGCCGCTCGGCGTCATCAAGTCCCCCTACATCCTGCTGGTGGCCGCCTACCTGGTGGCCTGCGCCATGTCGCTGGCGGTGAGCTCAGCCACCGGCCTGGGCGTCCTCTTGATGGCCACCCTGTTCCCGCTGATGGTCAACATGGGGATCTCCCGCGGCGCCGCGGCGGCGGTGTGCGCCTCGCCGGCGGCCATCATCCTGGCCCCCACCTCGGGGGACGTGGTGATGGCCGCCCAGGCCGCCAACATGGAGCTCATCGAATTTGCCTTCAAGCTGACCCTGCCCATCTCGCTGGTGGCCATCGCCGCCATGGCGGTGACCCACTTCTTCTGGCAACGCTATCTGGATCAGAAGGCCGGCGAGCACAATGCCGCCGTCGCCCCGAGCGATCTCATCACCGACGCGCCCGGTTTCTACGCCATCCTGCCCTTCACCCCCATCATCGGGGTGCTGCTGTTTGACGGCAAACTGGGGCCCAAGCTCGACATCGTCACCATCATCGTCATCTGCCTGGTGCTGGCCGCCCTGCTGGAGCTGGTACGCAAGCGCAACGGCAAAGAGCTGCTGGACGGGTTGCAGGTGTGCTGGCGCAGCATGGCTGACGCCTTCGCCGGCGTGGTGATGCTGTTGGTGGGGGCCGGGGTGTTTGCCCAGGGGCTGATGGGGCTTGGCTTCATCGCCAACCTCCTGGATCTGGCCCAGAGCTTTGGCACCGGCGGCATCGTCATCATGCTGGTGCTGGTGGTCATCACCACCCTGGCCGCCTTTACCACGGGCTCCGGCAACGCCCCCTTCTACGCCTTCGTGGAGCTCATTCCCCATCTGGCTACCAGCCTCGGCGTCAACCCCGCCTATCTGGTGATCCCCATGCTGCAGGCCTCCAACCTCGGCCGCACCATTTCGCCGGTCTCCGGGGTGGTGGTCGCCTGTGCGGGGATGGGCAATCTCTCTCCGTTCGAGGTGGTCAAACGTACCTCGCTGCCGGTGGCCGTCGGCCTGCTGGTGGTGATCCTCGCCACCCAGATCATGGTGCCCGCCTGACGTGGTCGGGGCTCCCTGAGCGGATGCCCCGCCTCTCCCCGCTCTACCAGCCCGGCCTGCCGCCGGGCTGGTATCTTCCCCCGCCATTGGAGTAGACTCGGTGCTCTTTTTTCTCTAAGGAGGACCGAGATGAGTATTACGGTTCAACTTGCCCATTTCAGTGACTGCCACTCCCATTTCGACGGCGCCCCCATGCGCTTCGCCCCCGCAGGCGAGTCCGAGTGGCGCACCCAGTGCGGCGGCTATGCCCGTATCCTGACCCGGCTCAACGCCTTGCGACGGCAGGCGGACGAGGCGGGCCAGCCCTGCCTGTTTCTGCACGGTGGCGACACCTTCCAGGGTTCGCTCTATTTCAACCGCTTCAAGGGGCGGGCCAACGCCGATCTGCTGAGCCTGCTGCGACCGGACGCCATGGTGATCGGCAATCACGAGTTCGATCTGGGCAATGGTCCTCTGGTGGAGTTTTTGCGCCAGCTCGATTTTCCGGTACTGGCCGCCAACCTCGACAGCAGCCAGGAGCCGGCCGATACCCCACTCCCCCTGCGCGGCCTGCCCAATCTGTACGATGCCAGCCGCCCCTGGCAGCGGCGCCTGCTCGGCGGCGTGCCCTTCGCCCTGCTTGGCATCACCTTGCCGCAGATGGCCGCCATCGCCAACCCGGATGGCCACACCCGCTTCCACGGCATCGAGCAGACCCTGCAAACCGCGCTGGCAGAGATCAAGGCCGCCGGCATTCAGCACATCATCCTGCTCAGCCACCTGGGGCTCGAGCAGGACAAACGGCTGGCCGAGCGTTTCCCCGAGCTCAGCCTCATCATCGGTGGCCACACCCACAGCCTGCTGGGGGAGCTGGCGCCGCTCGGGCTCGACAGCGAAGGCAGCTACCCGCTGATGGTGAACGGGGTGGCCGTCCTGCACGCCGCCCACAGCGCCCTCTGCCTCGGGGTGTGCGAGCTGACCTTTGACGAGCGCGGCCGGGTAGCGCGCAGCCGCGGCCAGCTGGAGTGGCTGCCCTGGCAGCCCTGGCCCTTTGCCGGCAATCCGCCGGCCGGGCTCACCTTCTGCGACCCCGACCCCGAACTGGAACAGCATCTGGCCAGGCGCTACCGGCCCGAGCTGGAGACCATGACCCAGCGCATCGTGACCCGCCTTGACGAGCCGCTGCACCACCAGCGGTTGCCCGATGCCAACCTGCCGGCCGGCAGCCAGGTCGCCCCCCTGGTGGCGAGCGCCATGCTGGCCAGCGCCCGCGAGCAGGTCGGTCAGGTGGACTTCGCCCTGCACAACGCCGGCGGGGTGCGCTGCTCCCTCGAGCCCGGGCCGCTCAGCGAAGCGGACATCGCCGGCCGCCTGCTGCCTTTCGCCATCCCGCTCACCCTCTATCGGGTGCACGGCCATGAACTCGCCGAGGCGCTGGAGGGGGCCATCGACAACGCCACCAACAACGGGGTAACGGGCAATGGCAGCGGCAGCTTCCCCTACACCGCCGGAGTGCGCTTCTGTTATCAGGCGGATCAGCCAAAGGGGCGCCGGATCACCCGGCTGGAGTGGGAGCGTGCGCCTGATGAGTGGCAAGCGGTCGACGCCGACGCCGTCTATCGGGGGGTCTCCAGCGCCTACACCGCCTCCGGCAAGGAGGGTTACACAGCGCTGGCCCGCACCCTGACCCAGCACAATCAGGAGCTCGGCATCACCCTGGCGGATGCCTTCATCCGCTGGGCCCGCTATCTGCCGGCGCTCACCGCCATGCCGGCGCGGGTGGAGTATCAGGGGCCGACCACCGGCTGATCCCCCGCCAGCCGGGGCGAAAGCCGGACTCGGCTTCGTTCTTTGTCCCCGTACACCATAAAACGTGCCGCTTTCTTGTCGTAAAGCGGCACTTTTGCAAATTATTTCAAGCACATTCCCCTGGCCCATTGCATCGTGTGGTCAGGCTCGGCAAGATAGGCCCGCTTTCGAGACTTCCCAGCAGGAACAGGTCACCCATGAATCATGCCATCCGTTTTACTCCTCCTCGCGTCAATCCGGGCCTGCGGCCGCTGGTGATCCTGCTCACCGGTTTGCTGGCCTTGCTGTTCTGCCTGCGCAACCCGCTGTTCCACGGCATGGCGCCGGGCTTCGACGCCTCGCTGTTTGCCGTGATGGGTAAGATGTGGAGCGAGGGGGGCGTGCTCTATCGGGACATGATCGACATCAAGGGCCCCATGATCTTCGCCCTCGACGCCTTCGGCTATGGCCTCGGCGGCTTCTTCGGGATCTGGCTGCTGGAATGGGCGCTCTGCTGGCTGGGACTGATGGCCAGCTGGCAGGCCTTCGGTCAGCTCGGCCTCTCATTGCGGGCCCGGCTCGGCAGCATGCTGGCGGTACTGGCGCTCTACGGCACCCGCTACTACTATGGCAACATGACCGAGGACTGGACCTTCCATCTGGCCCTCATCGCCCAGTGGGCCTTCATCACCATGTTGCTGGACAAGCGCTGCAGTTGGGGACCGGCGCTGGTGGCCGCGCTTACCTTTGCCATCGTCGCCTGGATGCGCACCAACAACGGCGCCTTCTGGGGTGCCTGGTATCTGGTGCTGTTCTGCCACTGGTGCTTGCGCGAGCAGTGGCGCTGCGCCCTCTCCCTGCTCTGCTCCAGCCTGCTGGGGCTGGCGCTCGTCGGCGGTCCGCTGCTGGCCTATTTCCAGCACCACAACCTGCTGGCCGAATTTAAATACTACGCCTTCGACATCTTCTTCGAGGGGAGCTATGGCAACGGCTTCTCGCCGGATGTGGGCAGCGTCGGCCTGCTGCGTACCGGCCTCATCATGCTGCTGCCCGCCTTCATCGTGCTGATGATGAGCCGGCGTCAGGAGTGGTACCTGCCGGTGCTGTGCGCCACCCTGTTTGGGGTCATCTTCACCCTGATCGCCAACTCGGTCTCCGGCCACGTGTTCGATCACTACGACGTGCTCTATCTGCAGCTGGCCCTGCTGCCGCTGGCCTGCCTGCTGGATCGCAGCGAACAGCAAGCCGATGCCCTCGGTCTGCTCTGCATCTCGCTGGTGGTGCTGACCGCCAGCTGGCTGCTGGCCCAACAGCTCGGTTACGGCTGGAGCACCAAGGAGTGGTCACTGGAACGGGTACGTGAAGTGCTCGGCAACAGCCTGCTGTGGGCCCTGCCGGTGCTCATTCTGGTGCCCTTGTGGCGCGCCTGGGACGTGCGCAGTGCCACCCCCTGGCTCGCTTCGCTGGCCATGTTGGCCCTGATGCTCAACAACGCCTGGGAAGGCAGCCAGAAAGGCCGGCCCTTCAACCCGCCGGCCCAGGTACGGGTCGACCGGATCCTGGCCGAAAGCACCCCTGCCGACAAGATCTGGGTGGATGGCATCCAGCCCCAATATTACCTCTGGACCGATCGCCAGCCGGCCTCCGCCTACCTCTTCTTCGCCAACGTCAACCCGCCCTACGACGTGCGTGAGCGGGTGCTGGCCGACCTCAAGCGCCAGAATCCCAAGTTCATCATCGCCAAGCCGGATCGGGTGGCCGATGAGCTCAAAAAGCCCAGCTCCCCCTCCAGCCTCGCCTTCTATCAATACCTGGTGAGCCAGTATGAAGAGGTGGATCCGGGCCTCTATCGCAGACGCTGAGCCCCCCTTGACCGAACAGGGCCGTCATCCCGCGATGACGGCCTTTTCATTGCGGTGAGGCAGGCCCGGCCCGAAACGGTAGGCAAGCGGCGACGCGCTGACTACAATGGCGCTCTTTTGATGTATTGAGTAATGCAGACATGGCGGAACTGACCTATCTCGGTGGCTACCCCGAGCCCCTCAAGGCCCAGGTGCAACAGCTGATCGCGGCGGGCAAGCTCGGGGAGGTGCTGGCCAGGCGCTATCCTGAGACCCACCTCATCCAGAGCGACAAGGCGTTGCTCGCCTACACCATGGAGCTGAAGAACCGCTATCTCAAGAGCTCGGCGCCGCTTTCCAAGGTGATCTTCGACGGCAAGATCAACGTGATCAAGGATGCCCTCGGCCTGCACACCTATGTGAGCCGGGTGCAAGGTAGCAAGCTCAAGGCAAAGAACGAGATCCGCATCGCCGCCCTGTTCAAGGAGGCCCACCCGGCCTTCCTGAAGATGATCGTGGTGCACGAGCTGGCCCACCTGAAAGAGAAGGATCACAACAAGAGCTTCTATCAGCTCTGTCAGCATATGGAGCCGGACTATCATCAACTGGAGTTTGACCTGAGGCTCTGGCTCACCTGGCGCGATCTCGAGCGTGCCACACGCTGATCCATCGCAGGTTTCAAGGAGGAGACATGATCCCGTTGCGCCGACCACTTGCCCGCTGGTTGATGGCGGCACTCTTGCTGAACCCTTCCCTCTCGGCGGCCGAACGCTGGCAGAGCGATGCCTATCTCACCGCAAGCTTCTTTGAAATCGCCATGAAGCGGGAGTACGGCCACGAACAGAACGTGCGCTTCTCCCGCTGGGAGCAGCCCATCCGGCTCAAACTGGTCAACGAGTTTGGCGACAAGGCGCTGCAAAGCGAAGTGGTCAGGGTGCAGAGCCAGCATCTGGCCGGCATCATAGGCCGCCCCATCGCCCTGGTCAGCGAGCGGCCCAATATCACCCTGATCATGACCGAACGCGCCAAGATGGCGAGCTGGGCCCAGCGCACCATGGGGCAGGATGCCTCCGTCAAGACGGCGCTCAAGGAGGGGCTCTGCATGGCCAACTTCACCACCAATACCCGCCGCGAGATGGCCCGCGCCACCATCATCATTCCGGTGGATTACAGCCGGGCCAAGGGGCGCTTCCTCGACTGCGTGGTGGAGGAGCTCACCCAGGTGATGGGGCTGCCCAACGATTCGGACAAGGTGTTTCCCTCCATCTTCAACGACAACAGCATCGACAGCTTTCCGACCGGGCTCGACTACGTGCTGCTCAAGCTCGCCTACCACCCGGCCCTGCAGGCCGGCATGACGGCCAGCGAAGTGCGCGCCGCTCTGCCCATCGCCCTCAAGGCGCTGCGGGCCAGCGGTGACATTGCCCAGGCCGATCAGCGGGTGCAGGTCAACAGCCTCAAACGCTGGGCCGGGCTCTAACACTTGCTGCCTGTTCTGGGCTTTAAGGATTGAGGATTGAGGATTAAGGGCTGAGGGCTGAGGGCAGAGGGCAGAGAGCACGACAAGCACTGGCTCCCATCCCGCGAAAACAAAAAACGCAGCCGAGGCTGCGTTTTTCTGTCTATCTGGCTTGCATATGCTCGACGCCCGCCCCGCCTGGCTCAGGAGGCTGCACTCTCCGGCATCCAGCTGTCGGCGTTCTCCCACACCTCCTGCACCATGGCTTCTGCCAGCTCCTTCTCCTCCTTGCTGGCCCGGCTGACGGTCAACGCCATGGCACTGCCGGGGGCGACGCGAACATGCAGGTCAGGGAACTTCTCGCCCAGCTGCTTTAGCAGCTCTTGGCGCAGCGCCTCCATGGTCGAGGTGGGCACCTGATGTTTCTTGTCGATGATAATTTCCAGACGCATAGGATACTTCTCCATGATTTTTACTGTATTTTTATACAGTAAAAATCAAAAGTAAAGAGGGCGCCAGCGGCTGACCAAAAACTCTTTCCTGCCAGACCTTCTCCCCTGATGCATTTGGCTGCCTATTCAAGCGGTCAACCGAGCAAACGGCGCAACGCAGCAACTTCACTCTCCTCGCTCAACCCTGATGCCGTGCAAAAAGTTGTTGATATTGATTCTCAACGGAGGCATGATTTTATTGTTATAACATAACACCAAATCACACAGAGCGAACCATCATGCGTCCAGACATTCACCCCGAGTACCGTCAGGTTCTGTTCCACGACCTGACCGCCAACACCTATTTTCTGGTGGGTTCCACCCTCAAGACCGATCGCACCAAGCTGTGGGAAGACGGCAACACCTACCCTTATGTGACGCTGGATGTCTCCAGTGCGTCACACCCCTTCTATACCGGCAAACAGAAGCAGGTCAGCAAGGAGGGTCAGGTCGCCCGCTTCGGCCAGCGTTTCGGTCAGTTCTTCAACAAAGGAAAAGCCCAGTCATGAAAGTCCTCTCCTCCCTCAAATCAGCCAAGTCGCGCCACCCCGATTGCCAGATTGTCCGCCGCCGCGGCAAACTGTTCGTGATCTGCAAGAGCAACCCCAGGTTCAAGGCCCGTCAGCGCTGATCCACAGCATCATAAAACAAGGCCCTCATAAGAGGGCCTTGTCCATTTATCACCCCGGCATCACGCCGAATCTGCCGCTGTTGAAGTCATCGATGGCCTGCACTATCTCCTCATGGCTGTTCATCACGAAGGGGCCGTGCCCCACGATAGGCTCCTCGATGGGCTCGCCGCTCAGCAGCAACACAGTGGCGTCACTGTTTGCCTCGATCAGCACCTGCCGCCCTGCCCGGTCCAGCACCACCATCTGCGCCTCCCGGGCGATGGCACTACCGTTGGCCTGCACCGACCCCTTCAACACGATAAGCGCGCCGGTCCAGCCTTCGGGCAACTCGAGTGTGCTGACGCTGCCCTGCACCAGCCGCAGATCCCAGACATGCAGCGGACTGAAGGTATGGGCCGGGCCACGGACCCCCCCAAACTCGCCGGCGATGACCCGTACCGACCCCGCGTCGTCGGCAAGCGCCACCGTCGGAATGTCGCGCGCCAGGATGGGCTGGTAACCGGGCGGCGTCATCTTGTGGCTGCTCGGCAGATTCACCCACAGCTGCACCATCTCGAGTTCACCGCCCGACGCGCTGAAGGCCGGGGCATGGAACTCCTCGTGCAAGATACCCGCGCCGGCGGTCATCCACTGCACATCGCCCGGGCCTATCACGCCGCCCCGACCGGTCGAATCCCGGTGCGCCACTTCGCCCTTGTAGACGATGGTCACCGTCTCGAAACCGCGATGGGGATGTTCACCCACTCCGCGCGGCCGGCTGCTCGGCGTAAAGTTGGCCGGGCCGGCATAGTCGAGCAGCAGAAACGGGCTCAACTGCTTGCCGTGGCTGCTGTAGGAGAAGAGGGAGCGTACGGGAAAGCCGTCGCCTACCCAGTGAGGACGGGGTGCACTGTAAACGCCGAGGATCTTTTTCATCTGTCGCTCCTGACATATCCGGTGGAATTGAACACTGGAGACAGCATAGTTTCGAGACGAACAGGTGGGTAGACTGCTAAATTAGGCATCAGCGTCCTATTTTTGGAACGATGAGAGCACTCTATGCAGGATCTGAACGATCTCTACTACTTCGTCCAGGTGGTGGATCACGGCGGTTTTGCCCCCGCTGGCCGCGCCATCGGCATGCCCAAATCCCGCCTCAGCCGCCGGATAGCACAGCTTGAAGAGCAGCTCGGCGTGCGGCTGCTCCAGCGCTCGACCCGCCAGTTTGCGGTAACCGAGCTGGGCCGTACCTATTACGAACACTGCAAGGGGATGCTGGTGGAGGCCGAGGCGGCGCAGGCTGCCATCGAGATGACCCGAACCGAGCCCTGTGGTCTCATCCGCATGAGCTGCCCCATCGCCTTGCTGCATACCCATATCGGCCCCATGCTGGCGGATTTCATGGCCCGTCACCCGCAGATCAGAGTCGAGCTGGAAGGGACCAATCGGCGGGTCGACCCCATCGCCGAAGGAGTCGATGTGGCGATCCGGGTCAGACCGCCACCGCTGCAGGACAGCGAACTGGTGATCCGGACACTGGCGCAGCGTCGCCAGTGCCTGGTGGCCAGCCCGGCACTGATAGCACAACGGGGCTTGCCTGCCGCGCCGGCGGATCTGCACGGCTGGCCCAGCATGGGGCTGGGAGCGCCACGGCAGCACTATATCTGGTCGCTGTTCGGGCCGCAGGGGGCCCATGTCGAGCTCGCCCACCAACCCCGTTTCGTCACCACCGACATGGTGGCCCTGCGCAGTGCCGCGCTGGCCGGTATCGGCGTGGTGCAGTTGCCGCTGTTGATGGTGCGGGAGCAGCTCGATGCCGGCACCCTGATCAAGGTGGTGCCCGCCTGGGAGCCAAAGCCCGAACTCATCCACGCCGTGTTCCCCTCCCGGCGCGGCCTGCTCCCCTCTGTACGGGCGCTGATCGACTATCTGGTGGCTCGATTCGCCGCCATCGATGAGGAGTAACCTGCCATGCCCGGCCGCGATCACCAGGCCGGGCATCCATCCTCGATGTCCGGCACACTGGCGGGCGCGGCCAGAAGAAACCGTTGAGACATGCCTTTGTCTTAGAAGATCATGGCGTTGCTCATCTCACCGGGCTGGCCAACCTGCCGCGGCCAATAAACAGCCAACCACGACGACTGCCCTTCGCTCTGCCTGCGCTATGGTTTACCATGCAGGCAACCGAGGTGCATGGCACCCCCACCCAGGCGCCAGGCGCCGCCGTCATCGGATATCCCTCTCGAGCAACATGAGCAAAACAGCACACGCCGGCAGCGAGCCGACCTTCTACTTCCACGACTACGAGACTTTCGGCATCAGCCCGGCCAAGGACAGACCGGCGCAGTTTGCCGGCATTCGTACCGATGCGGATTTCAACCTCATCGGCGAGCCGCTGGTCATCTATTGCAAGCCGCCCGCTGACTATCTGCCGGAGCCGGAGGCGTGCCTGATCACCGGCATCACGCCGCAAAAAGCGATGAAGGACGGCCTGTGCGAGGCGGATTTCATCCGTCAGATCCACGAGCAGTTCGCCACCCCGGGCACCTGCGTACTGGGCTACAACAGCATCCGCTTCGATGACGAGGTGACCCGCTACACCCTCTATCGCAACTTCTATGACCCCTATGCCTACGCCTGGCAGAATGGCAACTCCCGCTGGGACATCCTCGACATGCTGCGGGCCTGCTACGCCCTGCGCCCGGAGGGGATAGAGTGGGCGTTTGACGAAGAGGGCAAGCCGAGCTTCAAGCTGGAGAAGCTGACGGTGGCCAACGGCGTGGCCCACGCCAACGCCCACGATGCGCTCTCGGATGTGCTGGCCACCATCGAGATGGCCAGGCTGGTGAAAAAGGCCCAGCCCAAGCTGTTCGATTATCTCTTTGATCTTCGCAACAAGAACAAGGTGAAGGCCCTCATCGACGTGGTGACCATGAAGCCGCTGGTACACATCTCCGGCATGTTCTCCCCCTGGCAGGGGTGCGCAAGCTGGGTGTCGCCGCTCGCCTGGCACCCCAGCAACCAGAACGCGGTGATCATGGTGGATCTGACCCGCGACCCCACCCCGCTCATCGAACTCACCAGCGAGGAGATCCGCGAGCGCCTCTACACCAAGAAAGAGGAGCTGGGGGACCTGGCCGGCATTCCGGTGAAGCTGGTGCACATCAACAAATGCCCTGTGCTGGCGCCGGCCGCCACCCTGACGCCGGAACGCGCCGACCAGCTTGGCATCGACCGGGCTCAGTGCCGCAAGAGCCTGGATCTGCTGCGCGCCCACCCCGAAGTGCGGGAAAAACTGGTGGAGGTGTTCAATCAGGAGTTTGCCGGCAACAATGACGGCGATCCGGATACCCAGCTCTACGCCGGCTTCTTCGGTCACGGCGACAAGTCCACCATGGATCTGGTGCGCGCCACCCCGGCGGACCTGCTGGGCGAGCGGGAGTTTGCCTTCACGGATCCACGGCTGCCGGAGATGCTGTTCCGCTACCGTGCCCGCAACTGGCCGCACACCTTGAGCGAAGCGGAGCAAAAGCGCTGGCGACTGCACTGCAGCGACTACTTCAGCCGCCGTCTGCCCGACTATGTACCGCGCCTCGAGGCGCTGGCCGAGCAGAATCAGGGGAACGATCGGAACTTTGCCATCCTCAAGAGCCTCTATCACTACCTCGAAAATCTGTGAGATGTGACCCGCCTCACGGTTAAATGACTGTACGCTCCCCCGCCCCGCGACATAATGGGAAGGGGAGCAAAGACTCCTGATGTTTCAATTATTTGTGCGCTAACATTGCACTAACGGCCGGTTGGCCTATCGACCCTTGGGGATGCCTCATCCGATGCGTTCAGGATTATCCGGTTTTGGTTTGCTCATCTGCGCCCTGCTGCCATCGACCAGCATGGCGGGTGTGCGCTTTGATATCCCCGACTACCTGCTGCAGTTGCCGCAGCAGACCTATGAGCTGATCGAGAGCAACTTCAGTCGCCTCTATCGGCAGACCGATTTCACCCCCCAGATCACCAACAGCTATTTCAACCGCTCCGATCTCTACAACTTCGTCGGCGTGCCACTGGCCATCACGCCCCAGGCCGGTTTTCAGCTGGAGGTATTCGGCCAGCTCTACAACCGCGCCTCCCAGAGCTATGTGCACATGAGCCAGGACATGTCGCTCTATCGGATGATCCGGGCCGACATGATGGGCAACACCAACGACGAGGTGGCCCTCGGCATGGGGCTCGGCATTCCGCTCACGGCGCAGCTCACCTTCAAGGCCCTGCTCTCCAGCAACGAGATCCCGGGCTATGGCGCCGCCAACTACGCCATCGGCTTCGAGTGGCGTTATTGACTCCGCTATAGCAGCTCCTTTCACAATAAATTCAGGCTCCCACGGGAGCCTGAATCATGATTGCCAGCCTGCTCAGCGGTAGCGGATCACCCGCCCCTCACCCCCCTGCAGGGTGAGCGCGGTACCGACGGCCCCCTCTTCCCAAAAATCCTCGCCACCCGCTGGCAGCAAAAACTCCTGAGGCTGCGCCTCCCAGTTGAAGAGGCAGAGCAGGGTGCCGCCCTCGGGTAGGCTCACCTCGCCGCAGGCAAAGTCCATCGACTCGAAACGGGCGCCAGGGGCCCGCGCCGCGCAGAGCTCGAGCAGCTTGCGCAGCTGCGCCGCCTGTTCCCCGTCGAGATCTTGCAGCCTGTCCCCGGCCAGCATCATGCCGCCGCTTGCCACCAGCGCCGCCAGATGGAAACGGTACTCGGCAGAGCTCGCCTGCTGGCTTGGCAGATCCCGCAGGCAGATGCAGTCAGGATCGAGGGCCCACAGTCGGTCGTTCTGCCAGGCGCGGCAGAAGGCCTCGCGAGCGATCTGGCGAAAACGGTGGCCATTGCGCTCCACGTCATCGCTCACCCGCATACCGTGCACCAGACCAAGGCTTGGCCAGATGGGCGCGTTGCAGCCGAGCAGGAAGGCCCCCTCACCCGCCCCGCGCAGGATGGCGGCCATGCCGCGTCGGTAGGCCTCCACCCGGGTGGCGGCCGGGTCATGGAAGCAACCGCCGTGGATGGCCCCCCAGAAGTTGGCATCGAGCTTAAAGTAGTGGATGCCCCACTGCTCGCGCAGGGTGCGAAACACCCGCTCTAGGTGAGCCTGCACCTCGGGGTGGGTGCCATCCAGCACGTACCAGGGGGTACAGCGCCAGCCGCCGTAGGTAACCCGCTCGGAAGGCAGCGGCAGCCCGTCATCCCCCTTCACGAACCAGTCGGGGTGATCCTGAAACACCTGGGAGCCGGGCTCGGCGATAAAGGGGGCCACCCAGAGCGCCGGCTCGCAACCGGCGCCTTTGATCTCGGCGGCCAGGGACGCCACCCCCTGTTCGAACTTGGCCGACGGGGTGAGCCAGTCGCCCATCTTGGCCTGATAACCGTCGTCAATCTGCACGTAGCGCAGCGCCGGGAAGCGCTCGGCACGCACCTGCAGGTTCTCGCGAATGTCGGCGGCGCTCACGTCCGCGTAGTAGTGATACCAAGAGCACCAACCGCTGGGGCGTTCGCCGACCTGGCCAATCAGCGAGCCATGCTCGGCCTCGATCCGCTGCGCCAGCTCGGCCAGCAGCGCCTCCCGATCTTTTCCTTCAAGGCAGAGCAGCGCCTCGCTCTGCCAGAACTGGCCGGCCGGGAGCGCACGCCCCTCGCCGTTCATCAGGATCTGCAGCCGGCCATCGGGGTAGAGCCGAAACTCCCCGCCAAAGCGCTGGCAGCTGGCAAAGGCGAGCAGCAGCCAGCCCCTGTCGTGCTCCACCAGCAGCAGGTTGTGCACCGTGTGATAGCCCTGATCGTCGGTGATGCGATAGACGCCGGCATCGGGACAACGGCCGACCGGCTGCGGCGCTTGCCAGCTGCCCATGGTCTGGGCCAGCATCTGGAAGCCTTCGCCGTAGATGGCGCTCGCGGGCGAGAGGCCGAGTTTGCCGTCAAACAGCGTCCAGTGCCCGACCCGGGCCTCGCTGCTGCCGGTGTTGTCGAGCCGCACCCGGCACAGGGGGCCTTCCCACTGGCGGGTTTGCAGCAACGAAGGGGGGAGATGGTGGTCGTCCGCCAGCTGACGCAGGCGGGACAAGAGAGATGTCATGGCGACTCCTTGTGGTTCGAAAAGGGTTCTATCTGAAAATCTTCAATGAAATCAGCCTCAAACGAACTGATTTCAGCTGTTATTGTTTTAATGCCGCGACCCTGTCTCTCTGGTAGACTGGCGTATTACTTAGTTCACCGTTACCAAGATGGGGCTCCTGTGATCGCGCAACGTGCCTTGCTGTACCTTCGTGACTTTCTGGTCATCGTCGCCTGCCTTCTGGCGGGCAAAACCCTGGCAGCCATCCTGCCGTTCGCCTTTCCCGGCAGCATCATCGGCATGCTGCTGCTGTTCGTGCTGCTCTCCCTGCAACTGGTGAAACTGCACTGGGTAGAACTCAGCGCCGGCCTGCTGCTGCGCCACATGGGGGTCTTGTTCGTGCCGGTGGCGGTCGGGCTGGTGGCCTGGCTGGAGCCGCTGCGCCAATCCTTCGGCCTCATCATGCTCTGCATCGTGCTCGGGATCGTGCTGATCCTCGGCACCGTCGGCCGCCTCTACCAGAGGATGAACAGATGATCTTCTGGCTGGCCATTCCCTTGACCCTGGCGCTCTACTTCGCCACCCGGGCCCTCTATCGCAAGCTGCCCTGGCCCATCATCAACCCGGTGCTGGTGCCCACCGCCGTCATCATCGGCCTGCTGCTCTGGTTCGATCTGCCGCTAGAGCAGTACGAGAGCGGCACCCGCCCCATCACGGCGCTGCTGGAGCCGGCGGTGGTGGCGCTGGCGCTGCCCCTCTATCAGCAGGCACGCCAGATCCAGGCCAGGCTCAAACCCATCCTGCTCTGTACCCTGAGCTCGGTCCTGATCTCGGTCTGCACTACCCTGGTTATCGGTCATTTTATGGGGGCCGATCCGGCACTGCTGGCCTCGCTCGCCACCAAATCCATCACCACGCCGCTCGCCATGAGCGTCAGCCAGTCCCTCGGCGGCATTCCCGCCATCGCCGCGGCCGTGGTGGTGGTAGTCGGGATCGTCGGCGCCCTGGTCGGCTTCCCCCTGCTCAGGCTGATGCGGGTCACCGACCCCGAAGCCCAGGGGCTGGCCATGGGGGCCTGCGCCCACGCCATCGGCACCGCCACCTCCGCCGAGCAGGGCATCACCCAGGGTGCCTTTGCCTCGCTGGCCATGGTGGTGTGCGGCATCCTCACCGCCGCCGTGGCCCCCCTGCTGTTTGCCATTTACCACTGGTTGAGCTGAAGCGCACCCTTTTCCGCTGCGGCGGGCCTGCGGGCCCGCCGATGTGCGACCTGCCGCACAATTTGCACAAGACAAACGTTTCCATTAACATCCCCCTCCGTTTGCCCGTCAGGGCGTGAGCACGCTCACACATTTAGCCGAGCTTGCTCCCTACAATGGCCCCCCAATTGGCCTTTGAGGACACACTATGCATCCCCGTTTTGCCAAGCCACTCGATACCCTGTCCGCTCCGCTCAAGGTAGCCCTGCTGCCCATGCTGGGCGATGATTTCCAGGCCCGCTTCACCGCCGATCAGGTCGCGACACTGAAAGCCGCTACCGGTCTTGACGATCGCGCCCTGCGCCTGGCCCTGCTGCCGCTGGCCGCCGCCTGCTCGGTGGCCCCCATCTCCAAGTTCTTCGTCGGCGCCATCGCCTGCGGCCTGAGCGGCAACTGGTATTTCGGCGCCAACATGGAGTTCGCCGGCCAGGGACTGTTCCACTCGGTGCATGCCGAGCAGTCCGCCATCTCCAACGCCTGGCTGGGCGGCGAGACCGGCATCTCCGAGATCACCGTCAACTACACCCCCTGCGGTCACTGCCGCCAGTTCATGAACGAGCTGAGCACCGCCAAGATCCTCAAGGTCTCCCTGCCTGACGACTTGAGTGCGCTGCAATCCTTCCTGCCCCACTCGTTCGGCCCGGCGGATCTGGACATCACGGACGCCCTGATGAGCCCGCAGTCCCACGACGAGCTCCAGTTTGAGAGCGAGGATCCGCTGTGGCAGGCCGCGCTGGCCGCCGCCCGCCAGAGCTATGCCCCCTACAGCCAGGGTTATGCCGCAGTGGCACTGCAGTTCGCCGACGGGCGCATCTTCTGCGGCCGCTACGCCGAGAACGCCGCCTTCAATCCCAGCCTGCCGCCGATGCAGATGGCCTGCGCCCATGCGGTGCTGGGCGGCGAGGATCTCGCCACCATCCGCCGCGCCGTGCTGCTGGAGAGCAAGGATGGCCAGATCAGCCAGCAGGACTCCGCCCGCGCCACCCTCAAGGCGCTCGGTTCGGTCGAACTGGAGTATCAGGCGGTCTGATCGGCCATGGCCTGAAACAACAAGGGGAGCCAGTGGCTCCCCTTGTTGTTTTGTGGTGATCAGCTGCTCCCCGTCAGGACTCCCAGACGATGCTCTGGGAGGAGGACCAGGCGTCCCCCAGGTTCGCGTACTTCTGCTCCAGCAGGTGGCGGCGGATCTTCATGGTGGGCGTCAGCACCCCGTTCTCGATGTTCCAGGGGCTCTTCACCACCAGGATGCCACGAATTTTGGCATGGGACTCCAGCTGTTCGTTGACCCGGTTGCGAGCCGCCTCCAGCTGGGCATTGACCTGACTGCGATCCCCCTTCATGGCGTGTTCAGCCAGCTGTACCAGCGCCACCGGCTGCGGCATGCCGTAACCAATCACGCACAGCTGCTCGATGATGGGCTCCTGGCCCAGCAGCCCCTCGATGGGCACCGGCGCCACATACTTGCCCTTGGCTGTCTTGAACACGTCCTTCATGCGGCCGGTGATGGTGAGGTAGCCCTCCCGATCCAGCTTGCCCATGTCGCCGGTGTGCAGCCAGCCCTCTTCATCGATGGCCTCGCGGCTGTGCTCGGGATCCTTGTAGTAGCCCAGCATCATGCCCTCGCAGCGACAGAGGATCTCCCCCTCGTCTGAGATCTTGATGTTGACCCCGATCCCCGCCTTGCCGACCGTGCCTATCTTGTCGGCCCTAAACGGGTAGTTGATGGTGGAGTAGGCGTGGTTTTCGGTCATGCCCCAGGCTTCGGTCACCTGAAGGCCGATGCTCAGATACCACTCAAGCAGGGCCGGCGACACCGGCGCCGAGCCGCAGCCAAGCACCCGCGCCTGATCCAGCCCCAACCCCTTTTGCAGCTTGCGCTTGATGAGGCCCGAGACGAAGGGGATCTTGAGCAGCAGCGCCAGCTTCTGCTGGGGCAGCTTCTCGAGGATCTTGATACGGAACATGGCCCACAGCCGCGGCACCGAGATGAACACGGTGGGACGGCAGCGTTTGACGTCCTCGATGAAGGTATCGAGGGACTCGGGGAAGGCGATGGTGGCGCCGCCGTAGAGGCTGCCGCCGTAGATGTAGACCCGCTCTGTGATGTGGGCGAGCGGCAGATAGGAGAAACCGCGGTCGGACTGGGTCAGGCCCACGGTCTCCACCAGCTTCTCGCACGACCAGGCGTAACGTTCGACGCTCAGCATGGCCCCTTTCGGCTTGCCGGTGCTGCCGGAGGTGTAGACCAGGCTCAGCAGGGCGTCCGGCGCCTGCACCGGGCTGTCCGGGATCGGCTCGTGGCGATCCAGCAGTTCGTCCCACTGGTGGGCCGCCGGCATGGTGTCATAGGGAAAGGCGATGCGCAGCAGATCGGCAGGCACCCCCGCCTCCTGGCTCTTCCAGTCATCGAGCTTGCCGACGAAAATGGCCTTGGCCTCGCTGTGGCGCAGCACGTATTCGATGGTGTCGACGTTGGCGGTGGGGTAGATGGGCACGCTCACGTACTGCCCCATCTGCATGGCGAGATCGGCGATGAACCACTGGGCGCAGTTCTTGGAAAGCAGTGCCACCTTGTCGCCGGCCACCAGCCCCAGTTGACGCAGTGCCGTCACCATGCGGCGGGCCTCGTCGGCCACTTCGCCCCAGGTGAAGTCCACGTATTCTCGGTTGATGGTTTGACGCAGATAGACTCTGTCAGGAGACTGCCGCTCCCAGTGATAGAGCATTTCGAGCGGCAGTTTATTGGCAATACGCGAGGAGGAAGCCATAGTTTAATCCCTGAAACAAAAGGCGAAACTTATTATTAACCTTTCACTAACCTCAGGGAAGAATAAACTTAAACTTCTGTTTGAACTGTGTAACCGATCAAGCTTCTGCCTGTTGTTGCAAACGAATCCACATCGCCTGCACCAGCTTCTCATCCTCTTCCGAGAGTTCACCCTGCAAAATGGCCTCGTTCAGGCTGCGCAGCACATAGCTCTTTACATCCCGCACCAGGGTCTTGCCTTCCAGCTCGGCCCGCGCCACCGCCAGCGAGATGTGGCCGCGCAGGTAGCCCCCGGCAAACAGCTCGTCATCGGTCGCCGTGGCCACCATGCTGTCTATCAGTCCCAACAACTTGTGCTCAAATTCATGAATCGTCATTTAACGCAGCCTCATTTTCCGGGATTGCCGGCAAAATAATTCGGGGGAGTGGAACCGCGATCCGGTTGATCGCGGCTCTCTGGCGCCAGGCCAGCCGCATCCTTGATGTCCTATTCCGGGTTGGCCACCGGGTAGATGACCTGATCCTTGTATCCCGTGGTGATCCGCAGATAACCACTTAACGACCGGTTCAGCGCCGGATCATCGGTATCCACCAGCAGCGGACGGCCAGCGAGGGCTGCCAGCTTGGCTTTGGTGGCCAGGACCTGGATCTGGTCCCGCCCGACGGCCCGGATCACCTCTGGACTCAGTTGCTGATTTCCGCGCCCGAACAGATGTCCCTGACCGCCGATCAGGGTGATGATCAGCTGGCAGCGACGACCGCGGATCCGGGTCAGGATCTCGGCGGCGCAGAGATCCTGCCCGATAAGCTGGCCATTTTCCACCAGATCCACACCGAGCAGGGTATTTTCCAGACCCAGCTCTGTCATGCAGGCCGCCACCGTGCTGCCGGAGCCCATCAGATAGAGGGTATCGGGCTCCATCTGCTCGACCACACCGGCGGCGATGTCCGCCAGCACCAGCTCTTCGGACTCCCGTCCCCCCTGCTTGACCGCCTGCACGTAGCGCAGATCGCCGGGCACCTGCAGCTGGCCATAGTGGCGGGCACGCACCTTGCCGGCGCGAAACGCCTCCTCGTCGATGTCCATCACCTCGGCATCCACCAGACTCAGCAGTTCGCCTGCGATCATCCTGGCCGCCACCCGGCCGCTGGCGGCGGGGGTCACCCCGTACACCCCTGAGTGGATCTTGCAGCCGGCCGGGATCCCCAGCACATGGCACGACTCCCCCACCGCCGCACAGATGTCGCGCGCCGTGCCGTCACCGCCGGCAAACAGCAGCAGATCGACGCCGGCCTCGCGCAGCGCCAGCGCCGCCGCGCGGGTATCGGCCGCCGTGGTGGGCACAGTGGCGGGCTGGTAGACGATGCGACAGGGCAGACCGAGCTCGCCGGCAAGCCCGGCTCCCATCTCCCCTGCCACCGTCAGCAGCTCGAAACGCTCCGCCAGTTCACACAGTGGCAGCAGCGCCTGACGAGCCCGCTCGCAAGCCTTGGGCACGGCGCCACGGGCCAGCGCCTCGGCCACCATGCCGTCACTGCCCTTGAGACCGACCGCGCCGCCGATGCCGGCGACCGGATTGATGATGAGTCCTAAACGAAACATGATTTCCTCCCTGCAGACGCCCGCCATTTTATCTTTTCAAGGCGCAGGGACAAGCCGTGACTCCCCTGCTAAAATGCGCTGCTTCACTTTTTTCAACCAAGGTTTCATCATGCTGGAATGGGTTCTGGACCCCTCTGCCTGGGTCGCGCTCGCCACCCTGACCCTGCTCGAGATCGTGCTCGGCATCGACAACATCATCTTCATCTCCATCCTGGTCGGCCGTCTGCCGGAAGCCCAGCGCCAGAAGGCGCGGATCCTGGGGCTGGCGCTTGCCATGGGCACCCGCATCCTGCTGCTGCTCTCCTTGGCCTGGGTGATGCGCCTCACCGAGCCGCTGTTCACCGTGCTGGGCGAGGCCATCTCGGGCCGCGATCTCATCCTGTTGCTGGGGGGCCTGTTCCTCATCGGCAAGAGTGCCCACGAGATCCACGCTACCCTGGAGGGGGCCGCCGAGCCCGAGAGCGTGAGCACGGCCGCTTCCGGTTTCATCAGCACCCTGATCCAGATCGCCATCCTCGACATCGTCTTCAGCCTGGACTCGGTCATCACGGCGGTGGGCATGGCGGATCACGTGCCGGTCATGGTGCTGGCCATCATGATCGCCGTCTTCATCATGATGTTCGCCGCCAAGGCCATCGGCGACTTCGTCGACAACCACCCCACCATCAAGATGCTGGCCCTCTCCTTCCTCACCCTGGTGGGCTTTGCACTGATGGCCGAGGGGATGGACCTGCACATTCCGAAGGGCTACATCTACTTCGCCATGGCCTTCTCGCTGACGGTGGAGATGATCAACATCCGCCTGCGCAGTCATCACGACCGCGAGAAGCTCAAGCAGCAATAACGGCGAGCCACAAAAAAGAGCGCCTGATGGCGCTCTTTTTGTATCTACACAACCGTGTCATTCATTGCTGATGACAATCGCCACGCGGCGGTTCTCGGCCCGACCGGCAGCCGTCTTGTTGTCGGCTATCGGATCGCGCTCGCCACGGCCCCGGATGTCCAGGTTGGCCTGCGGCATGCCGACCGAAACCAGCACGTCGGCCACCGACTGCGCCCGCTTGTAGGAGAGCTGATCGTTGTAGTCCGCCGCCCCGTTGGAGTCGGTATGACCATCGATCCGCGCCCGGTTCAAGCCCACTTCCAGCAGCGTCGTCCCCAGTTTTTCCACCACGACGCGCGTCTTGGGGGTCAGGGCATCCGCGTTGTTGGCAAACAGCACACGGTTGGAGAAGTCCAGAGTCCAACCCTCGTCGGTCAGGCGAAAGCCTTGTTCCTTGAGTACGGCGATCTGCTCTGCCGTGAGGCCGTGGGGAGCACTCTGGCAACCCATCAGCACGCTCAACAGCAGACCGATCAAGCCGGTTTTCATCAGGACATGGATCTTCATTGTTATTTTTCCTCAGCAGAGACATCAAATTCCAGCTGCTCATGGAGTGCAAGCTCCCGACGCAGCCGTTTGGCTTGGTACATGGCATGGTCCGCCTGCTGCAGCAGATCGGCGGCACTCTGCCCCTGATCCGGATACAGCGCGACGCCAATGCTGACGGCCGCCACCAGCTGGCTGCCGTCCCCCAGTACCACGGGGTCCGCCATGGCCTGCTGGATGCGGGCAACCACATCCTCCGCCTCCTCCACCAGGGAGAGGGGGGTGAGCAGGATGGCAAACTCGTCGCCCCCCAGACGGCATACCAGATCCATCGGCCGCAGCTGATGTTGTACCCGTCTGGCCAGCGCGATCAGCACGTCATCCCCGGCGGCATGGCCCAGGGTGTCGTTGATCTGCTTGAAGCGATCACAATCGAGGTAGAGCAGCGCGAAGCGCTCGTCATGCAGCCGGCCCGTGGTGACCGCCTGATCCAGACGAGCCTCAAACAGAGCACGATTGGGCAAGCCGGTCAAGGCATCGTGGGTGGCCTGGTGCAGCAGGCTGGCATTCTCCCGCCGCTGGTGGGCCTGCCAGGCCTCCAGTTCGTCGAGCAGGGAGTTGAAATCCTGACCCAGCTCGTGCAGCTCGGCGATGTTGGCTTCCGGCACCCGCATGGCGAGGATCCGCTGGCGGCTCACGCTGTGGGCCACTTGGGCCAGCTCCTTGAGCGGCGCCGTGAGGGAGTGTTGCATCCGGTGCGCCACATAGAGGGCCCCCAGGGTGCTGAGCACCAGGCAGAGCAGCATGGCCAGCAGGGTTTGCAGCAGGAACAACAACAGATACTGGCCGTGCCCCACCAGGTGGATGTGGGCGATCTCCATGCCCCCCCGCATCATGGGCTGATCCACCGGCCCCGGCAGGATGATCCGCGCCAGATACTGCTCAAGGCCGGACCAGGGGGTGCTCATGGCCCGGCTCCAGCTCGCCAGCAGCTGGCCGCTCGGCAGATAGATGCTGGCCTGCGCCACGTCTTCGTGCGTGAGGATGGCCTCCAGCGCCTCCCGGGCCGCCTCCTCGTCGTGGAACACCACGGCCGCTTCGCTGGTATAGCCGATGGCGCGGGCGACCAGCTCCAGATTGTGATCCGCATAGAGCCGCAGCGCCAGCAGGGCGATGCCGGTCAGCAGCAGACCGGCCATGCAGACCGCGGTCAGGGACGTCACCAGATGGGTGCGTCCCAGACTCTGTCGCAAGGTGAGGCGCTGGGAAGGGGGGCGGAACAGACCTATCATGACCCCCCCTCATCGGCCTTGGCCAGTTTGAGCACCGCCGGATGGACCCGCACTCCGCTCCTGGCCAGGGCATCCAGATTGACCCTGAACCGGATCCGCTCCTTGCCGATCTGCAGGCAGAAGACGGCGTCGGCCACGCACTCCGAGCTGGATTCGCTGATGCTGAGGATGGGGTAGCCACGCAGCCGCTCGAACAGCGGCAAGCGCCGCTCGGAGGAGAGCACCCCCAGATAGAGCACGTCGCACTGGGGGCCGATCGCCTCGTCATCGATTTCGTAGCGATGGACGCTGACCGGCCGGCCGTTGGCCTGCTGCTTGATGGAAAAGAGCGCGGTGGCGTATTCCGTCGGCGCCGCCACGCACAGGCGCAGCTCGCTCGGTTCATTCGGCCAGCGGGTATAGCTGAGAATGTCGAGCACGGTCTGGCGTACCTGCTCGGACCGCAGCTCGGCCGCGGTGAGCGGGGGCGACTCGCCGGAGAGGGCCAGCGAGCAAAACAGGGGCGCCAGCCAGACCAGGATCCTGAACAGTGAAAAAGTGTGCATCATGCCTGCGCTTACACCCGCCTCAGCAACCACACAGGGCACAGGCCCGAAGGGGGTGAGCCGGCAGGAGATAGTATGGAACTTGTCAGCAGCATGACAAGGCGCAGCCCGCAGAGCAAGGGGTTGGCCGGGCTGGCGTCACAATAATGAAAAGGGCCCACCCCGGCGTGAGCCCTGCGATAAGTTACATTCATGGGGTTACTTCTTGCTGATCCCGTATTCCCGCAGTTTGTTGGCGATGGCGGTGTGCGACACCCCCAGCCGTTTGGCCAGCTGACGGGTGGAGGGGAACGCCGGGTAGAGCCGCTCCAGCAGCCGGCTCTCGAAGCGTTTCACCGCCTCGTCCAGCCCCCCTTCGAACCACTCGTCGATGAGCGGCATGGCATCGGCCGCCACCGGCAAGTCCACGTGCTCCGGTCCGATCTCGTCCCCTTCCAGCAAGGTCATGGCACGATAGAGGCAGTTGCGCAGCTGGCGCACGTTGCCGGGCCAGCGATAGGCGGTCAGGTACTCGGCCATGTTGCGGGTAAAGCGCGGGCGCGGACGTTGCAGTTCGCTGGCAAAACGGGAGACGAACTGCTGGGCCAGCGCCATGATGTCCGCCTTGCGCTCGCGCAGCGGCGGCAGCGCCAGACTCAGCACGTTGAGGCGGTAGTAGAGATCTTCCCGGAACTTGCCCTCGTGCACCAGATCCAGCAGCTGCTTCTGGGTGGTGCAGATGAAGCGCACGTTGACCTTCACCTCCTGCTCGTCGCCAACCCGGCGAAACACGCCGTCCTGCAGCACCCGCAGGAACTTGGTCTGCAGATGGGGCGACATGTCGCCGATCTCGTCCAGCATCAGGGTGCCGCCGCTCGCCAGCTCCAGTACCCCGCGCTTGCCCTCGGTGTTGTTGCCAAAGGCGCCGGGGGCATAGCCGAACAGCTCGCTCTCGGCCACGTTGTCCGGCATGGCCGCACAGTTGAGCGCCATGAAGGGGTGGCTGGAGCGCAGGCTGGCACCGTGGCAGGCGCGGGCCAGCAGCTCCTTGCCGGTGCCGGTCTCGCCGACGATGAGCAGCGGCGCATCCTGCATTGCCAGCTTGCTCGCCTGAGCCAGCACCTGTTTCATCTTCTGGCTCTCGGCCTGCAGGTGCTCAAAGCCCCCCACTTCCACCGCGTGGAGCGCGCTGAAGTGCATGCCGACCCGGCGGGCGGACTTGAGCACCACCACGGCGCCGGCCAGGGCCTGCTTGCCCTTCTCCTCGGCCACGAACAGCGGCATCAGATCCGCCAGATACTCCTCGCCGCCGATGCTGAGCTTGCAGGTCTGCGGGCGGATCTCGCTCGCCTCCAGCCAGCGGCTGAAGGAGAAGCCCTTGACCAGGGAGCCGAGCGCCACGCCGCGCACCTCCTCCACCGGCAGAGCCAGGGTGGTGAGGGCGGACTGGTTGGCCTGGGTCACCTTGCCCTTGGCATCGAGGGAGAAGACCAGATCCGGCAGCGCCTTGAGCAGCGCCTCAATCTCGTGGTGCTCCCGCTCGGAGGGCATGTAGGGGATGGTCTTGACGTCATAGACGCCGGGAATGCGGCGGATCTCCGGCATCAGGTGCTGGAAATCACGAAACTCCAGCTCGGGAAAGTTGAGATAGATGATGCCTGAGGTATCGATTTCGATGCCGCGCAGATCGATGTTGTGCTCCACCAGGCGGTCGAGCAGTTCCCGGGTCAAGCCCAGGCGGTCTTCACAGCTGACTTCAAGACGCATTCGGGACACACTTCCTAGCTAACTCTATGAATGACCGGATAATACAGACTCGATCCCGCCAGTGCGAGCGCCAGCCCATAAAAATGCGGGCCCGCCCCGTTTTCACCGGGCAGGCCCGCGTCATCTACAGGCGTTTATTTGAGCAACTTGTCGATGAGTAATGGCCTCTTCACTTCAGCAGCTCATCCGTGCGCGCCGCCATGATGAAGTCGTTGCGGTGCAAGCCACCTATCTTGCGGGGCCACCAGCTGGCGGTCACCATCTCGCCCACTCGGTGAGTGAGGGCGTCTTCACTTCAGCAGCTCATCCGTACGCGCCGCCATGATGAAGTCGTTGCGGTGTAATCCGCCAATTTTGTGGGTCCACCAGCTGACGGTCACCTTCCCCCATTCGGTCAGGATTGCCGGATGATGAAACTCCGCCTCCGCCAGCTCGCCCAGCCGGTTGGTGAAGGCGAGCGCCTCCTTGAAGTTGCGGAAGGTGAATTCGCGCCGCAGCTGCAGCTCACCCTTTACCACCAGCGGCTGCCAGTCGGGGATGAGGCGCATCAGTTCGCTCAGCTCCTGCTCGCTCACCTTGGGGGCATCGGCGCGGCACGCTTCACACTGCTGGCTGGCCAGTTCGGACATGGGATTCTCCTTGTGTATCGATGAAAAGGGGTGATCAACACCGGCGGGCGACTCAGCTCGCCTGCTTGCCGCCGGCCGGTGCAAAACGGGGGGGACGCAGCCCCAGACGGCGCGCCTCGGCCACCATGGCCATGATGTCCTGCTCCGCCAGACGATAGAGCTCATCAAGCTCAGGCAGCACGAAATAGGTGGGCTGCATGATGTCGATGCGATACGGGGTGCGCAGCACCTCGATGGGATCAAAGGGTTGCAACACAGGTTGACTGCCGAGGGCATAGGCGGTCTCACCGATGGAGGAGAGAATGCCGCCACCGTAGATGCGAAGCCCCTCCGGCGTGGCCAGCAGGCCAAACTCCACAGTGAACCAGTAGAGCCGCGCCAGAAAGACCCGCTCCTCCTTGCCGGCCCGCTGGCCGAGCTGACCATAGACATGGGTGAAGTGGGCGAAGGCGGGGTTGGTCAGCATGGCGCAATGGCCGAAGATCTCGTGAAAAATGTCGGGCTCCTGCAGGTAGTCGAGCTCGTCCCGGCGGCGAATGAAGGTGGCCACCGGAAACTGGCGGTTGGCCAGCAGGGCAAAGAAGCGGTCAAAGGAGATGAGCGCCGGCACCGCCGCCACCGACCAGCCAGTGGCCGGTTGCAGCACGGCGTTGATCTGGGCCAGCTGGGGGATCCGATCCCGGGGCAGGTCGAGCCGCGCCAGCCCGGCCTGGTACTCGTCACAGGCCTTGCCTTCGAGCGCCGCCAACTGGCGTGCGATCAGGATCTGCCAGGTGCCGTGCTCCTCGTCCGAGTAGTGGATCGTGCCCGCTTCGTCCGGCTGGTGGGCGGTGTAGAGACTTGCCATGGGTGACTCCATCCTCTGGGTTGCAACCCGCCATCCGGGCGGTGTGGCGCCATTGCGCGATGAGATCACTGTAACGGTTTGCCTCCCAAAAAAGCAGCCGACCCAGGGGTCGGCTGCCGTGGACAATTGTAAATAATTTGTGACAACCACAATCGAGCCCCTGGCCTGGTGCTCACCCCTTGTTGAGGTAGCCCGCCAGCTGACCGATCAGCCGCTTGCGCAGCTCACCGAGCCTGGGTTTCTCGTCCGCACACCAGGGCAGCGGGCGGCACGCCTCTATGGTGCGCAGGCCGAGCCGGGCAGTGAGCAGCCCGGCCCCCACCCCTTGCGCGGCGCGGGCGGAGAGCTTGGCGGTGAGCTCGGCCCCCAGCAAATCCATCCCCACCTCGGTCACCAGCTCGGTGGCGCCGGCGTAGAGCATGTTGCGAAACACCTGACGGATGAGGCGAATGCGGCTCCAGTAGCCGAGCTCGATGGCGTAGACGTCGGCGATGTCCTCGATCATCCGCAGGTTGCGCCACAGCATCAGCATCATGTCGACGGTGGCGAGCGGGCTCAGGGCCACCAGCACGGCGGCCTCCCCCGACCATTTGGCCACCCGCGCCTGGGCCAGCTTGTCGCGCTCACCGAGCACCAGCTGGCTGTAGAGGGTCAACACCTCCCGATCGTTGTGGCTCTCGTCGAGCTGGGCGAGCCAGGTTTGATACCCCTCGCGCCCCTTGTCGCCGCTGCGCTCGGCCAGCCCTTCGCAAAACCCCTGACCCTGGCCGACCCCCTGATGAGCCAGCAGATCCTCGGCCCGCGAGCGCACATCCTGGCGCCGCTTGAGGGTGCGCAGGCGCAGCCACTCGCGCCCCACCACCCTGATGGTGCCCGCCGCCACCAGTGCCGAGGCCGCCAGCCAGGCGCCGCCCCAGAGCGGGGTGGTGAGAAACTGATCGTAGAGAAAGGCGCCGTACTGGCCCAGAGAGAGCAGGCCGACCGCCCCCAGCCCCCAGGCCAGCAGCCGATGACGGCGGCGCGGCTTGATGACGAGGGCACTCTCCACCTCGGTGAGCTCTTCCAACTCATCGAGGCGCTCGAAGCTCGCCTCCTCCAGTCGCTGGGCGGGTGCCGGCGCTCGCTGGTCGTCAGTTGTCGTCAAGGTGGGCTCCAGGATCACCTTGCCTTGCAGCGGCGGCTGCGCTTTTGTCTGATCGTTCATCGCTTCTCCTGAAAACCGTCTTCTGGGTGCGGCGCAGGCAACAAACCCGGGCCGCACACCCTTATTCGAGGTGATCCCCGAGCAGAAACTCCAGCGCCGCATCGAGCCGGATATGGGGCAGCGCCTGATGGGCGCTCATGGGCAGCGGGCGAAAAGCCTGAAAATCAAAGCCCTGCTTGTTCCACCACTGCGCAGGGGGGATATGGGATGGCACCTCACCCGGAAACAGCAACAGCGGCTCACCCGAGAGGCTGGTGCCACGGATGGCGGGGAACTCGCGGCCATCGGCCACCCCCTTGCCCACCTCGGTCGCCTTGATGGCGGCCAGCGCCAGACACTCGGTGGCAATCCCCTCAAAACGGGCCTGGCCGCGGCCGCTGCGCACCAGGTGCTGCAGCAGGGAGACCATGGAGCCGTGCTGCTCCGGGGTGACGTGATCGGCCTTGCTCGCCACGAACAGCAGCTTGTCGATGCGCGGTGAGAAGAGCCGCCGCCACCAGTTGCTCTTGCCGTAGGCAAAGCTCTCCATGATGCGGGCGATGGCCTGCTGCATGTCGCCAAAGCTGGCCGCCCCGGCATTTAGGGGCTGCAGGCAATCCACCAGCACGATCTGGCGATCGAAACCGGCGAAGTGCTGCTCATAAAAACCCTGCACCAGATGCTGCTTGTACTGCTCGAAGCGCTGCTTGAGGGTGGCGTAGAGGGTCCCCTCGGCGGGCTCGCCGGCAGGTTTGTCCCACACCCAGGGCACAAACTGCAGCATGGGGGCACCGGCATACTCCCCCGGCAGCACGAAGCGGCCGGGCTGGATCAGGTGCAGCCCCAGCTCACGCTTGCAGGCGTGCAGATAATCGGTGTAGCGCTCGGCGAGCTGGGCCACCGGCCGCGCCTCGAAGCCCTGCTCCGCCTGCCATGCGGGTGCCAGCCAGCCGGCGGCCAGGGTCTGCAGCTCGGGGCGGCGCAGCTGCTCGCGCACCTGCTCGCTCCACTGCTCGTAGCTCATCTCAAGCAGCGGCAGGTCGAGCAGCCACTCCCCGGGGTAGTCCACCAGATCCACGTAGAGGGTGGAGATCTCCCCCAGGTGCTTGCGCAGCGGATGACGGGTGCGATAGCGGATTTCCAGGCGCACCTCGGCCACCCCGCGGGTCGGCTCCGGCCAGGCCGGCGGATCGCCAAACAGAGAGTCGAGGCCGCGCTCGTAGGGGAAGGTGGGAATGTGGGCATTTTGCTGGGGTACCCGGCGAGCACCGAGGATGCGCCCCTGGCGCAGGGCATCCCACAGGGGCAGCCGGCCGTCGATGGGCGCGTGTTCCAGCTGGTTGACCAGCGCCGTGATGAAGGCGGTCTTGCCGCTGCGAGAGAGGCCGGTGACTGCCAGCCGGATGTGGCGATCCCGGACCCGGTTCACCACGTCGCTTGCCTTGTGCTGCAGGCGATTGAATTGCTGTTCCAGTTTATTGAGTATCAAGGCTTGTTCTGTTCTCCCGTAGCTGCCCGGCGAAGCGGGTGGCAGGCAGCACCACCCTCGTCATGATCCCCGCCCGCCTCCCCTGTCATCAGAGGCAAATCCAGGCCGGCGGGACCATCGTACCGCTCAGGCTTTACAAGTTGCGAAACTCCCGCTGCAGGGTGAACTCCTTAGAGGTCACCAGCTTCTCGATGCGCTGCACCCTGGGCTCCAGCGCATCCAGCTCCTGGCCGATGCGGGCAAGGGCCTGATGAGGCGTGACACCTGCCTGCCAACTGCGCGCCTTCATCCGCACCTCGGCAAAGTCGGCATCCTCCTGGGCGTACAGGGTGACCGGCTTCTTGTCGAGCAGAAACCAGGCAGCGACGTAGGCGGTGAAGGTGATGAAACCGGCGAAGATGAGGCCGCTGATGGCCAGCAACCGCACGATCCAGGTCTCCACCCCGAAGTACTCTGCCAGACCGGCACAGACCCCGGCTATCTTGCCGCGCTGGGGGTCACGATAGAGGTTGCGCCCCTCTTTGCTCCACTGTGTCATACCTTGTTTCTCCAACCAGGAACCTCGGCATCCAGAATCGACTCCAGGGCGCCGACCCGCTCCTGCATCTTCTCGGCACGCACCAGCAAGCCCTGCAGCTGTTCACGCTCGCCATCGGCAAGACCGGCGCCAATGCGCCCCTTGGCGCGGTAGTGCAGCACCAGCCAGATGGGGGCCACCACTACCATGAAGACCACCATGGGAACCATCAACACACCCAGCAGATCTTCCATCTGTTACTCTCCCTGTTTCGGCGTGGTGTCGCTCTGGCCCAGCTTCTGGCGCATGGCTTCCAGCTCTTTGCTTATCTGATCGTCGGCTTCCAGCTCGGCAAACTGCTGGGCCAGCGCCTTGTCGGACTGCCCCAGATCGGCGCGGGCCTCCATCTCGTCGATGCGGCGCTCCATGCGTTCGAACTTGCTCACCACCGCCTGGCTGTCGCCACGGGCCACCTGGCTCTGCACATTGAGACGGCTGCTGGCCGCTTCGGTGCGAATGGCCATCGCCTTCTGGCGGGCACGGGCATCTTCCAGCTTGGCTTCCAGCTGACGGATCTCCTCCCCCAGCTTCTCGATGCCGCTGTCCACCGCCTGCTGCTCACGCAAGAGGGAGTCGGCCAGCTCGGCCTGCTTCTTCTTCTCGATAAGCGCAGCGCGGGCCAGGTCTTCCCGCTCCTTGCTCAGGGCCAGCTCGGCCTTGCCCTGCCACTCGGCGACCCGCTCCTGATGGCGGGCGACCTGGCGGCCGATCTCTTTCTGGTTGGCGAGGAAGCGGGCCAGGTTGGATCGCTCCTTCACCAATTCGTCTTCCATCTCCTGGATGATCAGGCGCACCATCTTCTGGGGATCTTCTGCCTTGTCGAGCAGGGCCGTCAGGTTGGAATTGATGATGTCGGCCAGGCGGGAAAAAATACTCATGATTGTACTCCTGTGGTTGGCATACGTTGTTTCTCCATTGACAATGGCAACTTGTGTGCCAATCTGGAACAGAATTTAACTTGTTGATTTATATGGGGCTGCTCGATCACATTTCAAGAGGCACCACACAAGTAATGATTAGAATCACCAATTTTTGGTAAGATTGACCAGCTTTCATCGACTCACGGGGATGACTATGACCACGGCCACGGAAAGCCTGTTGGGGGAATCCAACGCATTTCTCGAGATCATTGAGCAGGCCTCCCGCCTGGCGCCGCTGCGCAAGCCCGTGCTGATCATCGGCGAACGGGGTACCGGCAAGGAGCTGATCGCCCACCGCCTACATTATCTCTCGGCGCGCTGGGATCAAAGCTTTGTCACCGTCAACTGCGCCACCCTGAGCGAGAGCCTGCTGGAGACCGAGCTGTTCGGCCACGAGGCGGGCTCCTTCACCGGCGCCGCCAAACGTCACCAGGGCCGCTTCGAGCGGGCCGACGGCGGCACCCTCTTCCTTGACGAGCTGGCCACCACCAGCGCCCGGGTGCAGGAGAAACTGCTGCGGGTCATCGAATACGGCGAGTTCGAGCGGGTGGGCGGCGCCAAGGCACTCAAGGTGGATGTGCGGCTGGTGTGCGCCACCAACGAGGATCTGCCGGCGCTGGCCGACAAGGGGCAATTTCGCCACGACCTGCTCGACCGGCTCGCTTTCGACGTCATCACCCTGCCCCCCCTGCGGGAGCGGCGCGACGATATTCTGATGCTGGCGGAGCACTTCGCCCACGGCATGACCCGGGAGCTCGGCTATCCGCTGTTTGCCGGCTTCTCGCGCAAGGCGACCCAGCTGCTGCTGGACTACCCCTGGCCAGGCAACGTGCGGGAGCTCAAAAACGTGGTGGAGCGCAGCATCTACCGCCAGGGCAACCCCCAGTTGCCGCTGGCCGAGCTGGTGCTCAACCCGTTCGATTCCCCCTGGCGGCCCTTGGCTCGCACCGACACCGCCGTGGCGCAGCCAAGCGAGGCGCAACCGGCGCCCCTTGCGGCCGCTGCCGCCCTGCCGCTGGACCTCAAACAGGCGGTGGCGGGCTACGAGATTAATTTACTCAAGCAAGCGCTGCAGCAATCCCAGTATAATCAGCGCAAAGCCGCCCAACTGCTGGCCCTGAGCTATCACCAGTTCCGCGGTATGCTGCGCAAATACCAGCTGCTGGACAGTGACAACGATGTGGAGTAATAACCCGGGCAGCCCGTGCCAGAGCGGCTTCCACCCCTTGCCGGCCCCATCGCCAGCAACTTCGTATAAAAACATGGTTCGACAATGAGAATGCTCAAACCCCTGCTGCTTGGTGTGCTGGTGCTGCTCACCGGTTGTCACAAACAGGATGACGCGTCCAGGACGGGACTCATCTATTGTGCGGAAGGCTCGCCCCAGACCTTCAATCCCCAGGTATCCAACTCGGGGGTGACCCTGGATGCCAGCTCGCGCCCCCTCTATGACCGCCTGCTGGAGGTGAATCCCAACACCCTGGCGCTCGAAGGCGGACTCGCCACCCGCTGGCAGGTGAGCGAGGATGGCCTCTCCTATACCCTGACCCTGCGCCAGGGGGTGACCTTTCACCACACGCCCTGGTTCAACCCCTCCCGCCCCCTCAACGCCGACGACGTGGTGTTCACCTGGCAGCGGCTGCTCAACAAGCTGCACCCCTATCACGAGGTGTCCGGCGGCGAGTACCCCTACTTCTACAGCCTGGGGCTGGATCAGCTGATCAAGCGGGTCTACCGGAAGGGGGCCGATAACGTCGTGTTCGAGCTCAACCGGCCGGATGCCTCCTTCCTCGCCACCCTGGCCAGCGACTACGCCATCGTGCTCTCCGCCGAGTATGCAGAGCAGTTGCAAAAGGCCGGCACCCCGGGACTCATCGACAGCCGCCCGGTGGGCACAGGGCCGTTCAGCTTCAAGGAGTATCGCCACAACGAATACGTGCGCTATCTGCGCCACCCCGGTTACTGGGGCGGCGAGGCCAAGATTGAGCAGCTCATCTACGACATCACCCCCAAATCCTCCAAGCGGCTGGCCAAGCTGCTGACCGGCGAGTGCGACGTGATGAGTACCCCCTCCGCCAGCCAGCTGTCGGTGATCGACAAGGATCCCGACCTCAGCCTGGCGGTGCAGTCCGGCATGAACGTCGCCTTCCTCGCCCTCAACACCCGCAAGGCACCGTTCAACAAGGTGCTGGTGCGCCAGGCCATCGCCAGCGCCATCAACATCGACAACCTGCTGCAGGCGGTCTATTTCGAGACGGGCCAGCCCGCCAACAGCCTGCTGCCGCCGCTCTCCTGGGGTTACAACCCCTCCCTGCCGATGCGCCAGCCGGATCTCAAGCGGGCGCGCCAGCTGCTCAAGGAGGCGGGACTGGCACAAGGCTTCGAGATGCAGGTGCTGGTGCAGCCGGGCTCGCGCGCCTACAACCCGGATGCCCTCAAGACCGCCCAGCTTATGCGAAGCGATCTGGCCAAGATCGGCATCAAGCTCAAAATCGTGCAGCAGGAGTGGCCGGTCATCGAGGCCCGCCTCGCACAGGGTCAGTACGACAGTCTGCTCAGCGGCTGGATCGCCGACAACGCAGACCCGGACAACTTCTTTCGCCAGCTGCTGAGCTGCGCCGCCGTCGAGCGCGGCAACAACTACAGCCGCTGGTGCAGCCCGGCATTTGATCAGCTGCTGGACGACGCGGTGACCACGCCCCAGCTGGCGTTTCGGCTGCGCAACTACTATTACGCCCAGACCCTGCTCAACGAACAGATGCCGCTCATTCCGCTGGCCCATGCCCTGCGTACCCAGGTCAGCCGCAGCGACATCGAGGGGCTCTCCCTGATGCCCTTTGGCGGCACCGTCTTCAACCAGGCCTATCGGGAGTAAGCATGTTTCTCTATATCCTGCGTCGCATCAATCTGCTGCTCATCACCCTGCTGGCGCTGACCTTCGTCGCCTACCTGCTGGACGTGCGCCTCATCGGCCAGCAAGCCAGCTTCTGGAGCGGCTACCCCGACTTCCTGCGTCGCATTCTGGACGGGGATCTGGGGCTCTCCAGCGTCTCCGGCCTGCCGGTGCTGGACGAGATCCGCCACTATTTCCCCGCCACCCTGATCCTCTGCGGGGCGGCCTTCGCCATCTCGCTGCTGGTGGGCATTCCGCTCGGCACCCTGGCGGCCCTCTCCCAGGGCAAGCCGCTCGATCTCACCATCATGACCGCCGGCCTCATCGGTTACGCGGTGCCGGTGTTCTGGCTGGCGCTGCTGGTGGTGATGTTCTTCTCGCTGGAGCTGGGCTGGCTGCCCGCTTCGGGCCAGATAAGCCTGCTCTATGACGTGCCCTCCATCACCGGCATCGCCCTCATCGACGTCTTGATGAGCCACGAGCCCTGGCGCCAGGCCGCCCTGCACGACGCCCTGCGCCACCTGATCCTGCCCTCGCTGGTGCTGGCGGTGGTGCCCACCACCGAGGTGATCCGCCACGTGCGCAGCTCCCTCATCGACGTGATGAAGCAGAACTACATCAAGGCGGCGGCCAGCCGCGGCCTCTCCCGCCGCCAGATCGTCTGGCGCCACGGCCTCAAGAACGCCCTGCCGCCGGTGCTGCCGCTGCTGGGCCTGCAGCTGGGCAGCGTGCTCACCTCCGCCATGATCACCGAGGTGGTGTTCGAGTGGCACGGCATCGGCCGCTGGCTCATCAACAGCATCGCCCTGCAGGACTACGCCGCCATCCGCGGCGCCACCCTGGTGGTGGCCAGCTTCGTCATCTTCATCAGCGTCAGCACTGAGCTGCTCACCACCATCATCTACCCGGCGCGGCGCAAAGAACTCTATGCAAAACAAGACTGAACGTGCTCATGGCATGACCCGGAGCCAGGAATCCTATGCAAGACAAGACTAGCCTCTACCCCGAGCTCAAGATCCTCTCGCCGCTGGAGCAGACCTGGGCCTCCTATCGCCGCAATCCGCTGGCGATGGCAGGGCTCTGGTGCTTCGTGATCCTGCTGCTGATCACCCTGCTCGGCCCGCTGGTGGTGCCCTACGGCATCGACGAGCAGCACAGCTCCCGCCTGCTGCTGGCCCCCTCCTGGGCCAACAGCGGCAACATCGACTACTTCCTCGGCACCGACGATCTGGGGCGCGACATCCTCTCCCGGCTGGTAGTCGGCGCCAGGCTCACCTTTGGCAACGCCCTGCTGGTGGTGGTGATAGCCATGGTGGTGGGCACCGCCATCGGCATCCTCGGCGGCATGAGCAAGGGGCTCAAGTCGAGCGTGCTGCACCACCTGCTCGATACCCTGCTCTCCATCCCCTCCCTGCTGCTGGCCATCATCATGGTGGCCATTCTGGGGCCGGGTCTGTTCAACACCCTGATCGCCATCACCCTGGCGCTGATCCCGCCCTTCATCCGGGCCACCTACAACGCGGTCCATACCGAGATGCAGAAGGAGTACATCATCGCCAGCCGGCTCGATGGCTCGCCCCCCTTGCGGATCATGCGCCTCGCCATTTTGCCGAACATAGTCGAGACCCTGGTGGCCCAGACCACCCGCACCCTGTCGGCGGCCATCCTCGACATCTCGGCGGTGGGCTTTCTCGGCCTCGGCGCCCAGTCACCGCAACCTGAGTGGGGCGCCATGCTGGCGGACTCCAGCGATCTCATCTACCTCGCCCCCTGGACCGTGACCCTGCCGGGCATGGCCATCCTGTTCAGCGTGCTGGTCACCAATCTAGTAGGTGAAGGTATTCGCGAAGCGCTCAAAGAGGGGAATGACTGATGCAATGCTCTGTGCCCAAGATAGGCATGCTCACCCTTGTCCCCTGCCCATTCCTGTACGGCGTGCAGGTCAACCCATCGCTGGTTGGCGAAGGCATTCGCGAAGCACTCAAAGAGGGGAACGACTGATGCCTCTGCTCGACATACGCAATCTCACCATCGAGATCGACACCCCGCAGGGCAAGGTCAAGGCGGTGGACAAGGTGAGCCTGACCCTGGCCGAGGGGGAGATCCGCGGCCTGGTGGGGGAATCCGGCTCCGGCAAGAGCCTGGTGGCCAAGGTGATCGTCGGCATCCAGAAGGACAACTGGACGGTGCGCGCCGACCGGATGCGCTTCAACGACATGGACCTGCTGACCATGGCGCCCCGCGAGCGGCGCCGCATCATGGGCCGCGAGATCGCCATGATCTTCCAGGACCCCATCAGCTGTCTCGACCCATCCGAGGAGATCGGCACCCAGCTGGAAGAGGCGATCCCGACCGACTCGTTCGAGGGGCAGTTCTGGCAGCGCTTCCAGTGGCGCAAGAAGAAGGCCATCGCCTTGCTGCACCGGGTCGGGGTCAAGGATCACCGCAAGGTGATGCGGGCCTACCCTCACGAGCTGTCGGACGGCATGTGCCAGAAGGTAATGATCGCCATGGCGATTGCCAACCAGCCGCGCCTGCTGGTGGCGGACGAGCCCACCAGCGCCATGGAGTCCACCACCCATTCGCAGATCCTGCGGCTGCTGGACAAGATGAACAAGCTGGGCAACACCACCATCCTCATCATCAGCAACGACATCGCCGCCATCGCCAACCTGACCGACACCATCAACGTGATGTATTGCGGCCAGATGGTGGAGGTGGGCACCCGGGAGCAGATCCTGGAGACCCCGCACCACCCCTATACCGATGCCCTGCTCAAGTCGATCCCCGACTTTGACAAGCTGGTGCGCCACAAGTCGCGCCTCGAGACCCTGCCCGGCGTCATTCCGCCGCTGCAGCACTTGCCCATCGGGTGCCGGCTCGGCCCCCGCTGCCCCTACGCCCAGAAGCAGTGCGTGCAGACGCCGCTGATGAGCAAGATCAAGGGGCACCAGTTCAGCTGCCACTTCCCGCTGAACATGGAAGAGCCCAAGAAGTGACGTCAATTTCGTATCAGTGCGTGACAGCGAGCCCTGTCACCAAGGAGTCAGGACAGTGATCGAACCCTCTCTGCTGCAGGTCCGGGGCCTGTGCAAGACCTATCAGAACCGCACCGGCCTGTTTCGACGCCGGGCGGTGGAAGCCATCAAGCCGCTCTCCTTTGATCTCGAGGTGGGCCAGACCCTGGCCATCGTCGGCGAGGCCGGCTCCGGCAAGAGCACCCTGGCCCGCATTCTGGCGGGCATGATAGAGCCGAGCGGTGGCGAGATCGCCATCGAGGGACAGCCGATGATCCATGGCGACTATCAGACCCGCTGCAAGCTGCTGCGGATGATCTTCCAGGACCCCAACTCCTCCCTCAATCGCAAGATCCGGGTCGGCCAGATCCTGGAGACGCCGCTGCGCCTCAACACCGAGATGACCGAGGAGGAGCGCCGCGACAAGGTGATACAGACCCTGCGCATGGTAGGCATGCTGGCGGATCACGCCCTCTTCTACCCGCAGATGCTCTCCGCCGGCCAGCAGCAGCGGGTGGCGCTGGCGCGAGCGCTGATCCTCAACCCCAAGATAGTGGTGGCCGACGAGGCGCTCTCTACCCTGGATATCTCGGTGCGCTCGCAGATCATCAACCTGCTGCTGGAGATGCAGGAGACCATGGGGCTCAGCTATGTGCTGGTGGCCAACGATCTGGGGGTGGTGAGCCACATCAGCGACGAAGTGCTGGTGATGCACGAAGGGCGGGTGGTGGAGCGCGGCAAGACCCTCAAGGTATTCGCCGATCCCCAGCACGAGGTGACCCGCCGCCTCATCCAGAACTACGACAACGAATACCGCCGCTGAGCCCTGCCCGGCGGCCTGCCGCCGGCCCTTTCCCGCCTTTCCGCTGCCCCGAAAATGAGACAAAAAAATCCCGGCTCAGAGGCCGGGAATTGCGCTCAAAAGTAAATGCGTCGCTCGTAGTAGGAACGCTGCAATGGTAGGCAGCCCCCTTCGCGTCAACAACTGTCAGATCTGACAGGAAGACCGCTATGGAACCTGAACTGCGGATCCGGCGAGCGGATCAGCTCCGCCTCCACCTGGCCGAAGAAGGCCACCCGCTCGCTGATGTCCTCCCCCGCATATTGCTCGGCCAGCGCCAGATAATCCTGATAGTGGCGCGCCTCTGAGCGCAGCAGCGACACGTAGAAGCGACCCAACTCCTCGTCCAAATGGGGTGCCAACTTGGCAAAACGCTCGCAGGAGCGCGCCTCTATGTAGGCGCCGATGATCAGCTTGTCGACTATGGTGGCGGGCTCGTGGGTGCGCACGTGCTGCATCAGGTTGCGCGCGTAGCGGGAGGCGGTCACCGGGCCGTAGGGGATGTCGCGGGCGGCCATCAGCTCCAGCACCTGCTCGAAGTGGTGCAGCTCCTCCTGAATGAGCCGCACCATGGGAAACAGCAGCGGATTGCGAGAGAGCTCCTCGAACACGGTGCGATCGGTCTCTCCCATGGTCCGCTTGCCGAGGATCTCGGCCTTCTCCGGAATGGCGTCCAGCTCCCGATAGAACTCCAGCTTGGGCAGCAGATGTCGCTTGCCCTTGGGCAGGCAATAGCGGCGCACCAGGCTGTGGGCGGTGAGCGCAGCCTTGTTCTCACAGTTGGCGTGATCGATGAGCAGGGTCGGCAGCTGGGCGGGATCCCGCGCCATCTCGATCCACGCATCCGGGGTCTCGCAGTGCAAAAACTGGCGCACGGGGGCTAGCAGGTCATCCATCTGAACTCTCGTCTGGTCGGGTTGATACGGCGGCGGCCCATGCTAGCGGATCCCGCCGCCACTGCCCATAGCTGCGGCTACAAACGCTGCTTTTTCAAGCAGATGCAGGGCCCTTTTCGGCAAGCGGAAACAACAATGGGGGCCTTGGCCCCCATCTCGTTGCAACACCTCAGCGTGGAAAACGTTTAACTGCCTTCGTTAAAAATTTCCAGGTTGCTGGTGCCTTCCTGCCACTCGCGCACCGCCTTGTTGTCATCGCTGCGCATGGCATTGAGGTGATCGAGGTAGGACTGATCCACGTCGGAAGTGACGTAGTGGCCGTTGAACACCGAAGTCTCGAAGTGACGCAGCTCGGGATTGATCTCCCGCACCGCCGCTTCCAGATCTTCCAGATCCTGGAAGATGAGGCCATCGGCGCCAATCAGTTTGCACACCTCTTCCACTTCCCGACCGTGAGCGATCAGCTCGTTGGCGGTGGGCATGTCGATGCCGTAGACGTTGGGGAAGCGAATTTCCGGTGCCGCCGAGGCGAAGTAGACCTTGGCCGCCCCCGCTTCACGGGCCATCTGGATGATCTGCTCGGAGGTGGTACCGCGCACTATGGAGTCGTCCACCAGCAACACCTTCTTGCCCTTGAACTCGGAGCTGATGGCGTTGAGCTTGCGACGCACCGACTTCTTGCGCTGGGTCTGGCCCGGCATGATGAAGGTACGGCCTATGTAGCGGTTCTTCACAAAGCCCTGACGGTACGGCAGATCCAGGGTGTGGGCGATTTCCAGCGCCACGTCGCAGGAGGTCTCGGGGATGGGGATAACCACGTCCACGTCGAGATCTTCCCACTCGCGGGCGATCTTCTGACCCAGCTTGCGACCCATGTTGAGGCGGGCGGCATAGACCGACACCTTGTCGATGCACGAATCAGGGCGAGCGAAGTAGACGTACTCGAAGATGCAGGAGCTCATCTGCGGGTTCTCCGCACACTGCTCGGAGAAGAGCTGGCCCTGCTCGGTGATGTAGATGGCCTCGCCCGGGGCGATGTCGCGCACCGTCTCGAAACCGATGGCATCGAGCGCCACGCTCTCGGAGGCGAGCATGTACTCCACCTGCCCCTGCTCGTCGACCCGGCGACCCAGGATCAGCGGGCGAATGCCGTTGGGGTCGCGAAAACCGATGAGGCCGTGGCCGATCACCAGAGAGACCACCGCATAGGCGCCGCGGATCTGCTGATGCACCTTGCGCACCGCAGCGAAGATATCCTCCGGTTGCAGGGCCATCTTGTCGCAGCGATCCAGCTCGTGGGCCAGCACGTTCAGCAGCACTTCGGAATCCGAGGTGGTGTTGATGTGGCGACGGGCCACCTTGAACTGCTGCTCCTTGAGCTCCTTGGCGTTGGTGAGGTTGCCGTTGTGGGCCAGCACCATGCCGTAGGGAGAGTTCACGTAAAAAGGCTGGGCTTCAGCGGCACTGGAGCTGCCTGCGGTGGGATATCTGACATGTCCTATGCCGATATGCCCTTTCAAGCGCTGCATGTGACGCACTTCAAACACGTCCTTCACCAGGCCGTTGGCCTTGCGTTGCCGGAAGTTTCCACTGTCAATGGTCACGATCCCGGCGGCATCCTGTCCCCTGTGCTGCAACACCGTCAAGGCGTCGTAGAGGGCCTGATTGACGGGGGTGGTGCCAACTATACCGACAATACCACACATGTCTTTGCTACCTCGAAGTCACTATACCTGTTTAAGAAAACTCGATGAGTTCAGCATGAACCCGAAGAACCACTGGATGACCGGCTTGAACTCGGGCACCAGCTTGGATGCCACCCACCAGTCGCTCTGGGAGAGGCTGGTGAAGGTATCCATGAAAAAAAGCAGGGCACTGACGATCAGTACCCCGCGAATTGCGCCAAAACAGATGCCGAGCACCCGGTCGGTGCCGGACAGCCCCGTCTTGTCCACCAGCAGCCCCACCACGTAGTTGACCACGCTGCCCAGGATCAGGGTCGCCACGAACAGGGCGGCGATGGCCAGGCCATTGCGCACCAGGGGATCGCTGAATGAGGTAAAGTAGACGGCGAGATCGGGATAGAAATGGCTGGCGATGAAGAAGGCGACGAACCAGGTGACGAGAGACATGGCCTCCTTGACGAAGCCGCGCACCAGGCTGATGAGAGCAGAGAAACCGACGATGCCGATGATGGCGTAATCAATCCAGACCATAGAAAAAGATGTCCTGCGAAATTGCGGCGCAGTCTAACAAAAACGATTGCGCAATGCTTGATAAAATTGTGTTACATGTTCAAAGAGGCGCCGGCAACGCAGATTTATTCACGATTAAAACGGTTGACCGGCGCCAGAATGCACAACGCCATGGCATGCCATGGCGTTGTCGTCTGCAATGAGTGCTTACCCGATGTGGGTCAGGCCGCCCATGTAGGATTGCAGCGCAGCCGGGATGGCGATGCGGCCATCTTCCTGCTGGTAGTTCTCCAGCACGGCCACCAGGGTGCGACCCACCGCCAGGCCAGAGCCGTTCAGGGTGTGCAGCAGCTGGGGCTTGCCATCGATGCGCACGCGAGCCTGCATGCGGCGCGCCTGGAAGTCGGTGCAGTTGGAGACGGAGGAGATCTCGCGATAGGTGTTCTGGGCCGGCAGCCACACTTCCAGATCGTAGGTCTTGGCAGCGCAGAAGCCCATGTCACCGGTGGAGAGTGCCATCACGCGATACGGCAGCTCCAGCAGTTGCAGTACCTTCTCGGCGTGACCCACCATCTCTTCCAGCGCGTCCCAGGATTTTTCCGGGTGCACCAGCTGTACCATCTCGACCTTGTCGAACTGGTGCATGCGGATGAGACCGCGGGTGTCACGGCCATAGGAGCCCGCTTCGGAGCGGAAGCAGGGGCTGTGGGCGGTCATCTTGATGGGCAGTTCCTGCTCGTCGAAGATCTCGTCGCGGGCCATGTTGGTGAGCGGCACTTCGGAGGTCGGGATCAGGGAGAACTTGCGAACCTTGCCCTCTTCTTCCCCTTCACCTTCGATGCCGGTATTGAAGAGATCCTGAGAGAACTTGGGCAGCTGACCGGTGCCGTACAGGCTGTCAGGGTTGACCAGGTAGGGCACGTAGCACTCGGTGTAACCGTGCTGCAGGGTGTGCAGGTCCAGCATGAACTGGGCCAGGGCGCGGTGCAGGCGGGCGATCTGGCCCTTCATCACCACGAAACGGGAACCGGAGAGCTTGACGCCGTTCTTGAAGTCAACGCCCTTGGCCGCTTCACCCAGATCGATGTGATCGCGCACCTGGAAACTGAACTCGCGCGGGGTACCCCAGCGGCGCACTTCTACGTTGTCGTTCTCGTCACGACCGACCGGAGTGGTGTCGCTCGGCAGGTTGGGGATGGCGTCGGCGATGGTCTTCAGCTCGGCCAGCAGGGCATCCAGCTCGACCTTGCTGGTCTCGAGCTCTTCGTTGATCTTGGAAACGATGGCCTTGAGCGGGGCAACATCTTCGCCGCGACGGGCAGCCTCACCGATGGATTTGGAGCGGGCGTTGCGCTCGGCCTGCAGCTCCTGGGTACGGGACTGCAGATCCTTGCGTTTCTCTTCCAGAGCATTGACAGCCGCTACGTCCAGAGCGTAGCCACGTGTCGCCAGACGAGCGGCGGCATCGTCGATGTCGCTGCGCAGATATTTGGGATCCAGCATGGTTTACCTACTTTTTTAAAATGGGATCTGGGCCTGAGTCATCATGACGGGCTGGGAAACAGATCCGGAAGTTAACATCGGTTGGCACACCCCTGTCGTCTTTTTGCATCGGGCCAACAAGAGCAAGCCTTCGAAATCAAGAAGATGGCACCAGGCCAAGACAAGCGGGGTCAGAGGGGCAGTGTATCAGACCGCCCCCCCGCCCGAACAGGGACTATTGCGCCCGTTTTGCCCTGTTTTCCGGGGGATGACGACCTGGATCAAATCGGCTGACCAATTAACGTGCAATCGGCCCGAATTGGTCAGGCAGAGGCGCGGCCACTCCCCTGCCCCGGCCGGTTATTTCTCCCGCTGGCGCGGGCTCTGCTTGTCCAGTTCGTGCAGGTAGTCGAGCTTCTGGCCGATCTGCTTCTCAAGGCCGCGATCGGTGGGCTGATAGTACTGCTTGCCAGCCAGCTCAGGTGGGAAGTACTGCTCGCCGGCGGCATAGGCGCCCGGCTCGTCGTGGGCATAGCGATACTCGGCGCCGTAGCCCAGCTCGCTCATCAGCCTGGTCGGCGCGTTGCGCAGGTGCGGCGGCACCTCGAAGTCCGGCAGGTTTTTGGCATCATGAAGCGCCGCCTTCCAGGCGGTGTAGACCGCATTGCTCTTGGGGGCGCAGGCGAGGTAGACGATCGCCTGGGCGATGGCCCGCTCCCCTTCCGCCGGGCCGATGCGATGGAAACAGTCCCAGGCCGAGAGCGCCACCTGCATGGCACGGGGATCGGCGTTGCCCACATCCTCTGAGGCAATCGCCAGCAGCCGGCGCGCAATATAGAGCGGATCGCAACCGGCGCTCACCATGCGGGCATACCAATAGAGCGCCGCATCCGGCGCCGAGCCGCGAATGGACTTGTGTACCGCCGAGATGAGGTCGTAGAAGTGATCGCCCCCCTTGTCGAAGCGCGCCACGTGCTCCCCCACCACGGCGGCGAGCAGGCTGCTGTCGATCACCCGCGCCCCGGCACTGTCGGTTTCGGCCATGTCGGCCAACAGCTCCAGATAGTTGAGGGACTTGCGCCCATCCCCGTCCACGGCTTTCGCCAGCGCCTCCTTCACCCCGGGGGCGAAGGCAAGGCTCGGGTCATTGAGGCCACGGGGGTCCTGCATCGCCTGATCGATCATGGCGAGGATATCCAGCTCCTCCAGCCGTTTGAGCAGATAGACCCGGGCCCGGGAGAGCAGAGCGTTGTTGAGTTCGAACGAGGGGTTCTCGGTGGTGGCGCCGATGAAGGTGATGGTGCCGTCTTCGATGTGGGGCAGGAACACATCCTGCTGGCTCTTGTTGAAGCGGTGCACCTCGTCCACGAAGAGGATGGTGCGCACCCCGCGCCAGCTGTTCTCCTTGGCCTTGTCGATGGCGGCGCGGATCTCCTTGATGCCGGAGGTCACCGCCGAGAGCCGCTCCACCTCGGCATGGCAGTAGTGAGCAACCAGTTCTGCCAGCGTGGTCTTGCCGGTGCCAGGAGGGCCCCACAGGATCATGGAGTGGCAGTGGCCCGCCAGGATCGCCTTGCGCAGCGGTTTGTCGGGCCCGAGGATATGTTGCTGACCTATGTACTGCTCGAGGGTTTGCGGCCGCATCCGGGCCGCCAGCGGACGAAAGTCCGACGAGAAATCCAGCGATAAATTGCTCATCTGCATTGACCGTCAGGAAGGGTGCAGGCCGCCGTTGCCGGGCGGCCTGCCAATAAAGCCAGCGCCTGCTTGCGCATCAGCGCTGATCGTCCAGTGCGACCCCCGCAGGCGTCTTGAAAACAAATTCGTTGCCCTTGAGCGCCGGCTTGCGGTTGAAGTTGCTCAGGGTGAACTCGCTCCACTGCCCCTGGGCCTCTTTCACGTCGAAGCGGTTGATGTTGTTCTGACGGTCGAAGGTGATGCGAAAGGAGGCGATCAACTCGTCCTGGTTGCGGCTGGTGACTGTGTAGACATCCCCCTGCTGGGTCACGTCGTAGTTCTTCCAGAGCGAATCGTCGTTGCCGGCGATCAGCACGAAGGGGGTGTTGAGCACCGCATCCTTGAGCTTGAGCGCCGTCACCTGCTCGACGAAAGGATCGTAGATCCAGACATCCTTGCCATCGGCCACGATCAGGCTCTCGTCCGGCGTGGTGGTATGCCAGTTGAAACGGTTGGGACGCTGCACCAGCAGGGTACCGCCGGCACGCTGCAGCTCCTTGCCCTTGCTGTCATAGACCACCTGGGCAAACTTGGCGGAGAAGAGACTCACCCCCGCCAGTTTCTGCTTGAGATCGCTGGCCGCATCGGCCCACGCCTGGCTGCTGGCCACCAGCAGCACAGTGCCCACCAACAGTTGTTTTTTCATCACGCTTTTCATAACGGCTATCTCGATAAAAGGCCATGCCCGCAGAGGGCATGGCCAGGATGATAGAGGGGTGAGCCTTAGTCCCGCACCGGCGGCGGGGCCAGCACGTCGCGCTGACCATTGCCGCCCGGGGCGCTGACGATGCCCTGGTTTTCCATCTGTTCGATGAGACGGGCCGCCCGGTTGTAACCAATCTTGAACTTGCGCTGCACGCTGGAGGTGGAACCACGGCGCGACTCCACCACGAAGGCCACCGCCTCGTCGAACAGGGGGTCGAGCTCTTCGTCGTCACCACCGCCATATTCGCCGCTGCCGCCCTCGCCGCCCGACTCACCGGAGAGGATCTCCTCGATGTAGTTCGGCTCGCCGCGCAGTTTCCAGTCCGCCACCACCTTGTGCACCTCGTGGTCATCGACGAAGGCGCCGTGCACCCGGGTCGGGTTGGAGGTACCGGCCGGCATGTAGAGCATGTCGCCCATGCCGAGCAGGGATTCCGCACCGCCCTGGTCGATGATGGTACGGGAGTCGATCTTGCTCGACACCTGGAACGAGATACGGGTCGGGATGTTGGCCTTGATAAGACCGGTGATCACATCCACCGACGGACGCTGGGTCGCGAGAATGAGGTGAATACCGGCCGCCCGCGCCTTCTGGGCGATACGGGCGATGAGCTCCTCCACCTTCTTGCCGACGATCATCATCATGTCGGCAAACTCGTCCACCACCACCACGATATGGGGCAGTTTTTCCAGCTCAGGCGGCATCTGATCCATGGAGTCGCCCGGACGCCACAGCGGATCCAGCAGGGGGTCGCCCTCTTCGATGGCCGCCAGCACCTTGTCGTTGTAGCCCTTGAGGTTGCGCACCCCGACCGCCGACATCAGCTTGTAGCGACGCTCCATCTCGCCTACGCACCAGCGCAGGGCATTGGCGGCGTCCTTCATGTCGGTCACCACCTCGGTCAGCAGATGGGGGATCCCTTCGTAGACCGACAGCTCCAGCATCTTGGGGTCGATCATGATGAAGCGCAGATCGTCCGGCGTCGACTTGTAGAGCATGGAGATGATCATGGTGTTCACCCCCACCGACTTACCGGAACCTGTGGTACCAGCCACCAGCAGGTGGGGCATCTTGGCGAGGTTCACCACCACGGGTTCGCCGGCGATGTCCTGACCCAGGCCCATGGTGAGCGGGTTGCGGCTGCCCGAGAACGCCTCGCAGTCGAGGGTCTCGCGCAGGTAGACGGTCTGACGCACCCGGTTGGGCAGCTCGATCCCCACATAAGTCTTGCCCGGGATCACCTCCACCACCCGCACGCTGCTGGCCGACAGAGAACGGGCCAAGTCGCGGGAGAGGTTGGTGATCTTGCTCGCCTTCATACCGGGTGCCAGATCCAGCTCGAAGCGGGTGATGACGGGGCCCGGATAGACGCCCACCACCTTGGCCTGCACGTTGTAGTCGGCGAGTTTCGCCTCCACCAGCCGGCCCATACGCTCCAGCTCGTCCTTGCTCATCATCTGGGTCTTGGCGGGCGGACGGTCCAGCAGCTCGATGCTCGGTAAGGGGGGCAGTCCTGGTTGCAGACGGCGCTTGGGCTTGCCAGGAGTAGGGGCAGCCGGTGCCGGCGCCTCCTCATCCCCTTCGGCCCAGGGCAAGTCGAGATCATCGTCCTCGTCATCGGCCGTCACCAGCGCGGGCTGACGACGGACGCCGGCAGCGGCGGTCCGCTTGGTGCGGGTAACCGGCGCAGGCGCGTCATCATCGTCGTCGTCAAACTGCGGATCGAACTGGAAGGTATCCTCGTCGAGCTCGGGCAGCCACTCCTCGGACTTGGCCTTCTGGCCCTTGGCGGCCACCTTCTCCTTAGGACGACGGGTCCAGCCGGTATGTGGCTCATCCTCCTCGTCGTCACCCAGCTCGATGGCACCCACGCCCCCTTCCAGCAGGGGATCCGGCCCCTCGTAACGGGGCTGGCGCCAGCCACCGGTGAGCCAGCGGCCCAGGGTGGCAGGAAAGTGATAAACGGCGCTGACCGAGCCGGTGCAGGCGGCACCGATCCGCTCGACGATGGTGAGCCAGGACCAGCCGGTAAACAGGGTGATGCCGGTGGCCACGAAGCAGAGCAGCAGCAGGTTGGCCCCGACGCCGCCAAACAGCGGCACCACGGCGGAGGAGATAACATCCCCCACCAGACCGCCGGCGGAGAAGTTCTGCAGATCATTGAAGTTCATGCTGGCGATGGCGGACATGCCGAGCACGGTCAGGATGAAACCGACGATGCGCACCGACAGGGTAAGGTAGTCCACATCGAGCAGGCGGCTCGGGCGCCAGAACAGGCTCCAGCCAAGCAGCACGACCAGGGGGGGCACCAGGTAGGAGAAAGCCCCGAAGGTAAACATGGTGATATCGGCGAGCCAGGCCCCCGCGCTGCCGGCGAGGTTCTTCACCTCCCCTTGCCAGGAGGTCTGGGACCAACCGGGATCGGCGGGGTGGTAGGACAACAGGGCAAGCAAGAGATAGGCAGCCATCAGGGTGATGGCGATCAAGACGGCTTCGAAGATCCGTTGTGTACCTGATAAAGGAGTAAACAGCTTTTTATCGGCCAAACTCCGGCTCCTTTCTGAAAACATGTAATGCAGGGGGATAAGGGGGCCTAGTATCCCTGAAAAGCCCACCGGTTGTCAGCCAGTGCCCGATGTGCCGACCGTATTCACAACCGGCACGATAAGAAGAAACGAGCGGACCGGCCGCTCGTTTCTGAATGTCGTGACTTGTCGCAAGGCTGGCAAGCCACAGCATAACCCAACTCAACGGGTGCTGATCACCAGCCGACTGCTCTGTTTGACCTCTTCCATCACCACGTAGGTGCGGGTGTCGTTGACGCCGGGCAAACGCAGCAGGGTTTCCCCCAGCAAGCGGCGGTAGGCCGACATGTCGCTGACTCGGGTCTTGAGCAGATAGTCGAAATCACCGGAGACCAGATGGCACTCCTGGATCTCTTCGAGCACCTGAACAGCCTTGTTGAACTGTTCAAATACATCCGGGGCACCGCGATTGAGAGTAATTTCCACGAATACCAGCAGAGACGCATCCAGATAATGAGGGTTCAGAATGGCGGCATATCCTTCAATATACCCTTGTCGCTCGAGGCGACGAACCCGTTCCAGACACGGTGTGGGACTCAGGCCAACACGTTTGGACAACTCAACGTTCGAAATTCTGCCATCCTTTTGCAGCTCATTCAGAATGTTGCGGTCAATCCTGTCCAAATCCTTTAGCCGACTCTTAGCTTCCATCATTTATTCCATCCTTTGGCTATTTTTTGGTAAGAATCACCAGTCATTTTATAATTATGGTCACAAATCCTGTCAATACCTGAATATGCTAGGCGCAAATGTTGCTGAAAATAACTGCAACACAAAACACCAATCGATAGTCGAGGGATAGCATGATTATCGGTGTACCTGAAGAAATAAAAAACCATGAATACCGCTTAGGCATGGTTCTGGCCAGTGTACGTTAACTAACAGCACGAAACCATACCGTTTTCGCCCAAAGCGGCGCAGGAAGCGGCAATGAGTTTGCCAATGCAGATTATCACGCTGCCACTGCTGCTATTTTGTCCTGCATCGCCGATCTTTTCGCCAAGGCAGAGTCACCACAACGATCAGCCAAGGCCGCCAAGCCGGCTGCAGCCCTCTCGTGTTTCCCTCCTTTCTATAGATATGCACCTCACCACCCCAGCGTGTTTTGCATCCGACATGCCATAACGAGGGCGTTTCTTCGGCAAGAGAGCCCAGGCCCCTCCCCCAAGCAGCACCGCCGAAGCGACCCTCGCTGACAACCGGGCCTCTTGGTGAGCCCCATCGCAGCCAAATTGCCCCACCCACGGCGGGCCCCATTGCGCCAGAAGCTGTCAATCCTGGCGAGCTTGTCTCCATGTGAGCGGGGTCCGGTTCACTTGTGCCTGCAATCCAGTACGCATGAGCCCCACTCCTCTTGTTGTCGGCCGTGGGGCCACCAGGCATTGCTCGCCCGGGCCCATGACGACAGCCAGGGACAACCCGTGACAAACAACCCGTGACAAGAGAGCGCTTCCCCTTCATGAAGGGCCTTGAGGCCGATTGATGCAATCGACGCACTGGCCTTTGACCCCATATCACGAATTACCTACAATCGCGCAAACTCATCACGTCTCGGAAATCACATCATGAGCCAAGTCACTCATAGCAAACTGCTGATCCTGGGCTCCGGCCCGGCTGGTTACACCGCGGCTGTCTACGCCGCCCGTGCCAACCTCAATCCGCTGCTCATCACCGGCATGCAGCAAGGCGGTCAGCTGACTACCACCACCGAAGTGGAGAACTGGCCCGGTGACCCCGAGGGTCTGACCGGTCCGGCCCTGATGGAACGCATGAAAGAGCATGCGGAGAAGTTCGATACCCGCATCCTGTTCGATCACATCAATGAAGTGGAGCTGACCCAGCGTCCGTTCCGCCTCAAGGGCGACAACGGCGAATACACCTGTGATGCGCTGATCATCGCGACCGGCGCCTCTGCCAAGTATCTGGGCCTGCCTTCCGAAGAGGCCTTCAAGGGCCGCGGCGTCTCCGCCTGCGCCACCTGTGACGGCTTCTTCTATCGCAACCAGGAAGTGGCCGTGGTCGGCGGCGGCAACACCGCCGTGGAAGAGGCACTCTATCTGGCCAACATCGCCAAGAAGGTGCACCTGATCCATCGCCGCGACGAGTTCCGCGCCGAGAAGATCCTGATCAAGCGCCTGCACGACAAGGTTGCCAGCGGCAACATCGTGCTGCACACCCACCAGACCCTGGACGAAGTGCTGGGTGACGACATGGGGGTGACCGGTGTACGCCTGCGCAACACCCTGAACGATACCACCCAGGATCTGCCGCTGATGGGGGTATTCATCGCCATCGGTCACCAGCCCAACACCCAGATCTTCGACGGCCAGCTGGAGATGCAGAACGGCTATCTGAAGGTGCGTGGCGGCCTCGACGGCTTTGCCACCCAGACCAGCATCGAAGGGGTTTTTGCCGCCGGTGACGTGGCTGACCACACCTACCGTCAGGCCATCACCTCCGCCGGTACCGGCTGTATGGCCGCCCTCGATGCAGAGCGTTATCTGGACGCGCAATAAGCACAAGGGATATAAAAGGCATGCCGCAAGGCATGCCTTTTTGCTTTAAGGAGCCGGATGAAACAGAAAATATTGATTGTCGAGGATAGTCTGACTATTCGTCGCATGCTGATCCAGGCCATTGCCCAGCAAACCAGGCTGGAAATAGATGCGTTCGAAACCCTGGAAGGGGCCCGACACTGTCGGGGAGAAGAGTATGTGGTTGCCCTGGTGGATCTCACCTTGCCGGATGCCCCCAGCGGAGAAGCGGTCAAGGTATTGCTGGAGCGCGGCCTGCCGGTGGTGATCCTCACCGCCGACATCAGCGAGGAGAAACGGGAAGCTTGGCTTGAGGCCGGGGTGCTCGATTACGTGATGAAAGATTCACGTCACTCCCTGCAGTATGCCGTCAGCCTGGTCCATCGCCTCTACCTCAACCAGCGCATCGAAGTGCTGGTGGTCGATGATTCCCGTACCTCCCGCCACCGCACCATGGCCCAGCTGCGCAAGCAACTGCTGCAGGTGCACGAGGCGAGCCATGCCCGTGAAGCGCTGGCCCAGCTCGAACAGAACCCGGCCATCCGGCTGGTGCTGGTCGACTACTATATGCCAGAAATTGACGGGATCAGCCTGGTACGCATGTTGCGCGAGCGCTACAGCAAGCAGCAGCTCGCCATCATTGGGATCTCGGTGTCGGACAAACGCGGCCTCTCCGCCCGCTACCTCAAACAGGGTGCCAACGACTTCCTCAACCAGCCGTTCGAGCCGGAAGAGCTGCAGTGCCGGGTCAGCCACAATCTGGAGGCGCTGGAGCAGTTCAACAGCATCCAGGAGTCGGCCAATCGTGACTACCTGACCGGGCTCTACAACCGGCGCTACTGGTTCAACGAGGGTCAAAAATGGTTCGAGGAACACCAGCGCCAAGAGACGCCGCTTGCACTGTGCGTGCTCGATGTGGATCACTTCAAGCAGGTCAACGATCACTGGGGTCACGCCATCGGCGATCAGCTGTTGTGCCACCTCACCCGTCTGCTCACCCAGTTCTTCCCCGATGCCATGATCGCCCGCTTTGGTGGCGAGGAGTTTGCCCTGATGGTGCCCCACTGCACCGTGCCCGTGCTGCTCAAGCGGCTGGAAGGGTTGCGCCAGCAGATGCGCCAGCAACCGCTGTCACGGGAAACGCGGCTGTTCGTTCGCGCCAGTTTCGGGGTGATCCAGGTCGGGCGCGTCTCCATGGACGAGGCATTGAGCGAAGCGGATCGCCTGCTCTATCAGGCCAAGAACACCGGTCGTGACAAGATAGTGTCTCAAGGCTCAGCGGCCTGATCGCACCATCCCGGATGCTCGTCGTGTAGTACCGCCCGACCGCAGCCCCTCCCCGGGCACACGTCGGGTTCCCCTCCTGTTACCTCCCGTCATGTCACAGCCCTGCTCAGTAGGTCTTGTCGACCCGCACGCCATCGTCGAAATAGAGGATGCGCACCTTATCGCCGTTCATGAATACCATGGCCGGATCGTAATCCTGAATGACGTTGATCAGCCCGTTCTGTTCGTTGCGAATGAGCAGTTCCACCAGCTTGTTCTCCACCACTGTGCCGCCGGATTGATACTGCTGCGCCGCCGCGGCGCCCGCCAGGGCCCCGACAGCGGTGGCGATTTCCCGACCATGGCCGCCACCGAACTGGTTGCCAAGCAGACCACCCAGCACGGCGCCGCCCAAGGTTTTCCAGCCTGAACGCTCGGACTCCAGGATCTGACGCTGGGTGATGTTGCGCACCGTTTCAACCTGGCCAAACACCACCTGATTCACGGGCCTGGCGGTATTGCGCTCGTAGACCTGAGCCCAGGCGGGCGCAGTGACAAAGCAGAACAAGCTGGATACTATCAGGATAATGGCCTTCATCTATGAACCTCGTTGCCTTATGTCTCGCTATCTTACCCAATTGGATGATGAGCTGTGCTGGTTTCCCGACCCCGAGCACGCCCTGGATGAACCCAACGGCCTGCTGGCGATCGGTGGCGATCTCTCCCCCGCCCGTTTGCTGGCAGCTTACCACAAGGGGATCTTCCCGTGGAACGAGCCCCACCAGCCGCTGCTGTGGTGGTCACCCGACCCCAGAGGCGTAGTGCAGCCGGCGCAACTGCACATCGGCCGCAGCCTGCGCAAATTTATCCGCCGTACCCCATTCGATATTTCCATCGATCGCGCCTTTAATGAGGTGATAGCGGCCTGCGCCGCCCCCCGTCGCAGTGCCAGTGGAACCTGGATAAGCACACCCATGATCGACGCCTATCGACAGCTGCACCGCCTTGGCCATGCCCACTCCATCGAGATCTGGCAGGATGGTCAGCTGCAGGCCGGCCTCTACGGCCTCTCCCTCGGCCGGGTGTTCTGTGGCGAGTCCATGTTCAGTCGCATCGACAACGGCGCCAAGCTGGCCATGGTAGCCCTCTGCCAGCACTTTGCCCGGCATAACGGGGCCCTGATCGATTGCCAGATGCAGAACGACTTTCTGGCCACCATGGGAATAGAGGAGTGGCCGAGAAGCAAATTCCTGACGACGCTGACCCAGCTGAGTCGGCAACCACTGGCGGCCGGCTGCTGGCAGGCGGGGAGCATGACACTATGACCGAAGAAGTGATCCTCAAGGTAGGACTGACCCCCAAGCATCAATGCAGCTATCTGGGTCATGAACAGGAACAGCTGCTGGTATTGATGGATCACAGCCTGCTCAACGCCAGCGGTTACGAGCGCCTGCTGACGGCCGGCTTCCGCCGCAGTGGCAACGACATCTATCGCCCCCACTGCCCGGCCTGCAATGCCTGCCAGTCACTGCGCATCCACAGCGAACGGTTCGTGCCCAGCCGCAGCCAGAAGCGGATCCGCCAGCTCAACCGGGATATCGAGCTGGTGCTGAGCTACGATGACAAGCCCGAATACTATCAGCTCTATGAGCGCTACATTCGCGAACGCCACCATGACGGCAGCATGTATCCCCCCAGCCGCACCCAGTACAAGGGGTTTCTCCATTGCGACTGGATGCCTCCCCTCTATCTGGAAATGCGCAAGGATAATCGGCTGATCGGGGTTGCTACTACGGATCTGCTGCCCCATTCCCTCAGCGCAATGTACACCTTCTTCGACCCGGCCCATGCCGATCGCTCACTCGGTACCTTTGCCATTCTGAGCCAGTTGGAACTGGCCAGGCGCACAGGCCGCAGCTGGCTGTATCTGGGCTACCTGGTGGAGGAGTGCCGCAAGATGAATTACAAGAGCCAGTACCTGCCTCATGAGCGTCTGATACAGGGAGAATGGAAAAATATCGACAGCAAGCCCGAGTAAACTTTACACATAGCCTTAAATCCGGCATGATCCAGCGGTTTTTTGTTGTGGCTTATCAAGAGGATTCAATGGCTAAAGAAGACAGTATTGAGATGCAGGGCACTATTCTCGAAACCCTGCCCAATACCATGTTCCGTGTGGAACTGGAAAATGGTCACGTGGTTATCGCTCATATTTCCGGCAAGATGCGCAAAAACTACATCCGTATCCTGACTGGAGACAAAGTAACGGTAGCTCTGACTCCGTACGATCTCTCCAAGGGACGTATTGTTTTCCGCTCTCGCTAAGCCAGGAATTCAGCAAAAAACCCCAACCTTTCGGTTGGGGTTTTTTGTGGTCTTTCAACTGTTCAATGCTTAGTGGGAAACGGCTTCAACATTGACCTGATAGTCAAAGCTGAGGCTGTCGTTTATCAACTCAACCTTCACAACCCCCCCATCGACCAGCGCCCCGAACAGGATCTCGTTGGCCAGGGGTTTCTTGAGGTGTTCCTGGATGACCCGTCCCATGGGTCTTGCCCCCATGGCCCTGTCATACCCTTTCTCGGCCAGCCAGTGGCGGACACCCTCGGACACTTCAAGGGATACCCCTTTCGCATCCAGCTGAACCTGCAACTCGACGATGAACTTGTCGACCACCTGATGGATGATCTGCATGTCCAGATGGTTGAACCAGATGATGTGATCAAGCCGGTTGCGAAACTCCGGACTAAACGTCTTGTTGATCACCGCCATGGCATCGTGGCTCATATCCTGCTGCTGGAAGCCGATTGACTTGCGCTGGGTCTCCTGTACCCCCGCGTTGGTGGTCATCACCAGGATCACGTTGCGAAAATCCGCCTTGCGCCCGTTGTTGTCAGTCAGGGTGCCGTTGTCCATCACCTGCAGCAGCAGGTTGAACACGTCCGGATGCGCTTTTTCGATCTCGTCCAGCAGTACCACTGAGTGCGGATGCTTGAGGACAGAGTCGGTCAGCAGACCCCCCTGCTCGAACCCCACATAACCGGGAGGAGCCCCGATCAGACGAGAGACGGTGTGGCGCTCCATGTACTCGGACATATCAAAGCGCAGCACCTCCACGCCAAGCGCCTTACCGAGCTGCTGGGTGACCTCGGTCTTGCCTACCCCGGTCGGGCCGGCAAACAGGAAGCAGCCCACAGGGCGACGCTCGTTGCCCAGCCCTGAGCGGGAGAGGCGAATGGAGTCTGTCAGTACCTCGATGGCCTTGTCCTGGCCAAAGACCACCATCTTGAGATTGCGCTCCAGGTTCTTCAGCACTTCCTTGTCGGAAGAGGAGACTGATTTCTCCGGGATGCGGGCAATCTTGGCAACAATGGTTTCGATCTCCTGCACATTGATCACTTTCTTGCGCTTGCTCACCGGCAGCAAGCGTTGACCCGCCCCGGCCTCGTCGATCACGTCGATCGCCTTGTCCGGCAGATGGCGGTCATTGATGTATTTGGCGGAGAGCTCCACCGCTGCACGAATGGCCTTGACGGTGTAACGTACCCCGTGGTGAGCCTCATAGCGGCTCTTGAGGCCCATCAGGATGCGCGTAGTGTCATCCACGCTGGGCTCGACAATGTCGATCTTCTGGAAGCGACGCGCCAGGGCGCGGTCTTTTTCAAAGATCTGGGAGTATTCCTGATAGGTGGTAGAGCCGACGCAGCGCAGCAAGCCATTGGAGAGCAACGGTTTGATGAGGTTGGCCGCATCCAGCTGACCACCGGAGGCAGCCCCCGCCCCTATGATGGTGTGGATCTCGTCGATGAACAGGATGGCCCCTTCCTGGCGCTCGATCTGCTTGAGCAGCACCTTGAGGCGCTTCTCGAAGTCACCGCGATATTTGGTCCCCGCCAGCAGCGACCCCATATCCAGGGAGTAGATGGTACTGCCCGCAATCACCTCGGGCACATCACCCTTGACGATACGATAGGCCAGCCCTTCCGCGATGGCTGTCTTGCCCACCCCGGCTTCGCCCACCAGCAAGGGGTTGTTCTTGCGACGGCGGCAGAGCACCTGAATGGTACGGTTGAGCTCCTGATCGCGCCCGATGAGGGGATCGATACGCCCTTCCAGTACCAGCTGATTGAGGTTGGTGGCAAAGCTCTCAATCTGGGCAGCAGAGACCTCATCGTCAGACTCGACGTTGTTGCTGTTGTCCGGTTTGCTGTCTTTGCGTACCCCATGGGAGAGGAAGTTGACCACATCCAGCCGGCTGATCTCGGCCTTTTTCAGGAAGTAAGCAGCTTGGGACTCCTGCTCGCTGAAGATGGCAACCAGCACGTTGGCTCCACTGACCTCGGTGTTGCCGGAGGACTGAACGTGGAACACGGCGCGTTGCAGCACGCGCTGGAAGCCCAGTGTGGGCTGGGTCTCGCGGTCTTCATCATCACGGGGGATAAGCGGGGTTGTTTGACTGATGAATGCGCTGATCTCTTTGCGCATCTGCTCCACGTCAGCACCACAAGAACTCAGCGCCTCATTGGCTGAGCTGTTATCCAGCAGGGCTAACAACAGGTGCTCGACGGTCATGAATTCGTGGCGCTCGTCACGGGCCAGTTTGAAAGCCTCGTTCAGCGTCTTTTCTAAATCTTTATTCAACATAGGCACCTCCCCTAGTACAGCAACAATGTGGTGTCGTCATCGCCATCAAGTCATCAGATTCAAGCCTTTTCCATGGTACAGAGCAGTGGATGTTCGTTGTTACGTGCATAGGTGTTGACCTGGACCACTTTGGTTTCGGCAATCTCGGCGGTGAATGTGCCACAGACTCCCTTACCACTATAATGCACGCTCAGCATCACCTGAGTGGCCTTGTCCAAATCCATACCAAAGAACTTTTGCAGCACCTCCACCACGAACTCCATCGGTGTGTAGTCGTCGTTGTTCAGGACGACCTTGTACATGGGTGGCGGTTGCAGCTTGGTTTTCTCTGCCTCTGCAATCTCTTCATTAGCAAAGAGTTCTTTCTGCTTGCTCATAATCGCGCTTTGGTACCTCTAGATTACTACCGCCTAACACAAGATTGGTCAATAGACTTGTTAACCAGATCACATCAGTTGTTAACAACTCCTTGACTCGCTCAAAAGTTAGACTAGATTGGTTACTTGCTAATCGGCGCCCGTCTGCTATGGGCTATGTTACTAGTTATAAAGGGCTGGCGCAGGTTACTCAACGACTTCAAGGTAATCAATAAAAGGATGTAGATGTATGGCAACCGGAACAGTCAAGTGGTTTAACAACGCAAAAGGATTTGGGTTTATCTGTCCGGAAGGAGGTGGCGAAGATATTTTCGCCCACTACTCCACGATACAAATGGAAGGCTACAAGACGTTGAAAGCAGGTCAAGCAGTCAACTTCGAACTGCAGCAGGGGCCGAAAGGCAATCATGCCTCTGTCATTGTGCCAAACGAAGCACAGAACATGTAAGAGTCGAACTGGATAAATAAGAAAACCGGCAACCTTGCGGCTTGCCGGTTTTCTTATTGCTGCGAGCCAAAGGAGAAGTGCATTCTCCTGGCGGGTCAGTCAGGCAAAGATCATTTTGCGTTGTCGTGATAGTCCTGACAGGCGCTCAGGGTGTTTTCCATCAGGCTGGCTACCGTCATGGGGCCTACTCCACCCGGTACGGGCGTGATGAAGGATGCGTGGTTGCGGGCCGTCTCAAACTCCACGTCACCGACCAAAGAACCATCCGCCAACCGATTGATACCCACGTCGATCACCAGTGCCCCCGGCTTGACCCACTCACCCGGGATGAAATTGGGTTTGCCAACGGCGACCACCAGCAGGTCGGCACGGCGAACCTGCTCTTCCAGATCCTGGGTGAAACGGTGGCAGGTAGTGGTAGTGCAACCGGCCAACAGCAGCTCCAGTGTCATCGGCCGGCCAACGATGTTGGACGCACCGACCACCACCGCATGCAAGCCGTGTGTCTTGACCCCGGTCGTTTCAATCAGGGTCATGATACCTTTGGGCGTGCAGGGGCGCAGTGCCGGAATTCGCTGTGCCAGCCGACCCACGTTGTAGGGGTGGAAACCATCCACATCCTTGTCGGGGCGGATCCGCTCCAATACCTGAGTCGTATCGCAGTGAGCCGGCAAGGGGAGCTGCACCAGAATACCGTCAACGTCCGCGTCTTCATTCAGCTTATCGATCAGTGCCAGCAACTCTTCCTGGCTTGCCGTCGCATCCAGATCGTAAGAGCGGGAGATAAAGCCCACCTCTTCACAGGCACGCCGCTTGCTGCCGACATAGACCTGAGAGGCAGGATCTACCCCGACCAGGATCACCGCCAGACCCGGCGCCCGTTTTCCTTGTGCCAACCGCTGTTGGACTTGCGCTGCGACCTGATTGCGAATCGTTTGCGCAACCTGTTTTCCATCAATGATTTTGGCAGACATCGTTCTTCACTCACCATGTGTTCAACTGCCGCGCATTGTCGCATTTTTTTGCCACGGGTGTTAGCGGCTCTCGCATGGAGGGCAATAAGTAGGCATTTGAATTCATTGGTGGAAAAATTCGTTGACGCTGGCTTTCCCGCTTGGGTATGATGCCGGCCCGTTGCCCAGTACAGCCGCTGTCGCTATGCTGGAGACGAGATTTTCGGTGATTAGCGCAGCCCGGTAGCGCATCTGGTTTGGGACCAGAGGGTCAAAGGTTCGAATCCTTTATCACCGACCAGGTTTTTCGACATGCCGCCAGGCTTGTCGAGGCAATGCGCCCTTAGCTCAGTCGGATAGAGCAACGGCCTTCTAAGCCGTGGGTCGCAGGTTCGAATCCTGCAGGGCGCGCCATTGATGACATGCATCTCCCCGATGCAGGTATTAATGGATATTTTCAGTGGTGGCTGTAGCTCAGTTGGTAGAGTCCCGGATTGTGATTCCGGTTGTCGTGGGTTCGAGCCCCATCAGCCACCCCATTATCTCCTTTCAGAAAACATCCAATCTTAGCTATTTCAATCCAGTAGAAATAACCCTATATTCCTGCGTCCTGATGGTTGCCTGCAAAATGTCTGTAATGGGCCTCAAGGGAGGCATCAGTGCCGGTACGGGTGGTGTGTGTGGCGTAATGGCAACGTCACAACCTGCACTCCAGATACGACGTTTGTTGCGCCTCGAGAAAAACCACCAAGAACAAACGATTGTGCTCAATGACGAGCAAAGTCGCCTGCTCGATCAGCACTACCCGGACGAACCGGTGGAGCAGATGCAAACAGGTCTGGACAACTACCTAGAACACTACAACAAACAGTGGTCTTGTCAGGGCCTAATGATGGAGGGACAGGCCCCCTTATTGCATGCTCAAGATGGCTCTGAAATTGGTACCGAAGAAGGTGTGCTCTTAGAGTGGTGTAAGCAAGACACCGGTTTGAGACCAGTGTCATATGGTAACTATATTTGTGCATGCTACTACCAGCTTATCCACTGCCAGCAATACTCTTTAACATGCAGCTAAACAGCTATGAAAAAGGTGTGCACCCCATATTCTCACTGGATGCCTATCGCACCTTGCCAAACTCTTAACCATATCTTTCTTTCATATACTTCTTTACCGATATTGCATTGTTAAACTTATATGTTCCATCACCGGCCCCATCCTCTGTGCCACTTAAAACTGGATCCAAAGTCTTTGCCTTATCAACAGTATATTCTCCACCAGCGTTATTTTTATAAATCTTAACTTCAAAATTTGTCTCATCAATCCCTTCTGCCTGATGCTTATTATGCCATGAAACTATAGTTCCTATATGATTAACACCTTTCAGAGTAAAGAAAAAAACGCTCCTGAGATTCGGGTAATCGCCGTTCTCACATATTTTATCCAACTCATAATGTGATGATTTATCATATATAACTATAGATAATGGGCAGTTTATGTCATCATTTTTCTCAATTTTAACGCTCGCTGTATCATTACTTATCCTATATGGCCCTTGAATAAGATCAGCTGCATTCACAAACAAAGTGGGAAAAAATAAATTTAAAATGAAAAAACCATACTTCCCCATTATGACCTCACAAATTTTCAATCACTATTATCAATGCCTATTAGGTAATATCGGTTCAAGCAGTTGCTGGCGGGGAAAATTAGTCTGCGTAACTACAACGGCCAAGTGGAGGAAGTCATAGCGTATGTAAGCACCATAAACAAACTGAATACCATGGGCCTGCCAGTCAGAAAGCCCCGAGTGTAGCTGTCACCCGGGGATGGGGAAGTGATGACTTGATGGTTGATTTGGGCAACAACGCCGTCAGGTGATAACTAGATCTGTACACCCGAAGAATAAGGTGCCTCAGTATTTCACAACCACCGCAATCAAAAACAATCCTCATAATTTTCTAATGCCTGAGAAAAATCAAATTTCTTTCCTTTAGCATTTATATAAAAAACATTGTCAAAGTTAGCACCTTGGTAACCAAAGTGATACCGTCCATTTACCTTGCCATCAATTATTTCAACCCAGTCACTATTAACAGCATATGGTCGACCTTCATCATTCGTCTCTTCTTCATAATTCACTTGAACTATAGTTATTTTATCTTTGTTTTTCCCATATTGAACATATCCTCCAACCCAACCTACAGTGGAGGCCCACATCATTCGCATTTTAATTTTACCATTGGGACTAACAAAGCATCGATAGTCTACGCCAATATCTTCAGCACGGCAGACAGAAGACAACAGAATAAAAACCAAGGCCAAATATTTATTCATTTAAGTTACTCTAGAGTGATAATACGCTGTTCAACAAAACCTCGCCAATCTCGACAAAGCCGTCCATACCACTTTTTACTCATCTCCTGCTGAGTAAATGGTTGAGTATCTAGCAGGGTCAAAAATCCTGGGTGTCCCAGATTTTTCCACCGTACGGACTTACTGGATCAACGTCTTCCCATGATGGATGCCTAGACTGAATTTGTTACTGGAGAAATACTGACCAAATAAAAGAAGCGATTTGGATAGGCTGCTTCCTTCTATATTTTTTGCCTAATATGCTGTTTTGTAAAAAAGCTAATATGCTACACAACCATCTGATGGGCACAAAGCTGATGCAGCGCCTTCCTTGGCCATCAGCCTTGCCTATCAAGGTAAATCATGAATAAATTGAATCTCATTATTCAAGAAAAATACTCTTTCCTTTGTCACATTCATAAGGCATTTTTTAATTTCTATCTGTTGAGCGATAGAACTGTCTTCAAAGAAAGCCCCCCTTGCGTTACACTGAGCGTCTCTGAGCTTAATCCAATTCCTTTGGGATTGAACCAGTTGACTCCAGTATTTTTCTTTAGATTGTTTATCATAACCACTAGATGACAATGTAGACTTTAAATTATTATATATTTTGTTTAACTCAGTATCAGCTTGTATTGATTTACTTTCATAACAAGCAGCAAGATTGGTAGCTGGCGCAGAGATATCACAATTACTATCTGTGCTTGAAAACACATTCAATGATATAAAAAATAGGAAAAAAGATAGTCTTTTCACAGTTATTCTCCAGTTAGATATTTAGCTCTTTTACGCCCTGGTTCATATTGGCTCAAGGTGGGGTTATTTTTGATGTAATCGGCGTATTTTTGTCTATCATTTAACATTCCATAGATCATGGGCTTGGGGCCTTTCGTAAAACCCTGATAAACTAAATCAACAATAACATCTTTAACCTTATCGTCTAAGATTTCCCAATTGATTTTATCAGATATAGATACACTTGGGATATTAGCATCGTTAATACTTTGAGCTGTAGTCCAGCGATCATAGTTTGATTTTGCCCTGAGAACATAATCAGGGTATATTTTTTCAAATAAACGATGCTGTGACTTCCTAGTTATTAAGGTCGAGTTTTTATTTGCCAAAACAAAATTAGATGCAGCCCCCCCTTTTATTCCCGCACCATCGGATATTAATGAGGCGATATTATCAGGAACCCCTGAGCCAAATAAATCACGGTATACTTCTTCTTTTGAGCGACTTCCAATATCATATCCACGACCGATTGTTACACCAGACTCACTATTACCTGGCCAATGGATTCTTCTTGAGAAGAAAGTACTATTTTCAACATCATTTCCTTCTGCGTCAAATGTAAGCTGCCCCTTGGTAACTATGAGCCATTTTTCATCCATTTCATCATCAGAGACAGGATCAGCCACCAGCCCCATCATTCCAGCCGGATGAATAAACCAAGGTTTGGTATCACCCACTACTTCAGCAGCCTGCTCTATCCAGGCCATGTCATTGGTCACTTCCAGTACATATTTATACAGATTGGGCATGTTTTTTAGCTCTTGCTCGAGCCTTGGCCACGTATCGCGCTTTACCCATTCACTTTCGTGCTTGATAAACAGCTTTCGCACTTTTTCTGCAACCATTTTCTCAGCCATCGCCGCCTGGATTTCATCGGCACTGATACTGCCATCCCGATCTGTCACCAGCTCTTCGTAAAGGGTACTGAAAAAGTCTCCCCCCTCCTTGCCGTCAGTGTCAGCCTTGTCCAGGAATCCGTCGGGATCCGAGCCGCCATCAACCAGTGTCACACCCAAGCTGGCCCATTCATGTTGGCTCACCAAACGGGTGTCACCACTAATAAGCACATACTGATCTTCGGCCACCTTCACAAATTTGTCGGCACCATGGGTCACGATATCTTGAGTATTTATCGGTTTGGGTGCCTCCAGCGGGCCAAAGTCTCCCACCTTGCTGTAACCGATTTTATTATTCTCCTTGGTCAACTTATAGGTGTCTAGCGGATCCCCATTTTTGAGCAGCAAATACTCTTGTCCCTTGGCCAACTTCCCTTCATTGCTGATACATTTACCAAGAGCATCCTTGTCACTCTCTGTGACAAATATCTCCATATGGATTGCTTTACGATCCTCATTGAGATCAAAACCATTGGCCGTCAGTTTCGGTGTCTCATGCTCTCCCCAATGTCCAACCACCTCACCGACCTTGACAGGGATGGGATTGGTATGTCGCAGTTCCACTTTGTCGTAAACAATGGGGGTATGCCGAATGGCATCGCTGGGTTGACCCAACATCTCTTTGGCAATCCAATAACGATCACCTTTCGAGGCATTGGGTACAACATTCCCTTTACCATCGGTAAGTTTGCCTTGCGTAACCTCCCAGACCTCAATCTCGAGATACTCCTTCATATTGGAAAATACGACGGGCTGAGCTGTGGTTCGTGCTACTTTGCTCGTTTTTGGCAATCCTGCTGTTACAGCTTCACCCTGATCTTTACTTTTACGCAGATAGCTGTTGCGACTGACAGGATAGAGACAAGGAATATCTTGCTTGGCCATCATCCAGCTGGGCTCAATCTTGCGTTCTTCCTTGATAAACTGTGAAGCTACATAAAACTCTGACGGATCATCGCTCTTTGGAGTCGCATAGCTGACTAGCTGGTAAGAATAAGGCTCATTATTCAGATTCATCCGCTGCGATGGTGCTCCAATCAAGGTAACGTCAACCCCCTTGCGAGCCGTACCGAGCTTATCCTCTTTCTGAAACTGCAGACTTGCAATAGCCTTGTATATAGCGACACCACTCCCTGTCAGCACATAACGTTCAGGCTCACCCTGATAAGCGTTTTTGCAGGCTATATGCATATAGAGGCAGTAGAAGGTAAGGGTATTGCTCTTTGGCTGCTGCTGTCCGGAAACTTCTTCTGTGGCCTCATAGCGATGCCGGACCAAGCAAAATGAAGGGGAGGTATGCAGAGTAATTGGCTCACCAGGCTTTCCTTTTTCCGGCTTCAACGTCACGGCAACGGGATCGGACGCGATGCGGTAGGCCACTATCTCTCCATCAGCAATAGCTCGTACGGCACCCCCTGGATGCCAACCTCCCTTGTCGCTAAAATGAATGCCGCCATGCCAAATACGGTTGCCGCCGAGCAGGAAAGTGCCGCCCGGCTCACCATTGAGCATGCCGATGAACTCTTCAAGTGAGGCAACTTCTTTGGGAGCATCACCGCCTCCCACTTGCATTGGATATAGGGTTTTCATCTTATTTTCTTTTCACTCGTAATCGTACGAACTATGGCCCCTAGCGGGATGGCACGAAAAAGGTCTGCGCAGGCCCTTGCTCCTTGAGCAACGCCTCCATCGCCTTCTCGGTGGGGATAGCCTTGACCAGTTCAACCAGTTCGGGAGCCTTGACCACTTCTACCCCCTTGGGCACCACGGGGGCCTTGCCACCCCAGCCAGAGCCTGAACCTGCGCTGCCGCCGGCATTGAGTTTGATGGCGGGACCGACCAGCTTGATGCCGCTCGGATCCACTTTCACAAAGCTGCCGCCTCCCTTGAGGGTTATTTCAGAACCAGCCTCCAGCACCAGCTTGTCACCCACCTTGATATGCACTTCCTGACCGGCTTCCACCAGCAGGGACTGCCCCAACTTCTGGTGCAGGCTGGCATCCACCGTCAGCGAGTAGTCGGCTTTTATCTGATCGCGCTTCTCGCCCTCCACCGTCAGGTGGTCATTGGCCTTGATACGGGTTACCCGCTCATTGTCGATATCGGTGTGCTGATCGTGCTTGATATGCCAGGCGGCATCACTTTCGATAAGCACGTTCAGGTCTTTCTGACCGTGGATGTAGATCTCTTCCTTGCCAGCCTGGTCTTCAAAGCGCAGCTCATTGAAGCCCTCACCCTGGTGGGTCTCGGTGCGCAGCACGGTG
>NZ_JBGLQY010000007.1:0-251896 GCF_041402265.1 Aeromonas sp. S15(2024) | reverse complement strand
CGCAAAGTCGCTCACCACCCCGCAGACCCGGCGCTGCAGCTCGCCGTTGTACCACACCAACAGCTCGCACGGCTGGTCCAGCACGGCGCCAAAGTCGATGTCGGGCTGGGCGCTTGCCAGCTCCAGGCGCAGGTTGAACGGCCGGTTGAGCGCTTCATCCAGCGCAAACTCGGCCACCACGAAGGTGCTCTCGGGCAGGGCCCCCACCTTGACGGTAAATTGTAATCCTGTGCTGTCTGCCATAAAGCGCTCCTTAACCTGCCTGTCCGCTGCCCGAACCAATCACCACGCCGCCGCAGCCGACGGCGGTGCCTGTCACGGCGATGGGCTTGCCGTTGACCAGCACAGAGCCGACCCCGCCCGAGATGCTGCGCGGATGGGGTGGGTTGTTGGGTTTGTCGTGGGGGGCCAGCGGATCACCCTGGCGGGCCACCGGCTTGCCATCGAGGAACACATCGGGGCTGGCGGCAATCACGGGGGATGGGTGGAAACCATCGTGGTCGGTGCCGATGTCACCGAGCAATGCAATAGAAGGACACATCTGGATTCTCCGTGGGGCAACCATGGTGCAAGCGCAGCCTGGTGCAGAGACAGTTGAGACGGCGACCCAGCAGCCTCCATGCCATGGCAAAGTCGCCCACAATCACATTAAAAATCAGCCAATTACGATTCAATCTTGTTGAGTCTGACAAATCTGCTGCAATCCATTGCGCAAGACAGGGCAAGTTTTCCGGCAAACCTTGCCTTGCCAGTCAAATTCACCACATTTTGCGAAATTATTTGCTCATACCAGTATTTTCAGCTACCAGAAGCGCCCTGCTGCAGCTGATAGAGGCGGATGTTGAGCGCTTTCAGATCATTTTCCAGGCTCTTGAGCTCGGCTGCCGTGATGGGCTCCTGGGAGGCTTTTCTCGCCTCCAGTTCATCCAGGCGCAGACTGAACGGGATGTTTTGCATCAGGTTCTTCTGCACTTCGTAGAGCTGGGATTTGAGGTAGGAGATGGTCACCGTCTTGCGCTGGCGCTCCAGCTCCAGCAGCTGATCGAGCAGGGCATCCACCCCGGCGCGGGCATCCAGATAGGTGGGCACGCTGATGACATCCCCCTGCTGGCTGCCAAGCTGCGTCTGCCACTGCTTGTCCAGCGCCTTGACCGCCAGCGAGTCGGGATAGAGCATCAAGAGCGAGTTCCGCAGTCCCTCGCCGTAGCGATACCAGTAGAGCGGCGACGTCTGCTCGAGCCGGGTCAACTGGTTCTGGTAGCGGGCCACCAGATCGCTCTCCATGTTCTGCAGAGTCTGCTCCCCCAGCACGATGCGTGCCTGGCGAATGTCGTCATAGCTAAGGGCTCGGGGCAGCTCGGCGGCCGGCTGTACCAGGCGCTGGGCCGCCACGGTTTTCTCCTGCTGATGTTGCTGCCAGCCGAGCCACCCCATCACCGGCAGGGCGCAGCTGAGCAGGCCGCAGCCAAACCAGAACCAGGCGGGGCGCTGCCGGCGGTGCTGCTCAATCTTCAGCACGGTGGGCTTGACCTGCCCCTTCTCGCGCCCCACCAGAATGCTGCCCTGGGGCAGGTGCGGGGTCGATGCCGAAACCGTGCCGCCGTGATCACTTTCCATGTCGGACTTGAAGAACACCATCGGCGGGATCTGCAGATCCTCCTTGAGGCCCGGCTCGTCGGAGACGATGACGATCTCGGTCTCATCGAACAGGTGGGTATACCCCTCGATGAAGTGCACCAGATTCTCGACCCGGGGAATGCGGCTCAGATCCGCGTTGTGCAGCTTCTCGCTGATGAGCTGCAGCGCCCGCTCGCAGCGATAGATCAGCCGCTTGTCCTCGTGGCTGATCTGGTACTGGCGGATGACGTCGCTGATGCGGGCGATAAACCAGTCGAGCATCTCGATGCGGGCCCGCTCCTGATGGACCGGCGGCCAAAAACTCTCCCACTGGGTGACAATGAGGTTGGCGAGAAACTCGCACCCTTCGGTAAAACCGCTCAGCCCCTGCAGGCGCGAACGGGCCAGGGTGAAGTAGATGGCGGTCTGCAGATCCACCCCGTGTTTTTCGAAGATAAGGCTGGCCAGCTGATGGATCCGCTGCCAATCCACCTCGGGGCGCGAAGCGTGGCTGAGCTTGTTGATCTCGGCCCGCAGCGCCTCGTACTCCGGCAACATCCTGGGGTCGCGCCCCACTTTCAGGGCCTGCTGACCTTGTTGATTCTGTGACATATAAACTTCCAACGCAGGAAGGGGGCACAACGTGCCCCCGACGCGATCAATAGAGAGATTCGGGCAGTCTGAACTGGCTGAACAGGCCGCCGCTGAAGGGGTTTTGCGCGCTGTCGGTGTAGACGCGATAGGTCATGGCCCCCTGATCCACCGGGAAGCGCACATCGAAGGTGGCGTCATTGACCTGGGTCAGCTCCCCCTTGTCCATCAGGCGGAACATGGCCCAGGGGCCGACGAAGCCTTCACTGCGCGGTGAGCGCTCGCGGGCAGCCGGCACCAGGGTTATCTTGCTCTCGGCCCCGTCACGCATGGTGTTGGGCCACACCAGCGGGATCTTGGTACGGCGGCCATGGGCGTATTCCAGCAGCTGGCCATCCAGGTTCAGCACGCTACGCCGCTTGTTGGCGGTGAGCTCGATGGGCTCGAGGGCGAACTGTACCTCCAGGTTGCCCTGCTGGCTGAAGAAGATCTGACGGATGCGGGCAGCACGGTCCAGCTGCTTGACCAGCTCGGCCTGGATGGGCGAGCTGAACTCCCCTTCCATCAGGCCGCTCTCCACCATGGGTTTGAGGTTGACCTGATAGAAGCTGTCCAGCGTCCCGCCCGGCGCGAAGAAGCGCTCCATCTCGGAGAGGGGCACGTCCTTGTTCGAGCTCGGATCAAACGGATAACGGCCGGCCAGCTGGCTGTTGAAGGGGGCCAGCACCTTGTCCTGCCACTCCTGATTGAGGGAGGACATGGCAAGGTCGATCACCAGCCGCGAGCTCTGCTCGGAGAGCTGACCCACCCAGCGATCGAGCGGGGCCGGCAGGCTGCGGGCATATTGCTGCAGCGCGAACACCGGATCGGCGTACTTGTTGGTCATGCGCAGCTGCACCGCTTTCAAGGCGGACTGGCCCGGCTCGGTGGCATTGACGATGAGCTCCAGGTAGTGCTGCAGCTCCACCAGCTTCTGGTTAACCTCCTGAATGAGCGGTCCCTGCTCGCCACGTCCAGCCAATACTCCATTAGTGGCCATAAAGGGGCGACCGATACGGGCGCTGATGGCCTGGGCCGGGTCCCCTTCCACGTCGGAGATCTTGCGAATGCGGGTGTTGTCATCCAGCGAGGCCAGTACCCGCTGGAATGGCTGATCGTTGCCGGTAATGGCTGCGAGCACGTCCAGCGCCTGCTCCGGGCTCTCCAGGGTCTGCACGTCCAGATTGGTCAGCAGTTTTTGCCACTGGTTGACGTAATCGGTGACGTAACGGTCGTTGACCTGACGGGTGATCTCCTTGCGATCCGCCTCGCTCAGCTGGCTCAGCTTGCGCTGGCCCAGCACCCAGGCATCCATGGCGGTGAGATCGATGAGCGCCTTGTCTTGCTTGAGGAAGAAGTCGTTGAAACCGGGCCAGGTGAGCAGCCGCGGCACCTGGCCGGCGTTGTCGCTGCGCAGGGCAAACACGGTGTCGAAGGTGGGGCCCACCTCGTCACGCACATTGAGATCCGGCGGCAATACATCGCCCGCCTTCACCACCAGGTTCTGGTAGACCCGCTGATACATGGGCAGCTTGCCGAGCTCGCGCTGGGCACCGTAGACCGGCTCCTTGAAGGGCACGAAGGCGGTGATGGCGGCCTGATCCCGCTCTGCCCTGGCGCCATACCAGTTGGTGTGATCGAGGGCATAGTCCAGGTGCCCCATCAGTTGCTCCTGTACCGCCCCCTGCCCCGGGAAGGCCTTCTGCCAACGGCTCGCCATGTACTGCGCCACCAGCTCCTTGTTGCGACCGGACGCATCGTCCAGCATCCGCATCACCCGCAGGATGGCAAGCTTCTCCTCGCTCCCCGCAGGTGCCTGGTTGAGATCCTCCAGCAATCCCTGCATCTGGGCCGGCAGGAAGCGCAGGCTCAGCAGTTGCAGGTAGGAACCCTCCACATAAGGACCAATTTCGTCCCCCTGGTAGAGGCCGAGGTCGGCCACCAGCGGCATCCGCTCGCGGTAGTTGCCAAAGGAGAGGGTCGCCTCGCGAATAAGGTTGAGGCGCGGCAGCTGGCTCACGCCGAAGGCGTGGGCGTCGGCCACCTCGTTGGTCTCCATGAAGGCCTGCGCCTTGGTCAATACGTTGCGACCCGCCTCCTCGTTGACCCGGTAGAAGTAGTGCCAGCCACCGATGAGAGCGGCCGAGAAGAGCGACAGGCAGCTGAGGCCGATGGCCATGCGGCGCCGGCGATAGAGGGTGTGCAGCCGGTTTTCGCCCGCCAGATGGGCCTCCGGGAAGATGATGGAGGAGAACAGCTGGCGCACGAAATAGGTGTTGGACTCCCCGCGCAGGGCCGAGTGGATGGGCTCTGGCAGGTTGTAGCGGCGAGAGGCCGCCTGGGCAAACGCATCGAACGGCACCCCCTGCTGATAGACGGAGCTGACATAGACCCCGCGCACCAGCAGCGGCTTGCTCTCCTCGATGGCCAGAGTCTCGGCCAGCAGGCTGGTCACGTAATCCTTGAGACCCGCCAGCTGACGCACGAACGAGAACAGCGCATTGCGCTGGGCGGCATCGAGCCGGCTCAGCATCAGTTCGGGCAGATTCTGGTTGAGGTTGTCCACCCACTGATCCCAGAACAGGGCCAGATCCTGCTGCCAGTCTGCGCCCGGCTTGAAGGTCACCCCCAGCACGGCCTCGCGGGCCTCCTTGTCGAGCTGCTGGTAGATCACGTCAAAGCCGCGCAGCAGATCGAGCTTGGTGAAGGTGACATAGAGCGGCAACCGGGTATTCATGGTGGCCGACACCTCCTGCAGGCGCGAGCGCATCAGCTGGGCATAGGCCTTGCGTTCGGCCACGCTGGCGTGGGAGAGCCAGGCCAGATCAACGGTCAGCACCAGGCCGTTGAGGGGCTGGCGACGACGGTGTTCATTGAGCCAGCCAAGCAGGTGCAGCCAGAGCCGCTCATGTTTGCGCGCCTGCGGATCCAGTTCGGCTTCGCTCTGGGAGAGCAGTACCCCGGCGGGATCCAGCATCACCGCCTGTTCCCCCAGCCAGCAATCCACCAGCTGATCCTGTGCCACGTCGCGCAGTTCGGTGTCGAGTCTCGGGTTGAGCTTGTTGGCCGGGTTGGCGCGGTGAATGAGGCTGCTCTTGCCGCTGCCGGGCAGCCCCAGCACCAGATACCAGGGCATGGCGTAGAGCGCCCCCTTACCCAGATGGGTATTCAACGCCTGCAGCCAGCGATCGAGGAACAGCGCCTGCCTGTCGATGAGCCCCTTGACCGGATCCTGCTCCAGCACCTGTTCGTGCTGACGCTCGGCCTTGAGCTGCTGCATCTTGCGCCACACCCGCCAGGAGACTACCCCCAGCAGCAGCCAGAGCCAGAGCAGGGTGAACACCACCCGCCCCCACAGCGGCTCGAACGGCTTGGCGCCGCGCAGCTCGAGACGAGGCCCCAGCCACCACACCAGGATGAGAGCCAGCACCCAGAGCACAGCACCGAGCAGGGGCCAGGAGGGTTTCAATTTCGGCAGCTGTTGCCGCAGAAAAGTAAAAATGGTTTTGAACATAAAATGTGATCCAACTCCGACTCAATGACTCATTTCGGCATTCATTTCGACAACGGCGCCGCCAGGCTCTCCAGGCGGTTGACCAGCCCGGGCTCCCAGTGCGACAACCCGAGGCGACTGGCCTCTTGCCACAAGTGTTGATAGTGCTGGCGCGCAAGCGCCTCCATGCCTTCCTGCGCCAACAGCTCCGCCTGCACAAGCAAGGCGTGGAAGCGATCTCTTGGCTCTTTCAACTGCGCAATCCGCTCATCGAGCAGGGCGAGCGCCGCCGCGACCCCCTGCTCGCCATGTCGCTGGGCCACCTCCTCGGCCAGCCCCGCCTCGCCACTGCCGGCACTGCCGCCCTTGGCCGGTTGCAGCCAGCGGCTGCACTCGGGGGAGAGAAACGGCGAGCCGTCGCTGAAGGCGAGCTCCCGCAGGGCCGGCAGGCGCTGCAGAAAAGCGCCGAGCTCCTCGGCGATCGCCTGGGCCACCGCTCCGAAACCGAGTTTCTGGGCCACCTCGGCCGAAAGCCTATGCCCCTCGAACCAGTAAGGCGCCAGGGTCAGGCTCTGCTCGATGCGCTGCCAGAGCCCCTGATCAGGGGCGTTCATGGCGGCGCGGTACTCGTCCACCATGTCCGCCGACATGGGCGCCAGCGGGGTTTTATTGCCCGCCCCGCTCATGGGAACCGCCGTGATCCCGGCCCAGACGGCATGACGGCGCAGCCGATAGCCCACAGCCGCCTCCGGCTGGCGCTCGATCAGGAGCTCCGCCACCTTGAGCTGAGTCTGGCGCCAGGCGCGATCGTTGGAGCTGTCGACATCGATGCCGGCACTGCCGCCACCGCCACTGAGCACCATGGCACCGGCGCCGCTGGCACTCGGCCCAGCCGATGCCGGGTTGCTCGCTGCCGCCGCGCCGCTGCTCTGGGGCTGCCCAGCAGCATCAGCCTGCGCCTGTGCCACCTGCTGGCGCTGGGCCCGTTTCAACCCCATCACCAACGGGTCGAGCAGCTCTCCCTTGTCGGGACACTGCGCCAGCCAGACCTGCTCCAGCTGCTCGGCCTGGGCCAACAACTGGGCCAGCTCGGCTGCCGAGGCGCTCTCGCAAATGCGCGGCAGTGCCCCTTCGAAGCGCTTGACGATTTGCACCATCAGCCGCTGTTTCTGGCTGGCATTGCCGGGCCAGGCCAACAGCCAGTAGGCCTGGATCCAGGCCTCCAGCAGGCTGATCGCCGCCCCCAGCGGGGTTGCCTTGGCCGGGTGCTGCAGGCAGCGCAGCAGCTGGGCCAGCACCCGCATGTCCTTGGTGCGGCTCTCCAGCAAGCCGAGGCAGGCCTCGGCCACCGCATTGAGATCGACCTGGCTGTGAGCGAGGGAGCCCAGCTTGACCAGCTCGGTCTCCACATAGTCCCAGCGCGGCTCATCGGCCAGCACTGCGCCTCTGATCTGTTCATCCGGCAGGCTGGTGAGCAGGCGTGCACACCAGGGGTGTTGATAGCTCATCGCCCCTCCTACCAGCGGCACTGCTGACGCAGCGGTGCCAGCGCCTCTTTCAGGCCGCTCAAGTCAACCCGCAAGAGGGCACCGTTGTCGGCCCGCACCTGCAGCTCGCGATGGCCCAGCCAGCGCTTGAGCTCTTCGATGGCGGGCAGACCGCGGCCATATTCCAGCAACAGACCCTGATCCCGAATAAACCAGCTCTGGGAGCCGGCACTCGGCTGACCATCCAGCTCGACCTGCACCTTCTCGCCGCTCCAGGGCTGATCCAGCCGCAGCCGGATATGGGTGATGCTGTCGACGCAGCCGATGGAGAGCGTCGCGCCACGCAGCGCCGGACGGGTCAGTGTTTCACTGCCGCGCGCCTCATCGCTTTGCAGGAGGAAGGGGGCGCTCGCTGGCGTGCGAGCCTGCTCCTGGGCCCAGATGGCCTGCCAGGCCGCCGATTTGGGGGAATCCCCTTCGGTGGCACTGGCCGCGCCATTGCCGATGGCGTCGTAGCAAGCGAGTCGCACCAGCGGCGAGGGCTCCTGCCGGCAGGCCTGCCAGCGCGCCATGTCCAGCGGGATTTCGGCCGCACTGGTGGCCAACAGCAGAGGCAATAGGGCGATGACGCTCATCAGTTAACCTCCAGTTTCTGGCACTTGTGATCCAGGGTGCGCTTGGGAATGTTGAGACTCTCGGCCACCAACATCCGGTTGCCGTGGAAGTGGCGCAGCCGCGCCTCGATGACGGAGGCCTCGTACTGCTGCATGGCCCGGCGCAGATCGCGGATGTGGTTGTAATCGTCCATGTAGCCGGGCAACTCGACGCAGACCCGTTCGCGCAGCTCGGGCGGCAGCGCCTCCAACCCCACCTCCTCCCCGGCGCGGGTATGGGCACAGGCCACCTCCAGCAGGTTGCGCAGCTCGCGCACGTTGCCGGGGAAGTCATAGGTCTGCAGATGTTTCAAGAACTTGCGCTGCAAGCCGGCGAGCATCTTGCCATCCTGGGCGGCAAACTGGGCCATGAAGTGCTGGCACAAGAGCGGCACATCCTCGATATGCTCGCGCAGGGGGGCGATCAGCAGCAGGCACTGGCAGAGGCGGTGGTAGAGGTCGGCCCGAAACCGCCCCTCCTCCACATGGCGGGTGAGCGGCTGATGGGTCGCGGCGATGAGGCGAAAATCGGAGTGATACTCCTGCTCGGCCCCGAGCGGCCGGTAACTGCGGGTTTCCAGCACCCGCAGCAGCTTGGCCTGCATGGCGGCGGGCATGTCACCCACCTCGTCCAGAAACAGGGTGCCGCCGTTGGCCTGGGCCACCAGCCCGGTCTTGTTGGCAAGGGCGCCGGAGAAGGCCCCCTTCTGGTAACCGAACAGCTCGCTCTCGATGAGGTTCTCCGGGATGGCGGCGCAGTTGATGGCGACAAAAGGCTTGTTGGCGCGATCGGAGCACTGGTGCACCAGCCGTGCCACCACCTCCTTGCCGCTGCCGGTCTCCCCCTGGATCAGCACGGTCAGTTTGTGCTGGCCAGCCTGATTGATCTGCTCGCGCAGCCCGCGGATCACCGCCGACTGGCCGACCAGCTGATCGCCGAGCAGCTTCTCGTGCTGACGCAGTCGCTCCCCCTCTCCCTTCATCTGACGCAGGGAGTCACGCAGTACCCCCTGATCCCGCCGACTGCGACCGAGATCGCGAATGAGGGTGAGCTGGTTGCAAAAGACCTGGGAGAGCTGGGCCAGCTCGTGGCCGTCGGCCCAGGCCCGCAGCACCTCCCCCTCATCCATCAGGGCCAGCACGGCAAACGGCTTGCCGTTGCCATCCAGCAGCGGATAGGCGTGCAACCCGCACTGCTGGCCAAGGTTGGCCAGCAGTGCGCGAAAACCGGCGTGCTCGATGCGGGCACCGCCGTAGAGAGAGTCCCAGGTGCGGGACTGGGCCTTGTGCAGCACATAGGCAAGGGGATGGGAAAAATCGTCCACCGCCAGCCCCAGCGTCACTTCCTTCCCCCTGACCCAGCCTTTGCATTCGAGCTGACGACCGCTCACATCCAGCATGCCGAGCAGCAGCCCCTTGGGCTGGAAGCTGGCATGGAGGGTCGAGCTCCACCAGTGGCACAGATGCGGCTCATCGCGCTGGGCGGTGAGGGCCAGGGCAAATGCGAGGGCTTGCTCCATACTCAAGCCCCCACCTCGGCCACGAACTGGTGATCGGCCACGGAAAAGTGGACGCGCTTGATCGGTTCACCGGCCGAGAGGCGCTGCAGCAGTTGCAGGGAGACCGGCGGCAGCAGGGCCCCATCGATGACGGATTCCAGCATGCGGGCGCCATTCTCGCTGCGATTGGCCCGCAGCAGGATCTCCTCGGCCACCTCGTCGTCCAGCACCACCTCGGCACCGAAACGCTCCTTGAGCAGCTTGACCAGCCGGTTGAGCTTGCCGCCGACGATCTGCACCAGGGTATCGTGACCGAGCGGCAGGTAGGGGATCACCTCCATCCGTGCCAGCAGCGCCGGCTTGAAGAAGGCGGCGAGCTCCGGATAGAGGGCATCCAGCAGCACGTCAGGCTGCTCGGCGTGATCGACTATGGTCTGGAAAGCGAGGTTGGAGGTGAGGAAGAAGACCACGTTCTTGCAGTCGATGATGCGCCCTTCCCCATCCGCCAGCTCGCCCTTGTCAAACGCCTGATAGAAGAGGTTGAGCACGTCCGGGTGAGCCTTCTCCACCTCGTCCAGCAGCACCACGGAATAGGGCTTCTGCCGAATGGCCTCGGTCAGCACGCCCCCCTCGCCAAAGCCGACATAGCCGGGCGGCGAACCGATGAGACGGGAGACGGTGTGCTTCTCCTGATACTCGGACATGTTGATGGTGGTCAGATACTGGCGACCACCGAACATCAGCTCGGCAATCTGCAGCACGGTTTCGGTCTTGCCAACTCCGCTCGGCCCCACCAGCAGGAAGGCACCGAGCGGGCGGCCGGGACGGCGCAGATCGGCGCGGGCGGTGAGCAGATGCTTGTGCAGGTGGGCCACCGCCACATCCTGCCCCTTGATGAGCTCGCCGAGGTACTCCGGCAATCGGGTAACCACATCGAGTTCCCCTTGCGAGATGCGATTGAGGGGCACCCCGGTCCACTCGGCGATGACGGCGGCAATCTGGGTCTTGTCGACGTGGGCGGAGACCAGCACTTCTCCTTGCTGCAACTCGGCCAGCTCGCGCTCGAGGGTGGCCAGCTGCTCGGCAGCGGCTTGCGGATCGAGGGGCGCGTCGGCGAGATCCAGCGCCTCTCTGGCCAGCATCTCATCCTGCTGATCGGCCAGCAGGGCGGCACGCAGCTCGACAATCTGGTGCACCAGCCCCTGCTGCTGCTGCCAGCGGGCCTCCTGTTCGGCCAGTTCTTCGCGGCAAGCCTGCTGGGCAGCCTGCAGTTCGGCCAGGCGCTCTGCGTTGTCACCGAGGCCGATCAGGCTCTGGCGCTCCAGCTGGCGGATCTCCAGCTCGCGCTGGCGCAGCGCGTTTTGCAGGTGGCTGACCGCGCGCGGCGGCGTGGTGAGGTTGATGGCCACCCGGGCACAGGCGGTGTCGAGCACGTCAATAGCCTTGTCCGGCAGCTGACGGCCGGAGATGTAGCGGGCGGAGAGCTGGGCGGCGGCCTGCAGCGCCTCCTCGTCGATCAGCACCCCATGGGCCTTCTCGTAGATGCTGCGCAGGCCGCGCAGGATCACGGTGGCCTCGTCGGCATCGGGCTCACCGACTTTCACCAGCTGGAAGCGGCGCGACAGGGCCGCGTCTTTTTCCACGTATTTCTTGTACTCGCCCCAGGTGGTGGCGGCGATGGTGCGCAGCTCGCCCCGGGCCAGCGCCGGCTTGATGAGGTTGGAGACATCCAGCCCGCCAGCCTGGTTGCCGGCCCCGATCAGGGTGTGCGCCTCGTCGATGAAGAGGATGACTGGTTGCACGGCGTCCTTGACCTCCTGCATCACCCCCTTGAAGCGTTTCTCGAACTCCCCCTTGACCGAGGCGCCGGCCTGCATGGCACCGAGATCCAGCGTCATCAGCTCGACCCCGCGCAGCTTCTCCGGCACCTGGCCCGCCACCATGCGCAGGGCCAGCCCCTCGATGAGGGCGCTCTTGCCGACCCCCGCCTCCCCCACCACGATGGGGTTGTTCTTGCGACGACGGGAGAGGATGTCGATCATCAGGTCGATTTCGTGATCCCGGCAGAGCACGGGATCCAGGCTGCCTTGGCGGGCCTGTTCGGTCACATTGACGGTAAAGCGGGCCAGCAGGCTGGCATCGGCCGGCAGCGCGGCCTGGGCCGTCTTGCCGCCGGGGGTAGTGGTCACTTGCGTCTCGGCGGACTCCTTGACCCACTCGTCAAACTGCTGGCGCAGCAGCTCGCGATTGACCTTGGCGAGCAGGCGGGTCACCGAGCCCGGCAGATAGCGCTGCGGGGTCATCAACAGCACCAGCAGCATGACACCACTGCGCAGCTGGGCGTGTTGCAGCTCGGCGGAGGCGAGCAGCCAGCTGTCTTGCAGCCACTCCACCAGCATGGGCGAGAAGGAGGGGTAACCCTGGCCATAACCATTGTCAGCCGGCGAGGGTTGCAGCAGGGCCTTCAGCTCTTCAACGTCGACCTCGGCCACCTTCAGGATCTGGCGTACGTCGCTCAGCGGGGTTTCCAGCATCTTGAGCAGCAGGTGCTCGATGCGGATCTCGGCCCCCTGGTGATTGACACAGAGGGCCGCGGCCTCCTCCAGCATGTGACGGCAGATGGGGTTGAGTCTTTCCACCAGTACCGGTAGCTCTATACGAATCAAGGCGTGCTCTCCTTAGTATTTTATTTTAATAATTCGCCCAGTTGACGCAGAACGTCCTGGGTCTGGTTATTGAGTTGGTGGTGATAGAGGCCGAAGATCAGCGCCAGGATCAACGCCCCGCCCATGAACAGGCTGCGCAGGGAAACCTGCTTGCGCAGCTGATAGCGGGAGGCCTGCTGGCCCAGATCGAGGTGAAACACGCTGGGCGCCTCGCCACCGGCCTCGGGGGCCAACTGCTTGTGCAGCTGGCGCACGATGCGTTCGAACTCTTCCCGCCCCTGGCTCATCACCTTGTAGCGCCCCTCGAAACCGAGGCAGAGGCACAGGTAGATGAACTCCAGGATGTCGCGGTAGCGCACCGGGTCTTCCTGCAGACGGGCCAGCAGCACGAACACCTTCTCGCCGCCCCAGGTCTCGTTGTGGAAGCGGGCCAGCAGGGAGTGCTGGGACCATTCGCTCTGGCTGCCCCAGTCGCGCCCCATCACAGCCTCGTCGATGAAGGTGCAGAGGATGTAGCGAAACGACAGCACCACCCCGTTCTCGTACCCCTGGGCCATCAGCTCCTGTTCGATGGCCTGGATCTCGGTCACCACCCGCTGGTAGAGCTCGGGCACCTGGTCATAGCGCGACAGCAGGCGCACCCGCTGCACCAGCCCCAGCAAGGGGGTCACCGCGTCGATCATCGGGTTGATGCTCTGGCCGCGCAGGCGGAACCAGTAGTCCGAATCCATGTCCAGCTGCTCGGCGTGATCGAACAGCAGGTCGCTGAGTTGCTCGTTCTTGATAATGTCCGTGGTCATCTCTGCTTATTCCTTGGTGCGATCACTGGCTGCGAATGGCCCAGAGCTGCATGTCGAGCTCGGGGAAGTCGCCGGCGATGTGGAAGGCAAGGGTGTTGCTGACCGCCAGCATCTGCCAGGCCGGGCTCTGCCGGTCGAGCTGGAAGTAGCTGTAACCGGCGTGATAGGGCAGCTGGCGCGGCGCCACCGGCAGTGGCAGCAGCGGGATGCCGGGCAGTTGCAGGCTGATGAGCTCGCGGATCTTGTCGCTGGAGGCCACCTTGGTCTGCTGCAGCAGCTGCTTGCGCAGCTGCTCCTGCGGCATGCGGGCGCGCACCGCCAGCACGAAGTCGGCGCTTTTCATCAGCTCGCTCTCGTTCACCATGGCCACCATGATGCCGTACTGGTGCTTGCGCAGCTGGATGGAGACGGCGCGCGGCGACAGCACGGTACTGAGCGCTTGGCGCAGGGCCAGCATCACCGGTTCGAAGCTCACCTGCTGATCGTCGTGACGATAGGCCGGGAACTCCGGCGGCAGGCGGGACTCATCGGTGAAAGTCATCAGCTCGCCACAGAGCTGCACCAGCGACTCGTGCAGCCGCTCCGGGTGCAGGGTGCCCAAGCGCGCCAGATGGGAGAGCTGGGGCTGGGCCCGGTTCAGGAGCTGCAACATCATGAACTCGGCCACGTCGGCCACCCCTTGCTGACCGGGCGCCGCGATGCGCTGAGAGAGGCTGCGGGCCCGCTCGGCCACGAGGCCGGCCGACTCGCCGAGGAAGCGCTTGAGGGTCGGGATGGCGGAGACGCTGATGCTGCAGGGCATGAAGTTGGGATCCAGCACCAGACCGCCGTCCGGACGCTTGTCCAGAATGCGGGCAATGGCCAAGGAGGCGTAGGCGCTGCGATCTTCGCGCTCCAGCATCAGCCGCAGGCTGACCCGACCCACTTCGAGGGAGACCACGTCTCCCCCTTCGCTGTGCAGATCGCGCACATCGTGGCGATGGGCCTGCAGGCGGGTAGCGACCTGGCCGCCCTGCCCGACCTCGTTGACGCCGCTTACCGAGAGCGGCAGCGCCAGATAAACCTTCTGGTTGGCCACCGAGGCGTCGGTGATCTCCAGCGGGGTCGGCAGCATGTCGTCGTTGGGGATGTTGAACACGGTCCCGTCCGGCAGGATACCGGTGGCCCCGACCAGGGCGATGCGACCAAAGCCCAGGTAATCCTCGTTGATGGCGAGCGACTGCAAGCCGTAGAAATAGTCGGACAGCGCGCTCAGGCGAGCGTGCAGCGCGTAATCCGAATGCCTTTGTTGTTGCTGGAAGTGCTGGGGCTTGATGAAGAGCCCCTCACGCCAGATAACCCGATTTCGACTCGACATGGTTATTCTTCTTCTTTTTGCAGTTCCACTTCATCCAGGCGCAGGTGCACCAGGATTTGATAAGCCGCGCCCTTGCTCTTGATCTTGATGACCTTGCGCCACTCGGCGCTGTCCGGGTCGGCGTAGCGTGCGATCACGCCGATGTAACGGGTCTTCTCGTCGAGCTTGACGGGGGGCAGGTATTTGAACTGGCCCGGCAGCAGGGTGTAGTCCTGATGGTCGAGGTAGTTCTTGCCAAGGGCCTTCTCGACATCTGCCGTCACCTGGTCGTAGTCGGTGGCGAGCAGCTTGGAATCCTCGGCCAACAGCACCACCTGAAACTCGATGGGCGCCGCCTCCCCGCTCTCGTTGGGGTTGACGTCAGGCTCCGCCAGCAGGCTCAGCCCCAGGGTGGAGGGTTGACTGTCATTGCTGCCCACCTGGATATCCGGGTTCATGGCGACGTCGGCCATCTTGCCCATGGTGGTACAGCCAGCCAGGGCCAGCAGCGCGGCGCCCAGCATCAGCGCACGTATCATCAAATCAGTCCCTGTTGCTGACGCACGGCCTGGTCATAGGCCTGGGCATACACCTGGTGGAACAGCTTGTCGAACCCCTGCTGGCGGGCGGAGGTGAGCTCGCGGTAGTAGTGCTGGTACATGTTCCAGGCCCAGCCTTCATCGGCCATGCCCGACGCGCCACTGCGGCGGTATTGTTCGAACCGGCCGATCAGCGCCTCGGGCGAGAAGGCTTGCAGAATGCTGTCCAGCGCCGCACCGATGGCCTGCTGGTTTGCCACGTGGTGGATGCGCACATTGTGCAGGCTCTCGGCCACCGCCGCCGGCGCACTCAGGTGGACCGGGCTCTTCTGCTCGGCAAACAGCACCGCCAGGGTCTCGTCATAGTCAAGGCCCAGGCGCAGCGGATTGTCCTCGATGGGGCGCAGGTGCTTGTCCGCCAGCGCCGCCTGTTCGGTTTGCAACTGCAGCAACCCCTCCACCATGGCCCGCACCGTCTTGCCCATCTCTTCGAGCATGTCGTGGGCCTGCTGGGTGTCCTGCAGTTGCAAGGGCTGACCCAGGCCGCGCATCAGCGGGGTCAGGGCCACGTGATCGACGCCGTCCAGCGACAGCTGATAATCGGGGTGGTTCTCGATGCTGGGCATATCCAGAAATTCTTGGTTCATGGTGTTCTCGACAGCAGAAAAGGGGGCAAGGGGGGAAACGTCCACATCCGGCTGTGAACGCGGTGAAGCCTGCAGGCGACTATCCGCCAGCGGGCCATCCGTCGGCACGCCAGCTGTTGGCAAGCCATCCATCAACGAATTGGGGGTCCGGCGCTCCTGTTGCAGTGCCAGCAGGGGATCGGCCGCCAGGGTGCGCGGATCATCGGCCCGGGCTGCTGGCTCATCACCGGTCAGCCACTCGTCGAGCTGCTCGGTGGCACGATTGCCCAGCACCTGCTGCAGGCTCTGCTCTGGGGTAATGGCCCCCAGGTAGGCACGCAGCCGGAACGGGCCGACGATGAGCTCGTCCCCCTGCTCCAGATGCACTTTGCGGGCCCGCCCGATGGGTGAGGTGGCGCCATTGATATAGGTCTGGCCGCTCAGATCGCACAGGCAGAAGCGCCCGTCGTTGAGCTCGATGCGGGCGTGGGCGGGCAGCACGGCCCCCAACCTGTCCCGCAGCTGCCAGTCATCCTGCTCGGAGGCGCCCAGGGTCCCCCCCATCTCGTCGAAGCGGTACTGCACCTGCTGGCTGCCGTCGAGCTGTTCGCTGTTGAGCACCACCAGGGAAAGTTGCTGGTTAAAATCGTCCACGGTTACTCCTGCACTGATCTCTGTACTTAAATGTTCTGCGCAGCTTATTTCTGCGCTTATTCCTGCACACAAATGGTCACGAACGGATCGCTCGGCGGCTGGCCGAGAAAGGTACTCCACCCCAGACGGGCACTCTGCTCTTCACCGAGTCTCAGTCCCCTCGCCTGCTCCTGGCCGAAACCCAGCCGCAGATCCCAGGCCAGCTGATCGCGCAGGATGAAGGAGACGAAGGTCACCAGGGCGTGGAAGTGCTCCCCGTTCGGCAGAAACCCGAGAAACTGGCCAAAACTCAGGTTGTTTATCTTCAACAAGAACTTGCCGGCACAGTCGTTCACCTTGTCGCCGATGACAAAGTCATCCCCCAAGATGGCGCAGGCACCGCCGAGGCGGTTTTGCTGATCCTGATGAATAGGCACCTTGCGGCACTGCCAGGCGCTCACCTCCACGTCCGCCAGATCGAAACAGTGAGCCACCAGACCTGCCACCACCTCGGGGGAGCGGCTGGGGCTCGCCAGCATGCCCGCATAGGAGAGCATCTTGGCCCGGTTGACCGGCAGGCTCTGGCAGACCGCCTCGTTGCCAAGCCCTACCAGGGCGAACATCAGGCGGGAGAAACCATCCTCGCCGTTGTCCTGAAACCGGACGTGGTAGCGATACTTGCGCCAGATCCGGTGCAGCAGGGTCAGCAGACGGTGATGGAAGAAATCCAGGAACAGGCCGAGCTTCTGCTCCCCCTGGGCGTACTCCCATGCCAGCGAATCGAGGTAATAGCCAGGCATCGGTGACTGGCTGCCGTGCAGACCGAGAAAGGCCACCTCCAGCTCGTGGCGGCCCTGCCCGTCCCGGCCAATCTGCAACACGTCGCTGGTAGGGAACCCCAGGGAGGCGGTCGCCTTGAAGCGGATGTTCTCGTCACCGGGCAGGTAGTCGAGCCCTCGCTCCTGATCAGCACCATCCAGCCGGTTGAGCAGCTCAACCAGCTGGAAGAAGTTGAAGCGGGGTGCGTCCTTGCCGGACGTCACATCAGGGAGTGCTGACCGATCTGGACTGGCCACTGATAGCGCTCCTTGTTGTCGAGATTGACCACCTCAAGCAGGTGGAAGGCGTTGACGCTGGCGTACAGCGAGAAGAAGTGGGCCAGCACGGTGCTGAACAGATAGAGCTCCCCTTCGCTGCCAAAGGCGGACTGGCGGATGGAGAGCACCGACTTGAGCCCCCGCACCGGCATGCCGCGCACCAGCCGGTCCACCGGCTTGGTCTCGATCTCCTCGATCCCCGCCAGCCGCTTGCGCGAGGCCTGCTCTGCCTGCTTGTCGTGCAGCGCCGGAAAATCGTAGGTGCGCAGCACCTGCACTAGGGCATCGCGGCGCAACAAGGAGACATAGTTGAGGGAGAGGTTGGAGATCAGCGTCCAGTGCAGACTGCCGTCCAGCGCCGGGCGCAACGGCCGGGTCGGTCGGATCAGGTTGCGGAAGGTGGCAAACGAGGGCGAACTGCCGGTCGGTACGCAGACGCTGCCCACCTTGAGGCGGGCGGCGCGGGAGCGGTTGGTGCAGGTGAGCGTCACCGAGATGGATTCATCCAGTTCGACCGTGGTGGTTTCATCCCCGCGCACGAACGAGAGGTTGTGCTCGAAACCATCCCCGCTCACCGCCTCTTTGACCCGTACCCGGTAGTAGAGCGCCAGCCGCTGCTTGGCCCGCTCAATCTGGTGCTGGAAGCTCTCGAACGGCTGATAGATGCGCGGCGTGCCGCGGGAGCGGCCGAGGTTCCCCTCGACCCAGCCTTCCACCTGATCCACCGAGAAGATCTCGAAGCTGTCGGCGTGGCGATAGCTCGCCTTGAGGGGGTACTCCGCCTGGCGGCCATTCAGATTGACCGGCTCGCTGTCGTGCTGGAACAGGTTGATGGCCGGCACGCAGTTGAGCATGAAGGAGTCGGGACGGATCTTGAGCTCTGCCGGCAGCGGCCGGTCGAAGCAGAAGTGCACCTTGAATTCGCTCACCGGCAGCGGCTGTTTGGGCCAGTCGCCACCGGCGAGTTCGAAGAAGAGGAAGCTTTCCGGGAAGCAGAAATACTCCTGCAGGATCCGGTAGCCGGAATAGACGTTGTTCGGATAGGGCAAGAGCGCATCACCGCGCTCGAAGCCGACCGGTTTGAGGGCCTTAGCCTCCTGACGAAAGCGCTTGCCGTCGATCTCAAGCTCGATATGGGATAGCTGGTTGGAGAGCCAGAAGTAGAGCTCATAGGCGGTGTAGCTGTCGCCACCGAGGAAGAAGCGCAGCTTGTCCAGCTGCAGCTCGCTGAGCGGCAGAGGGGCATGCAGGGCGATATCGAGCGAGATGGTGGAGAGATCGTTGCCACTCTGGGCGGCAATATGACGGATATCGGCCGGATAGACCCAGGTATCGTGACAGGTCTGGAAATGGCAGGTCACCTCGTCCATGGGCAGGCTGTCGAGCTGGCAGCCTTGCCTGACCAGCGCCGGCTGGGCGATGGCCCCAGGAATGACCGAAAACTGCATGATGGTCATGCTGGGCACGGGACGCAGGTAGTTGGGCCAGAGCATGTTGAGCAGACCGTGGGTCAGCTCGGGAAACTCATCCTCAATCTTGGCGCGCAGGTTGCCCGTGAGGAAGGCGAATCCCTCCAGCAGGCGCTCCACGTCCGGATCGGTGTTCTGCTCCGACAGAAAGCGGGTGAGTTCGGGATAGGCGTCGGCAAATTCACGCCCTTGCAGGCGCAAAAATGCCAGTTCATCCCTGAAGTAATGTTCCAGCGACATTGATCAGACCATGCGGTAGTGACGGTGACTGTCCATATGGACGTTGAACGAGGTAACTTGCTCGATATGCTCCAGCCGCACGTGGGCCGTCACCTGAAACGACATCTCAAGCGGGCTCGCCTGATAGTCCGGTGAACGAACATCCACATGGATGATCCGCGGTTCATAACGGCGGATGCATTGCCGGATCGCTTCCCGGATCCGTCCTTTGATATCCGCACTACCCTGAGTGGCGTCATTGAGATCAATGACCCCCAGATCGGGTGCACTACGGCAATTGCCGGGACGGGTGTTGAGGATCTGGTCGAGCTGCCGTTTGACAGAGTCGACCAGTTCATCAACTTCCGAACGAGGGGAGGAGCCAAGCCCCTCCCCCCGGATGCGATCAAACAGGCTGGCCGCATTTCCTCTATCCCAGGAAGAGAGATGCGGCATCGGGCCTTATTCCTTGTCCAGTCGACCTACCAGAGAGAGCTCGAAGCTCGCCCCCATGTACTTGAAGTGCGGGCGCACGGCCATGGCAACCTGGTACCAGCCCGGCTCCCCTTCCACATCCAGCACCTTGATCTGGGCAGCGCGCAGCGGACGGCGGCTACGTACGTCTGCCGGCGGGTTCTCCTGATCGGCAACGTACTGCTTGATCCAGCCATTCAGCTCGCGTTCCAGATCCTGACGCTCCTTCCAGGAGCCGATCTGCTCGCGCTGCAGCACTTTGATGTAGTGCGCCAGGCGGTTGATGATGAACATGTAGGGCAGCTGGGTTCCCAGCTTGTAGTTGGTTTCCGCTTCTTTCCCTTCCTTGGTGTTCGGGAACACCTTGGGTTTTTGCACCGAGTTGGCGGAGAAGAAGGCGGCGTTGTCGCTGTCTTTACGCATGGTCAGGGTGATGAAGCCCTCTTCCGACAGCTCGTATTCACGACGATCGGTGATGAGCACCTCGGTCGGGATCTTCGCCTGCAGCTGGCCCATGGCTTCATAGACGTGTACCGGCAGATCGTGGATGGCACCACCACTCTGCGGGCCTATGATGTTCGGGCACCAGCGATATTTGGCGAAACTGTCGGTCAGGGAGGTGCCCATCAGATAGGCGGTGTTGCCCCACAGATAGTGGTCGTGATCCGAGCTGATATCTTCCTGATAGTTGAAGCCCTTGATGGGGTTCTCGGTCGGGTCGTAGGGCAGACGCGCCAGGAAGCGCGGTGCGGTCAGCCCCAGATAACGGGCATCTTCCGATTCACGCAGGGAACGCCACTTGGTGTAGGCCGGGCCTTCGAAAACCGATTTCAGATCCTTGATGGAAGGCAGATCGGTAAAGCTGTCGACACCGAAGAAAGCTGGTGCGACGGAAGAGATGAACGGCGCATGGGCCATGGCACCCACCGCGCTGACATACTGCATCAGCTTGATGTCGGGGGAGCTGTGGGTAAAAGCGTAGTCACCGATCACGGCGCCGACGGGCTGACCACCGAACTGACCGTAGCCAGTCGAGTAGACATGCTTGTAGAGACCGGACTGGGTGATTTCGGGTGAGAACTCAAAATCTTCCAGCAGCTCTTCCTTGGTGGCATGCAGCACCTGGATTTTGATGTTCTCGCGAAAATCGGTGCGATCCACCAAAAGCTTGAGGGAGCGCCAGGAGGACTCCATCTCCTGCAGCTCCTTGGCATGCAGGATGACGTCCATCTGCTTGCTCAGCTTCTTGTCGAGCTCGACAATCATGCTGTCGACCAGCGCCTTGTTAACCGGCTCACTGGTAGTACCGCTGTCCAGGATGTTGGCGATCAGGGCTGCAACCCCCTGCTTGGCAACGCTGTAACCCTCGTCCACCGGGGTGATACGAGCCTGCGCCATGATTTCGTCCAGCAAGGACGAGGAGGCTGCACTCGCCCCCGCTTGAACCTGTTCTTCGACCAAAGACATGTTTGTTCCTTTCTCGTTCAGTCAATCCAACCCGGCGATCACTCGGCAGGCTTAATCAAATCCAGCTCCTTGAGCAGCTGCTCACGAGCATCATCACTGGACAGCAGATCCTGCAAACGATTGCGGAAGGCAGGGATATTACCCAGCGGTCCCTTCAGGGCAACCAAGGCCTCGCGCAGTTCCAACAGCTTGCGCAGCTCGGGCACTTGCTGTGCCACGCTGTCAGGGGTGAAGTCTTCCAGAGACTGGATCTTGATCGAAACCGGCAGCTCATCCTGGCTATTCTCTTCCAGACGATTGGGAACGGAAAACTTCAGTTCCAGCGCGGATTCTTTCATGACAGACGAGAAGTTATTCTTGTCGATGGAGACGGTCTGACGCTCCTCGATCGGAGTGTCTTCGGTACGACCCTTCATATTGCCGACCACCATCATGGTCAACGGAAGCTCTATTTCCGCCTGCTGACCACCGGTTGCCGGTACATATTTGATGTTGATACGTTCTTTGGGCGCAACAGTGCCGCCGTCAATTCCTTTTCCCATGCTCTAAATACCAAGTTAAAGGTCAACAAAGACCCTAAAGCTTATAGCCAATGCACATACCAACAACTGTCAAAAATGACAGTTGACTGAACTCACTGACGGATTAAGTGAGTAGTTCATCAGCTGACGATGCGTCTCCGATATACAAAAGCAAAAGCTCTAATAATCAAAAACGCAGTATGCATCTTGTTATCTATACAATCCGATTTTGCCTCTACTCTTTGTTAGAGGTCATATTGGCCTTAGAGCCATTTGCGCAACATGTTATATGTCAGCATATTTAAAAGTCAATAAGCCATTTCTCTCTGCAAGGCAGAGGATAGAATAAATGCAAATAAAAAAACAAATAAAATCAGCATGTTAATATAATGCCATCACATGTTTCCCACATGTACTCATTACGATGTACAATAAAGATTCCCACCCCAAACGACCTGCTTTAATAGCCAGTTTCATCGTCAGAAAATCCCCTAAAATGGCAAAATAGAGGTGAATGACAGAAACTCTCTTCCACCTCCTATAGGACACCAGTACATCTTGCTCACATCATCCAGCACATTCATTTAACAAATTTAGCATGTGGACCATGAATGCAAGAAAATCGGGATGGCTCGCTGACAACTACATTTATAAAAACCGTTATTAGGATGAATGACTACAGGCTGACTAACCAACCAATATGCTGTTTATCAATCACCCAGTTTTTTTACCCTTGGCAAGACGTTCAAACCAGTGTTGCGCCAGTTTTTGACCGGCGCTCTTCTCCTTTTAGGTCATCTTTTTTTCCAGTTCATTTCGTGCCTGGGTTGCCTCCTTGTTACCATCGGTTGCCGCCAATAAATACCATGCACAAGCATACAATCTGTTGCGTGGAGCCCCCAGCCCTTGATCCCGCATCATGCCCATGCGATATTGCGCCTCTCGATGACCTACGCTGGCCGCAAGCCGGTACTGCTTCAGGGCCTGACCATAATCCTCCTTACCCCCCTGACCAAGACGCAGCATCTCGCCATAAGCGTATTGAGCATCCAGCTCACCCCATTTGCTGGCCAACGCGAACCCCTCGCGGGCAAGTTCCAGCTCTCCCCGCTCCTGCTGCAAAGTGGCAAACTCGACCTGTGCCTTACTGATCCCCTCTTTCGCCGCCAGCGACAACCAGAGCTCCCGTGATGATGCATCGCTTTGCTGCAGGCTAAGCTGGTACTCCGCTTCATGGGAGCCGTTACCTGCAGCCAGCTCCAGCCAGTAGCGCCCAAGCACCGGATCGGCTGCAGTCTGCTCACCCGCCAGATAGGCCATGCCAAGCCAGAGCTGAGCAGGTGCAGAACCTGCATTGGTGGCACGTTGATAGGCCTCGAGTGCTTGTCTGGAGCTTGCCTCGGTTGCAAGAACATAGAGAGCATCAGGGTGCTGCTGGGCTGCCGCCCTCTCGAACCAGCGCATGGCAATATCGGGAGGTTTGACCACTCCCTTTCCTTTCTGATAACACCGCGCGAGCTGATACTGGGCATCCCGGTTACCTTGCTCGGTCGACTTTTCCAACCACTCGATGGCATCCTGATAGGCACCAGTCTGGCTGGCATACCATTCCCCTAGGATCAGCTGTGCACCAGCGTGATCCTACCTGGCCGCCCGTTCAAATCAGTCGAGACAGTCACTTGCCAACTTGCCCTGATGCTCGCTGCGACAGAAAAGTCCCAACTGATAACTGGCCTCACGATTACCCAGCCGGGATGCCCGTTGCCACCACTGTTCTGCCAACTGCGGGCTTTTCGGCTCACCCAATCCCAACTGATACCAGTGACCAACCTGCAGAGCGGCAGCTCCGCGGACTTTGTTATCAGCAGCCAGAGGACCACTCTGGCTTGCCGCCTGCTGCATCCAATGCATGGCGTGCGGATAGTCGGACTGTGCCGCCATCCGTTTGGCGAGCTCATACTGCGCCTTACCATTACCCTGTTTCGCCTCTTGAGCAAGCTCTACATCACTCACAGACGAGCTTGTAGTGGCACAACCGGCGAGCAGAGCGACAGCCAGCACGCACCATAAATTTTTTTATTCATTTTGCTTTTTTGCATAAGTAAAAATAACGAACGAAAGGCGCCTGACAATGACGATATGAAATCATAACCACCCGGAACACCTGTAAATCTGAAAAAGGATGCAGAGTAGCATCAGCAGCACTTCTAGCGAAGTTCCGGCACAACTGCTTTGGGTAACAGAGGCGATTGGGTCGAACACCCGGAGCCAGATCCGGCCGCACCGCCCGAGTTCATCTTGATGGTGGGCCCCACGAGGGTCACACCACCGCCATCGACCTTGATAAAGCAGCCGCCGACCTTGACGGTAATTTCAGAACCTGCTTCCAGCACCACCTTGGCACCGGCTTGGACATGCACTTCCTGCCCGGCCTGTGTCAGCCAGCTGTCACCCAGTTTTTGGTGCATGGAGGTGTCAACGCCGAGTGAATAGTCCCCCTTGATGTGATCCCGTTCTTCGCCGTTCACAGTGAGGTGATCATTGGCCTTGATGCGGGTCACCCGCTCATTGTCTATGTCCCGATGCTCGTCGTGTTTGATGTGCCAGGCCGCATCGTTCTCGATAAGCACGTTCAGGTCTTTTTGACCGTGGATGTAGATCTCTTCCTGCCCCGCCTGGTCTTCAAAGCGCAGCTCGTTGAAGCCCTCCCCCTGATGGGTTTCGGTGCGCAGCACGGTGCGGGTCTTGTTGGCCGGCAACTCGTACGGCGGCCGGTTGGTGGCGTGGTAGGTGCGACCGGTCACGATGGGCTGGTCCGGGTCCCCTTCCAGGAAACTCACGATAACCTCGTGGCCGATGCGCGGGATGGCCATCATGCCATATTGGCCACCGGCCCAACCCTGGGATACTCGCACCCAGCAGGAGCTCTGGTCGTTGGAACTACCATATCTGTCCCACGGGAATTGCAGTTTCACCCGGCCGTGTTCGTCGCAGTAAATCTCCTCCCCCTCAGGCCCCACCACCATGGCAATTTGCGGGCCATCCACCATCGGCTTGTGAGGAGCCTCCGGGCTGCCAATGCGCGCCCACCAGGTGGTGCTCGCCTTCACCACCCCGAACTCGTTGTGATAGACGGTGGGGCCGCTGCCCCCCTCCTCTTCCAGCGCCTGTGGCTGCAAGCCGGTGTGCTGGATGCGCACGATTTGCCAGTCGGTATTGAGGCTGCCGTTGGGGTGTTCAGTGAGCGAGAAGGTCTGCCCTGGCTTCAAGGCGGCGCAGTTGGACTTGCCGCTGCCCGCCACCGCATCATTGCGCAGTGCATCGAGGCGGTGCTGGGCAAAGGCCTTGCCGCTCGGGTCCGCTTTGTAGCGGCCTGGGTAGTCGAAGTGCTGGTAGGTATCGCGCTGGTGCTCAAGCTCCGCCCCCACTTTCTTGTGGGAGAGGCCATAGGCCGGGGTCTTGAAGCTGTAGTCTTTGAGCTCCACATCCGAGGGGCGCACCGCCTCGCGGTAGTGGAACTGGCGCACATAGGGGCCCTGCTCAAGGGAGCGGTTGCCGAGGTTGAAGAAAAGCTCGGGGCCGGCGGTCAGCGCGGCTGCATCGTCGGCAAACACGATTCGGTGCTTGCCCGCTTCAAACTCGTGGAAGTAGAACATCCCCTCTTCGGTGGCGAGGCGGTTCACGAAATCGAGGTCGGACTCGCGATACTGGACGCAGTATTCCCGCTTGGCGTGCTCGTTCTTGAGGGCAAAGGCGTAGTCGGTGATGCCATGCTCTTGCAAAAGAATACTGAGGATTTCATCGGGCTTTTGCGCCTGAAAGATGCGGGAGTTTTGGCGAAGTGACAGCCGCCACAGCGCCGGCTGCACCATGAGCTGATAGCGGGTACGGCGAAAGCCGCTGTCACCTTGCGCGAAGTCACTCACCACCCCGCACACCCGGCGCTGCCGCTCGCCGTTGTACCACACCAAGAGCTCGCACGGCTGGTCCAGCACGGCGCCAAAGTCGATGTCGGGCTGGGCGCTTGCCAGCTCCAGGCGCAGGTTGAACGGCCGGTTGAGCGCTTCATCCAGCGCAAACTCGGCCACCACGAAGGTGCTCTCGGGCAGGGCCCCCACCTTGACGGTAAATTGTAATCCTGTGCTGTCTGCCATCGTTGCTCGCCCCTGAGATATCGTGCAGCCCCATCAGGCGGGGCACTTCAAGCCGTGTGAGAGATCCGCCTTCGCCCCGGTTTTTCTGACACCATGGCTACCGCACGCCCTTGACGGCGTGCGGCAAGACGTAAACTCGGATTTTTTCTTGTGCCCCCTCACCTCAGGCAAACGGGCAAAAGAAAAAACGCGTGTATTGAAACGGAGCGGGAAATGCCAGAAACGGCAAAAGGGCACCGCAAGCAGTGCCCTTTGACTGAGAATTACGCTTCGATCGGCGCGCGCCAGTCGTCCGCACCGGAGGTGCCGGCAACGGTGTGCTCCCAATCGATCTTGCGATAGGCCATGGAGACCTGGATCAGCTGGGTGAAGTCAGACTTCGCCGGATCCTGGCAGTGCGGCATCTGGCAGTCGATGTCGACGATGGTGGCATCCGTCAGCACGGTAGAGAAGAAGTGCTCCTGCTTGCCCTCAACAGAGGTGCGATACCACTTCAGGGTCACTTTCGGCAGCATCTCGCCGGAAGCCAGCGCGTTGTACATCAGCGGCACGGCCTTGTTCAGCGCAACGGTGAACTTGAACGGCTTGTGGACGCGTTGACCAGCAGGCTGACCGGATTGCGGATCGGTCGGTACGGTCACGACGTGTTGGAACTCTTGTACCAGCATTTCGTCTTCGTGGCCCTGCACGAAGATGTTGCCGACGGAATCGGAAGTGAAGGCACCGGCAGTGATGTTGCCCTGGGTTTTACCTTCGATGCTGATATAACATGGAGTTGGCATGGAATTGCTCCTGATTGGTTGAACGGTAATGACACTCGACCGAATCCGTTAGCAGTGACCATGCCAATTCATTTTATTGTTTTAAAACAATAGGTTGAATCAATCACCAATCAAGCCATCATCGCAATAACGCAACAAGTTGCGCATCCGATATATTCATCCAAATAAAATTGCATATGCAGAATAAGAAACTGGAAGTTCCGCAATTCATTGCGCAAGTCAGAACTTATTTCAACCTAATGATCCGCACGGGTGTGATGGCAACTGAGCTGTGCGTTGACAATAGGAAACATCGGGGGTCCGGCTGCCTGTCACCGGATAAAACAAAAGGCCCCGTCTTGCGACGGGGCCTTTTGTTTTATTTGGCGGTGAGGTAGGGATCGCCACTGCATGGCTCACCCCTTCAGGGCGGCCTGCGGCCGTTCATCGCAGCAAGCTGCTCTGCTCGAACCCAGCGAGGGTTCTCACCCTCCCTCTTCGACATGAGCTGATGACTCTTCAAAGCAAAAAACCGACCATCAGGTCGGTTCTTTAAATTTGGCGGTGAGGGAGGGATTCGAACCCTCACTTTTGTATATCGCAGCACAAATATAACCTTTACATTCAATGACTTACGCTGTTGTCGACGATTGTAAAAACAGTGCAATTGACTCAAGCTATTGCCATGAGGCTTGTGACTGTTTATAGAGAAAAACGCTGAAATGTCAAGAACATGAAGATGTGTTTTAGCAATATGATTCATGCTTCTTCTGAATGAGACGTTGGGGCTCAATTGAGGCATTTCGGTATAATCCCTAGGCAATGCGTTATTCACAATGAACGATTTGCTATTCTGACAAGGTTCTATCTGATTAGATATGTTCCTAACAAAATGGCTAAATAACGGCTCCCAATAGTGCTACACCTTCGCTGTGCCATAACCATTCCCCGGGAAAGGAGACACGGTATCCATGAAGTGTTTCACTCGGGCCAGCAGGCTGGCCATTCCTCTACATTGATGATTCCGCGTGATAGTTTCATGTAACTTGTGCCACAGCCGTTCTATGTGATTGACCCAAGGACTGTAAACCGGCTGGAACACCAAGCAAAACTTGGGGTTCTTCTTCAACCATCGCTCGGTCTGTTGGCTTTTGTGAATGATGTAGTTATCGAGGATCAGCGTGATGGTTTTGGCTCGTCGGTAGTGGTGGCGTAGCTTTTCCAGCATGGCGATAAACAAGGATGAGTTTTTCTTTATCCCACTGACGTAAAGCACTCTTCCGTTGCCTGCATGGAGAACGCCTGCCAGGTAATGTTTCGCGTTCTGTCCCGGTGTGACAACCCGCTTTTGCTGCGCTCTGAACATCCAGTCGGCCCCTAATTTGGGATTGAGGTCTATATCGACTTCATCCTCATAAAACACCGGATTATCGGCATCACAGCGGGCCAGTGCCGCGTCGATATCCGCTATTTTCTCCTGATAGGCTGGGTCTTTTATCCGCAAGGTTGGTACGGGCCTGCGCCAGACAATACCCGTACGAGGTAACCATCGGTGGAGCGTGGAGGCAGCCATGTTGAGGCCTGTTAACCGATTGATTTTGATAGCCAATAGTTCGGTACACCAGCGGCTGCGCTGATAACCAAAATCTTGTGGAGAAAACTGCATGAGCATCACCAATAAGGTGACAATCTTGGCGATAGTGGGTCATTTTTACATCGGCGGTGACAGATAGGTAAAACTGGGGCACGGCCAGCCGGTCAGGCTTCCAAGGCGCCCACGCCTTCATCCCGATACCACCGAAGCCAACGACCGATGGTCGAGCGAGCAGCACCAGTAAGGTGATGAACATCAGTGATTGTGCGTCCTTCATGTAACAGCAAGATGGCCATCAAGCGACGAGCATGTCCTTTATCACGGGTGGCATGGATGATTTTGTGAATGCGGCGCCGTTGTGGTCGTGGCAGGGGTGGTAGGTTAGGTATCAACTCAGTCCTTTGGGTGTGGCTTGTTTTGTTTGGCGACTAATGAGATCGCACAAACTGGACTGAGTTCCCTACCTCCGGTGATCTACTATTCGGAACAGCTATTTAGTACGGTGGCTTACACCATTATTTTTTCTGTTCCCCTAAAGGCAGCATGTTCATGAATACGAATGGAGCGAGGCAAAATGATAATCGCAATGGCTTGTTTCGCCAGTATCGTCTAAACGTAGTGATTTGAGATTGGTGATAAAGGTGGCACTTTTAACCTTCGAAAAAGACTTAACGCTAAACCCCACGAATGTCTGGAATATAGACAGCCGCAGGTCGTTTTTGATACTGTATTGAAGGCAGCTTGATTTTTAAGTAGGCATTTCACTTTGGAGTTGAATTCAACGTTGCACTTCACTATTGATTCCTCCACAATAATGCTGATCGTCACAATTGACGAGATAAACACAACAATTCAGTCCAAATTGTGAGCTTACGCATAGTGTGCAAAGACTTATGTATATAAAATAGCCACAATGAAAAATGACTGGCTTTGGCAATTAGATATATATGAAGGAAAATATAAGGTGAACAAGAGTGACTATCAGAATTGGAGTGCACATGACTGGTATGATTCTCTGTTTAATCATTATTTCACCGCTACTAGTGCTAAAAACAACCATCCTGTTACATATTTATCTGTCACTGAGACCGCACTTGCACAGCTTGTAGATGAAAGTTCTGACCAAGCTGATATTGTTTTCCAGTCATTTCGAAAGCATTTACCAAAAACTCTCCAAGAATTGGAAAGTATTTTTCAGATGTATGAAAATAGGCAGCGAATAAAATTCACTGCCTCATATCCAAATATCATCTCTATAAAACATAATATACAGCATCAATTGATACTGATTTTCAGCTGCCTCGTTGCTTGTACGGACCCAGAACCAGACACTCGAAGATCACAGTATCCAGAGCGAATGCAAAGCCTGTTGGGTTTTGAGCATACGCCTCAGAAACTTTCTGGTCTTGCTTCTATGTGGCTGGCTTTTAAGGCATATTTGGATGAAAGGCATAAACAAAATCCGTTATCACGTTGTTTAGTACTGCCTGATCCGGGTAATGAGACTCGTATTGGTTATTCCAAGAGACTTGCATTCCCTGAGATGAGAGATAGACAAAGATTAAGGGAAAAATTAAAGGATGTTGATACGTCAGCATTAAGTCCAGATTTAGTTGCTAAAATATTTTCTAATCTAGAAATTAGTCAATATAGTGAGTCATTTAAGAAAGCTTATAGAGATTTTGAATATGCTTTGAGTCTAGGTTGTTACGGCTCCAGTATTAGGAATACCAAGTTTTATGATGTAATCAACGCCATCATCGCAGAGGAGACGTTTGATCGTGATACGCAAGAGTATACTCAAGTGCATATCCATCTATTCTATGATCTGCATGGAAACCCGTATCTTGAGGTGATTCATGAAGGAAATGCTCATGAGATACCTCAGTGTGGCGATGGTAAAATCAATCCACAGTGGCTTTTAATGTTTGGTTGCAGTGCCTCAAAATTTTTTGCCCCAGAACTACTCCGTGCACTGAAATCTGGAATATTTTTTTTCAGCCAATTATCTGAGGCTCACTGGCGCTGGTCGCCTATTCCATCAAAAGATACAAACCTGAAAGTGATAATTGATACGACTCTAGTCAGAGTGGAGCCAATTTATAATACCAAGGCAAAATCCTTATTTCGTAATTGGGTATTGTTAGACCTTGAACTCCTCGAAGTAGTCAGTTTTTTAAGCTCTGTTCAAAAATATTCAAAACATATGGATGGTGCTATCAGCCTAATTGGTGCGGCGCGAGTGGGTCAAGGTTATCTACTTAACTCTATCTCTGACATCAAGATTGGAGTTCTTGGTGCCGATAAAGTAACTTACCGACCTCAAGATCAGGATTGGTCTAGTCTGAAGCATTGCGAAGAGGATATTTGGGGGCCTTTTATCGCAGCAAAGGGTAAAGTACTTGTTCGGGCACATCTAGAAAGTGGAGTATTTCGCCATAGAAAATTCCAAGCTCACCAAATGGCTTTAATCCATACTGAACTTGCTGTACCGAATAAAAGGTATCACTATGTTCATAGCGAAACACACCAAAACGTGCCTAGCTTGAATCTAAATATGCCTGATACTGGTAAGTTTGAATGCACTCTAAGCGATTTTCTTGAGGTTATTTATGCTGAGGGTCGCTATGGTTTGTCTGAGTCAGAGATAATTGGCTGGATACGACGCGCCTATCCCAATAAACCAGTTTCGCGATGGCATGTTCTTCAGTGTCTTGTTGATGCCGGATGGCTCCAAGAAGCTTATATGTCTCATTGGCCTTCTCGAATTTTCTTTTTAAGATCAATGACCTGTATCATACAATCTACTGGGGAAAATTGTGACCGCCTTCATTTTGACGGAGCCTTACCAAAGGCTTTACGAGAACGGATCAGGGTGGTATTAAACGATAACGGCATTACCATGAAAGTAGGTAATAGCATCAGTCCTTTTGCACCTCCTCCTTTATATGCTGAGGTCTCTCAGAGCAAGGCCAAAGTAATTGCTAATAAACTTGGTGTCCCATTAGAGAATATAACGCTAACTTCTATTCCGGAGACACCTATTGACCTTAATGCTACGATGGAGGTTCTACGAACCTGGTGTTGGTCGAAGGGACAGTTTATAGAAACATCGCAAGTAAAAACTCCGTATATAAATGGAGTGCGCCTCGACAAGCTTAGATTCAATGCTCAACACGGTATGGACCGTTATCAGGTCCGTTCAGGAGATTGTATAAATCAGTATTTCCTTCCTCAGATTGCGATCAGAGCAGCTTACCTTAAAGCTAGTAAACCACTATTTGAGCTGAATTCAGGAGAGCTAGTTTGCCTTACCCAGCAACCGGCTATGTCTGTTGAATTGGCAAGATTTTGGAAACTGCAAAGCTTGACCAGTTCAGGGCCAGTAGAAAAAGAGCCAGGGGTCTATCAATACATTTATTCCTGTCCCGATGAGGCAATGTTGTCTCAGTGTCAGAACCTGAAGCAGCTGCTCTCATTGAATCCTCCCGACATCCCTTTTTGGATGCGAGCATATGCATTTAGAGTCGTGGCAGAAGGAGACCAGGTACGATTGTGTGAGCAGCGCGGTCTTATTACTCCAGAAACGAATATTATCTGATAAGGACAAATTAATGAGCATCTATCTTGGGCGTGTTGACGTTGCCCAGAGTAACTACGCGTGGTTAGAACCGCTAGCTTCAACTGATAATAGCGAGCACGGCTGGAAACAAAAGGTTTTTGCAGAAGAATTCCCTGATCGGGGGGCTGTCCATGTGCCTAAAGGTTATGCTGAAGGAGTTTATGATCATACAGTATGGGTTTTTGAGATTCAGGAAAATCATCGTTATGAACCCAATAAGGGGGGGGCAAAATATACTGCGGTTAACCTGAGATCGGCTTATTTTCTTCAGGATTTACCTAGCTTGACTGATCAGGAAGCGCTGAGAAGTGCATTACTTTTAGGCTTTTCAGTACAATATATAGCCGCTGCGGAGCGAATGCATTGGTTGATGAAAACAGCAAACGGCATGGCTGTATATTTCACGCCAGGACAGTTGGAATTTGAAAAACGCTCTGATGGAAGATTAACAGTCAAATTGTCACGAATGGATCTCATTGATGCGTTTGATGTTAAAGCATTCGATTTAACCAATTATTCTGCAAAGTATGTGCAGCCTGAGTATTTTGACCCAGCTTGGTTGCCAGTCAAGGCAGAAACTTATTGCTGGGATTCTGATATTCGCTTTTTGGCTCGAGTTGTCAATCGATTGCCAAAACTAAAGCGGCGGTGTGAGCAATTAGGTATCAGCTTGAGCCAAGCATCTGAGATAAGTAAAACAAAAGCTCGTGAAGCAATAAATCTCCTAGAGGAGATCAGCCCAACAAGCGGAAGCATAGATCTGGATAGGCCAATGCTAAACCGATTAGGCTTGGTACTTCAGAAGGTTGATAATAACCAGAACCTGCTCAATCAGTTGTTCTCTATGGTCTACGACAACGAGGCGTTGAAGACCCATCTTCGCAACGAAGAGAATAATTATATCAATCGTCGTCGTATTGAACTAGAAAATGAGCTTGCTGTCGAGCATGAGAAGCTTGAGGAGGCAAAAGCTCAACTCTATAAAGCCATATTCAATCGCAATGCCGCTGTTAATGAAATGAATGAGGCGAAAATGCGCCATGAGGAACTACAAGCAGAGGGTGAACGAAGTCTCTCTGAGAGAAAAGAGCTGCTTGAGAAAGAATTTCTGCGCTTTCGAGATGACCTGCAAATCCAAGCGACTGCTATTAAAGAACAATTCAGCAGTAAGCTTGCTGAATCTTTAATGCAAACCCAGTTGTTACAGCTGGTCTGTGGCTCTGCACAAATGCCTGACCAAATTCAGCAGCCTGTTCACCAGCACAACATCAATGCCCCCAGTATTATGGCTTCTGAAGTTACCGGAGCTGATGTGGGAGTTAGTAGCGAGCAGGAATGGAACGCGTCACTAACAAAATGTTCAAAATCTCATTGTCTTAATGAAGATGCTTTGGTTATCACAGACATTGTTAGCCGCAGCCGCGAAATTCCATGGCTCTGGGGGCCTGCGAGTGCTTGGCTTGCACAGTGTTATGCTAGTTTGTTTGGCACCAAGAGAATCTTACGCTACACCCCTGGGCCGACCACGTTGGGGCTTGATGATTTGTTCTATCGTGGCGGTACATCTGCGCCCACTCAAATGCAGTTGTTCATGGAGAAAGCCGCTCAACAACCCTCTTTGGCTCACATTGTCATGCTTGAACAGATCTACTGTGAGCAGGCACATTTTTGGCTGCCATCCTTGGCAAGAGAACTGCGATTAGGAAGCAGGATCCCAGATAACGTGCTCCTTCTGATCTGTGCCAGCTCTAGCATTGATAAGCTGGATATTACCATAAGAGAGTCGGTTTGGTTCATTGAGTGTCAGCAGGAGGTTGTCTCCAAAGCAGGTATAGTTGTTGAGCCCCAATCACAATCTGACAAGTCACGTGGCCTCGACTCAAATCTTGTTGCACCTGGAACTCCCTATATGCTAGGCACAAACAACACATTTTCTACATTTGAGAATCAACTCCGCAACACTCATGGCAACAACCCTGAGATATGGAGTCGTTTCAGTCGTCTGATGTTGACGGCCGCTGATATGGATGATCAATGCCTCACTAAGGTTGGAGAGCATCTTATTCAACACCTTCAGAAGACCAGTTAATGAACTGTGTTGATTCATTAACTTTGTTTTAGTCATGGAGTTTCCTATATGTATGATCCTTTGGGCGGCTTTGACCGCATCCGTTACTTTTATCAATCATATCTAGATACCGCCTACCGGATCCGTGATGAGAAAGTTGCGGAAAAACGTCGTTCTTTGCTAGCTAAAACAGGAAACCTGTTCGCAGAACCTTTTATTGAACCAATGTTACGCTACCAACCAAAAATAATAGATGGGAAAGCACTAACGTTTGATCGCCTTGTAAGCACGAATCCAAATGGACCTCTGGCGCATTTTAGCCAGAACGCTCAGACTGCATTCGTAGAACTCGTGCTATCCGGTTTGTTCGATGGTGAGAAGTGTGAAGGCGTGTTGAAACGTCAGGTTAAGTATCCGCCTTATTCACATCAGGTCGATATGCTGGCGCGTGGAGTAAGAGCTGGCATGCCAAGCATTGTCACGTCAGGAACCGGTTCAGGTAAAACAGAATCGTTCATGCTGCCTCTGTTGGCCACTCTAATAAAAGAAGCTGTTAGCTGGGCTAAACCTTCTGAGGGATATTTGAAGCGACGGTGGTGGTGGGATGATGCGAACGAGCCCTATTCATCTATCAAAATGTTGCAAGAGAAGATGCCTACGGCAAAAAGACCAAATGACATCCCATTTACCCTTCATAGAGATGGCGAACAGCGGCCCCGAGCAATGCGTGGCCTTCTACTGTTCCCAATGAATGCACTTGTTGAAGACCAAATGACGCGCTTGCGTAAGGCTCTCGATTCGGAGCTTGCTCATGACGTTCTTGATCGTCACTGCAAGGGTAACCGGATTTACTTCGGTCGTTATACCAGCGCTTCCCCGGTGACTGGTTTTGCCAAGCACCCTCAAGCTGAATGCCAGAAGGAGTACCATACCAAGTTGGCACTCAAAGTTGAGAAACTATTTGAACATATGACCGAGGCTGAGGCTGCCCAAGTCAAAGCACGCAGGTTTGATGAGCAAAAGCCTGGTGAGGAGACGCGCTATCTGTTTCCTAGGACTGATGGATCTGAGCTTATATCACGATGGGATATGCAGGCTACTCCACCAGACTTGCTAATAACCAACACAGCTATGCTAGGCGTAATGTTGGGTCGTGAAGAAGAGGCCCCCATTTTTGAACAAACCCGGCGTTGGCTGGAGGAGGACGATGACGCTTACTTCTTTTTGGTACTTGATGAGCTTCATTTGATAAGGGGGTCAAGCGGGACCGAGGTGGCAATGTTATTGCGTGTCCTACTCAAACGTCTTGGCTTGGACCAGCAGCATCTACGACATAAGCTTCGTATTCTTGCATCGAGTGCTTCTTTGCCAGTAGAAGGGGGCGAGCGTGAAGATTCTCTTGATTACCTCTGGAGTATGTTTGGAACGCTAGGGACCTATATCAAATCTGGTGGAAAACCATACAATCGTGATGATTGGGCTCAGGCCATTATCACTGGCACAGCCAGCATTCCAACCATTTCTGTCAGTGTTCTACCATCAACTCCTTTCGTTGAGCTTGCAAAGATATTTGAGCAGGAAGATATAGGTGACATAGACCTGTGGCTTGGCAAACATAGACCTGTCGTTTCCGATGTGCTTCTGGCGCTGGGAGTTGAAGTTGATGACGTTGTTGGGCTCCAAGGAGCCTGCGCTACTGCCGCAGAAATTGCAGCGCGTTATATTGTCACTTGTTGTGTTGATGACAATAATATTTGTCGAGCAAAGTCAGCTTCACATCTATCAAAAGCTCTGTTCGGCACCTTGGATGACAATAATGCCTTAAAGGGTATGCTTGCACTTCGGGGTCTAGCGGATCTGATCAATTCTTCTGTCGGCGTTGAGACTCCTAGTTTCAGGATCCATCTGTTCTTTCGGAACATGGAGGGTTTGTTTGCCCCCTTACTCCCTCAAGATAACAATTCGTTTAAATTTGGCCCCCTGTTCGTGGAGCAGGGAACAAACGTTTATAGACCTACACCTGATGCGGTGCCACTACGGATCTTTCAATTACTTCGCTGTGAAGCATGTGGTGAATTAATTACAGGTGGCCAGCGCCATATAGACCATTACGGTCAGTTGGAGTTAATGCCTACATCGGCGGATCTTGAGCTGCTCCCTGAACATTCATTGCAGACTAACATCGAACAGCTTTCGAGTGAACAGTATGCCTTATTTTGGCCTACACAGGACAAGCCAAAAGAACTAAGAGATACGCCGGAATGGTACGCGGCATACTTGGACCCGCACTCTGGCCTTGTATATGAACAACACCAAATTCAGCAATTGGGGATAGATTACCGCAAGGATTTAGTAAAGGGTTGGGGGTATAAACGCCATCAGGACCATGAGAGTCATCAACGTCGTGCAAGTGATGAAGGCACTATGGCACCTTATTCTTGCCCTAGATGTGGCATTGACTACCAGATGCGGCAAGCTGGTATGCCTCTTTCTCCCATTCGTAGCTTTAGAACTGGTTTTGCGAAAACCAGTCAGTTGTTGGCAACTGAATTATTCGCACTGCTGAAAATTGGGGCAGAACATCCAAAGCTGGTGTGTTTCACCGACAGTCGTCAAGATGCGGCTCGGGCTGCATTGGATATAGAATCTTTCCACTACATTGATTTATATCGCCAGTTGCTACTTGAGTCGTTGAATCGACACCAAGTTGAGCAAAGTACAGTGGATGTAGATGCCGCCAAGTTGCGCATGAGCGAAATTAAAGATAATGATCAGATTTCCGAAAATTGGGAAGAATTTCAGAATCTTATGACGTTGGTAAAAGCAGCTCAGTCCGCTAAATCTTCGCCAGATGTGATCCATTTGTCTGACCTACTTCAAGATCCCAGTAACCTCAAAGAGGGGGTACATGGTTTGATGAAGGAAATGGTCAATACAGGGATGCATCCTTCAGATAAGGCGGGGGTTGCTTTGCTGGGGTCTTCGAAATATCCGTGGTATCGGCTCTTCAAGGAAGAAAACAATCAGTTGTTATGGAATACAAGTCCTAAGGCAGAGGAGAATTCTGACTTTGTATCAGCACAGGGTGCTCTTATAAAAGAACTATTGCCCAGAGTCACAGAAATTTTATTCGACAAAACATATTTTTCACTTGAGGAGACCGGCTTAGGGTATCCCTGTCCAATTGGGGTGAGTAATGACCGTGAACGAGAACAACTGTCAGCCATCATCCGAGTGTTTGCGGATGCTTATCAGGTGTCCCCAGACAAGTTTGTTAAAAGTCGCGATTTAAAGTCATGGTCATCCGGTAATGATATCCACAAACGTAACCGTGTATGGAAGTACGCAAACGCCATTAAGAAGGGACATGAAACCACATTCCTAGATATGGCGCTGCATGACTTAAGAGCAGAAGGCCATGTTGAAGGCCAAATCCAAGTAAACAAGCTAGGTATCCACCTCTCAAAAGCCGATGATCCATTTTATCGTTGCTCAACCTGCGGGCGAGTTCACCTGCATCAAGCTCACGCTCTATGTACCCGATGTTTCACACCTTTGCCAGATAAACCTAACGGCCAATGTCACGACCTGTGGCAAGACCACTTTCTGGCTCGAAAAGTCAAACGTGCTGAGCTAAAAGGGCAAAATGCGTTTAGGCTCCGTTGTGAGGAACTTACTGGCCAGACTGATAATGGCGGCGAGCGTTTACGCCGTTTTAAAGGAATTTTGCTCCCAACTCCAGGAGACAATTTAGTAGCTGGTCAAGAGGTGCTGTGGCGTCGTGCTAATGAAATCGACCTGTTGTCAGTTACTACCACCATGGAAGTAGGTATTGATATTGGTCCATTGCAAGCCGTTTACCAAGCGAACATGCCACCACAGCGGTTCAACTATCAACAACGGGTAGGCCGAGCGGGTCGACGTGGCCAAGCGTTCTCAATGGCGTTGACAATGTGTCGGAGTCGAAGCCATGACCAGTATTACTTCCGTCACCCAGAAAAGATAACTGGAGATCAGCCGCCCCCACCCTTCCTAACATCAGGACACAGCCAAATTCAGCAACGCATGTTGTTGAAGGGGTGGTTGACGGAGGCGTTTGCTCGTGTGCGCAGTGACCTTGGCGCAGGGTTCAGTGGTTATGAGGTCAATGATGTTCACGGTGATTTCGGGTCGGCATCTGATTTCCTTCAAAATATAGATGTGCAAACACGGGTATTCAATCGTCTTTCTGAAACGATGACTCTACGTGATGAACTCGCAGAACTTCTGGCCGAAGGGTCTGACTTAACTGCCTCTGACATAGTTGAAGGTCTGGAACCATCAGCCGTTCTCGACATCCTGATTCAGTCTGTAAGGAAAGCAGGCCTCAACGCGAAAGAAGGCTTAGCGGAAACACTTGCCGAGGCTGGTTATTTGCCGCTGTATGGTATGCCGACAAGAGAGCGGGTTCTTTATCATGGCCAGATTGGCGAAGATAAAGCTCGATTTAAATGGCAAACTATGTCAAGGAACGCTGACCTTTCAATCTTTGAGTTTGCACCTGGTAACGAACTGGTCAAGGATAAGCAGCGACATCTTTGCATTGGATTTACAGCAACTTTGCTTGATGGAAAGGAAAACTATAAAAGCAGCAGTTTGTTAAAACCTATAGGTGATTGGCAAACGGAGCGATTTGGTACTTGTCAGTGCCGGTCATGCAAGGCATGGTTTACTGTTACAACCGAAGAACCTGAAGTGTGCCCTCATTGTCACAGTGCAGTTGTGGGGGTAGAGATCTACGAATGCGTAACCCCTAATGCCTATAGAACCGATCTGGTGCCTCGTGGTGCTGACGAACAAGGCGAATATAAGACTCGTACACAACTGACTTATGTAGAACCTTCACAGAAACTCATTGATTTACCAAGCACAGAACGTAGCATTTCGATTCAATTGGCACGGCAAAGTAAGGTCGTTCGTATTAATCCTGGCACTATTGAAAAAGCGGCAGATGGAGTTTCGACGCTGAAGGGTTTTAGGTTACTAAAAGTGAAAGACAAATATCCATTCACTCACCTAAAAGGGAATACTAGTCAAAAAAATGCTTGGAAGTATGTAGGGCTTGCGGAGCAGATAGTTGACCATGATGTAGCTATGACCCAGGCACGGCGTTACGAGCAGGAGAGTATTCTGCTACCCCACGAAAGATATGTCTTAGCGTCCCGAAAGGTCACTGACTGCATTCTACTTAAACCAAAGTGTCCAGTACCAGGCTTGCGACTTGATGATCTTGGAAGAGCACCGCATCAAACCAGCATACGGGCTGCGGCGATCTCAGCAATGTCATTGCTTGTTGACCGGGCTTCGCTGCATTTAGATATAGCGCCAGAGGAATTTGAGATAATTGAACCTCACTCTGTTTCTATAGAAAATGGGCAAACGGTGCCAATGCTTCAGATAGCGGATACTCTCGCCAATGGAGGGGGTTTTAGCAATCACTTGTGTTCAATTCACGTTGCCAGTGGTAAGCCTCTGCTCGAATATCTTATTAAATCGATGCTGGATCAGCGGGATGCTTGGCCGCAAATAGACTTCCTCACTAATAATCATCAGAGCAGTTGTGACCAATCTTGTTACAGCTGTTTGTCCCGTTTCGGCAACCGTCAATATCATGGACTACTAGATTGGCGCCTTGGGTTGGCTTATCTGAGAGCTCTTGTTGAACCTAATTATCGCTGTGGTTTGGATGGTAATTGGAGTAAGCCAGAACTTAGTGATTGGCACCATTGGGTAAGCGTCTACCTTAAGCAGGTCAGTGCTTCTCAGCCAGGTTTGAAATTTGAATATGAAAAAAATCCTGGCACCTTTAATGTGACTATTGATTCTTTCCCTGGAAAGATTTTCATTATCACGCATCCTTTATGGGATACAAGATTTGATTCTATGGCAGCAGAGCTTAAGTCATTAGCAGATACTGTTTCAGATGGTACGAAAGAAGTTAAGTTTGTCTCCAGCTTTGATTTGGCAAGGCGATCATTCCGATCATTTGTGATGAGCAATGCAGGTTGATAAATTAGAACTATGATGTAGTAAAGCCGCCCGTGACTGGGCGGTCTTACTTTTAACGCGAGAATAATCAATAGATATTTATGACAGATGTTGAGCTCGGCATCGCGCACATTTACAATATACTAAAAGTGTATTCATGACGAAATGCCTTCAGCGAAGAAAATATCAGCCTTTTGTTTTAGGTGCTTTCAATAAGCATTGTGATTATCATTAATATATATTATCCATAGTGTTCATCCTCATATATTGCCAGACTCAATCTGGACAAAATATACATTTTGTGTCTCTATCATTCCGTAATGACAACGCTATACCAATCATTAAAAATAGTTCTCCATCCTACTACCTCGCAGATACCGCTAGCTGTGTGAATCAATGAAACAACTTTGTTGCTTGGCATGGCTCGTGCGGCCTAATAATCTCCAACAAGGGAAGGTGCGAACAAATGGAAAGTACCTTCATAGCGAACTCCTACTTGCCCGCATTTGAAATGCCCATCACTCCAATAACCTGACTTTTACCGCAAGTATTGGGCTATTAAACGCCATTTAGCCTCATTTTCGAGGCTTATCTCGATTTTTGGACACAGTTACCCCATGCCAGTATCATCTGGTCCACTCGAGTTTGCACTTTCCCTTGCAGAGCCAGTTCTTATGCGACTCGCAGCGGGCCATGGGTTGGTCTGGTGAGGGAGTAATCGAGGATGGCCTGCTCAATCTCAGGAGCGACCCGGTTGGGATTAGCCCCTTTACAGCTAGGCAATTTGTCGAGCAAGCCCTCGGCGCCATAGGTCTGGTAATTATGGCGAATTTCATAGAACTGCTGACGGCTTTAGCCGATGAGCTTGCAGGCTTTGCTGACGTTAGTGAGCTCTTAGGCGAGCTCTAGCAGGCTGAGTTTGCGACGTGCTACTTTCTCGTTGGTGGTCATACGGTGACTCCAGATACACGGTAGGGGTATCGTTTTGTTATCCGGTTTGAAGCCGTATGACCATTCCCTTTTGTGGGCCACTGTCAGGTGAATACCATCTCCATACATACTGAATTCAATCAGTTCAAGACGCCCCTCCTAAGAAAGCCTGGGGTTATTCATTTTGAGCCTCTTTAATCTTTTCTTTTCTGCGCTTCTTTTCCTCCCTGATCCACATACGAACCGTGCACTCATCTGCTTTGCAGCTAAAAGCAATGTCCCTAATTTTCTTTCCATCTTCAAAAAACTGACGAATTGCTTCATTTAATTTCATATTATAGTAATAATATCTCATCGAATGCCCTTATTAATTTGGGGAAGGAAATATTTATTATAAATTATATTGAACATACTTAGCATGTGAATATTTGTGATCGTGTATTCTGCCGCTTCATTCATACGTAGCGGTAAGCTAATTGATGAATCGACCTAGATTGGTTAATGTTCGGAACCAGATCTTGCCAGGCTACGAAAACAACATGTTCAGCTGGATAAGCAATACTATACAGATTGGTAAATCAGCACCTTCTGTTTGTATATACAGTGGTACTTACTGGTAAATACTCTATGAATATCATTGGCCTTGGTCATTTCGATATTCACTCGCATAGTAACTCCATAACTGCCAGTGCGGTCATTGGGCTGCTAGGGATGCACTCACAGTAAACCGAGAGATTGCCATCTGCCAAGCCAGAAAACCGGATCATGCCATTGATTTTTAAGGGTTTTTTATTTAAAAAATAATTGTACAAATTTCGCGCTTGGTTGTTTTTTGCTCTCTTTTGGTGTTGGTTGCACGACATTTGACCGATAACATGCCCATAAACAGAATGGATGTGGTTGGGATGGTAAATATCGCTAATGCGGTAGTCATTACATGTGGATGATATGCTCGCAGAGCAATATAAATAAAAACATTTTTGCCGTTCGATTTAATGGATATGAGGCTTAAACAGAACATGAACAGACGAATTCCTGCATATAGCAGAACATCAATGCTTGAATGACATGTTCTAGTTGTTTTCAATGTGATTCATATTTTATTTTGAAAACAAAGGCTCAATTGTTTATTTTAGCATCATAATGCATTTTAAATGCAATGTCTAAAATCAGCACTAGGCGCTCTTGTGCATGAAAGGGGGATATGTAAGGGGGTAATTCTGGATGCAATCTATTTATAGATAGAGGTTCATTGCATGCTTGCATCCAGATGGTAGAGATTGTGTGTTTAGACTGATACATCAGTGAGTAAATCTGTGGCGATGTACTCATACGTTTTATCCGGCCTCCTTTCCCGCCGAATCCAAGTATTTGAAACGCATTTTCTGATATAGTTTTTTGCCTGCCGTTCCTGTATGGAAAATTCTGCACAAAAGGAGTTCACTAACTCGGCTGCTGATACTGAGGTATGCCCACTCAGAGCTTTTTTGAGGGAAGTTAATAATGTGTTGTTATCACTATCATTCGCGCTGACGAATATCAGATGTTCTGTTCGGTTTAATAAAATCTCATCAGGAGTTTCAACCGCTCTCGAACTAAATCTGAGGCTGAATCTAGCCCCCTGCCCATCCCGTAATGCTAGTGACATAACGCCATCAGCCTCACCATGAATGGATGATGCCCCCCTGATACCAGCAGCGCCTGCGTTGTAACCCTCCGCTCCTGGCGAGGATTTTCTTGCATGATGCACAACAATGTGGGCTGCGGGTCGACTTATTTTTCTGATGGACCGCATCACCTGGCCCATCATGCTATTATCATTTTCCGCCGCCGTATGCATCCTGGCTAGTACATCCCAAATAATCAGGTCAGGCTGGATCTCATTCACGATGGAGCTCATTTTTTTCGCCTCTACAGGATCCAATACATCCGTTGTCTGGAAATCACCACACCGGAAAAAATTCCGCTCAATTGTTTGGTCAGTCACATTATTATGTGCTGTCATGGTTAAAAAGCGTTTCCAAAACAACCGATCTTTTAGCTCAAAATCCATATACAACACTCGTGCTGGATTTCGATTCCTCCAGTTGAGAAACTGTCCTCCACTGGCGATGGCCAATGCGAGCTGCGTTGCGAGCAGCGATTTGCCTGATTTGGGGGCGCCATTGATGATCCACTGATCACCCTGCTCAATCAGTTCGTTCAACAACCAAATCGGTTTTTGCTCACTGGCAATCCGACCCTCACTAACCCCCCAAGCTAGCATTTTATTCTCGAGCATACAGACTCTCCCCCCAAAAAAGGTTATTATTATTTGTTGTTTTTATATATCAATGGTAGACATTCATTATTGCTATTTATAAAAATAAATATTGCAAGCAATCTATTATTGATTATATTCAGAAAATATAAAAACAAACGCCATTCAGAATATTTTACAAAGAAAGATCTGAATCCATTTCATGACGTGCAGTCCTCTGGCCAGAGTGCTCGTGCTGATAATTTAATGCATACACTCCAGGCCTCACCCTAAAACGTACAATTCTTTTAGCTGCTAATATAGGGTTGTCCATTATGATTCTAAGGCCTCGAGTAGCAATCTCACCGACCTCTGCGTACTCTCTACGGAGCCGCTCAATGTCTGCATCTGTTCCTGCAACTGTACGAGCGAAACGTTCATCTGATGAATGGAGTTCTCGGCAGAGACGTTGCTGTCGCTGGTATGCGTGTTCAAATGCTGCAACATGGTCAGCAAGACCTGATGGTCGTTCATTATCTGCTGCTGTTTGACATGCTGCGATTGAACCTGCTCCCTGAGTGTTGCTATCGAGCTCATCTGCTCGGTGTTGATAAAACTGAGCAACTCTAATAATTGTTTCTCTAAATTCATGATTAACTCCTAGTAATGCTAAAATAGCGCTCAAAATTTTCATCAGCAGTTGAATTAATGCCTTTTCGGTGTCTACTGTTAGGGTTCCCTCAGGGTTAATTGGGGTCAGTGTGTAACCTGCATATAGCTGCATCTGCTGTTGCCAAAAAAGCGCATTTGTTGGCTGTTTGCGATGTCTCTGGGTTATCACTGCGGCCATACCTGTCGGTCGTCTCACAGGCCTCGGAGAGGGCATTGGGTGCAGCGTCTCAGTGACGTTATAGCGGCTCTGATTGAAGGCCCGGCGTTTGGCTATCCGCTCCTCAATCTGCTGCCAGAGTGCATCCAACGACGGTTGTGGAGGCGTTGTTATCGTCAACGTCGGTCTCACCGCATCAATACTGGTAAACGCACGGCTAAATAAAGGTCCTTTCAGCCGAAAAGCCTTGATCTTTCCCTCTGGCACAATCCGTATGTAATCCTTTTTAGCCTCGACTTCACTAATACCATACATTTGTCGAGTCTGAGGTTGCTCCAGCCAATCAATCACAGCTTGTCGGTTACATAACTGACCCTGAGTTACCCGTAACTGCACCGCATCAGATAACGCTGCAATCAAGTCCGCATTTTTACTGTACCGTGGTATTGTTCCTGTCAGCCTCTGGCGTCGCGGATCATCTGGACGTGCGAGGTTATATTTCAGGTTGAGGTAATCACGGATCGCATTAAAATCACCTTCCGCACTTGGTGGGTGAGGGTTGAAATATTTTCCAGTGCGCAAATTAATCCGTGGGATTAAAAAATGATTCTCCAGATTTTGTTCATGCGTATGTTGTACCCACAAGATCATCCTGTCCTCTATGGGTAATCCCGCAAAAACCAGCTCCTCCATCAATGCACGAAATTCTTGAGCAATATCAGGATTGGAACTCAGCGTCAGGTTGTCCTCAATTGCATGAGCAATGACACCGCTGGTGTATTTATATTTATGTGGCGATATCTCGATTGCATAAGCAATGTCTCGTGGATTTCCAGCCAACAGCTCAGGTGGTGGAGTCCGTTGTACACCATGGATCAGTCTCAGTTGTTGGTTCAACCGATGAAACAATGGAGCGTCATTTTTATCACGAGCAACCCTAATCGCATCAGCGATTGTACTACGCTCATTTTTTTGTTGCGGCGTCAGAGCGCTGTAGATACCTAGTAGGTAATCTATTGGGGCGCTGGATTTAGTCTGGCGATGCCCATTGGTTGCAAAAAATCTAATCACCGCCATAGCTCATGCTCCTCATACTCACTCTCGATTAATGCTGGATTTACCTCTACTGCATCATCCTCATCTGAGTGTGGCCATGTAGTGTCTGGGGTCGCAGTATCGCGTTTGCCATGGCGTATAACCCGAGATGGCTGTGTTAATTGTGGTGATAACATCTCGTTAATTTTATCAACCTGCTCTCTATGTTGTTTTTCTAGTTCCCTGAGTTCGCATAAAATAAAAAGTAGATTTACATCGCCCTTATGGGAATTACACCATTTTACCAGCTGATTGAAATTGTTATAAAACCCGGTCTGTTGCGCAATGAGATTATTTATTGTGTCGCGTAATGTTTCTGCTGGAGAAATGACGATTTTCAATTTTGTGAGAGATTGAGATGCTAACCTCGATACAGTGACTTTTGCATTTTTAGCCTTTTTCTCCCAACGACGTTTTTCCTCATATGTGCAGCGTAGCTCGATTCGATGATCCCGGATCTCTGTAAAACTCGGCAACATTTGTCGAACGATGTCTGTATCCATATTTACATCTCTAGCTATACCGTTAATAGTGACAGCAACATCGTCATTGATGCACCTGATAACGGCCCTTTCAATGAGCAGCATGAGATCAGGATCTCTTGTCAGCTCCTCACGTAAAGTGTTATTTTTTCTATTCCTTAATTTTTTATTTTCTTTTCCCACGTATTGTCTCCTGGCTGCTGAACAGCTCTAATTTATATATTGATTTAGCGGGTCTGGGCGGCAGCCCAGGTAGGTCCAGGGCGACAGCCATGGCAAGGCTCCGTACACCGTACATTGCGGAACGCAATTTGTACGGTGTAGGAGTGACCTTGCTCTTTTTATTAAAAGCAATAAACTGCCTGATTAGATAGTAGCGTCAACGATAGTTTTTAGCTGCAACGATACCGTACACACCTAGATCATATTAACCCGATAACTCTCTTTAATTTATGCTATCGTAATTCACTTCTTTTTAAGGAGCATTTCGATTAATGGTATTATCGATTGCATCTCTGGCATGGTCATCAACTCATTCCAATTTCTGTACAATGTGGCAGATGGCGCAGCAGACTGCTCTACCGTATCTACAGCATTCGAATGTAAGCACCGTTGCAAAACCGCTCCTGCCTGGGCTCCAAAATCGACTGCATCCTCGACTAACCATTGGCCATAACAGCGCTGAATCATTTCAGTACCAGCATGCCCCATCTGCCGTGCAATCCATGGTACATTTATTCCGGCTGACAATAGTTGACTGGCAAATGTATGACGGAATTGCGACGGCCCGCGATAATCAACGCCAAGAGATATACAGTACGGTTTAAAGAATTTTTCTCTGTATTCATCGACTGAGGCGTAAGGACGCCGCTTTGCACAAAAATAGGCTAACAATATCCGAGATTCGATTAATTTAGTTCGATTATCATTCTGCGTGACTTTTATATTTTTTGCCTTTCTATTCTTGGCTTGTTCTAGCAGTAGAGTTAGCGGTTCTATTGCCTGCGCTGTCAATTCTATTGTTCGTCTAGCCCCCTCATTTTTGGGGGTTTTATACACACCATTTACCAAAGCCAGATCTATGGTTAGCATCTTTTTTTCGAGATCAACGACTTCAGCACTTAAGGCGAGCAGTTCACTAATTCGTAAACCAGTTGCTATCCCTACCTGTATCAATGCAGTTTCAATTTGATAGTTTTCCTGCTTATTCTGTTGTAGCAAAAGTGCAATCTCAGACTGCAAGAATGGTTTCGGCTTCTTTCTGGTAAATTTACATTTCTTTATGTTTTCCATCGGATTAGATGGAATTAAACCGTCGAGTTTCGCCCTAACAAATACACTGCGCAGAATTTCCAGGTAGTGATTAACTGTACAGCCATTATATTTCTTAAAAAGTTTTACGACCATCATCTCTATGTCTGTAGAGCTAAAGTCGATCAACTTTTTCTTACCGAACCAAGTTACAAGTTGCTTGCTCTTGCGGCGATATGGTCCAATGGTTGATTCAGCATAGCGGGCTTCTTTAAATTTCAGATTTTCATTTATTGCCAGTCCAAGAGTCTTATTTAAATCTTTGGCCTGTGAGTTTTTATCATTGTTCATCGGCTCTAATCCAGTTGATTTGCGCATAGATTATGAGCATTAAAAAAATAAGTCAACAGATTTTTGATGCACAAACGAAATTGCAAGTCAAGAAAATTATTTGGCTTTTTAAATAATATCGTTCCACCACAACATCTGAGCCACAGAGGGCACGATTTCTGGTTGATATTTCCCTGTTGTAGAGCGCGACTGATCCCACCTATCAGATAAGTGAGCATTGAGTTTGGGGCTTATACGTCTATGAGCACTACAGCAAAAGTTCACCAGACGGTACTGGATTGACGCTTACACTAAGTCTCTGGGAATCAACTCTATCTTTTCTTTCAAAAGAGAGACGCTTACCCGTTTACCATAACGGCCAAAGGTGATCCCTTTTTTACTGTGTCCAACCAATTCTGCAACGATATGCTCGGACACATCGGCTTGTTGCAGCTCATCGATAAACGTATGCCTCATTCCGTAAATGGTGGGACGGCCCTGACCTACGATGTCAGCATCATTGAGGTGGCGTTGGAAGCGACACACGAGGTTATGCGACCAGTCGTTGTCCTTGCCCGAAGGTTTGTCATCAAACAGGTACTTTTTGTCCTGCTGACGGCGTAGTGCAACATAGTCAAGGAATTGATGCCCGGTCAGCGCACTGTGAAGCGGCACAGTGCGATAAGAATTATCCGTTTTGAGCTGTTGATCTGCCTCACCAGCCTCGACTACTAGACACCAGATCCCCTCGATCAGTTTGATATTTTCAGTCTGGAGCTGACAAGCCTCCGAAGGCCTCAGCCCGGCATACAAGCACAGCAAGGGTACCCACCAGTCTTGGATCCTCAATTTTTTGCCTTTCCGAGATTGTTTGCTACGCAGGCTTGCAAACAGTTGAGCCAGTTGTGGGCGATGCCACCGAACCCGGTCGTTATCTGCTCGTCTGCTGGGCCTTTTTCCCGCAGTCAGCTTCTCGAACGGGTTGCGGCTGCAATAGTCCAGTGCCACGCACCAACGGAAGAACTGTTTCAGGGCGGCCAGATGATCGGTCTTGGTTTTGAAACTGATGTCGGCCTTACGCAGCAAGCCGTTGCGATACTCCTGTGCCTGAGTTGGCATCACTTCATCGACCCTGAGTCCCTTGGCCCAAGTAATGAAGGCGTTGATCCGGACCTGGAGTTGGCCCACGGATTTATGTTGGATCCCTTCACTCGATTTGGCGTCGAGAAACTGTGTCAACGCCTGGGTAAGGGCAATCCCCTTGGCGGGGCAAGCCGAGGACTCGATGGGGGAAGCAATGGATAGGGAGGGCGTAAGAGATGCAGCAAATCCCGCAGCTTTGAATGCGTCAATCTCACCGCGGATCCAGCGATAGAAACTGCGGGGTGTAGTATCGGCAGGGGTAGCCGCGATAAGTGCACGAGTACGAGCTGCCACTGCTAGGTTGCGGTCTACGGCGAGCTGACGATCTTTGGTGCAAAGGGAAGTACGGATAGCGAAGGGCAAGCCACGGTCACGTAGTGACTTAGGCAGCGGGAGACGAGTGTAGTAGGTGCCGGAGGCATTTTTACTCAGATACATGATTGTTCCACCCAGTTGATCCAGGAAAAAAATCACGTAAGTCTAGAAATGAAAAAACCCGTTGAAATTCAACGGGTTATATTTGGCGGTGAGGGAGGGATTCGAACCCTCGATACGTTGCCGTATACACACTTTCCAGGCGTGCTCCTTCAGCCACTCGGACACCTCACCAAATTTTGGCCTGTTGTTTAATGTGCTCAGCCAGCACGTCGTTCGTTGCGCCGTTGCGCTGGAACGGGGCGTAATGTACGGGATACGACGGCATGCGGTCAATGCAATTTTTCACTTTTTGCGTTCGTTTGCTCATTATCCGAACCAAGTGACTAAAAACATGCCGTTTCGTATCCCTTTCAATCAATTTCCAGCCGCTTCGTGCAAATGCTCGCCTTTGAGTGCCTCTTCCAGCGAGCCGTAAAACTCCAGCTGACCGGGCACCGGACGCACCTTGGCGCGCGCCAGGGTCTTGAGCGGCTGGAACTGCAACTCGGCGACCCGCAGTTGCACTCCCGCCTTGGCCATCTGCTTTTCAAACTGCAGGAAGGCGGAGAGCCCGCCGGCGTCCAGGATGGAGACCGCCTCCATCTGCAGCACCAGCAGCTTGTGTCCCTTGACCTGGGCCACCAGCTCGCCGAACACCCGCTCGGCGGCCGCGAAGAACAGCGGGCCGTTGACCTTGTAGAGCAGCGCCTGCTCAGGCACTTCCTGGGCGTAGCGCTTGTGATCCGCCAGGTTGTGCAGCTTGGTCATCTTGGCAATCTCGCGCATGAACAGCAGGGAGGCGAGGATCACCCCGAAAGTGATGGCGATGACCATGTCGAAGATCACGGTCAGCGACAGGCAGACCAGCAGCACCAGCACGTCGGATCTGGGGGCGCGGCGAATGAGCTCCACCACCTTGTGCGCCTCGCTCATGTTCCAGGCGACGATGAGCAGCAGGGCCGCCATGGCCGAGAGCGGCAGCCAGGAGAGCCAGGGCGCCAGCACCAGGATAGCCGCCAACACCACCAGCGCATGCACGATGCCGGAGATGGGAGAGGTAGCCCCGGCCCGCACGTTGGCGGCGGAACGGGCAATGGCAGCGGTGGCGGTGATGCCGCCAAAGAAGGGGGCGACTATGTTGCCAAGCCCCTGCCCCACCAGCTCGGCGTTGGAGCTGTGCTTGCGACCTGTCATGCCGTCCAGCACCACGGCGCAGAGCAGGGATTCGATGGCCCCCAGCATCGCCATGGAGAAAGCCGCGGGCAGCAGGCGCTCGATGGCGGCCAGGTTCCACTCCACCGGCGAACCATCCGGCCCCGGCAGGGCCCAGGGCATCACCAAGGTCGGCGCAATGGGCGGGATCCCCATGCCCTGGCTGCCGTCGGCCAGGGTATAGCTGAACTTGCTGCCGATGGTGGCGACGTCCACCCCGAACTGATGCAGGCCAAAGCCAAGGCCCACCCCCACCAGCACGGCGGGCAGGTGGCCGGGCACTGGCAGACGCAGGCGCGGCCAGAGCAGCAGCACCGCCAGGGTCGCAACCCCCACCAGCGTATCCCCCCACTGCCAGCTGGGCAGGGCATGGGCCAGTGCCTCGACTTTGCCAATATAGGTCTCCGGCATCTCGGGCACCTGCAGACCGAAGAAGTCCTTGATCTGCAAGGTGGCGATCACGATAGCGATACCACCGGTAAAGCCCAGGGTCACCGAAGGCGGAATGTACTCGATGAGGCGTCCGAGCCGGGCCACCCCCATGGCCACTAGGAAAAAGCCCGAGATCAGGGTCGCCATCAACAGGCCACCCACACCAAACTGCTGGGCCACCGGATAGAGGATCACCACGAAGGCGGCGGTCGGCCCCGAGATGGAGAAGCGGGAACCACCGGTCACGGCGATGACGATACCGGCGATGATGGCGGTATAGAGACCGTGCTGGGGCGGCACACCACTGGCAATGGCCAGCGCCATGGCCAGCGGAATGGCGATGATGCCGACCGTGATGCCGGCGATCAGGTCGCGGCCGAAGCGGGGAACGCTGTAGGGTTCGTCAATACAGGATTGGCGTAAAGCAATGGCCAGCTTCACGCTTTGCAAAGGTGCTTGGTTGTGCATGTATTCGTAATACCAGAAGAGGGAGATAAAGGCCGGATTGAACCGGCGCCCGATCATCATCAAGGGCCGGCAGAGCTGTCGACACGGCGATGGTATCCTGGCCAACCATACCCCAGCCGATGAAATATTTCGATGGGCGGGATCAATGAATGGCCGTTACCACGCAATATTGCCGGTGATAGTCAGCATATCGGCCACTTTTCTCACCATTACGCAGCACACTCACTTCGCCTGCTAACCAATTTTCCCCTTCCTTATTCTTGTCGTGCTCCCTCCCCCTCTTTATATCTGCCCGTCGGATACTGTGCCGGCGCTCGCCCCTCCCTCATCTTGTCCCGGCAGCCAATGCATTTCGTCTACCTCCCTCCTTACTCGGCGGCTTCCCCCTTGGCGAGCCTGCGAGGCTCACTCCAAGCTGCTGATTGTGCTGAAAATAGTCCGCAGCGACCAAGTTTTGGGCAAACGGTCCGAAATCCCCTTTTTGCAGCGGATCGCGGGTTGACACCCGGCGGACGGGCTATTAATATCCGCACCGTCTCGACGAGACAGGCAATTCCTCCTTAGTTCAGTCGGTAGAACGGCGGACTGTTAATCCGTATGTCACAGGTTCAAGTCCTGTCGAGGGAGCCACATTCGAAAGCCCAGCCTTTGGCTGGGCTTTTTCGTATCCAACCTTCGAAGCTACTATACAGGCTACCGTGGCTTGTACTTTCACCCAACGGCCTCAGCCCGGGTGTCGGCATCCTCTCCTTACGTGCCCTTTCACGACACCACCCTTGCTTTTTTGCTTGCCTCTGCCGGATATTCGTTATCACAATTACCGCCCCTGTACACACCGTCAAAAGGACCCCTTGGCATGTCTGAGGATGCGATGCAAAAAGAAGCAGTGCCTGCTCAAGCCACCAAGCAGCCAAAAGATCCCGTCCGGCGTCTTACGCTGCAATTGGTCATGCTTGCCTTGATCGTCTTGGTCTATGTGCTGTTTGCTCAACGCCTGACCCCGATGAGCAGCCAGGGTACGGTACAGGCCTTTTTGATCCGCCTGGCCCCCGAGGTGGCCGGACGGGTGACTGCGGTGGAAGTCAGTGACAATCAGCAAGTTTCCGCCGGCATCCCTCTGTTTCAAATCAACCAAGAGCCCTATCTGATTGCCCTCACCCAGGCAGAAGCCCATGTGGCAGCTGTCGGGCAATCGATCGGGGCTGACACTGCCGCGGTGCAAACCGCCCAGGCCAAGGTGGTACAGGCCAAATCGGCCAAGGATAACGCTGCCGACAATGCCGCCAGGGTGGTCGAGCTGGCCAAACGAGGGGTCATGTCGATCGCGCAGCGGGATCAGGCGACGGCAACCTTGCAACAAGCCAGGGCCTCCCTGGCGGCCGCACAGGCAGAGTTGCGCCGTGCAGAACAGAGCCTCGGGCCCGCCGGCAATGAAAATCCCAAGCTGAAAGAAGCGATGGCCGCCCTGGCCAAAGCCAGACTCGATCTCATTCGCACCACGGTCAAAGCGCCCAACAAGGGGGCCATTACCAACATACAGCTGGCACCAGGCCAGTATGCCGCCGTGGGAAGTCCGGCAATGACCTTCATCGATACCTCGGCGGTCTGGATCAGCTGTATGCTGCCCGAGAACTCGTTGGAATACCTGCGACCGGGCATCAAGGCCGAAGTGGTCTTCGATGTGCTCCCCGGCCGCGTCTTCAAAGCTCACCTCGATACCCTGGGGTGGGGCAGTGCTGGCAACACCACCACAGACCAGACCACCGGCCTGCTCACGGCACCACAAAACAGTCCCAGTGCGCGCCAATTTCCAGTGAGCCTGGTACTGGATGAGGCACTCCCCCGCGGGTTGCGCTATGGCTCCCAGGCCACCGTCATTTTCTATCCCAACAAGGTGGGCATGATGGATACGATTGCCGCCGGCTGGATCCGTGTTGTCAGCCTGCTGACCTATATTGCCTGATGATGAACAAAGCGTGGTGGCAATGCAGCCTGCGTCTTGGCGTCATTCCCATGGCGGCACTGGCGGTTACCCTGGCCACGGGTCAGGCCTTGCCCTTTCTGATCCCCATGTTCATCGTCATCATGCTGATGCTGAGTCCGACGCGCCTGCCGCTGATGATGGTAGTGAGAATGCTGGCGCTGATCGTCGGTTGTACCGCGCTCATCTGTTTTCTTGCACATGTGGTCGGCACCAATCCCGTCGCTTTCTGGCTCGCCATGGCTGCGGTTGTGGTTCTGGCCTTTGCCCGCCTTGGCAAGAACCCTGACGATCTGCCCGGATTGCTGGTGCTGATCGTGTCGTCGATGACGATGGTGCTGGTACAAAGCCAGCCATCGCTGGTCCTGGCACTCCCCGTGTTGATGGGAAAAGCCTTTCTGATCGCCTATTTATGGTGTCTGCTGGCCTTTGCCATCTGGCCCCGGTCTTCGCCTCCGCTAACGCCTTTGACCGCCATGCGCGGTGATGAAAGGGTGATGCTCATCCTGGGAAAGAGCGCCGCTCTGTTGCTGGCCATCGGCATCGCCATCTGGCTGCAAGACAGCAGTGCCATCTTGATCGGGGCCACGATTGCCAACCTGCTGCGCGCCAGCGACCCCCATCTGACACGAATGAACAGCAAACCACTGCTGCAGGCCAACTTGCTGGCGGCGGCCTTGGCCACCCCGGTGATCCTGCTGGCCTACATCAGCCAGTCTCCCCTGATCCTGTCACTGCTGGCGCTCGCCGGCAGCATCTGGCTGGCGGGACGGTTGGCGGCAGCCTGGCCCAAAGTGGTGGTGCAAACTGCAATGACGGTTTACATCACTTTGCTGGGAACCGCCTTGCCCCAATATCAGCAAGGGCTGCACCTGGTATGGGATCGACTCGCGACGCTGTTGCTGGTCGTCCTCTATTGCACCCTGGTTGTGCATCTCTTGACCACATCAACCGATAAGTCATGTCCTGCTTGAACGACATCATCTTGTCCAGATCGTTTATTGTCAGAGGGTAGAGACATGCTTTGCCCTTTGCGACCCCCACTCGATTCAGGAGTTTCTATGCGCCGTTTCAACTTAATGCTCAATGGCAGCCGGTTGATGATGTTTCCCTTCTATGTCTGCATCCTTGTCTGTGTCGCCCTCTTGATGGTGAAGTTCGCCATGCAGCTCTATGAGCTGTGTCGCGATATCATCGACATCCCCTATCTGGATCTCATCACAGGGGTGCTGACCCTGGTGGACTTCGTGCTGGTGGCCCAGATGCTGATCCTGGTGGCCATCTGCGGCTACGTGCAGTTCATCAAGACCCCGGAGCAGCGGGCAGCCCTTGGCGACAACTGGCTCAGCAAGATCAACTTCGCCTCCCTCAAACTCATCGTCATCAACTCCCTGGTCACCATCGCCGGGATCGAGGTGCTCAAGGCCTTCCTGACCGACGGTACCGGCAACGAGATCGAGATGAAGTGGTCGGTCATCGTCTTCCTCGCCTTCTCCACCGCGGCGCTCATCTACGCGGTCACCGAGCGGCTGGCGGACCACAAGTAGCGCCGGTTTTCATTCAGCCTTTATTCATCAAGAGCCGAATTGATAACTCTTTTCATTACCTTTACTGCATTGTAAACTTGCTCCCCCGGGCTGAACTGCCCGGGCGTTGGAGCACCTATGACAAGCCTTTCCCTCTCACCACGACACTGCTGGCAGTGGCTGGCCTATCACCATCAGGCCGCCGAGGGCTCCCTCTATCTGATGTTCTTCTCCGGCCTGCTGCTGTGGGAACCGCTGACCCCGCTCTGGTCGCTGGCACGCTGGAACCTGTTCCTGCACGTCGCCCTCTCGCTCACCCTGTTTCCCCTGCTGTTCGGCGCGTTCTGGCTCTCCCATCGCAGCCTGCTGCGCAAAAGCCGCAAGCCTTTCTTGCGCACCACGGGCCGCATCATCGAGGCCCTGCTGCTGGTCTGTCTGACAAGCGGCCTGCTGCTGGTACTGCACGGCACCCCGGGCGATAGCCTCGGCAACCTTGCCAGCTGGGCCCACTGGCTGAGCGCCCTCGCGTTGACTCCCCTGGTGCTGCGCCACGCCTGGCGCTGGACCATCTTGAAATGGCGCACCTGATCTTATGTTGAAGTTGTTGTTATCCCTGATGTTGGCCGCCCTGCTGCTGGGGACCGCCTCGGCCCAGGAGATGGGCACCGCCATGATTGCCTATGACGAGGGAAACGCCCCGCGCCTCGTCACCGCCAACCAGAGCGCAGGCTCGGTCACCCTGCTTGAACGCGATAGCGGCAAGCGACTTAAAGAGGCACAACTGGAGGGCGATCTGCGCCAGCTGGCCCGCGCAGACGACGGCACCCTGCTGGTCACCGATTACAGTGGCGATCGGTTGCTGCTGCTGGATGGTGATCTCGACTTGGAAGAGGCGATCCCCACCGGCCATAGGCCCTACGGCGTCATCTTCGATCCCAAGCGACAGTGGTTCTGGGTCACGCTGTTCGAAGCAGGCCGTCTGCAGGCCTATGACACCACGGGCAAGCTGCAGCTGGATGCAGAAACCGCCGAGACACCCCGCGGGCTGGCCCTGACCGACGACGATCGTCTGCTGCTCACCCACGCCATGACCGGTCAACTCGCCATCTATGATCTCGCCAAGCTTGAGAAGGACGCCAAGGGGGCTACCCTGCCCAAGCCCAAGCTCATTACCCTGTCCGAGACCCACAGCGCCACGCCGAGCGACTCGCAGGGCTTGCCGCGCCTGCTGGATGGCATCGCCCTCTCCCCCGATGGCAGCGAAGCCTGGCTGCCCCATGTGCTCTGGAGCTTCGATCACCCCTTCCAGTTTCAGAGCACCGTCTTCCCGGCGGTCTCCATCATCGATCTGGATGAGGAGAAAGAGCGGGTCGATGAGAGAAAGCAGCTCTTCTTGCAGATCAACCTGCCCAGCGTCGGCAACCGCAGCCAGATCGTCTCCAACCCGTTCGCGGCGCGCTTCGCCGCTGATGGCAAGCGGGTCTACCTGACCCTGGCGGGCTCGGAGGATCTGCTGGTGTTCGACCTGTCGCGCAGCGGCAAGCAGAACAGCAACCGCCACCGCCGCAAGAAGTTTCAGGGGGGCGCCAAGGCGACCCAGCTCCTTCGCCACCTGCCGGGCCAGAATCCGCGGGACTTGTATGTAGACGGCAACCACATCCTGGTCCACAACGTCATGGGGCAGGATCTCACCCGCCTCAACACCGGCGGCAGCGGCCCGTTTGCCCGGGTCACCGTCGATGTGCCCCACTTCGCCAAACTGGTCGAGACGGATCCGCGCCCCGAAGCGCTTCAGCGCGGCGAGCGGTTGTTCAATCTGGGCAACACCGCCGCCAACAGCCGCTTCCCCATGGCGGGGGACAACTGGATGAGCTGCAACTCCTGCCATCTGGATGGGTTCAACTTCACCAACCGCTATCTGATGGCGGCCCATCGCCAGCAGAGCGGCGACAACGCCATCAACGGCCACGCCAACCTCGTCAACATGGTGGCGGGTGACTTTATCGGCGAATACCTGCGCATGACCCAGCAGACCCAGGGCGGCATGGGCCATGACACCCGCGATGGCGCCGAAGCGGTCGACCCCGCGAGGCCCCAGCCCGAGGTGAAAGCGATGATGGAGGATCTGCACGCCTTCGTCACCGCCGATGGCAACCTCCCCTATCTTGCCAACTGGCTCAGGCTCGATGCCCCGCGCAGGGATCCCGCCAAGGCGCCGACCACCCATCCCAGGGAGTGGCTCAACTCCGCCTCCTGCCAGAACTGCCACCAACAGGCGTTCCAGGACTGGAGCGAGAGCAACCACCGACTGATGGGCAACTCCCACCCCTACTACAAGGTGGTGCAGGCGTTGGCCCGCGAAACCGAGGGCGAAGCCTTCGGTCAGTGGTGCCAGGGGTGCCACATGCCCCAGCAGGTGCTGAACGGCCAGCAGGATCTGCCCAAGGGCTCCCACATGTTCGAGCAAGGCGGCGCCTCGCTCATTGCCGCCCACCAGAAAGGCGAACCCGTGGTGGAGGAAGGGACCAGCTGCGTGCTCTGCCATCGCATCACCAAACTCGAGGATGCTGGCGGCAACAGCGCCTTTACCGTGAATCTGAAAGACCGCGAGAGCTATGTGTTCGAAGATGCCGCCGGCGGCAGCCTCAAACACTGGCTGGCGGAGCGGCAGATCAACGCCCGCCCCGCCATGCACAAGGCCTCCTACCAGAAGGGTTTCTACCGCGACGCGGCCCTGTGCAAGTCCTGTCACAACGAGTTTGCCCCCGGTACCGGCGCCAACATCGTCAACACCTGGGACGAGTGGGAGAGCTCCAGCTTCGCCAAGGCGGAGGATCCCGCCAAGCGGCGCACCTGCATCGACTGCCATATGAACCCGGAGCCTGGCAACGGCGGCGCACCGGTGGCCGGCCAGTCCACCGAAAACGGCACAGTGAAAGCGCGGCTCTATCGCCACAACTTTACCGGCGCCCAGCACCAGCTGGTGGGGCTGCGCAATCCCGCGCTCGAGCAGGAGAGCCTGGCGCTGCTGCGCTCAAGCGCCACCCTCTCTGCCCGCATTGAAAACCAGAGCGGCCAGCCCGCGCTGGTGGTGCGGGTCGCCAATACCGGCGCCGGCCACGCCCTGCCCACCGGGGTCGCCGACTTCCGTGAACTCTGGCTGGAGCTGACCGTCACCGACGCCAGCGGCAAGCTAGTGCTTGCCAGCGGCCAGCCGGTGGATGGCGCCGTCCCTGAAGATACACGACTGTTCAGAAAAGTGTTCGGCGACGCCGAGGGCAAGCCGGTGGGGCTCAAGTTCTGGCGCTACGCCAAGCTCCTTGAAGATACCCGCATTCCGGCCGATGGCTGGCGCGATGAAGCCTGGCCGCTGCCGGCGGATGCCCAGGGGCCCTTCAAGGCCGATATCAAACTCAATTTCCGCACCTACCCCAAGTGGGTCAATGATGCGGTGCGCGCCGCCGAGCCGAGCTTGCCGGAGCCACCCATAGTGCTACTCAATCGGCTGCGACTCACCCTGCAGCCTCTCCCCGTCACGCCCGCTACGGAGCCTCAAACCTGATGTTTGCAAGTTTTCTCATTACCCTGCGCGAGGGGCTGGAAGCCTTCCTGCTGGTCGGTATCTGCCTCTCCTACCTCGCCAAGCTGGGGGCGAGCCGCTACAACAAGTTCGTCTATCTGGGGGTGGGGCTCGGCCTGCTTGCCTCTCTCGTGGTCGCCTTCCTGTTCCAGGTGGTGGTGAGCCAGTTCGAGAGCGAGCGCTACAACCATTTGCTGATGGCGGGGATCCTGATTTTTGCCACCCTGGTGCTCACCTACATGGCGGTCTGGATGCAGAAGCAGGCCAAATCCCAGGTGGGGGCCATGACGGCGCGCATTGATGCCGTCATCGACGGCGGCAACCTGTTCGGTCTGGTGCTGCTCGCCTTCCTGGCGGTGATGCGCGAGGGCTTTGAAACCGTGCTCTTCTTCTCGGCCCTGGTTTACTCCGGGCAAGGGGTGGATCTGCACGAGGGGCTGATGGGGGCGCTGGGCGGCCTGCTGCTGTCGGTGGTGCTGGTGTGGGGGCTGCTGCGCTCCACCCGCAAGGTGGCGCTGGCCCCCTTCTTCCGCTGGACCGGTCTGCTTATCATCATCATCGCCGCTGGGCTGCTGTCGTCCGCCGTCAACATGCTGCAGGCGGCCGGGCTCATCACCTTCTGGACCGAGCCGGTCTTCAACATCAGTCACATTCTCGACGATCAGGGGGTATTTGGTACCTTCCTGCGCGCCCTGTTTGGCTACAATGCCTCACCAGCCGGCCTGCAGTTGCTGACCTGGGCCAGCTACCTGGTGATCTTCGTCACCGTCTGGCATCGCAACTATCGTCCCCAGCGCTGATCGCCCAGCGCGGCGCAGCAGCGGATGACAAGGCGGCTCAGCGGGGCCGCCTTTTCAACGTCTTCTCTTTTGGTCAGCTTTTCGGATAACAGAGTCATGAGCGACAACAACACACAACACATAGCGGTACTGGGCGCCGGCCCGGCCGGTCTGATGGCCGCCTGGCGCCTGCGCCAGGCCGGTTTTGCGGTCACCCTGTTCGAGCAGGAGAGCGTGGTGGGCGGCATGTGCGCCACCCAGACCTTCAAGGGGCGCGACGGTGAATACCGCTTCGACTACGGCGGCCACCGCTTCATCACCAAGAACCCCGAACTGCTCGCCTTTATCGACGAGCTGATGGGCGACGATCTGCTCCACGCCGAGCGCAAGAGCGTGATCCGCTTCGGCGGGCGCACCTATGACTACCCCTTGAACCTGCCCAACCTGCTCAAGACGGCGCCGCTGTCCCTGATGGCCGGGGCGGTGAAGGATCTGCTGCTGTTGCCCTTTGCCAGGAAACCCACCGATTTTGCCAAGGCGAGCTTTGCCGAGTGGATCCAGAGCCACTTCGGTCGCACCCTCTACCGCCAGTTCTTCGAGGGCTACACCGGCAAACTGTGGGGCATCAACCCGGATAAGCTCTCCGCCGACTGGGCTGGCCAGCGCATCAGCCTGATCGATCTCAAAGACGTGGCGCGCCGCCTGCTGCCAAGACGCAACGGCAGCATCTCGGTGCGCACCTATGCCCGCAAGTACCGCTACCCCAAATACGGCTTCGGCCAGATCTTCACCACCCTGGGGGAGCGGCTGATTGCCGAAGGGGTTGAGCTGAAAACCGGCGCCACCATCACCCGCCTTGAGCAGGCTGATGGCCGCATTGAACGGGTTTATTGGTCACAAGATAACGTGGAGCAGAGCGCACGCTTTGATCAGGTGATCTCCACCCTGCCGCTGCCGCTCACCTGCCAACATCTGGGCTTGCCGTGCGATCTCCAATACCGGTCGCTGCGCTTCGTCAATATGCCGCTCAAACAAGAGAACCTGTCGGACAACACCTGGCAGTACCTCTCCGACCCCCATATCCTGGCCACCCGCTTGCAGGAGCCGCGCCGGCGCAGCCCCTTTATGGCGCCCCAGGGCCAGACCTCGGTGATGCTGGAGATCCCCTGCAATCCGGGAGATGCTACCTGGCAGGCGCCGCTCTCTGATCTGCGCGGTCGGGTTACCGATGATCTGGCGAGCCTCGGCGTCGATATCGCCAAGCTTGGCGATGAGACCTTCGAGGCGCGCAGCGAGTACGCCTATCCGCTGATGGACCTCGGTTATCAGGCCCGCCGCAACGAGGCCATCAAGGCGCTGATGCCGATCACCAACCTCATCATGACCGGCCGTCAGGGGACATTCCGCTACATCTTCACCGACACCGCCATGGAGATGGGAATGATGGCCGCCGACATGGTGATCGACGGGGTGGACAGACGCCACGCCATCTTCAATCATCGCAACGAAAATACCGTGATCGAGACCCAGAGCGTGGCGTGAGCACGATGACTGGTGTTCAACAGGCAGACAGACGCCGCAACACCTTCAACCATCGCAACGAAAATACCGTGATTGAAACCCAGAGCGTGGCCTGATGGCCGCGCCATGGGCATAACCTCTTGGCAAATGTAAGGAGAACAGGATGACCATCCGCCCGGGTTTACTTGCCCTCACCCTGCTGCTGACCCTGAGCGGGCAGGCGCAGGCTTACTCCTACGCCGCCGCCGGCAAGGAGCCACTGATCGATGCCCGCGAGGCGCTGCTGGGCGCCGCCACTGACGGCAAGGATGCCAGCGCCACCTTGAGCGAGATTGCCGAGGAGCTGACCTATCTGGAGGAGCACCACAAGGTTGAGCTGCAAGCACCGCTCGCGGCCGCCATCAAGGCCAAAGACGCCGCGGCTACCGCGGCCCTGCTCAACCGGGCCTACAAGGCGGAGATCGAACGCCGCCTCGAGGGGGCCAGCCAGAACCTTGGCGACTACCAGACCGCCAAGGTGCTGGTGGTCAAGAGCAAGCGCTTCCTCGATTTGATCCTCCCCTCCCTCAGTGAAGGGGATCGCAAGGCCGCCGAGCAGGCGCTGGCCAAGGTGCTCGATGCCATCGGTAACCCGGGGGTGTTCGGGGTGGGCGCCAAGCCCGCCGATGCGGCCGCCTTTAGCGATGCAGAAAAAGCGCTGATGGCCGTGTTGGCACCGCTCTGATGGCTACCTGCCCATCACTGCGCCACCTCGCTGTGACAAGCGGTGGGTTTCGCTGCGCGCTACCCACCCTACGCACTTTGATGACCTCTCATTGATGACGACGGCCCCCTTCATCCCCGACCCTTCTCCCGCAAGGGGAGAAGGGGGGCGTCACCACGGCCGATTACGCTTCGCTAATCGACCCTACTTGCTGATCCTTCTACAACTGGCCTGGCTTGGCTGGCTGCTGGCCTTCCCGGTGGCCCTCGATTCCGACGATGCCCTCAACTTTGCCCACGGGGTGGTGCGTTTCAGCGTGCTGGAGTTTTCCCCCCACTTTCCGGGCTACCCCGCCTTTATCTGGCTGGCACGGCTGATCAATCTGGCGGTGGACGAACCGGCCCGCGCGGTGCAGTGGGCAAGCCTGTTGGGGAGCAGTTTGCTGGCGCCGCTCGCCGCCTCGCTGGCGGTCAAGTTGTGGCAACGGCCCAGCCTGCTGGCGCCGGTCTGGCTGCTGGCACTGGCCCTGCCGCTCACCCCGACGCTCGCTCTTTCCGGACTCTCGGACGGGCCGGCGCTGGCCGCGTGGCTCGGCTCTCTCCTGGCCTTGCAGCAGCGCAAAATCGCGCTGGCGGGTCTGCTGCTGGGCCTGATGCTGGCGCTGCGCCCCTCCTACTTCGTGCTGGCCCTGCTGCCCCTTTGGCTCGGGATGGCGCAAAAAGGTCAGCGGCTTAACTTTCTGCTCCCCATCGCACTGGTTGGGCTAGCCTGCCTGCTGTTTGTCTGGCAGGCCGATGGCTGGGCCTATTTCAGCGAGGGGCGGCGCTTTACCGACGGCCACTTTACCCTGTGGGGCAACACGGCGGCGGCTCACGGCGATCGGCTGCTGAGCTGGGCGAATACCTTCAACGAGCAGCTCACCCCGCTCTGGCCCTTGGCTGTCGGGGGACTGCTGGTACAGCCGCTGTGGCAACGATGCAAGGGCCATCGCGCCGCCCTCTCCCCGACCTGGTCCCTCTACTGGCTCGTCCTGCTGCTGTGGACCCTGTTTGGCCAGAACCCGGACAATCCCCGCCATCTGGCCCCCATCACCCTGCTCGCCATCATCTTGCTGGCGGACATGCTGCCACGCCGGGGCGAGCTGGCGGCCATGCTGGGAGCCCTCGTGCTGCTGCTCTGCACCCTCACCCCGCCGGCGGCGCCAGCCATGACCCGGGCAGCCAGGCTGGCCGAGCAGGCGTGCCCCGCGCTGGTGACCCAGTGGGGTGTGAGGCTGCTGCGCGAAACTACGGCCCTGCCCGTCACCGACGGCTGGTATCAGGGGGATGCTCGCCTTGCATTGGCGCAAGGGGCCTGCCGGCTCAGCCGGCGTCCCCTCGACCCGGAGGAACTGCCCGCCGGTGGCCAGCGAGTCTGGTTTGCCCCCCGCTTTCACGCCGAGCCCGGCCTCTGGCTCGGCATACAGGATCACCCCCGTCACCAAAACTGGTAGACTGGATGTTTGTCACTCCCTGACTTCGCACTCATCAAGACTGGATAGCCTATGCCCCACGCCCCCCTCTCCCCCCGTTTCCTGTTCATCCTGCTCGGCGCCCTGGCAGGCCTGACGCCGCTCGCGGTCGACATGTACCTGCCCGCCATTCCGGCCATCGCCCGGGATCTGGCTACCAGCATCGATGGCGCCCAGCTCACCATCAGCGCCTTCCTCGGCGGCTTTGCCATCGGCCAGCTGTTCTATGGCCCGCTCGCCGACAGCTATGGCCGCAAACCGGTGATCCTGGCGGGGCTGGTGATGTTTGCCATCGCCTCAGTGGGCTGCGCCATGGCGGATTCCCTGCCGGAGCTGCTGGCATACCGGATGTTGCAGGCGGCCGGCGGGGCAGCCGGCTCTGTGGTGGTCAATGCGCTGCTGCGCGACCTGTTCGAGAAGGAGGCCTTCTCCCGCGCCATGTCGTTCGTGATCCTGGTGATGACACTCGCCCCGCTGGTGGCACCCGTGGTGGGCGGCTACATCAGCGCCCACAGCGACTGGCGGGTGATCTTCTGGCTGCTGATGGGCATCAGCCTGCTCATCTGCCTGGTGATGCAGTGGAAAATCCAGGAGACCCTGAAGCCTGAGCACAAGCAGCCCCTCAACCTCGGCCAGGTGCTGCGCAACTACTGGGGAGTGCTCTCCCATCGTGGAGCCATGGGTTACGTGCTGTGCGGCGCCCTGTCGAGCTCGGGCATGTTCGCCTTTATCAGCGCCTCCCCCTATGTCTACATCGAGTACTTCAAGGTGCCGACCGAGCACTATGGCTGGCTGTTCGGCCTCAACATCCTGCTGATGATGGTGGTCACCTTCGTCAACAGCCGGCTGGTGAAGGGGGTGGGCGCCGAGCGCATGCTGCAGTACGGCCTGCTGGTGCTGCCGCTGGCTGGCGCCCTGCTCATCTACAACGCCTGGAGCCAGACCGGCGGCCTGTGGGGCATCGTCATTCCGGTGGTGCTGTTTGTCGGCCACATCAGCCTGGTGGGGGCCAACGCTATGACCGGCCTGATGGGCCACTTCCCGCAGTCCGCGGGCACCGCCTCGGCGCTGGCGGGCACCTTGCGCTTTGGCATCGGCGCCCTGGTGGGGGTGCTGGTCAACCTCAATCCCCCCGAATCGCCGCTGCCGATGGCCATCGCCATCGCCGGCTGCGGATTCGGCTCGGCGCTCTGCTACTGGCTGCTGACCGGCAAGCGTGCCTGAGGACCCCAAGAATGACCAAGCCCTGTCCATGGACAGGGCTTTTTTGTGTTCGCTTGCGTGTGCGTGGCTCCTCAAGGGTCCGATGAGAGTCCGCTTCGCACCAGGATCTCGCTCTCCAGCCCATCCAGGCTCAGCTGATTCTTCTTGCGCCAGTAGGCTTCAATCCCCTCCCGGCCCTGCCGCTCGGACCAATTGGCGAGATCTTCCCTGTCCCCCTGGTACTCATACAGCGGCACCGACATGCCGCAGGAGGCCTGGACGCGCGCTATGTCCAGCAGGAAGATCTGGCGGGCCGCGACGCTTTGGGGGAAGCGTGCCAGGAACGACGACCACTCAGGATCACTTCGGTGCAGCACCCTTGCCCGGCCATAGGCCCGCAGGATCAACGGCGCCCCCTCGAAGGCGCAGAACATCACCGTCATGCGCGGGTGTTGCAGCACATGGGCCGCCGACTCGTTGCCACTGCCGGTTAGGTTGAGCCAGGCCAGGGTGTGGGCATCGATGACCCTCAGCGAGTCCCCGCCCTTGGGGGAGAGGTTGACCGTCCCCTCTGCGGCCGCCGTGCCGACGAAGAAGATCTTCTGTGCCTCGATGAAGGCCACATGGCGCGACGAGAGCGCCTCGAACAGTTGTCCCATCTTGTCTGTCTCTCCATGATCACCCGCTCAGAACAGGGCGCTGTTGAGCCACAGGTGCGCCCCTATGCCGACCATATAGCCAAGCAGAATGGCGGGCAACCACTTGAGGTGGCCAACGAAGGTATACATGCCCCTCGCCTGCCCCATCAGGGCCACCCCGGCCGCCGAGCCGATGGAGAGCAAACTGCCCCCCACGCCAGTGGTCAGGGTCACCAGCAGCCACTGCCCCGCGCTCATCTGCGGCTCCATGGAGAGGACCCCATACATCACGGGGATGTTGTCGATAAGGGCGGAGAGCAGGCCAATGGCCACGTTGGCCAGAGTCGGATCCCCCTGGTAGAGCAGTTGGGAGGCGAGCGCCAGATAGCCCATGAAGCCGAGCCCACCGACGCACATCACCACCCCGTAGAAGAAGAGCAGGGTGTCCCACTCCGCCTTGGCTATCTTGTTGAACACATCGAACGGCACCATGGAGCCCAGACGTAGCAGCCGGGCCTCGTCGCCGTTGCGCGCGTACAGCGCCCGCTCGCGGGCCAGGGTGACCGGCTGCGTCTTGCGCAGGTAGAAGCCGAAGAACTGCAAATAGCCGAGCCCCATCATCATGCCAAGCACGGGGGGCAGCGCCAGGAAGTGATGACAGGCGACCGCGGTCACTATGGTGAGCAGGAAGAGCAGCACTATGGTGAAGGCCCCGCGCCTGAGCACCACCCGCTCGTGGCTCATGGTGGGGGCATGGCGCGGCACCATCAGGCTCATCAGGGTGGCCGGCACCAGGAAGTTGAGCAGGGCCGGCACGAACAGCAGCAGAAACTGCTCGAAGGGCACCTGGCCTGCCTGCCACACCATCAGGGTGGTGATGTCGCCAAAGGGGCTGAAGGCACCGCCCGCATTGGCCGCCACCACTATGTTGATGCAGGCCAGGTTGATGAAGCGGCGCTCCCCGTTGGCCACATGGAGCACGACGGTGCACATCAGCAGCGCCGTGGTGAGGTTGTCCACCACCGGGGAGATGAAGAAGGCGAGGATCCCCGTCAGCCAGAACAGGGAGCGCAGGCTGAGCCTGGTGCGTACCAGGCGGGCGCGCAGGGCGTCGAACAGCAGCCTGTCCTCCATGGCGTTGACATAGGTCATGGCCACCAGCAAGAAGAGCATCAGCTCGGCGTACGCCAGCAGCGTCTGGCGAAATCCCGCCACCGCCAGCGGGCTCTGCCCCTGTCCGGCATAGACGATACCGATGACGATCCAGATGATGCCGGCCGCCACCAGCACGGGCTTGGACTTGCGCAGCTTCAGGTACTCCTCCGCCATCACCAGGGCATAGGCCAGGGCGAAGATGGCCAGAGCAAAGAGGCCGGCGCCGGTGTGCGTCATGGGCAGAGGGCCGCCGTCGGCGAGCGCGGGGGCGCAGAAGAGGCCGAGGATGACCGAAGAAAACAGACGTGCAGATCCAGACATGGGGCCCCTCTCTTGGAAACCGTCTGGTTTTGAGGCTGGCAGTGGACAGGGAGGTCACCCCCTGCCCTCTCCCTGCTCGCGCCAGGCCCGGCTGGGCGAACGCTTGGATCAGGGGCGCAAGATCAGGCGGCGCTCCTTGCCCCTGCCATCAGGGTTATTTCTTGCCAAACCCCGAGCGTTTGAGGGTGTAGCCGGCACTGTTCTGCCAGGCATCCAGCCCGCTTCGGTTGTTGCCCGCCACCAGGCTCGCGGCCAGGCTCGGGCTGTTGAACAACTGATCGGCGGTAAAGACGAAGCCCCCTTCGCTGCGCGGGGCCAGGATCCCCTTGCCCAAGAGCTCCTGGCGCAGTTCGATCACAGCCTCGCGCAGGGAAGCCGCATCCTCACCGTTGGCGGTGGAGCCCGCCAGCACCATGAAGCCGGGGTTCTGCCGCTTGCCCACCGGATAACCGTGCGCCTCGGCCCCCTTGCCGTTGAAGTGGTAGAGCTCGCGCTCGCCCGGCTTGTTGTCGGAGAGCGCCTTTTGCAGGGTCATCAGCTCGTTGTAAATCTCGATGGGGACCACGGCAGCCTGCTTGGCGCCCTTGCTGTCGACGATAAAACTGACTTGCTTGTGTAACATCCTTGCGCATCCTGTGACCCATGGAGGCCCCTATTCTAACCACCACAGGCGAGCGGGATCCAGCCAGGATCCTCACCTCTTTTGCAGCCTTGATCACTAACTGGCATAGTGGCACTCATCCTGAGGCGAGCCGAGGGCACGTAATGAAAGCCATTGACCATCAACCGGTTATCCCATGCTGAATCTGCGCAATCTCGGCAAGAGCTTCGATAACGGCAGCGAACGGCTGCCGCTGTTTCACCACCTTGATCTGACCCTGGCGGCCGGCGAGATCACCCTGCTGCTGGGGCAGAGCGGCTGTGGCAAGTCGACCCTGCTGAACCTCATCGCCGGCCTGCTCCCCCCGGATGAGGGGGAGATCTGGCTGGGGGAGACCCGCATCGACAACCAGTCGGCGGACGAGCGGGCCCGCCTGCGCGGCCGCCATTTCGGCATCGTCTATCAGGACTTCAACCTGCTGCCGACGTTGACCGTGGCCGAGAACCTCGCCCTGCCCCTTGCCATCAACCAGCTTGCCCGAGATGAGACACGCATTGACGGCCTGCTGGCGCGCCTCGATCTTGCCCACAAGCGCCACGCCTGGCCGGAGCAGCTCTCCGGCGGCCAGCGTCAGCGAGTGGCGCTGGCCCGCGCCCTCATTCACCAACCCCGGTGGCTGCTCGCCGACGAGCCCACCGGAAGTCTCGATGAACACAACGCCGAGCAGGTGATGGCGCTGATGATGGCGGCGGTACGGGGCACCGGCGCCGGCCTCTTGCTGGTGAGCCACAACCCAGCCTACAGCGCCCTGGCGGATCGGGTGCTGCGCCTTGAAGGGGGCCAGCTGGTCGAGCTCAAGGGGCGCCGCCATGACTGACGCCCGCCACGGAGGGCCGTGATGTTGCCGCTGCCGCTCAAGGCGCTGCTGCGCCTCTATCGCGCTCACCCCTGGCTGCTGTTGATGAGCCTGGTCGGGCTCACCCTGGGGGTCTCTCTGGTGGTGGCCATCGAGCTCTTGAACCACAGTGCCCGCACCAACTTCGTCGCCGCCCGCAGCCAGCTGGCGGGGGAAGCGAACTACCGGCTGGCGCCGGACGGCGGGCTGGACGAGCAGCTCTACGTCAAGCTGGTGCGCAGCCAGCCAAACCTCGACGCCATGCCCCAGCTGCACGGCTGGCTGCAGGATGAACAGGGGCGCAGTTTTCAGCTGCTGGGGATGGATCTGTTCAACCCCGGCCCCTTGCGCCGGCTGTTTGGCGCCGCGCCGGACAAAGAGCCCACCTTCTCCCTCACCGGCGCCGACAGCGTCTGGCTGGCCGCCCCCGAGGCCAAGCGCCTTGGCTGGCAAACGGGCCAGAGCCGGCGCTTCGTGCTGGGTGGCGGTGAAGGAGCGCCGCCCCGCCCGCTGACCCTCACCCTGGCCGGCACCTTCGAGCCCGGCGCCGTACCCATGGAGCGGCTGCTGGTGACCGACATCGGCCTCGCCCAGCCGCTGCTGGGCAAGGAAGGGCGGCTCGATCGCATCGTCTTCAAGCTCAACGAGCAAGAGGCCAATACCTTGCAAAGAGCCCTGCAGGCGGCCCTGCAATCCTATGCCCCCCATCAGCCGCTCTGGCTTGAGCCCATCAGCCCGGCCCTCGATGCCAGCCAGCTCGGCGATGCGCTGGCGCTGAACCTCACGGCGCTCTCCCTGCTCGCCATGGCTGTGGGATTGTTTTTGGTGTTCAACGCCCAGCGCTTCGTGCAGAGCGTGCGCCGCCCCCAGCTGGCCCAGCTCATCATCCTCGGCATGCCGCCGCGCCGGCTGCTGCGCTGGCTGACCCTGGAGACCCTGATCCTCGCCAGCATCGGCACCCTGCTCGGGCTGCTGCTCGGCAGCCTCCTGGCCCTCGCCCTGATGGGGCAGCTCACCCAGGCGCTGGCCGATCTCTATGGTCCCAACCCCATCGACCTGCTGCGCCTCTCCCCCGCCAGCCTTGGCAAGGCGCTGGTGATTGGCTTGGCTGGGACGCTCGCCGCCAACCTGCCCGGCTGGTGGCAACTGCTGCGCCAATCCCCCCTTGAGCTGCGAGAGGGCAACAGCCGCCCGCCGGCTCACCCTTGGCAACGTCGAGGGCTCGCCATCACCATCCTGCTGCTCTGCGCCCTGTGTCTATGGCGGCCAGAAACCGGGCTGGGAGGCGCCCTCTTCGTGGCCGGCGGCTGGCTGCTGGCCATGGCGCTCGCCCTGCCCGATGTGCTGCGCGCCGTGCTGGGCCGGCTGCGCCGACGCGAACGCGGCTCCCTCAGCGCCCGGCTTGGGGTGGCCGAAACCCTCTATCACCTGGATCGCACCGCCATCGCGGTGATGGCGCTGCAACTGGCCATCGCGGCGGCCATCGGCATCGGCGTCATGGTGTCGAGCTTTCGCTCGAGCGTGGAGATCTGGCTCGGCCAGCGCCTGGCCGCCGATCTCTATGTCACCGCACCCAAGGGGGTGGCCGGCAACAAGGGCGCCCTGAGCGAGCAGACCCTCGACACCATCCTCGCCGCGCCGGACGTACGCGCCGCCTCGCGCCGCTCGGTGCACCCGGCCCGCTGGCAGGGGCAGCCCATCGAGTGGGCGCAGATGGACTTTATTCCCGAGCTCAAAGCCGCCTATCCGCTGCTGGCCGGGCGCTGGCCCGCCACCCCCGACGAGGTGCTGGCGAGCGAACCGCTGACGGTGCGCCTCGGGGTCAAGGTGGGACAGAGCCTCGAGGTGAGCGGCGAGCAGGGGCCAAGCACGCTTATCGTCACCGGCGTCTATCAGGATTACGGCAGCGACAAGGGGCAGATACTGCACGCCTTCGAAGGGGGCAAGGTGCAATCCCTTGCCCTCTTCAGCCCGGATCCCGAGCACCTTGGCGACAGGCTCAGGAGCCAGTTTGGCGAGCAGGTGAACCTGTTGCCCGCCCCCGCCATCCACGCCGCCGCCCTCAAGGTGTTCGATCAGACCTTTGTGGTGACCGAGCTATTGAAGTTGCTGATCCTGGGGATCGCCTTCGTCGGCATCGGCTCGGCCTTTATGGTGCTGGGGCTGGCCCGGCGCGGCGAGTTGCAGACCCTGCAGAGCCTTGGCTTGAGCCCCCGCCACTGCCGCCGGTTGCTGGTGTGGCAGGGAGCGGGCCTCGGGCTGCTCACCGCGCTGCTGGCCCTGCCGGTGGGTTATGGTCTTGCCTGGGTGCTGATTGAGGTGGTCAACCCCCGCGCCTTCGGCTGGCGGCTGGCCTTCGAGGCCGCCCCCTTGCACGCCGTCACGGCGCTCCTTCTCGCCCCCGTCTGTGGCGCGCTCGCCTCCTGGTACGCCGCAAGGAGAGTGGTATGAAATATCGGTTGGCGCACTGGCTCAGCCATGGCTTGACGTTCCCATTGACCAGATCCCTGTCACCGCCCTTGATTCAGCGCAAAGAAGCACAGAGAGCTGCCGCCAACCATCCCCTCTCCCTTCGGGAGAGGGCCAGGGTGAGGGAAATCTTGTCCTCTTTACGGACCCAGTGGCTCGCAGCCCTCTTGATCCCGCTTGTTGCCATAAGCGGCAACGCGCAGGCCAGCGATCTGGGGAGCATCCTTGGCGGCGGCAACGATCACTTCAAAAAGGCCCTGCCGGGCCAGTCCATCCGCCTGCCCACGGATCACGCTGCCCACCCCGACTACCGCTCCGAGTGGTGGTATCTCACCGGCAACCTGAAAGATGAGCAGGGGCGCGGCTACGGCATGCAGTGGACCCTGTTTCGCCAAGGTATCGAGCAGGAGATAAAGTCCGACAACCCCTGGCTCACCCCCCAGCTCTGGCTGGCCCAGTTCGCCATCACCGATTTGAGCAAAGGCAGCCACCAGCAGGACGAGCGCACCAGCCGCCAGGGACCAGGACTTGCCGGTGCCAGCGGTGGCCAGTATTGGCTGAAAGAGTGGGTGCTGGCTTCTCAAGGGGAATCGCTCTTTCCCGCCACCCTCAAGGTGCAGAGCAAGGCGGGGGATCTAGATTTGCAGGTGAGTGCCGCCAAGCCGGCGGTGCTGCAGGGCAAACAGGGTTACAGCGAGAAGAGCCCGGGCAACGCCTCCTTTTACTACTCCTACCCGCGCCTGACCATCAGCGGCACCTTGACCCTGGATGGCGAGACCCGCGACGTCAGCGGTGAGGGCTGGTTCGATCACGAGTGGAGCAGCTCGGTATTGGCCGAGTGGCAATCGGGCTGGGACTGGTTTTCGCTGCAATTTGACGATGGCCGCGAGCTGATGCTGTTTCGCCTGCGCACCAAGGCGGGCCGCGCCGAGCCGGAGAACCGTTACGGGATTTTGATTGAGCGGGATGGCAGCAGCCGGGTGCTCGCCCCCGACGCGATTCGCCTTACGCCGGGCAACACCTGGCGCGGCCCCAAGGGGCAGAATTACCCCGTCGAGTGGCAGCTAAACGCCGCCGGGATGAACCTCACCATCAAAGCCCGTCAGCCCGATCAGGCCATGACGGGGCGCTTTGACTACTGGGAGGGGGCGGTGTCCGTCTCGGGAGACGCCAAGGGCGTCGGTTATCTGGAGATGACCGGCTACTAAGCTGGCGACGTTGCCGACACCTGCGCCCGGCTAAATAACCGTTCAGAACTGTAGATCACTTGTCTGGGGAATAAGGGTGCTCGGCGTCGTTTGTGCGATCTGATCAATTGCCAAACCAACCAAACGACAAACGAGCCGAGCCCGACATGATGCTAACACTCCCCCAACCGAGCTGAGCGACGCCGGATCATCTGTTTGATACATATGGCCAAAGACAAGGAACACTGCCGACGACTCAACGCTATCTTGCTACTAGCCGATGGGTACAGTATTTCGGCTGTTTCTCGACTCACCGCAGCAGCCCGTTCATCACTCTATCGCTTGGTGAACTGATACACCCTGTGCGGGCTGGAAGGCCTTGAAAATTAGGATCAGCAATTTAGTTTTCATTGGCGGTGAATTCGTGGTTTTCGAATCGCCTGTGCACCAAGGTTACGCGGTCACCCTTGATGAAATCCAAGGGGAACTCTATATTTCGCACATTGACTTACAAGGAAATCATTAACTTACGAGCACGGAGGGCTTTTTTAGTAAGTCGTACAGAAGAAACTTGGATTGACTCATTTTTTGTCAAAAAAGACCATTTATGGAAATGAAATGGCCATATCAATCCTTCCTTGCCGATGCAATATCTTTACAACGACCGGCAAAACATGGAAGAACGAGGAGGAAACTGAATGTCTTTATCACCCGCTTTTTTAGGACGGATCCATCGCCTGTACACAGGGTTGACGAATGTCGCCCATGCATCGAAACCGGCAGACGTGGTGCTCTTCATCACGCTGGCCTGCTTCATGGGCGTACTGCAGGGCTGTTACGGAAGTAACGAAAGTGACGCAAGTGACAACGCTCCGACTGCGCAACTGACGGCAATGGAATCGCCTAACGTGCCCGGCCGAATGGAACTCGATGGAACTCTTTCCGTTGCAAGCGGTGAGAGAAAACTGGTTTCTCACACCTACACGGTAAAAAACCTGGATACGGACGAAACCGTCTATGGGCCGGTTACCATTCAGGACTGGCTGGACCAGGGGCCGCTCAAAATTCATCCCTACGCCGATACCGCCTCAACCAACGGTGTCAAGGACGTTTCGGGGAACTACCAGGCGACGCTGACCGTCACGGATGATGCAGGCCAGACGCACACCGCAATGAAAAATTTCGCCCTGGGCGGAACGGTTGCGTACGCTATCGACACCTGCGATGCAACCTGTTCCATGGCATCCGGCAATTCAAGCCAGGTGATGTGCACCCTGAACACCAGCTGCAATCAAGCGATTCTCTGGACCAACATCATCACCCAGGCAAGCGCCCTCAACAGCGCCGTAGACGAGAATACGACCCTGTGGATACAGGCTATCGGTGCCGCAGGAGGTAACGGCACTAACAATTCATTTGGCGGAGGATCGGGAGCCGGCGGCAAAGGAGGCTTTGCCCAGACGGTCACCACCGGCACCGAGTATGGAAACATTTTCGGAAACGCCATTTTCTACTACTACTTGGGGCAAGCGGGAAGTCACGATAGCAGCGGAGGATCCGGAGGCGCTGCCACGATCGTGACGAGCGTTGAGCCGGACGGCTCCCTGCCACAAAGCGAGATTGTTCTGATCGCCGGCGGTGGCGGCGGTGGCGGCGAGGGTAGCTCTATCTTCAGCGGTTCCATGCAAGGCGGCGGTGGTGGCAACGGTGGCTTCGCGTATTCAAGCCAGGTTGGCAAGTCGGCAACCGGCGTAGGCACAGACTCGTTTTTTGATGGTTTGAATAATTCAGTGAACGGTTTGGGCGGTGGCAGAACCGGTTGCACGGAAGGTGTGGCCTGTGGCGGCGGCGGTTATCACGCTGGATATCAGGGTTTCGGCGGCGCGTCGGGAGGGTCGGGCTCTGAAGGTTCAAAGGGCTGGATCAATGGTGGACCCGATCTGGCGGTCAATGCCGGGAAAGGTGGTGAGGGCGGTAACCCGGCCAGCTGCGGCGGTGGCGGCGGTGGCGGTGGCTACGGCGGCGGCGGCAGTGGAACCATAGATGGCATGTACTCTAAGGACGCTTACCGATGCTACGGGGGGGGTGGAGGCGGCAGTTATGCGATGCCTTCAACCACGACGGACAGCAACGCCCCGACTTCCTATGCCGGAAATTCCGGAAACGGTGAAGTCCTTTTCATCTTCAACACCGATCCCTCATAGAACGAGCCTGATACGTGCGGGGAAGCTCCCTCTCGGATGAGAGGGAGCTTCCCCTACCCTTTCCCTTTGTCAAACGCGCCGACAGTTCTCCCGGTTTCGAAAGCATCACATCATGCCCGGCATCGCACTCTTCCATTTCTCCACCCAGTTTTCCCACAAAGCGGCGGTGAGTATTGGCTCAAGGAGTGGGCGCTGGCCTCTCAAGGGGAACCCCTCTTTCCCGCCACCCTCAAGGTGCAAAGCAAGGCGGGGGATCTTGATTTGAAAGTAAGCGCCGCCAAGCCGGCGGTGCTGCAGGGCAAACAGGGTTACAGCGAGAAGAGCCCGGGCAACGCCTCCTTCTACTACTCCTACCCGCGCCTGACCATCAGCGGCACCCTGACCCTGGATGGCGAGACCCGCCACGTCAGCGGTGAGGGTTGGTTCGATCATGAGTGGAGCAGCTCGGTATTGGCCGAGTGGCAATCGGGCTGGGACTGGTTTTCGCTGCAGTTTGACGATGGCCGCGAGCTGATGCTGTTTCGCCTGCGCACCAAGGCAGGACGCGCCAATTCCGAAAACAAGCCAGAAAACCGCTATGGCATCCTAATTGAGCGGGACGGCAGCAGCCGGGTGCTGAATCCTGCGCAGATCCGCCTCACCCCCGGCAAGACCTGGCGCGGCCCCAAGGGGCAAGCCTACCCCATCGAGTGGCAGCTTAAGGCCGGGGATCTCAACCTCCGCATTCAAGCTCGACAGCCCAATCAAGCCATGACGGGGCGCTTTGACTACTGGGAGGGGGCGGTTTCCGTCTCGGGAGACGCAAAAGGCGTTGGCTATCTGGAGATGACCGGCTACTGAGCCTTGCCCCCTGCTTACCCTCTGGTGACAGCCCACCCGGCATCAAAAACCCCGGCCAGGCCGGGGTAACAACGCAGTGCTGTGACGGAATATAAAGGCGAGATCAGGGCTGCTTGTCGCCCACCATCATCAGACCATGCTGTTCCGGGAAGCCCACCACCAGGGTCGTCTTGCGGGTATCCGGCATCTCGAATGCGGCGACGTAGGCCGTTGCCCCCTCTTTGGCCTTGGCCAGGCCCAGCATCCACTTGTTCTCAAACGGGCTGAGATCGCTTGATGCCTTGAAGCTGCACTTGCCAAACCCGCTCAGGTTAAGCTTGCTGAGCTCCTTGCCAGGCTCTGCATTGCCCTTGCCGGTCAGGGTACAGCCCGCCTTGGGAAATTCGATCTCCAGGGTCAGGGAGCCGCCGTTGTTGGTGCTGCGGATCAGCCCCACCATGGCATCGCCAAAGCCGGCGTCCTCTGCCACCAGCCAGCTGTCGCTGCTGATCGTCCGGGTGGCGAGCTTGCTCACGGCAAGGTGGCCGCTCCAGTCGCGATAGAGGGCTGTGCTCTGATCCGGATCCCGGAACTGGGTGCCGGTACGGCTGAAGTCAAAGGTCCAGCGCTTGACCTCCTTGCCAGCCAGATCGGTTACCGCTTTGTCTTGAAAGCTGATGAGGTTGTGGTCGTTGCTCTGGGCATCGAGCCGCTTGCCCCGCACCGAGGTGCGCTCCAGCAGCACCGGATAGATACCATCCTTGTTCTCTTTCTGGGCAGCCTGCCCCATCCATTGCGAAGAGGTAATCGACTTGCCGTCGTTCTCGACCCAGACGCCCCAGCGCTGCTCGCCATCCCCCTTGGGATAGACCAGCGCCAATCCTTCCAGCCCCTTGATCATCTTGAGCGGCCCCTGATCGCCATCACGGCTGAGCAGGTTCGCCTCATAGACGCCGGCATCGGGCAAGGGCAGCGGTGCGCGCTTGGCGATGCTGTTGGCCGCCTTCTCGCTGTCGCAGGCAGACAGGGCGGCGGTGCAGGCGATGGCCAGCATGGCTTTGTGGTGCATTCTCATGACTCTTGTTCCTTGCAATTGCTTTGTTATGTGAGGTCATTCAATCGCCGCTGAATTTACTGGAGGAAGGGTTCGCCGGTCGACGCAAGATCTGTAACCAGCTGTTACAAGGCATTGATGAGCAAGAGATAACACATGAATTGATTGACCGGGCGGTGTAGCAACAAGAAGAGAGGCCATCTCCCCTCCCCCCGTTTCTCTCGACCGTTCCACGTCAAAATCTGACCGCCATCAAGATTTCATTCAAATCCCACGGATCAGCTGTTTTTTTACTCAACAAGACTGGTCAGCGTTTGATAGGCTACTCATCCGGCCCTTAGAGCACAAAAGATAGCCAAGGAGTGGCTATGATCCGTACCTCTTCAATTCAATCCACACCAGCACTCTGGGAGCTGAAATCCCGTGTAGTAGGTATCCTATTTTCTGGAATAGCCGATCTGGTTCAATTTATCAATTTTCACAAACAGGAAAAACTATGAATAAAGTTCTCATTACTGGTGCTGGAGTTGATAAAACAACCGGCATTGATTTTCCACTAGCAAATAAATTATTGACTGAAGTTTCTAGGTTTATAAATGGTGAGGGTGCTAGTTTTGAAAAATCTGTTAGAAATGCCCTTCCTGGACTTAGGTTTGACTTCAATAGGTTCATTAACAATGAAATAGAAAACATTACCAAAAAAGATATAGAACAGCTTAAGAAAATTGTTGAATTGGTAAGTGATGCTGAAAGAAAAATAAAAGATGACTCTGACATTTCAAAAAAAAGAGGTCAGGTTATCATTCGATTATTTGAAAAGCTTGTTGAAATAAAAAATGCTAGCCATATTGATGATGAAACTTTTCAATTGATATCAGAAGCTTTTGGTATGGAGTTTACCGAGAGTGACTTTATAATTGATGTTCACAAAATGTCGTTATCAGAAACCTTCAAGCTGATACTGAAAATTACATTAAAAGAAAGCTTAGTTTCAGACGGAAATCCAATTGCTGATGCAATTGCCTCTCACATGTTAGACATTGAGCAACTTTTAATTCAAAAATTTTTAGGTTTTTATAGCCAAAATCAAGCTGATGTAAAAAACTACATATATATATCTTGGTGTTTGTGGGGTTATCTTGTTTGGAAACAGAATCACGTCCTTAATAGTTTTAAGGGTGGTGAAATTCCTTTTTATTCAAACTTACCAAAGGGAATTGATGCTATTACCCTAAACTATACTACATTCTTAGCAAATACAGGCATTAAAAATATAATATATTTTCATGGTGGTTTATCAGAATACGTACGTATGGACACTAGGCAACTATTACCTATTAACAACATAGATAATATTGACTTGAAAAGATTCATCGATGAAGAAATATCTTCAAACATTGACTTTAGTAAAAATGATATTGAAAGCCAGAAACATGTAATACCTTCAATGGTTCCACCGTTGAAACTAAAACCAATTTTATCACATAAATACATTGATACATGGGCAAGAGCAGCAGAGCTAATACATAACTCTCAAAAAGTCGTAGTGATAGGATATTCATTTAATAATTCAGATGAGCATTTTAACGACATTATAAGGAATAGCATTACGAGAAAATACGATATTGTAGCTCCAGACGTATTATCCGATTCTTTTTTAAGGAGAATAGAGAAAGTATTCAATGTCCCTATTAGTAATTTTTCGAATACTAACGTTCAAGGAAAAAGAGCTAAGACCACACAACACATTAGGTTAATCTCGGCTTGTGCCGATCAACTTGACATAAATCAGCTATTTAATGATTTATAAAATACATTTAATTATAACAACAGTACCTATCCGTCAACGAAGAACATAATAAAAGGGAAATAAATGGGATCTTTCAGATTTATAATACAGCAAAGCTGCCACCATTCTTGGGACCAATTTTTCACATTGACCTCAGTAAAAAACGAATTAGCAAAAATAGAAAACTTAATTTCTTTCCAGGCTATATCCCCAGCACCCAATGACATTTTCAAAGTATTCCAATGCAACTTAACAGAATTAAAGGTTGTAATCATGGGGCAAGACCCATACCCCCAACCTAACGCTGCCACAGGGAGAGCTTTCGAAGTTGGAAACATGACCTCTTGGGGGGCATTAGGACATTTGCATGCATCACAAAGAAACATCCTGAAGCTACTGCATTATAATAAAATGAAAAAAACTAGCGTGCAAAATATTGGCGTAGTCCTTAAGGATCAATCTTTCATCTCTGGGATACTTGCACCAAACAAATTATTTTTGAATTGGGAACAGCAAGGTGTATTACTTTTGAATGCAGCTCTTACATGCCCACAAGGGAACACTAGTGTGTCTAACGCTCATGCTAAAATATGGCGTAAATTTACAAGCCTGTTAATAACATTCATCGATTCAAACAATAATAATCTAAGTTGGTTTCTATGGGGAAAGGCTAGAAAATACAGTTCAAAAATATCTCATGGCATTAAATATTTATCTTACCACCCACGTAACAATTCGACTACAACAAACTCTTTTTATTCTCAAAATCATTTCAGTAAAATAAGTACTATTAAGTGGGCTTAATAGTAGACGATGTACTTTTTATATATTCCCCCCAGCATGATAAATCATGCTGGGGGTATTTATCTCGCCGCCTGATCCACCAGATAGAGGATGCTGTGATAGGGGATGCCAGCGTGCTGGCTAAGCCCCATTTCGCAGGTGCGGCTATTGCTGAATCCCTGTCGACAATCCCTGGGCACCTGGGCGGGCAGGCTGGCAAGCGCCGCGGCGTTGAGCTCAGGCGTCATCAGCCCCTTGTCGCCGGCAAAGCCGCAGCACTGGATATGCTCAGGCACAATTACCTCGCGGGCGCAGGTGCGGGCCACCGCCAGCATGGTCTCCCCCAGCCCCATGCGCCGGCTGCTGCAGGTGATATGGAGCATCACGGTCTCATCGATGGGGGTCAGTTCAAGGTGGGGCATCAGGTGTTCCAACACAAAGGCGGAGGGCTCGAACACCCGAAGGCCCTTGCCGATCGCCCCCGAGAGTAGCCGCTGCACGCAGGGGCTGGTGTCGAGCAGCACGGGCCAGCGCCCCTGCTCGCTTGCCTGCCACAGGGCCTCGGCCAGCTCAGTGCGCTTGGCTGCGGCCACCTCGACCATCCCCTTGCTGTCATAGGGCATGCCGCAGCAGAGCCCCTCAACCCCAGTCGGCACTATGACCCGGCAGCCCGCTTTATTGAGGAGGGATTGCACCACCTGTGGCAGTGACGGGGCCTCCTCCTGCTGGCCGAACACCCGGCTGGCGCAGGACGGCAGGTAGACCACGGCGCGATCCTCTCCAATGCCCTCGCTGGATCCGCCATGGTTCCCCTCCCCTTGCGGCCAGTGGTAGCGGCTCGGCCCCGGCAGGGTGGGCAGCCAGGCGGGTGTGCGCTGGCCGCTCAGATGGCGAACCCCGTTCACCAGACCTGCCAGCGTTTTCTCTCCCAACACCTTGCCGGCAACGGCTTTGAGGCCCAGCGCACTGCGGGCGGTGCGGGTAACGCCAGCGAAGTGATCGGCGCTCCATCGGGCGATGGGCACGAAGCGCTGGTACTTTTCGCTGCGCAGCTTCTTGATCAGGCTGCCGGTGTTGATGCCCACCGGGCAGCGATCGGCGCACAGCCCGGTCGCGGCGCAGGTGTCGATGCCCTGATAGTCAAACAGCCGGGCCAGCTGGTTGGAGGGCTCATCGGCACGATTGCGGCGGGCCAGTTCGCGATAGAGCACGATGCGCTGGCGCGGCGAGAGCGACAGGGTGCGCGAGGGGCAGACCGCCTCGCAAAAGCCGCACTCGATGCACGGATCGACGATGGCATCGCTCGCCGGCATGGGCTTGAGGTGGGCCAGGTGGGCCTTGGGGTCGTCGTTGATGATGACGCCGGGATTGAGCAGGTTATCGGGGTCCAGCAGCGCCTTGATGCGGCGCATCAGCGCCATCCCCTCCGGCCCCCATTCCAGCTCCACATAGGGGGCCATGTTGCGGCCAGTGCCGTGCTCGGCCTTGAGAGACCCGCCAAAGCGCACCGCGACCAGCTCGGCCACCGCATCCATAAAGGCGCCGTAGCGGGCCACCTGGGCCGGATCGTCAAAGCCCTGGGTAAAGACGAAGTGCAGGTTTCCCTCCAGCGCATGGCCGAAGATGATGGCTTCACCGTATGCGAAGCGATCGAACAGTTGCTGCAGCCCCGCCACCCCTTCGGCCAGACGCTCGATGGGAAAGGCAACATCCTCAATGATGACGGTGGTGCCGGTGGTGCGCACCGCCCCCACCGCCGGGAAGAGCCCCTTGCGAATAGCCCAGAGCCCAGCACTGTCGCCGGTAAAGGGCACAGAGGCGACCTGAGCGAACTCGGCCGCCATGGCCGTCACCAGCTCGCAGCGATCCACCAGCTCTTCCTTCGATTCCCCATGCACCTCGACAAGCAGGGCGCAGGCAGCCAGATCCAGCATCTTGATAAAGTCCGGCAGGCCGGGCTTGCCCGCCACCGAGCGAAGGGAGCGTCCATCCATCAGCTCCACCGCCGCCACCGGGGCGCTTTTCAGGCGCGAGGTGGCCAGACACGCCTGCTCGGCGTCCCGAAACACCAGCAGGGCCGAGGCCTTGTGGGGGTATTCGGGCACGGTGTCGAGCACCACCTCGGCGATAAAGCCGAGGGTCCCCTCCGAGCCAATCATCAGGTGGGTGAGGATATCGACGGGGTCCTCATGATCGAGCAGGGCATTGATGGCGTAGCCGGTGGTGTTTTTGAGCCGGTACTTGTGGCGAATTTTGGCGGCAAGCTCGGCGTTCGCCAGCACCTCGGCGCGCAGGGCGGCGAGCCCCGCCAGCAGCCCCGGGCGTTTGGCCGCAAAGGCGGCGCGGCTCTGCGGATCGCCACTCTCCAGCACGGTGCCATCGGCCAGCAGCAGGGTCATGGCGTGCAATGTGTGGTAGCTGTTGTGGGCGGTGCCGCAGCACATGCCGCTCGCGTTGTTGGCGGCGATGCCGCCCAGCTTGCAGGCGTTGATGGAGGCCGGATCCGGCCCAATCTTGCGCCCCAGAGGCGCCAGATAGCGGTTGGCATCGGCGCCGATCACCCCGGGTTGCAGGGCAATGTGGGCCCCCTCGTCCAGAATGCGGTGGCCGCGCCAGCTGTCGGTCAGGGTGATGAGCACCGAATCGCTCAGGGCCTGACCCGAGAGGCTGGTGCCGGCGGCGCGAAAGGTGCAGGGCAGGCCCAATTCGCGGCACACCCCCAGCACGAAGCGCACCTCCTCGAGGGAGTCGAGGCGTACGATGCGCTCGGGCACCAGGCGGTAGAAGCTGGCGTCCGTGCCGTGGGCTAATCGCAGATCCGGATCGCTCACCAGCCGCTCTGGCGGGATGCGCGAGAGCACGGCGTCATCAAACTGGTTCCAAAGCATCAGCAATCCTCCACCAGCACTACCAGCAGGCGGCTAGGGCCGTGGGCACCGTAGGCCAGGGTCTGCTGGATGTCGGCGGTCTTGGAGGGGCCGGAGACCAGCAACAGATTGGTGGGCATGGCCTGCTGCCAGCGCCCGGCCGCCACCAGCCCCGCCAGGTTGTCGGCAATGGTGGAGGCCGCCAGCAGGGCGATATGGCAGGGGGGCACTAGGGACAAGGTGCGCGGCTCACCGCCATCCGGCAGCAACACCAGAGTGCCGGTATCGGCGATGGCCCCCGCGCAGTGGGTGATCCCCGCCTGACAAACGTCAAACAGCTCGTCTTTCCAGCCGGCGAACTCCCCCGCCGGGGTCAGCACAGAGCGCCCGGCGCAGGCGGCCGCGACCGCCGCCTGCCAGCGGCCGCACTGGCCACAGGCCAGATGCGTCACTCCCTCTTCATCCAGCCAGGCGGCCAGATCCCGGGCCAGGGTTTCCTCCTTGACGGTCAAGATCTCGGCGTGGCTGGCGGTGATCATGCCAACAAAGCGCTCGCGCCGCGCCGGTTCATCCTCCCCGCGCCAGGGCTGCCAGCCATGGGGGGCCTGGGCGATGGGGGTGGCGGCGCCACGCAGGCGGTTCAAGATAGCCTCTTTGCTCGACATCTCAGGACTCCTTCTTCTTCTGGCGCAGCAGGGCGTGCAGGCTCTGGGGGGCGGGTTTGGGGGCCTCGCGGCACTGGGTCCAGGGGCCAAGGTGTTTAGGCATCAAGCCCCGCAGGCGACCGGCCACACCGGTCGCGGCGTGATAGAGGCGCGGGTGGGTGGCGGCAAAGGCAAAGCCCTGTATGGCAAGGGTCTCTAGCCGGCTCTTGGCCGCCCCCTGCCCCGCCAGCGGCTCGTGGCCAGGCTGTGCCTCGTGTTTGGCCTCCCGACGCAGGCGCTGCAACAGGTCGGGAATGGGGATGCGCACCGGGCACACCTCGCCGCAGGCACCGCACAGGCTCGATGCGGTCACCAGATCCTGGGTGCTGTCGAGCCCCAGCAGATGGGGGGAGACTATCTTGCCGATGGGGCCCGGATAGATGGTGCCGTAGGCGTGGCCGCCGATGCGGGTGTAGACCGGGCAGTGGTTCATGCAGGCGCCGCAACGGATGCATTGCAGGGTCTTGCGCAGCTCTTCGTCCCGGTAAGCCTGGCTGCGGCCGTTGTCGAGCAGCACCAGGTGCACCTCGTCCGGGCCATCCAGCTCCCCTGTCCGGCGCGGGCCGCTGATGACGTTGAAGTAGGTGGTGATGGCCTGACCGGTGGCCGAGCGGGTCAGGGCGCTATAAAGCGGCGGCACGTCGGAGAGGAACTCCACCACCTTCTCGATGCCAGTGATGGCCACGTGGACTTTCGGCACAGTGGTGCACATGCGCCCGTTGCCCTCGTTCTCGACGAGGCACAGGCTGCCAGTCTCGGCCACCGCGAAATTCACTCCAGAGAGCCCCATGCCGGCGCGGCGAAACTCTTCGCGCAGAGCCCGCCGCCCGGTCTGGATCAGTTCGTCCACGTCGGTGGTCGGGGTGAAATCTGCCAGATTGCCGGCGAAGGTATCGCTCACCTCCTGCTTGTTCTTGTGAATGGCGGGCATGATGATGTGGGACGGGGTGTCGCCATCGAGCTGGACGATAAACTCCCCCATGTCGCTCTCAAGGCAGCGGATGCCGTGGCGCGCCATCTCGTGGTTGAAGCCCACCTCCTCGCTCACCATGGACTTGCCTTTGACGATGCTGCTCACCCCATGCTGCTGGGCGATGCCGAGGATGATGGCGTTGGCCTCGGCCGGCGTCTGGGCCCAGTGCACCCGGATGCCGTTGCGCTCGCAGTTGGCTTCGAGTTGCTCCAGCAATTCCGGCAGACGCGAGAGGCAGCGCTGGCGGATCTGCTCGGCCGCATCGCGCACCGCCGCTTCTTCCTGCGGGTTGGCGAAGGCGTCGCGGCGCTTGCCGCGCAGGTAATCCATGGCGCCGCGAAAGTTCTGGCGCAGCACGGGGTCGGCCAGGGCCGCCTCTGCCTGAGGATGGAAGCGGCGCGGCGAATACTTGGCGTGCTCACTCATGATGGGCCCCCTGTTTTTGCGCTTGTAAACCTTGATCCACCGGCTCGCTATGGGCGAGCAGGAAGCTGGCCAGATGGGTGGCGGGCAGCCGCTTGCCCTGATAGGCCAGGGAGCCCTTGATGTTCAAGAGGCACCCCCAGTCGGCGCTCACCAGGGTGTCGGCGCCGGTGGCAAGCAGGTGGCGGGTCTTGTCTTCGACCATGGCCTGGCTGATGTGGGGATGGCGCACCGAGAAGGTGCCGCCAAAGCCGCAGCACTCGCTCTCGTAGGCCTGCTCGTGCAAAGTAACCCCATCGAGTTGCCCCAGCAGGCTGCGAGCCGTGGTGTGCACCTGCATCTCGCGCCGGGCCGAGCAGGAGGTGTGCATCACTATGCTCGCCTCCCCCACCCCGTGCCAGCGCACCCGGCAGATCCGGGCCAGAAACTCGGTGAGCTCGAACACCCGATCGCAAAAATCGGCCACCTCGGGGCTCTCGGGGAAGAGGCGGCGGTAGTGGTGGTGCATCATGCCCCCGCAGGAGCCCGACAGCACCACCACCGGCCAGGGCTCGGGGAAGAGCGCCATCTGGCTTTGCGCCACCTTGCGCGCCTCCTCCTCATGACCCGAGGTGTAGGCCGGCTGCCCGCAGCAGGTCTGTTTCTCGACAAAGTGCACCCTTATCCCTTCCCGCTCGATCAGGGCGATGGCATCGAGCCCCGCCACCGGGTCGAACAGGTCCACCAGACAGGTGGCGTAGAGATAGACATCGGCCGGCTTGGCCGGATAGACCCGCATTACCTTCATCACTTGCTCTCCTTTACTTCAACTGCAGCAGTGCGTCCGAGACGTGGAAGCTGTACATGAGCGCCAACCCGATAAGGCCGGTGGCCAGCAGGTAGTAGAGGGTCGGCAACGCGGTCTTGCGCAGCGTCGCCCCCTCGCGGCCCAAGAGGCCCACGGTGGCCGAGGCCGCCACCACGTTGTGAATGGCAATCATGTTGCCAGCCGCTGCGCCCACGGCTTGCAGCGCAAGCATGGCGGCAGTGGAGACACCCAGGGTCTGCGCCACCTCGAACTGGAACTGGCTGAACATCATGTTCGACACCGTGTTGGAGCCGGCGATAAAGGCCCCCAGCGCGCCTATGGTGGCGCTGAGCGCCGGGAAGAACTCCCCCACCAGCCCGGCGGCAAAGTTCGCAGTAGTCACCGGCATGCTGGCGAGATCCGCCCCGTTGACACCGGAGTTGATGAAGATGCGCACCATGGGCACGGTGAAGATCAGCACGAAACCGGCGCCGATCAGGGTGCGGCTCGACTCGCTCACGGCGCGGCCGAGGGGGGCCAGGGTGCGGGCCTGAATCAGGGTGGCAAGCAAAGCGCAGAGCACCAGCAGGCCCCCCGGCAGGTAGAGCGGCTCAATGGAGGCGCTGATTCCCTTCTCCCCCAAGAGATCGGTGAAGGCGAGGCTCACCGACAACAGGCTTGCCTTGAACTCCGGGCTCACCCGGCTCGCCACCAGCAGGAGGGCCAGCGCCACATAGGGGAGCCAGGCCAGCAGCAGGGACATGGGGCGGCCGGCGGCCTCTTTGAGATCGAGCTTGAGGGAGCCCAGCCACTCGGTGGGCCACTCATGCTCGGGGGCGAAATCCCAGCTGTTTTTTGGCACCAGGAAACCGCGGCGCGCCGCCGTTACCACCAGGGCCAGCCCCACCAGACCGCCGATAAGGGACGGGAACTCGGGGCCGAGCAGCATGCCGGTCAGGGCATAGGGCACGGTGAAGGCGAGCCCGGCGAATATCGCGAACGGCAGGATGGAGAGCCCCTCGGTCCAGCTGCGGTTGCGGCCGAAGAAGCGGGTCAGCATCATCACCATCAGCACCGGCATCAGGGTGCCGACGGTGGCGTGAATGAGGGCCACGTTGGTGGTCACCTGCTGCAGGTAGATGTCCCAGCTGCTGCCGCCGGCACTCAGGGTGTGGCCGATGGCCTGGTTATCCAGCCCCTTGTTGATCCCCACCAGGATGGGGGTGCCCACCGCACCAAACGACACCGGGGTGGACTGGATCATCATGCCGAGCAGCACGGCAGCGAGCGCCGGGAAGCCGATGGCCACCAGCAGCGGAGCGGCGATGGCGGCCGGGGTGCCAAAGCCCGAGGCTCCCTCGATAAAGGCGCCGAAGCACCAGGCGATGATGATGGCCTGGATGCGCCGGTCCGGCGAGATATTGGTGAAACCGCCGCGAATGGCGCTGATGGCGCCGGTGTGCTTGAGGGTGTTGAGCATCAGGATGGCGCCGAACACTATCCAGAGCACGGTCACCGTGATGATGAGCCCCTGCAGGCTGGAGGCGAGCACCCGGGTCGGGCTCATCTGCCAGCCCCACAGGGCGATGAATACTGTCAGGATAAAGGCGATGGGCATGGCGCGCTTGGCGGGCCAGTTGAGGCCGACCAGCAGCACGGCGGCCACCACGATCGGCGAGAAGGCCACCAGGGCCAACAGGGTGTCTGTCATCATTGCGTCCTTGTCCGAGCGGTGCAGAGGCGCACCTTGTTGTTGTTTTGTTAAGCGGACGTGACCTTACCCTGTTCTTTTTTCGCGATATATGGAAATAATGAACAACATTCGTTCCAAAAATCGATAAATATGACCAGTACCGACGACCTCATTCTCTTCGCCCAGGTGGTGGAAGCAGGCTCCTTCAGCAAGGTGGCCGAGCAAAATTCCCTGACAAATTCAGTGGTTAGCAAACGGATCGGGCGCCTGGAGGAAGAGCTTGGGGTGCAGCTGCTCTATCGCACCACCCGCCGGCTCACCCTGAGCGAGGCGGGCAAGGAGCTCTATCAGGGTGCCAAAAATGTGAAGGCCGCCGCACTGGACGCCTTCGATGCGGTGGCGGGATTTGGTGAAAAGGTGAGCGGTCACGTGCGGATGTCGGTGCCCACCATCTCCGGCGAGCTGCTGCTCGCCGATGCGGTGGCCGATTTTTGCCAGCAACACCCCGGGCTCACGGTGGAAATGTCGCTCGACAACCGCTTCGTCAACCTGGTGGAAGAGGGGTTCGACCTGGTCATTCGCACCGGCTATCTGGATGATTCGAGCCTGATTGCCCGCCACATTCTCGACTCCCAGTGGGTGATCTGCGCCGCGCCCGCCTACGTGCGCCGCTTCGGGGCGCCGCGCGAGCCGTCGGACTTGCTCACCCACAACTGCCTGCGCTACGCCTATCAGAGCACGGGGGCCTCGGAGTGGGCCTTCAAGGGGGAAGAGGGCAACTATCTGCTGTCGGTGTCGGGCAGTTTTTGCACCGACAACGCCGGCGCCCTGCGCAAGGCGGCGCTGGGTGGGCGCGGCATCGTCTATGTGCCGCGCTGCCTGGTCTATCACGATCTGATGAATGGCGAGCTGGTGGATCTCTTCCCCGATCAGGTAGGCAAGAAGCTCGGGATCTACGCCGTCTACCCCTTCACCCGCCAGCCGCCGCGCAAGATCAGGCTGCTGATCGAGCACATCCGCCAGCGCTACCTTGATATCGCCCACTACTTCGGCTAGCGAGGATGGCGGTCATCCTATGTCAATGCGGGGCTTTTTGAGTCGGGCGGCAGCGTTGCCTACCATGCCCCTCCCCTTCAGCGTGCTGGCTCAAGCCACCAGGGCCGCCTCACATCGGCGGCTGGCGCCAATTCAGCCGGGCTGGGCGGTGAGGAAGGCCAGCGACTGGCGGTTGAAGTGCTCGGGCCGCTCCACGTTGCAGACGTGGCCGCAGCCGTCGATGATCTCGAGCCGACTGAAGGGGTCCCGGGCCACCTGCTCGCGTACCGGGGCGAGGAACATGTGATCCTCCTCCCCCATCACATAGAGAGTGGGAATGGGCAGGGCCCGTTCGCGGAAGTAGCGCATCAGGGGATTCACCTCGGTGGCGAGGCGGAACCAGCGCTTGAACTCTTGCTGGCACAATTTGCGCGCCTCGCGCACGAACAGGTTGCGCGACTCCTGATGGTGCTGCCGCGGCATGATGATGAAGGCGAACAAGCGGTAGAGCCACATGTAGGGCAGGATGTGCTGGCCAAGGCGGCCGAGCTGCACCAACACCCGCGAGCGGATGTCGAGGCGCAAAATGGCGCCGCCCAGCACCATGCTCTTGACCCGCTCGGGGCAAAGCTCCGCCAGATGGCGAATGAGGATGGTGCCAAGGGAGATGCCGACGAAGTGGGCGCGGCGAATGTTGAGGTGATCGAGCAGTTGCAGGATATCCTCGGTCACCGCCCGGAAGCTGTAGTGACCCTTGATCACCTGCTGCAGCTTGTGGGACTGGCCGTGGCCGCGCAAGTCCAGCAGCAGCACGTTGAAGTGTTCGCGATAGGCGCGCAGCTGCTTGAACCAGATGGAGGAGCTGCCGCCCGCCCCGTGTACGAATACTACCCAATCCCGCTCGGGACCCAGCTCGAAGGTCTTGTGATACAGCATCTTGCGACTCCCTCATCGACGGCATTGGGGTATAGTAGGCGCGCATCTTAGCAGATTTTTTCACCCGACTAATACGTTTGCACCGCAAGCAGCCAGGAGCATGACCATGGAGTTGACCCGTTTGAGATCCTTTCTGCTGACCCTGCCGGGCGCTCAGGAGGATACCCCCTTCGGCCCTGAGATCCTGGTCTATCGCATCGCCGGCAAGATGTTTGCCCTGCTGGACTGGCAGGCCGAGCCGCTGCGGCTGAACCTCAAGTGCGAACCCGAGCTGGCCCTGCTGCTGCGCGAACTCCACCCCGAGGTCAAACCGGGCTGGCATATGAACAAGCAACACTGGAACACGGTCACCTTCAGCGATGACCTGGCCGACGATCTCTGGCAGGGCTGGGTGCATCACTCCTACGAGCGGGTGGTGGCCGGTTTGCCCAAGGCCAAGCGCCCGCAGGCACCCCAGCGATGAGCCCCGCCATGGCGGCAGAGCCCAGACTCGTCCGGCTGAACGAGCAGCACATCCCCGCCCTTTGCACCCTGTTCGAGCAGTCGGTGCGAAGGATAGGCCCGCAGCACTACAGCCCGGAGCAGGTGGAGCAGTGGGCCCTCGGCGCCCGTCATCCCGGCTTTGTCGGCCAGCTGCGCGAGCACCACGGCTGGGTGCTGGAGCAAAACGGCGAGCCGCTCGGTTTCGTCACCCTCAGCCAGGATGGTCACCTCAGCCTGCTCTATGTGAGCGCCGATCACCCGCGCTTGGGCTATGGCGGCCTGCTGCTGGCCGCGGCCCTCGCCGAGGCGCAACGACTCGGACTCAAACAGCTGACGACAGAGGCCAGCGCCTTCAGCTATGGGCTATTTTTACGGTATGGCTTTGAGCTGACCGGATTGGAGAGCGTGGAGCGCGGCGGGGTCGGTTTTATCCGTTATCGCCTGCACTGTCGCTTGCCAAGCTAGGTCCAGCCACTAAAATACGCACAGTTTTTCCGTATTGTTGAGGATTGAGGCCGCCATGGTTGTAGAAAGCGAAGGCTATATCGCCCTGATTGAGTATCTGGTGGAGAGTCTGGGACTGTTTGAAACCCCGCAACAGAGCAGTGGTGAACAGACCATCGAAGATCTGGTGAGCAGCCGGGTGGCCGGCAACCTGATGGCCATCTGCGAGCAGAATCCGCAGCTCGATCCCAAGTTGCGCTTCGTGATCATGCAGGAAGCCGATGCGGTGGTGGCCGATCTGGAAGAGGTGCTCTCCGCCGTCTGGCTGCGCGCCCCGACCCCGGAGCAGAAAGCCTTCCTCGAAGAGTTCATCGATCTCATCAAGAACCTGTTTGACGGCGCCATCAGCTGAGCGCCGTGGCGAACGCCGGCGTCGTCACTCCCCCACCATTTTTCGCACCGCAGAAATGAAAAGGGCCGCCTTCATTGGCAGCCCTGCTTGCTAGCATTTCAACTCATCAAGTTTTTCAATGACTTTTATGAATTTCGAGGCAAGAAATGTGTCTGGTCTTGGCCGCCGTCCATGGTGGCTACCAAGTTGGGCAAGCCTGGTTCGAATAAGTTCCTCTCCATGACACATTTTTTTATGATTTTTTTCACGCTTCTGACAAAGCCCGATAAAAAGGCCGCAAAGGCGGCCTTTTTCTTTTCACCATCAATGACGAGTCACAGATACCCGTCATCTTGCCCTAGCGGTTGAGGCTCGGCGGCAGGCAGACGCCGATGCCACCCAGGCCGCAATACCCTTCCGGATTCTTCTCCAGATATTGCTGATGGTAATCCTCGGCGTAATAGAAGGGAGCCAGCGGCAGAATACGGGTGGTGATGGCGCGGCCGTCGCCGCTGGCCAGCATCGCCTGCTGATAGGCGGCCAGACTCTGCTGGGCAATCGCCTCCTGGGTGTCGTCCCCGAAGAAGATGACGGAGCGGTACTGGGTGCCAATGTCGCCACCCTGGCGCATGCCTTGGGCCGGATCGTGCTGCTCCCAGAACAGCTTGAGCAGATCGCCATAGCCGATCACCTTGGGATCAAACACCACCTGCACCGTCTCGGCATGGCCGGTCAATCCGCTGCACACCTCCTTGTAGGTGGGATTCTGGGTCACCCCGCCCTGATAGCCGGCGGCGGTGGAGTAGACCCCTGGCTGCTGCCAGAACAGCCGCTCCACACCCCAGAAGCAGCCCATGCCAAACCAGGCCACCGCCATCCCTTCAGGCCAGGGGCCCTGAGTCGGGTGACCATTGACCGCATGCTGCTGGCCAATCACCATCGCCTCGCGGCGTCCCGGCAGCGCGTCTGCCGGCGAAATAATCTGTTCCATGCACCCTGTCCTTGTATAAAAACCTGTGCGATCACACAGCTGACGAAAAGGAATATCGAAGATAACAGTTTATGGGCCGGGATCAACCTGGGGCGTACCGCCACACCGCTGACGCCCCTGCCCCGCCTGGTATCGCCACCGTTCGCCCTGCCTGACCACCGCGATGACAAAATCACACTAAATCAATATTTAATCTTGATTTGTGCATTTATTTTCATATATTGAGCCCATTGCTGTTTTTTTATGGAAGATGCCTCAAGTGCGTGAACGCGAACCCAGCCTGGTCTATGCCTTTCGGCAGTCTACCCCCTACGTCAATGTGCACAGAGGCGCCACCTTCGTGCTGATGATGGGGGGGGAAGCCCTCTGCCACCCCAATTTCGCCAACATCGTCAGCGATATCGCCCTGCTGCAAACCTTAGGGATACGCCTGGTGCTGGTATTCGGCTCCCGTCCGCAGAACGACGAGGCGCTGGCCCGTGCCGGCATCGAGGCCCAGTACCACAAGCGCATCCGGGTCACCGATGACGAGAGCTTCGCCATCATCAAGCAGGTGTGCGGCGGCTTGCAGTACGACATCACGGCCCAGCTCTCCATGGGGCTCGCCAACACACCGATGCAGGGTGCCCGCATCAGCGTGGTGAGCGGCAACTTCGTCACCGCCCAGCCGCTCGGGGTGGATGACGGCATCGATTTTTGCCACAGCGGCCGGGTGCGCCGCATCGACGTGGAGGGGATCACCCGCCAGCTGGATCAGAAGAGCCTGGTACTCATCTCCCCCATCGGCTGCTCGGTCACCGGCGAGAGCTTCAACCTGAGCTCGGAAGAGGTGGCCCGCCGGGTGGCGGTGGATCTGAAAGCGGACAAACTCATCTGCTTCAGCAGCACCCAGGGGGTGATGGATCGCCACGGCGAGGCCATCTCCGAGCTCTTCCCCGAGCAGGCCGAAGAGCTGCTGGTGGAACTGGAGCAGGCGGGGGAAGAGATGTCCGGCACCGCCCGCTATCTGCGCGCGGCCATCGCCTCCTGCCGCGGCGGCGTGCCCCGCTCCCACCTGGTGAGCTATCAGGATGACGGTGCCATGCTGCAGGAGCTGTTCAGCCGCGACGGCCTCGGCACCCAGATAGTGCGGGAAAGTGCCGAGCAGGCGCGCGCCGCCACCATCGAGGACATCGGCGGCATCCTGGATCTCATCCGCCCACTGGAGGAGGAAGGCATTCTGGTGCGCCGCTCCCGCGAGCAGCTGGAGATGGAGATCGACAAGTTCACCATCATCGAGCGCGACGGCCTCATCATCGGCTGCGCGGCGCTCTACTGCTTCATGGAAGAGGCGATGGCGGAGATGGCCTGCGTCGCCATTCACCCCGACTACCGCAACTCCAACCGGGGGGATCAGCTGGTGGCCAAGGTGGCCGAGCGGGCCAAGCGGCTCGGCATCCGCCGCCTGTTCGTGCTCACCACCCGCTCCATTCACTGGTTCCGGGAACGGGGCTTCGATCCGCTGGAGGTGGAAGATCTGCCGGTGGCGCGCCAGCGCCTTTACAACTGGCAGCGTCGCTCCAAGGTTTTGTCAAAGACAATCGTATAACCCATTGATTTTGCGTTGGCTTGGCTGACTTTTTGAACTTTTTCACAAACTCGATTGACAGTGCAATCCAACGCAAGGTATTTCTAAATGCACTCCACCGCCCTGGTGGAGCCAGAAGAGGAGCGCTGCCCAGGCAGCCCGAGGGAGGACACCAGTGTCCGGTGAACTTGGGTCAGGGGGAGCAGCGCCGAGACATCTGAGGCAACTGGATACCTCAGTGTCGGCTGCGGGGGCTGAATCCCCCGGGTTGTCATCGGTAGTGGTCATCCCCCACCGCGCCCCGTCAGGGGCGGGTACGGGATGGGCTCTGCGGGTGGAGTGCTTCTGGCCGGGATAGCTTCGATCATTCCTGCCATTTTCAGCCTCCTCCTCTCTTTTTGCCCGATGGATCCGGATTTTCATATTAAGACAGGAGTAAGCAATGAGCCCGATCAATGTCGCCAAGTTTGGCGGAACCAGCGTCGCCAACGCGGCAGCCATGAACAACTGCGCCGATGTGGTGCTGGCCAACCCTGCCACCCGGGTGGTGGTGCTGAGCGCCAGCGCCGGCGTCACCAACCTGCTGGTGGCACTGGCTCAGGGCGATCTGGACGAGGCGGGCCAGGAGGCGCAACTGGCCAGACTGGCCGAGATCCAGCAGGCCATTCTGACCGAGCTGGGTGATCCTAGCGATCTGAGCGACCTCATCCACGGCCAGCTCGGCGAGATCCGCACCATGGCACGCCAGGCCCATCTGCACACCGATGCCGAACTGGCTGATCGCCTCATCGCCTGCGGCGAGCTGATGTCCACCCGCCTCTTTACCGAACTGCTGCGCCAGCGCGGCGTGAAAGCCTGCTGGCAGGATGCGCGCCAGTTGCTGCGAACCGACAGCCGCTTTGGCAAGGCCAGCGTGGATCTGGCCGCCACCCGCGCCCTCTGCCAGGCCGCGCTGGGCCCCCAGCTTGGGGACAGCCTCATCATCACCCAGGGCTTCATCGGTGCCGACGGCGATGGCCGCACCACCACCCTGGGCCGCGGCGGCTCCGACTACAGCGCGGCCCTCCTGGCCGAGGCGCTCGACGCCGGCAGCATCGAGATCTGGACCGACGTGCCCGGCATCTACACCACGGATCCGCGCCTGGTTACCCGCGCCCGCCCCATCCCCGAGATCAGCTTCGTGGAGGCGGCCGAGATGGCCACCTTCGGCGCCAAGGTGCTGCACCCGGCCACCTTGCAGCCGGCGGTGCGCCGCGACATCCCGGTGTTTGTCGGCTCTGCCAAGGATCCGGCCGCCGGCGGCACCTGGATCCGCGCCAGCACCCGCACCAATCCGCTGTTTCGCGCCGTGGCCCTGCGCCGCAACCAGGTGCTGGTGACCCTGCACAGCCTCAACATGTTCCACGCCTACGGTTTCCTGGCCGAGGTGTTTGGCATCCTGGCCCGCCACCGCATCTCGGTGGATCTCATCACCACCTCCGAGGTGAGCGTGTCGCTGACCCTGGATCACACCGGCAGCCAGAGCAACGGCGAACCCATCCTCAATGACAAGGTGCTGGCGGAGCTCGGCCAGCTGTGCAAGGTGCAGGTGGAGACAGGGCTGGCGCTGGTGGCGCTCATCGGCAACCGGATGAGCGAGGCGGTCGGGGTGGGCAGTCAGGTCTTTGACGCCATTCGAGAACACAACATTCGCATGATCTGTTACGGCGCCAGCGCCCACAACCTCTGCTTTTTGGTCAAGGAGGACGAGGCGGGCCACATCGTCAACCGCCTCCATCAGGAGCTGCTCGACTAAGGGGCAGTCAGCTCGCCAGGATCAACAGAGGGGCCACCGGGCCCCTCTTTCTATACAGGGTGATTTTGGGATGAGAGAGTCGAGCGCCCCTAGCCCGCCGTAGTCAGCGCCGGCAGCAGGTTGGCCCGGATCTCCTCGCGCAGCCCTTCCAGCCGGCGCAGCAGCGCCCCCTGATCCAGCCCCGCCTCGTCGGGACCCAGGTTGTCCGCCAGTTCGGCGTAATGTTCGGTCACAGCCTGCTCCAGCCAGTCGAGCCGGCGCAGGGTAAGCGGGCCACAGCTCTTGCCGCTGAGATCGTCGGCAATGTCGAGCCGGTGGCTGCGATACATGTCGCGCCACCAGTTGGCGGCGAGCGCCTCTTCGCTGGCGAGCGCCGATCTCCACTCGCCCAAGAGCCCCTGCAAGCGGGCCAGCACCGGCGCACTCGCCCCCTCCCGAGTCAGGTGCTGCAGCTCCCGCTGCGCCCAATTGACGCACAGGCCGCGCCAGTAGCGAAACTGCGGCAGCGGATCCGGCTCGTCTAGCCACAGGCCCGAGAGGGTGCGGGTCTCCAGCCGTTCAGGTACGTGAAAACCGGGATCGGTGAGGCCGTTGGAGTTGAATTCATGGCGAGGATCGAAGGGCCACATGTAGCCAAAGTCGAACACGCTGATCTGCTGACCGTCGTCCAGCAGGTTGCCAGGGCTCGGATCCCAGTCAAACCAGCCCCAGTGGGCCAGCTCAGCCTGCACCGCCAGCATCTGCGCCAGGTTGCGCTCGTTGAGATCATGCACCGGCACGCCTCGCAGCCAGGGGGAGACCAGCACCCCGGCCCGGGCCGAGCCAAAGCTGGTGCAGACCACGTTGGCCAGGATGGTGGGGTGCAACTCCCGCAGGGCCTCAATCTCCCGGCGGCGCTCCAGCTCGGTCAGAAAAGCGGTTCTGCCGTCCACGTTGGCCACCAGGGAGTCGTGCCGGCGCCGCTTCAGGCACCAGTGATGTCCCTCCACCTTGAGGTGGAACACCTCGGCGGTGAGGCCGTGACGATAGACCTTGAGCACGGCCGGATGATCCTCCTTGAGACGCACCAGCTGGGCCACCGAGAGGGGACAGTCCTGCTCGCGCCCGATCCGGATCTCCTCCTTGCTCTCCAGCATGCGGAGCAACCTTGCCTGACGTGCCGCTACTTTGGGATTCATACATGTACCTCCATCCATATTGAGAGACTAAGCAGCAAGGCTGGAGCAGACCAGCGGCAAAGCGTCATGATGACGCTTTCATCACAGAATGAGTGTGCCCCCCGGATCGGGATCACAGTTTGCATGGATCCACTGTCACGCAACCTTCATTGTTTGGTCATTAAATTGACAACAAGGAACAAGCCCATCACCATCGGGTCAAATTAAATGCAGCAGCCATGCATCTCCGTCACTCGCTCAAAGGATGAGCTCATATGAAATCCCCCACTTCAGCGCGCTTGCCAGCCAGGGTCTCCGGTCTCCCCGCCCTGCTGCTGGGCATGCTGGCCGCGCTGCTGCTGCTGACCCTGTTGCTGCCGCAGATCAATCCCGCCAGCTGGCTCGGCCGGGCCCAACCGCTGGTGCTGGGGCCAGCGGACAACCCCATCGCCACCCTCACCCGCCACGCCCTGCTCTACAAGAGCGACAGCCGCGGTCTCTATCTGGTGGTACGCAGCCAGTGGCAACTGCGGGGGCCGCTGCAGGAGGGGGACAAGGTCAGGGTGGAGCTGCTCAACGACAGGGGTGAGCGCATCGATCAGCTGAGCCAGCCGGTGGACAAACGCCAACAGTGCCGCAAGGGGCGCTGCACCCTGGATCTCAACAGCACCCTGCGCGCCCCCGACGACGCCCTGGCCAGCCGCTATCAGCTGCGGATCGGCCTGCTGCTCAAGGAGAGGCCGGAGAGCGGCGAGTTCAGCCAGATCCTGCAGACCCTGCCGGAGCGAGGCTTCAACCTCACCTATCTCTGTACCAGTCTGCTGCTGGTGCTGGCCCTGAGTGCCGCCGTGCTGAAGGTGGTGCTGCCCACCCTCAGGCGCAATCTGCGCTGGCGCATCGCCGGCAGTCTGCTGCTCGGCAACCTCACCTTCGTGCTGCTGCATGGCTTCGTGGTGTTCAAGCTGGGGGAATTTCTGCTCTGGTCAGGCTTTCGTCCCGAGCACTACTACCTCGCCTGGGGCAGCATGGTGCTGGGCTGGAGCCTCTGCGCGCTGGCGGGGTTCAACCTCTATATGGGGCTGGTTTTCACGGCGTTGTCAGGCATCGGGTTGCTCGCCAACTTCATGAAGATCGCCATCTACGGGGTACCGCTCGGGGGGGACGATCTCGGCAACCTGGTGGCACTGCTGCGCATCCTGCTGGAGCAGCACCCTGTGTTGCCGCTGCTGGGCGGTGCGATCGCCCTTTTCTTGTGCTGGCGCTTCGCCCTGTCGCGCTGGATCCTGCGCACCGCCGCCGCTACCGCCGCCTTCTTTGCGCTGTGCGTATTTGCCACCCAGACCGGCAACAAGCTGCTGGGGCCCAACATTCGCTACGTGGACAGAGCGGTCAACTACCACAGGGACATCATCCGCTCGGGGCCCGGCCTCTATCTGTTCAACCTGGTGGACGAGATGTTGCAAAGCGGCAGCGTGTTTCGCTATCCCTTGCAGATCAACGAGTTCACCCCCCAGCTCAGCCACGTCAGCCTGAACCAGCCGCCCCGCTTCGATCTGGTGATCGTGCTGCAATATGAATCCCTCTGGCTCGGCTGGCAGGGCAAGATCTGCGCGCCTCCCCCTACCCTGAGCCTGCCGGCCAGCGTGCAGCAGTGGCACAAGACCATCCACTCCCCCACCACCGGCGGCATGACGGTGCTGGCGGAGTTCGAGATGAACACCGGCCTGCCGGTGGGGCTGCTCAAGCAGGGGGTGGTGCCCTACTACTACCTCTCGGAGCAGGTGCCGGGCCTGGCGCAGAGTGCGAAGCAAAGCGGCTACCGGACCCTGTTTGCCCACCCTTATGTGGAAAAGTTCTGGGGCCGCGCCAAGGCGATCCCGGCCCTTGGCTACGAAGAGCGCTGGTTCGACAACCGTTTCACCACGCTCGAGCATAAGGGGCTCTATATCTCGGATGATGCGTTGATCGACCACCTGCTCAAGCGCAGCGAGCAGGATGAGCAGCCGCTGTTCGCCTACGCGGTCACCATGCAGGGGCACGGCCCCTTCGACGGGGATCGCTACCAGGCCCAGCAGCTCGACAAGGCCTGCCCGGATCAGAGCGAGGCCGATCGCCAGCTGCTCAACACCTACTACACCGGCGTGGTGGATGCCATGGCATCGCTGGAGCATCTGCTGACCAGCCTGGATCGCTCAGGCAAACGCTACCTGGTGGTGGCTTTTGGCGATCACCAACCATTCCTGATGTCGGCCGGCAAGGGCATCCTCGGTGACAAGCCACCCCGCGATGCCAGCTACCAGATCCCCATGATGGCCTTTGCCCGCGCCGATGATGCCCTCAATCTGGCGACCCAGTTCGACCCGGTACGCCAGCTCTATCAGATGGGCCAGGCCACCCGTCAGCTGCTGGCGGGTGACATGACCCCTCTCCCGGATCAGGCCCTGCTTCATCCCGTGCTGGGAGAGGAGAAGGGATTCGACGTCTCCCCCCTGGTGCCACAGATCCGCGCCAGCTTCCGGCCCGATGCCCTGCCTTGAGCCCCGTAGCGACGGGATAGATGACAAAGAGGTCGCCCAGGCGACCTCTTTGTCTATGTGCCGATGCGACTATGGCAGCCGGTGCGAACTCACTCGCCGAGCCAGGACTCGCACAGGGTGAGACTCTGGGCCTCGAGATCCAGTTCGGCCTCGATGCCAAGGGGCAGCGTCAGCATGGGGTGGGTGTGGGCGCAGTAATACTCCGCCAGAATGGGGAAGGTCGGCTCCCCCACCACCTCCAGCAGGATGTCGAGCGGCCGCCGGCCGCTGCCCTGACTGTCGAACAGCTCGTGTTTGCCGAGCACCAGGGCGCCGATGCGATCAAACACCCCGCACAACTTGAGGTGGGCAAACGAGCGCTCCACCGTCTCTGCCAGATGAAGGCTGTCTTCCAGCAGCAGAATGTCCCCTTGCTCGATGGCCGGCATATAAGGGGAGCCCCAGATCCCCGCCAGGGTGTTGAGGTTGCCGCCAATGAGCCGGCCCCGCACCCGACCTGTGCCCACCGAGATCAGCCGGTTTGGCCGGCACTGCTTGGCCCGGCTCTGCTGCTCCCAGTCAAGCCGCTCCTCGGTCCATTGCGCCGGGGTCGGCACTGTGTGAGGCACGGCGGCGCCACCGGCCTGGCAGATCTGGCGAAAGCCCGCCAGGGTCTCGTCCACCAGCGGCGAGAGCTCGCCAAAAGAGGCCACCAGCGCCGGTCCGTAGAAGGTGACGAGGCCGGTGCGGGCATGAATGCCGAGCAGCAGGGCCGTCACGTCGGAGTAGCCAATGATGATTTTGGGGTCGCGCATGAGCGCATCAAAATCGAGATAGGGCAGCAGGGAGTTGGAGTTGCTGCCGCCAATCACCGACATGATGCAGCGCACCTCTGGATCGCGAATGAGGGCATTGAGCTCGGCAGCCCGGGCGGCGATGGAGCCGGAGCGCCAGTGATCGCGCTGGCCGGTGAGGCTGCCCGCCTTGAGTCTGAAGCCCTGCCCTTCCAGAAACGCCCCGGCACGGGCAAAGCGGTTTGGCGCCCAGGCGGTGGCCGCACTGGAGGGGGAGAAAAAGCCGATGGTATCGCCGGGCTTGAGCCCCGGCGGCTTGAGTATTGTCATCGCAAACGGTCCTGTTCCAGATCTGGCCATCCAGGGCATGGCAGCCACAAGAAAGGACTCATAATAACCATGACATGGCCGTCAAGGCACCAAGAAAAGATGGCAGATCAGATAGTAACCGACGCCACCCGGCTGGTGATCACGAAGTCGAGACCCGCATGGGAGATAGCGTGGCTCACTTGCCCGCCGGCTGAACCCAGAAGCGACGCCCCCATGCCTGGCTTATCTCGTCAAAGGAGCCATCGCGGTGCATCTGCTCCAGCGCAGCCTGCAGGCCTTCGATAATGGCGGCATCCGTGTTGCGGCTGAAGGCAAAATAGAACGACTTGGTCTCCTGAAACTCAAACATGGGGACAAACTCCGAGTAGTGATGGCCCAAGGTCTCTATGTGGTAGGCGGCCCCCATCTGCATGGCTGGCGCGACGTCGGCCCTGCCATGCAGCAGCATGCGAAACTTGTCGTCCTCGTCGTGCACCAGCACCAGATTGAGCCCTTTCTCCGCCAGTTCGATGGCCAGCGCCGAGTCGCGTACCACCGCGATCCGCCAGGGGGCTAGGTCAGCCAGCTGATGGCCCACCACATCGTCACGCTTTGCCAGGCGATACACCCAGGTGACGCGAGGCCCGATAGGGCCGACCCAATGAAAGAGCGCCTCACGCTCGGGCAGCCGTATCATGCTGAAGATGACGGTATTGGGGTCATATTGCGCCATCTGATAGGCCCGCGCCCAGGGCAGGAGCTGGATGCCCTTGCGGTCGAGCCCGATGCCGCTGACCTCCAGCATTCGCTTGAGCAGATCCACCGACAGCCCCGTCACCTGGCCGTCCTTGTCCCGATAGTTGTATGGGGGGAGCTCCTCCGTCACCGCCTGAATGGTGGCCCCCATGGCGCTCCCCAGCCAGCACCACAGCAATACCCAGCGCAGAATATGGAGCATGATTGCACCCTCGAGCTGACTCTCTTGTCATGAGTATGATGGACGCGAACAACACAATACAGGCAGGCGGGCAAGTACATGTCAGGGCGCTGGCATCCCCCATCCGCTGGGAAGAGCGCAATAAAAAACCGGCAGCAGGTTGCCGGTTTTTTCATGGCATCAAGGCGTCAGACCAACACGGCGGTCCCGCTGATGCTGACCATCAGCATGCTGCCGCTTTGCCCCACCACCTCGTAGTCGATGTCGATGCCGACCACCGCATTGGCACCCAGCGCCGCGGCGCGCTCCCTGAGCTCGTCGAAGGCGATTTCCCGGGCCCGGGCCAGCTCTTTCTCATAGGCGCCGGCGCGGCCGCCGATGATATCGCGGATCCCGGCAAACAGATCCTTGAACACATTGGCGCCGAGAATGGCTTCACCCACCACGATGCCGCGGTACTCGCGAATGGTCTTGCCTTCCAGGGTGGGGGTAGTTGAGAGGATCATCTGGGTTTCCTTGTGGATTGAACTGGGGGACAGCCTAAAGCAGCCAAGGGGGAGCAGGCAAGCAGGGAGACCCGGTTTGCCCCTGGTGGAGCATGGCGGCACGGGCCTGCCAGCACGGATCCCGTGCGCGTCGACGACGTGGCACCTGTCCACATTCAGCGACGGAAGGCGACATCGAGCCGCCGCATGGCCTGCTCCGACAGCCCCTTTCATTAGCCGATCCGGCTCAAACATCAAGTGACAAAAGTGTCAGTTGTGGCTCATTTTGCCTTTCCCTAGGGTGAGTCTGTCCCGGCCATGGACCGGAGACAGACCCACTTCTCATGAGGAGAGCAGCATGATGCAGCAGGATACCCGACTACCTCACCCCACCCTCGCACCGGGGGTATGTTCCCCCGCCAGCCAGCTCGCCGACACCGCCATGGAGACCATGTCATGACCACGATCGCCACCCTGGATCTGGGGGATCAGGGTCTGCTGGCAGCCTACCTGTCGGCGACCTCGCCCGCCCTGCTCAACCAGACCTATGCGAACTTGTTGTTGATGCAGCAGTCATTGGCCAACAGCGAGATCGACTCCACCCTCGCGGTCAAAATCGAGGCCTACCAGGCCCAGATGATGAGTCAGGCACGCTACTACCAGCAGACCAACCTGTCCGGCCTCATCCACCTGCTGAGCAACGGCTCCAACTTCTACGCCCTGGTCGCCGCGTTCAATCGCCTGCTTGGCCAGGAAGAAGACGCCGCCGTGCTCGCGGGTCGCGCCCGGCTGGCCGAGCAGCTGACGTCTCTCGCCGATCAGGCCCTGAGCTACCGGCTCAATGCCCAGGCACTCAATACCCGCGTGCAGGTGGCCTGGGGATCCCTGCGCCCCCTGATGGAGCAGTTCAATGGCGTCATCACCCAGCTCGAGCAGGATCTGATGGCCGATGCCAAGCGCCAGACCGAGATCATTGATGCCCTCAACCAGGCGATTGCCGCCAATATTCAGGCCATCGTCGATGAGGGTGGCAAGGCCGGTGAAGGGGTCAACCAGCTGGGGCGGGCCATCGTCACCTCGCTGACGCTGGAACAAAAACCGGCCGACAAGGAGGCCAAACCCGCCACGTCGCAGGAGATAGCCAAACAGACAGACCAGCAGACCCAGTACATGGTCTCCGGTCTCAAGGCGATCTCATCGGGCATTGCCGGCTCCAGCCTGGCGGCCCGCGAGCTCAAGACCAACACCGACAAACTGGCCGAGGCCTACCAGGCGCTGGCCGCCACCAACACCCTGCTGAGCGTGGCCAAGTCGGTGCAGGCGCAAAACCAGCTGTTTGTCGACACCTACAGCCGGGTTGCCGATGCCGTCACCCAGCTGCCGGCTGGCTGGCAGAAGGTGGCCGACGCCTATCAAGGGGCGGTACCCGTGGTCGCCGACCTCAACAGCCCCGACGACGTGCGCCAGCTGCGGCGCACCCTGGCGCTCAACACCCAGTCCTGGCTGCTGCTCGCAGGCCAGGTTGACGACATCAAGGCAGCCTACGCCGGCAACGGCATCCTGCCCGACGCTTAATCCCACCACGCAAGGACACGCCAAATGACCAACGCAACAACCATCACCATGGACCAGGGGATGGCCAACCAGGCTTCCCAGGCCCTGCAGATCCAGACCTACTGCAACAGCGTCAAGCAGCAGGTGCCGGTGGACTTCAGCCAGTTCCCGAACCTCAAGGACAACCAGACCCAGATCAACCAGGGGCTCGATCTGGCGAAGGGGCACGCCGACCTCTATCTCAATACCGTCCAGCCGCAGATCATCACCAACATCAGCAACATCTCCAACTACTTTGCCCTGCAAAACGCCATTCCGGCCGTGCTGCCGCCCGGCTCCACCAAGGCGCAATGGCTCAGGCAACTGAGCGTCATCAAGGAGCAGGCCACCGAGTATCAACGGCTCTCCGCCGACACCCGTCTGGTGATCGTCAATCTCAACAACAACCTCATCACCGACTCCAGCAACTTCCAGGGCATAGTGGTGAACCTCAACAGCAAGGTGCAGGGGGACAACGGGGTACTCGCCCAGCTCAACGGTGACATCGACAAGGTGAACGCGGCCATCGACGGCGCCATCGCCGGCATCGTCGCCGGGGGGCTGCTGGTGATTGGCGGCGCCTTCGTCACCGCCATCGGCGCCGTGGCGGACTTCGTCACCGCCGGCACCTCGACCCCGGTGGTCATCGGCGGGGTCGCCATGATGGTGGCCGGGGCCGGCGGCATCACGGCTGGCGCCATCGTGCTGCACAACTCCCTCGGTACCCGCCAGGATCTGTACCAGAAACGCAGCAACCTCAACAGCGAGGTACTGATCGCCACCCAGATCGGCAACGGCTACAAGGGGCTGCAGGTGCAGGCGCAAAACGCCGTCACCGCGGCCACCCAGATGAGCAACGCCTGGGACGCCCTCACCTCCGATCTGGGCAGCCTGATCACCGATCTGGACAAGGGGATCACCAGCGGCGACGACATCCGCCAGCTCTGGCTGACCGCCGCCGACACCACGGTCAAGACGGTGCTCACCGACGTGACCACCATCAAGGCCCAGATGGCCGGCGTGAGCCCGCTGCAAGTGCCGCAGACCGACACCATCGCCAACTTCGTGGCGCGCCTGGCCGCCTAACCCCCGGGAGGGCGGCCTGGCCGCCCTCTTTCACAAGGAGACCCCATGAGCAACGGCATTCTTTCCCAATCCATTGCCAACATGCAGCAGGCCGAAGCGACCATTCAGTCCTTCAGCGGGCTGCCGCAAAACGCCGTCAACATCCAGCAGAACGTCGGTGAGGTGGTCGCGGCCCTGCTGCCCCAGGTGCAAACCATGCAGCAGCAGGTGCTGGCGTTTGCTGGCCGCCTGGAGACGCAACTGACCCAGCAGCTGGCCAATAGCGGCCCCTTCAACCCAGACGCCCTCAAGGCGTTTGTCGATCAGGTCCAGCAGGAGATAACCCCTATCCAGACCCTGACCGCCCAGACCCTGACCGCCAGCCAGGCGGCCAACGATCGCATCACGCAGGACAACATAGCGTTGCAGCGGATCGGCGTGGAGCTGCAGGCCACCATCGCCGGGCTGCAGTCCAACCTGGCCGGCGCCCGGCAGGAGCTGGACTCCCTCAACAAGAAGAAGCTCTACCTGCTGGGGCTGGGACTGCTGGGGCTGCCAGGCCTCATCGCCCTGGCCGTCACCCTGACGCAGACCCAGAACAAGGTGAGCAGCCTGGAGGGGCAGGTAAACCAGATTGAGGGGCAGATCCAGCGTCAGCAAGGCTTCCTCGGCCAGACGACGGCCTTCTCCCAGCAGTTCGGCTCTCTCATCGATCGAGTGAGCAAGGTGGGCAACACCATCACCCTGCTCGGTGGCGACATTGCCAACGTCGCCCGCGATGCCGGGCAAGGGGATCCGGAACTGGCGCGGCTCTTCTTCACCGCCGCCCTCACCGAGGTGCGCACCCTGCAGGTGGACGCCTCCTGATACGACCGCAACAAAAAAGGAGAGGCCAGGGCCTCTCCTTTTTCATGGTGCGCGTTGCATGGTGCACGGGGTCATTGTCGCCCCAGCACGTTTGCCCCAGGCTGCTTAGTGCAGCTTCAGGGTCGGGCGCAGCACCCGGTTGATGCGGCCCACCAGCATGATGAGACCGGTCTTGATGTAGCCGTGCAGGGCAATCTGGTGCATCCGGTAGAGCGAGATGTAGACCAGACGGGCGATATAGCCCTCCACCATCATGGAGCCGCGCATCAGGTTGCCCATCAGGCTGCCCACGGTGGAGAAGCGGCTCAGGGACACCAGCGAACCGTGGTCGTGGTAGAGGTAGGGCTTGAGCTCGCCACCGTTCATCTTGGCCAGGATGTTCTTGAACGCCTGGGTCGCCATCTGGTGGGCGGACTGGGCGCGCGGCGGCACGAACTTGCCATCCGGCTGCGGGCAGGCGGCGCAGTCACCGATGACGAAGATGTTTTCGTCGCGGGTGGTCTGCAGGGTCTCTTTCACCACCAGCTGGTTGATGCGGTTGGTCTCAAGACCGGCGATATCCTTCATGAAGTCCGGCGCCTTGATACCGGCCGCCCACACCATCAGATCCGCTTCAATCAGCTCGCCATCCTTGGTGTGCAGACCATCGGCGGTCGCTTCGGTGATCATGGTGGCGGTACGCACGTCCACGCCGAGCTTGACCAGCTCCTGATGGGCGGCGCCACTGATGCGCTCCGGCAGGGCCGGCAGGATGCGGGGGCCCGCTTCCACCAGGGTCACCTTGAGGCTGTCGGTGGTCAGGTTCTTGAAGCCATAGGCGTAGAGCTGCTCCACCGCGTTGTAGAGCTCGGCAGAGAGCTCGACGCCGGTGGCGCCGCCGCCGACGATGGCAATCTTCACCTTGTCGCCCGGCTGGTATTCGGTGGCGAACTGCAGGAAGCGGTTCATCATGCTGTTGTGGAAGCGGTGCGCCTGGGAGGGGCTGTCCAGGAAGATGCAGTGATCCTTGATGCCCTTGGTGTTGAAGTCGTTGGAGACGGAACCGATGGCCATCACAAGGTAGTCGTAGGGCAGCTCGCGCTCGTTGACCACGATGTCGCCGTTCTCGTCGACGATCTTCGCCAGCACGATGCGTTTCTCGTCGCGCTTGATGTCGGTGAGGGTACCGAGCTGGAAGTCGAAGCCGTGGTTCTTGGCGTGGGACTGGTAGCTCAGGGCGTCGATACCCGCGTCCATGGAGCCGGTGGCCACTTCGTGCAACAGGGGTTTCCACAGGTGGGTACGGTTGCGATCAACCAGGGTGATCTTGGCCTTGTTCTTCTTGCCCAGCTTGCGGCCCAGGCTGGTAGCCAGCTCCAGACCGCCGGCACCGCCGCCGACGACAACAATATTGGTCATGGTTAATTACCTCGGTTCCATTAAAGCGAAGGGAGCCATCGGCTCCCTTGATAGTTGAATCCATGACGTGACGATCAATCAGGCTTCTTTGAAAGCCTTCATCTGCTGCAGGTGATGAGAGATGTTCTTGAACTTGTGCGTCTCTCGTTCATCCCACACGATGTTGTAATAATTCTTCAATTCACGCTCAGTTTCGCCATTATCGCGCACTTCATCCTGAACGGAAAGGATGCAGAGGCAATTTCCTGAATTTTTACTACGAAACTCAGACACACATTTGGTGCCGATATCTTCGTACTCTTCCGGCCGGTCGATCTTGCCCTGCATGTTGATCTCGGGGTGCAGGTTGGGGTTGAAGATCACCTGCTTGATGCCGCACAGAAAGCCGATGCGCTCGCTCCAATAACCACCCAGTCCCACCCCGCAGATGAGGGGCTTGGGATCGGTACTCATGTCGAGCTGCTTCTTCACTTCCTTGAGCAGGTGGCTCATGTCATGACGGGGGTGAACCGTGCTGTAGTGCACGAAACGTACATCATCATCGATAAACTGCAACTGCAGCACTTTCTCGTGATTGCCTGGGCTGGTGGCATCGAAGCCATGCAGATAGATGATCATGGATAAGACCTCAGGATCTGTGTCGGTTTTATCGAAACTACCCTAGCGGCAGGGCCCTGCGCCACCAAAACATCCAACTTTCTTGCTTTGGATCACGCCCTCTGTTGCGGATGAAACCAGAGCGGCGGAACCGGCTCGCCATCGGCTATCAATCTGAGAGCCAGACCGACCGAAATGATAACCGGGCTACCAATCTGACAGCCCTCCCCTGCCGGTAGGAAAACGATTGGCAGCCATCGATGCTGTCAAGCGTGATCCCGCCTGCAAAAATGCGCATGAACAGGGCCAACAGGCCCCCATTCATGCCGACCGAGCACGGTTCCTGCACTCCCCCTGTGATGCAGCGCGAAGGCGACCTTCGTCTGCGTGGCCGGATCCTGGTCGACCCGGTCCTCATCCATGAACGGGACAGCCAGCCTGCCCCATCTTGCCCGGCCAGAGCCGCCGGGTCGCAAGGAGTGATCTGTTCATGCACCAGACCCAGCCCCCCGGGGCGGCCAAGGGCCGCGCCATCGACGAAGTGGAGCGCCTGCTCCCCCCCGGCCAGCTCTTTACCCTCGGCCTGCAGCATGTGCTGGTGATGTATGCCGGCGCCGTGGCGGTGCCGCTGGTCATCGGCGGCAGCCTGGGGCTGCCCAAGGATCAAATCTCGTATCTCATCAGTTCGGATCTCTTCTGCTGCGGTATCGTCACCCTGCTGCAGTGCCTTGGCATCGGCCGTTTTGCCGGGATCCGCCTGCCGGTCATCATGTCGGTCACCTTCGCCGCCGTCATGCCCATGCTGGCGATCGGCGCCAACCCGGCGCTGGGGCTGACCGGCATCTTTGGCGCCACCATCGCCGCCGGCATCCTCTCCACCCTGCTGGTGCCGCTCATCGGCCGCTTGATGCCGCTCTTCCCCACCGTGGTGACCGGGGTGGTGATCACCTCCATCGGCATCAGCATCATGCAGGTAGGCATCGACTGGATGGCGGGGGGCAAGGGCAACCCCGAGTACGGCAGCCTGCGCTACATCGGCACCAGCTTTCTGGTGCTGGCCTTCATCCTGCTGGTGACCCGCTTCACCAAGGGCTTTTTCAGCAACATCTCGGTGCTGCTCGGCATCCTGTTCGGCTTCGGGGTGGCCATCGCCATGGGGGAAGTGAGCCTGGACGGCCTGAGTGAAGCGGCCTGGTTCGCTCCCATAGTGCCGTTCGCCTTCGGCTGGCCCACCTTCGATCCCATCTCCATCGCCACCCTCACCGTCATCATGCTGATCACCTTCATCGAGTCGATGGGGATGTTTCTGGCGCTCGGCGACATCGTCGGCCACCCGGCCAGCCGGGGCGACATAGTGCGTGGCCTGCGGGTGGACGGCATCGGCACCATCATAGGCGGCATCTTCAACAGCTTCCCTCACACCTCCTTCTCCCAGAACATCGGGCTGGTGAGCGTGACCGGGGTGTCGAGCCGCTGGGTCTGCGTCATGTCGGGGGGGATCCTGCTCGCCTTCGGCCTGGTGCCCAAGATGTCGGTGCTGGTCGCCTCCATTCCCCCCTTCGTGCTCGGCGGCGCCGGCATAGTCATGTTCGGCATGGTGCTGGCCACCGGCATCCGCATCCTGGCCAGGGCCGACTACAACAGCAATCGCCACAACCTCTACATCGTCGCCATCAGCTTAGGGATAGGCATGATCCCCACCGTCTCCGGCGCCTTCTTCCAACACTTCCCCGCTGCCCTGCAGCCGTTGTTTCATAGCGGCATCCTCTTGGCCACCCTCAGCTCGGTGCTGCTCAACCTCTTTTTCAACGGCTACCAGCCGGACCTGCGCCACCAGCCGAGGCCCCTGCTGGTAGGGCCGGTGCGCCCGCCCGCTCAGCCGCAACCGGGCAAACCCGCCCAATAAAAACCGCCGGGCAGCATGGCTGCCCGGCGGTTTCATTCAGCAACACTGCGCTAGCCGCGGGTCTGGGCGAAGCGCTCCACCGCCGCTTCCACCAGCGCCAGGCTCCCCTGCCAGAAGGCGCTCTGGCGAATGTCCTGCCCCAGGTGCTTGGCCACCAGATCTTCTGCGCTCATGCGGCCGGTATCGCGCAGCAGGTCGCGATAGGCCTGGGCCACATTCTGTTCTCCGGCTTTCTGGCGATTCATCAGCTGCTGATAGACGCCGAGGCTGAACAGATAACCGAACAGATAGGGGTAGTTGTAAAAGCCAAACCCGGCGATGGAGAAGTGCGCCTTGGCCGCCCAGAACAGGGGGTGATAACGGCACAGACTCTGCTCGTACCAGCGACCCCAGGCCTCGTCGGTCAGCGCCTTGAGCCGCGCCGGCGAGACATAGCCAGACGCCCGCTCCGCCACCAGGGCGCGCTCGAAATCGAAACGAGCCGGGATATTGACCAGGAAGGTGGCGGCGCCGTCGGCTTCCGCCCAGGCGATGGCCTGCTGCTCTTCGGGGGTCTGCGCCTGCTCGAACAGGGCGCTGCGCACCAGGGTCTCGGCGAAGATGGAGGCGGTCTCCGCCAGCGTCATGGGGTAACGACGCTGGCTCATGGGCAGATCGCGAATGAGCCAGTTGTGCCAGGCGTGGCCGAGCTCGTGGGCCAGCGTGATGACGTTGTCCATGGTGCCGGCATAGGTGATGAAGACCCGCGGCTCCACCGGCTCGGCAAACTTGGTGCAGTAGGCCCCGGTGCGCCGGTTGGGGGTGGGCGCGGCATCGATCCACCCCTTTTCGGCCATCATGCAGGCAAACTCGCCCATCTCGGGATCAAAACGAGAGAACGCCTCGGCGATGATCTCGATCGCCTCCTCGAACGGGATCTCGCGGCTCACCGCGGCCGGCGGCGGGGCAAACAAATCCTCCGGCCCCAGCTCCTCGATGCCGAGGCGCTCGGCCATCAGCCCCAGCGCCCGCTGACCGAGCCCCCGTGCGCACCAGGTCTCCTGCATCAGGGTATCCAGGGTCGCCCGCTCGATGTGGCTCTGATGGCAGGAGAGATCGAGCGCATCGAGCTGGCGGCTGCGGCCGCGCTGGCGCGAAAGCTCAAGCCGCCAGCCGTTGAGGGCGTTGAGGATGGCGGCCACCGTCTCCTGCTCCCCCTCCCAGCCGGCGCTGATGGCATCGAACGCTTCCCGGCGCAGGGCCCGAAGCGGGCTGGAGAGCAGGTTGCTCGCCTCGGCCAGCCCCATCTCGCGGCCATCGATCACCAGCCGGATCTTGCCCACCAGATCGTTGTAGAGGTTACCCCAGGCGTGCAGGCCGTCGGTACCAAGGCCAATTACCAACTGCTCAGCCTCCACCGGCAGGCGCTGATCCTGCAAAAGGCGCTCGTGGCGCAGCCGGTACGCCTCCTCCCCCAGCAGGGAGTCGGCCATCAGCTGTTCAAATTCGGGTTCCGGCAGGGCCAGCATCAGATCCTCGACCGGGGCCAGGGTCTTGAACAGATCGGCATTGAGGGCGCGGGCACGGGAGGCCAGCTGCTTGGCCAGCTCGTCGCGGGCATCCTGACTGCCACGGCAGGCCGCCAGCACGGCCAGGTTCCAGCCAATGTTGTGAATGTCCCGAGTCCGCAGCCGCACCTCGCGCAGGAAATCCTGCAGCGCCTGCGCATTGGCCCGGGCGGCGGCAAGCCCCTCGATAAACTGGCCGAGCTCCTCCAGACTGGCGCGCGCCAGGGCGAGATCCGCGCTCACCTGCGGGCAGTCGAGGGCGGGATAGATATGCTGGTTTTGCCACTGTTGTGGGTAGATTCGTTGCTGCATCAAACGCTCGTCATCAGGTTGCGGGGCCGGGCCCCGTTGAATGCGTGTGGCGAGCCACAGGGCCCGCCACCAGGATAAAAACGGCCGGGCTACCTACACCAGCCGCTCGAGGCGGGCGACCGCCTCTTCCACATAATCGAGGCTCTCCTGCCAGAAGGCAGGCTCACGAATGTCGACCCCCAAATGCTTCTCCACCAGCTCTTCTGCGCTCATGCGGCCGGTGTCGCGCAGCAGCTCCCGATAGGCGTGGACGAACTCGCGCCCCGCCCGCGCCTGCTGGGCATAGAGCCCCAGGCTGAACAGGTAGCCAAACAGATAGGGGTAGTTGTAGAACCCGAGCTCGGCGATGGAGAAGTGGCCCTTGCTGGCCCAGAACAGCTCGTCATATTGACTCAGGGTGTCACCATACCACTGCTGCTGCGCCGATTTCATCATCTGCCGCAGCTGGCCGGCCCCCACATAACCCTCCTCCCGCGCCGCCACCAGGGCCCGTTCGAAGGTAAAGCGGGCCGGCACGTCGAGCAGCAAGCTGGCGGCCCGCTCCCCATCCAGCCAGGCGATGGCCCGGCGCTGCTCCATGTTGTCGGTGGCCGCCAGCAGGGCATCGCGCACCAGCGCCTCGGCAAACAGGGAAGCTGTCTCTGCCAGCGTCTTGGGGTAGTCACGCTGCTCCAGCGGCAACTCCCGCATAAGCCAGCTGTGCCAGGCGTGCCCCAACTCATGAGCGAGCGTGATGACGTTGTCCAGGGTCCCCTCGAAGGTGAGAAACACCCGTGGCTCGGGCGGCTCGGCATACTCGGTACTGTAGGCGCCGTTGCGCCGCTGTTCGCTCGGGGCAGCGTCAATCCAGCCATTGGCCGCCATCATGCGGGCAAACGCCCCCATCTCGGGATCAAACCCGGCGAAGGCATCGGCCACCAGGGTCAGCGCCTGCTCGAAGCTGATGAGGCTGCTCGCCCCGACAGGCGCCGGGGCATAGAGATCCCAGGGGGCGAAGTCGTTGATCTGCTGGGCGCAGGCCATGGCGCGCAGGGCGCGCCGCCCCAGCTCCTTGTGCTCGCCGGCCGCCGTCATCAGGGTCTCCAGGGTGGCCCGCTCCAGGTGCCCCTGATGGCAGGAGAGATCGAGCGCATCCCACTTGCGTTCCTTGCCGCGCAGGCGAGCCAGCTCGTTGCGCCAGCCGTTGATGGCGTTGAGGATGGCAGCCACCGTCTCCTGCTCCGCCCCCCAGGCCGCCTGGATGGCCTGCCAGGCCGCGGCGCGCCGAGACCGCTGCGGGTGGGCCAGCAGGTTGTCCGCCTGGGCCAGCCCCATGGGCTGCCCCTCCACCACCGGCCTGAGCCTTCCGACCAGGCTACCGTAGAGATCCCCCCACCCCTGCAGGCCATCCACGCTCAGCCCCGCGATCAACTGCTCGCTCTCGAGCGACAACCACTGATCCCGCTGGCGCCGGTCGTGGCGAATGGCGTAGGCGAGCTCGAACAGCTCGGGATCCTGCAACAGGGAGCGTACCTGCTCCTCGGGGGCACGCACCCAGAACAGGGCCACCGGTTTGCAGAGCTGGGCCAGGCTTGCCTGCAACTGCTGGCCGCGGGAGAGCAGCAGCCGGGCCGCCTCGTCGCGCCCGTCCCGGCTGAGCCGGTTGTAGCCGTAAGTCTGCCAGTTCCACTCCAGCAGGCGTACCTCGCGCCAGCAGGCACGGATGGCCCGCAGCAGATGGCGCAAAGCATTGGTGTCGTTGGTCTTGGGGAGTTCATCCAGCAGGGGGTGCAGGCGCTTCATGGCCTCACGGGCACGCTGGAAGTCGGCGTCGATCGCCGGGCAGTCAGGGGTGGCATAGATGTGATCATCCAGCCAAACGGGTGGTTTCATGACGTTCCTTGTCTGTTTGCATCCATGTGGGTTGACCCCGCCTCTGTGAGCGGGTGTCAACCGGATAGTACGAAAGGAGGCCGGCCCTTGCCTAGCCCCCATCCGAGGCAACAGACGAGACAGTATCTGACGGGATGGCCCTCCATCGCGGGAAATGCCCCGCCGACAGTCAGGTCACTGGCACTATTTGGCGGGCTTGAGCTTGCTCACCAGGGTCATGGCCAGCACCAGCACCAGCCCGGCCACCACGCCGGCCACGGCGTTGAGCAGGGTCGGCGTCACCAGTGCGAGGGCGGCGCCGACCGCAGGCAGGGTGGCCACGGCAGCGGCAGCCCCTTCAATCAGGTGGTGCACAAAAGGCCAGCCGTGTACCAGGATGCCGCCCCCCACCATGAACATGGCGATGGTGCCGACCAGCGCCAGCAGGTGCATCAGCCGCGGCGCCGTCACCAGCAGCCCCTGCCCCACCGCCCGGCGCAGGGCGCCACCATCGGGCTTTTGCAGCAGGTGCAGGCCGATGTCGTCGAGCTTGACGATGAGCCCCACCAGGCCGTAAACCCCCACCGTCATCAATACGGCAATGCCCGCCACCACCGACAGTTGCAGTGCCAGGCTGGCTCCCTGCACGGTGCCGAGGGCGATGACGATGATCTCGGCCGAGAGGATGAAATCGGTGCGAATGGCCCCCTTCACCTTCTGCTGCTCGAAGGCGACCAAATCATCGGGAATAGATGCGGTATGCGCCTCCCCCTCGCTCGCCTCATGGGGCAGAAACTTGTGGGCCAGCTTCTCGGCCCCCTCGAAACAGAGGTAGGCGCCCCCCAGCATCAGGAGCGGGGTGATGAGCCAGGGCACCAAAGCGCTGATGGCGATGGCGGCCGGCACCAGAATAAGCTTGTTGCGAAACGACCCCTTGGCCACCGCCCACACCACCGGCAGCTCCCGCTCGGCACGCACCCCGGAGACCTGCTCGGCGTTGAGAGCCAGATCGTCCCCCAGCACCCCGGCAGTCTTCTTCGCCGCCACCTTGGTCATCAACGCCACGTCGTCGAGTACGCTGGCAATATCGTCAATCAGGGCCAACAAACTGGTTCCGGCCATATCAGAGAATCCTTATGTCAGTAGAAGAGAGCTTCCCGCAGCACACCACGCCCTTGTTGGCCACGACCTTGGTCATCAGCGCCATGTCATCGAGTACGCTGGCAATATCGCCCGGCAGGGCCAACAAACTGGTTCCGGCCATATCAGAAAATCCTCATCAGGGTAGTCAGGGTCCCACGGTTCACCGGCGGCAACTGCCGATGTCGAGAGCGATACCGGCCGAAGGGGGATCCCTATTGCGGGAAAAGATGGCACAGTGTAACCAGAAGCTGCCCGTTCGGCAGCAACCACATCAGGGTCATTTGGCCTTGTTTCATCCGGTGCCCGCAGGCCCAAGGAGTATTCCATGCAACCCTGGCAACCGCTGATCGCATTCTGGTTTGGCGAAGAGAGTGACGACGTCACCCGCGCCAAACGCCAAGCACCCCTCTGGTGGGGCAAAAACAGCGCCACCGACGCCCTGCTCGCCAGTCGCTTCGGTGACCAGGCCGCAGCAGCAGCCGCCGGTGAGCTCGCCCACTGGGCCGAATCGGCCGAGGGCCGGCTGGCCCTGATCCTGTTGCTGGACCAGCTGCCGCGCAACATCCACCGCGGCACCCCGGCCGCCTTTGCCCAGGATGCCAAGGCGCGGGATCTCTGCCTCAAGGGGCTCTCGCTGGGGGCGGATCTGGCGCTGCCACCGCTGGGGCGGGTCTTTTTCTACCTGCCGCTGGAACACGCCGAATCCCGCGAGCAGCAGGCCAGAAGCGTGACCCTGTTCGAGGGACTGGCAGCCGAACAGGCTGAGGGCCCGGCGCGGGAGACCTTCGCCGGCTTTGCCGACTTTGCCCGCCGCCATCAGGTGATCGTCGAGCGTTTTGGCCGCTTCCCCCACCGCAACGCCATCCTGGGCCGTGCGAGCACAGAGGAAGAGGCAGCCTTCCTGCTGCAACCGGGGTCAGGTTTCTGACCCATAAAAAAATCCCCGCCATGTGGCGGGGAGCTGGCACCCATCGTGATCACTGAATGCGATAACGAGAGATCTGCTGATGAATATTCTCGGTGGTCACATTCAACTCTTCCGCCGCAGCCGATGTCTCTTCCGCCGTGCTGCTGGTCTGTTGGACGACCTGGGCAATCTGCTCCACCTGATGGGCAATGGACTCCGCCGCCGAGCTCTGTTCGCGAATCGCGATGGTGATCTCACCGACCTGATCCATGACGCGATGGGAAGCATGACGGATCTGGGTAATGATCTCCCCGCTTTCAGTGGCCATGGCCACCCCCTGCGCTACTTTCTCTTCCACCTGAACCATCTTGGTCACCGTGAGCTGGGAGCCCTGTTGAATCGCCTCCACCGTCTCCGAGATCTCCCTGGTTGATTGGGCCGTCCGCTCCGCCAGTTTGCGTACCTCGTCAGCCACCACGGCAAAACCTCGACCCTGTTCACCGGCTCGCGCGGCTTCAATGGCCGCATTCAACGCCAGCAAGTTGGTCTGCCCCGCCACATCGCTGATCACGTTCACCACGCCACCGATCCGGGAAATGCCATCACCCAATGCCGACACTTCGCTGGAAGCCTGACGAATGGCCTCTGCGATCTCGTTGATGGCTTTCACCGTTCTGTCTATCGTGGTCCCCCCATCGCTGGCGAGCTTGCCGGATTCATTGGTGATGCGGCTGGCCTCCTGGGTTCGCTGGGAAATATCCGTGATGCTCACCGTCATCTCCTCCACCCCGGCGGCAATGAGACTGGTGGCATCGTTGGCCTGGCTCGCCGACGAGGCAAGGTGATGGGCCGCCTGGGAGAGCGACTCGGCCGTGCTCTTTATCTGCAGGCTGCCCACTGAAAACTCGGTAAAGGTTTGCTGCAAGGTGTCCAGCAGACGGTTGACGGCCGAGAGGGTCAGGCCAATCTCATCTTGCTGGGCCACCTTGGCCCGCAAGGTAAAGTTCAAATTGTGCTGAATATCGGAGAGCGTCGCCATCGCCAGCCGCAGTGGATTGGCGACCTGTCTAAACAACCAGATAAACAGCACCAGGGTCAATATTCCGGTACCGCAAGAAATAAACAGCATGGTCTGGAGGCTATTGTCGTAGTTCTTTTCACCCTGCAGTTTGACTACCGCCCCCAAATCAATGTTGAATTTCACATGTTTATCTATGGCCTTGGAAAACTGTTCGAACAGTGGCATGACATTGCTGGCGATAAAGTCTCTGGCCTCGGTGTTTTTATTATCACGAGACAATATCAGGACCTTTTCTATCTCCTGATAATATTGCTCAATGATGCGCTGATCATCCGTCGTCAGTTGCCGATCCTCTTCATTGGAGAGCATATCGGCTTGGTATTTTTGCAACAGAGAGCGGATTTCAGTACGCAGATCTGCAATGCCCGTCTCAATCTGATTCATCTTGCTGTTGTCGGTATTGAGCACATGGGTCTGGATCAAGGCGTGCAATGCGTAAAAATCGGCTTGTACCTGTTTGATGAGGGAGATGCTGGGCACCGTATTGTCGGTGACATAGCCGAGATCAGTGTCGGCAGCAGAGAGTCGGTTGATGCTGAACCAGCTGAGAAAGGTCAGGGCCAGCATAACCAGCAGGGCAATGAGTTGAAGCCGGCGAGCAATGTTCATAAAGGCATACTCCGTTAATAAACTCCATTGCAGTGTAGACGATGGGCAACCTCCGGATGGCCCGTAAAATGTGCGCATCCTTGCACATCTGTCACTGCTGCCAGCCCTCGCGCTTCACCCGCTGCCGATGGTCAGATCCAGGCCCGAAAATACCCTCGCTGGCTGAATCTGAATGCGAAAAAGACCCGGCTACGGCTGTGCCGGCCAGCCAATAAAAAAGAAGGAAGACATGTCGTCTTCCTTCTCGCTATTTATCTTCGCTCGGGATGACCCGGCAGGCCCACAGTTTGGTGGCCGTCGATGAAGGTCACGCCGCCTCCGCCAGCTCCTCTTCTTTTTTCTGGTAAGCCTGCGGCGTGAGACCCAGCAGCTCCTGCACGGTTGAAGCCACCGTGATGGAGGAGATGGTGCCCACCAGGATGCCGGCGAACAGGGTGAAGGAGAAACCATAGAGGGCGTCGCCACCGAACAGCAGCAGGGCCCCCACCGTGAACAGGGTGGTGCCCGAGGTAATCATGGTGCGGCTGAAGGTGGCCTTGATGGCCACGTCGGAGCAGTCGTGGATCCCCATCTGGGTGCGCGAGCTGAGCAGGTCCCGCAAGCGGTCGGAGATGACGATGCTGTCGTTGAGGGAGTAGCCGATCACCGCCATCAGGCCGGCGATGACGTTGAGGTCGAACTCGATGTTGAACAGCGCCAGCAGCCCCAGCGCCACCAGGCCATCGTGCAGCACCGACACCAGGATGCCGATGGCTTGGCGCCACTCGAAACGCACCGCCAGGTAGGCGGAGATGGCCAAGGAAGCCACCAGCACCGCCAACATCCCCTGCTGGAACAGCTCGGCGCCCACCTGGGGGCCGACGATGGTGGTGCGCAGCAGCTCCACCGGCAGGTTGAGCTGCTGACCCAGCATCACCGCCAGCTCTTCGGCCGGCCAGGGCAGCTCGTGGGGCGGCAGCTTGATCAGCCACTCGCCGGGCACGCCGGCGCCGTGCAGCTCGACCACGCCCGCCAGGGGAGCCGTCAACAGGGCGTTGAGCTCATGGGCCTCCTTCAGGGTCTGGATGCGAAACTCCAGCAGGATGCCGCCGGTGAAGTCGAGGCCGAGGGAGAGGCCGTTGATGGCGAGCACCGCGATGCTCGCCACGGTCAGCAGCACGGAGGCCCACAGGCCGATGTAACGCCAGCGGGTCAGCCCCATGGCAATGATCATTCTCAGCATTCTTCTTCCCTCGACAGCAGATGGCTCTGGCTTCCCGCAGGGAAGCGCGTGACGCGGGCGCGGAGCAGGCTCGAACGCGCGGCGTGATGACACAGGTGGTGGTCAGTCATGGTCACACCCTCAGCAGCTTGGCGCTGCTCTTGCCCCACAGGGGGTTGATGATGGCGCGCGTGCCCCAGATGCCGGTCACCATGCTGGAGATGAGGCCCAGGATCAGGGTGATGGAGAAGCCCTGCAGAGGCCCGGAGCCGATGGCATAGAGCACCACGGCGCAGATGAGCGTGGTGATGTTGGCATCGAAGATGGTGCGAAACGCGGAGCGATAACCAAAGTCGATGGCGTTGGCCAGCGAGCCCCCTTCCCGCAACCGGTCCTTGATCCGCTCAAAAATGAGCACATGGGTATCCACCGCCATGCCAACGGTGAGCACCAGGCCGGCGATCCCCGGCAGGGTCAGCACGGCGCCCGGCAGCACCGCCAGCATGCCTACCTGCATCAAGAGGTTGGCAATGAGCGCGGTGATGGCGACCCATCCGAACTTGCGATACCAGGCCATCATGAACAGCATCATGCCCGCCATGCCAAACGCCAGCGCGGTGAAGCCCGCCTCTATGTTCTGCAGACCCAGGGTCGGGCCTATGCTGCGCTCTTCCAGGATCTTGAGGGGCGCGGTGAGGGCGCCGGCCCGCAGCAGCATGGCCAGCTCCTGGGCTTCCGGTACGCTGCCAATCCCGGTGATGCGGAACTGGTTGCCAAGGGCGGTCTGGATGGTGGCGACGTTGATCACCTCGCTCTGGGCCCGCAGCTTGCCCTGGGCGTTGGTCTTGTACTCGGTGAAGACGGTGGCCATCGGCTTGCCCACGTGCTGGCGGCTGAACTGGTTCATCTTGCTGCCGCCCAGACTGTCGAGCACGATGTTGACCTGGGGTTGCCCCATCTCGCCCATGTTGGCGCGGGCATCGACGATGTGCTCACCGGTCAGCACCGGCTTGCGAGCCAAGCCAATCGCCTGGCCGCTGCGATCCGCCATGAAGAAGCGGCTGTCGGCCTGGGCTTCGTAGAAGGCCAGCGAGGCGGTGGCCCCGATCACCTCTTTCGCCTGCTTGGGATTGTGCACCCCCGGCAGCTCGATGCGGATGCCGTCCTGGCCCTGGCGCTGGACCGAGGCCTCGACGATGCCAAGCTCGTTGATCCGCTTTTTCAGGATCGACAGGTTCTGGGTCACCGCGTTGTTGGCCAGCAGGGTGCGCTCGGCCTCGCTCATCACCAGTCGCAGCTCGTTGCCGCTGCGCTTGAGGGTCCACTGATCCTGCCGGGTGCCGGCGGAATCTTTGATGATGGTGAGCCAGGGCGCCTGATCGGCCACCTCCGGCAGGGTCACCCTCACCTCCCCTTCGCTCACCCGGGCCACGTTGGCGCCGCGCAGGCGCGCCTCGCGAAACTGGGTGCGCAGCATGTCCACCAGGTTCTTGGTCTGGTTGTCGATAACGAAGCTCAGATCGACCCCGATCAGCAGCTGGGAACCGCCGCGCAAGTCCAGTCCGAGCTTGATGGGGGCGGCGCCGAGCTGGCTGATCCAGCCCGGGGCGTTGGAGTAGAACTCCAGGGTCAGCGCCGAGCTGTCATGGCCCTGCTGCTCCAGCAGCTGCTTGGCGCGCTGCTGCTCGGCCTGGCTGGCAAACACCAGCTCGACCCGCTCGCCCTGCTGCACCAGCTTGAGCGGCTCGATGCGGTTGTCGGCCAGCAGGGTACGCTGCGCCTCGGTCAGGCTGGTCTGGCCGTGCAGACCGAGGGAGGGCTGCTCACCGAAGAAGGTGGGCAGGGAGTAAAAGGTAAAGGTGAGCAGCATGAGCAGCAGCAGGGCGTACTGCCACATGTTCATGCGGTTCAGGGTGATACGACTCTTTTTTCTCATGAAATCAGCCTCTGTCAGGAGAAGGCGGCGCACTCGCCACGCTGGCGGCACGCAAAAAAACAGGAATGAGACAGTGGCCCGTTCACGCGCGGTGAGCAGGCATCAGGCGGCGATGAGGTGGTATGAAGGACCGGACCCCATCGGGATCAGGCGAGGTAACTCTGACAGAAACGGTATTGCAGGTGCTGGCGTTGCAACCGGTGCCGATGGATGGTGGCAAACCGATCGCGGAAACTGTGTTTGCGATAGAAGAGGGCGGCATAGAACAGCAGGCCGCACAGCAGCAGCAGGATCGCCTGTTGGGACCAGCTGGTGACAAGCTCGTACACCACGCTGCCGGGCTGATGATCGCTGCGCAGGGAGTGTTCGAGCCGCAGCAGGTGATTCTGGTGGGAGCTGACGAACTTGACGACCCCGTCGTCGCTGTCGCTGGCACTGTGGCTCACCTGGCCTGCGTCGGACGGCGCCGCGGCGCCATCCATCAACTGACCATGTTGGGCGTGATGCAGGGATACGGGCAGGGAAAACCCCTCCACCGAGAGAGTGGAGAACAACAGAGCGAGGGAGATGAGCAGGCTCATCAGCACCAGTTTCACTTTGTCGATCAGGTTCAAAAAGTTAATTCCCGCATAATAGAAAGGGCAAACTACCACAGGGGGCCCGTTGGAACAAGGATGAAGGGGGTCGCCAACCCCCTTCCCCACTGGCTGGCCGCAACCATCATCCCTCAGACATCTGCCTGAAATCGCGGGCATAGCCCTTGAGCAGGCTGTAGAGGTGGGCTCGCTGGGAGATATCCAGCGACTGGCTGAGATCGCTCAGCCAGTTGACGGTGCGCTGGCGCGACTGATCGGTATAGCCGGTGAAGCGACCATCCATCAGACCGTCCCCCTGTTGCAGCAGGGCGGTGAGCTGGGCGCCGAAGTCCTGGCTCTGGCGCTGCTTCATCAGCCGATCCAGCTCCTTGGTCCAGGCGGTCTGAAACTCAAGCCAGGGGGCCTGCAGCTCGTACTGCCACTGGGCCCACTGGGCCACCAGCGGGGCCTGGGCCGGCTTCACCTCGCCAATCCAGAACACCAGCCGCTCGTTCATCTTGTCCCGAAACTCCTTGAGCATCTCCTCCCTGGGCTTGTCGGCAAACTCCTTTTCCCGCTCGGCCTGGCGGGTGAGCCTGTCCTTCATGAACATGGCCACCTGCGCCTCGGTCAGGGTGCGCGCCAGCCGCACGGCCCGCGGCACCGTGTCCTCCAGGGTTCGGGTCAGGCTCTGCTGGGCCGCATCCAGATGGCGGGAGACCTGGGCCGGGGTCATGGGGCTCGCCACCGCCTTGGCCAGCGCATCGAGATCCTTGGCGTAGCGCGGCACCTCATACTGGCGGTGCCAGGCCATCAACCCCTTCACTTCGTTGTCCAGCAGCCGCTTCTGGCTGCGATCCAGTGAGAAGTAGTCGTCCAGCTGCCAGACGATGGCCACGTCGAGCCAGTAATAGACGACCCGGGTGGAGCAGCCAGCCAGCAGCAGACAGAGCAGCAGCAGACTCCAGCTACTGGGCTTGCGCCAGGAAAAGGTGGTCACCATGCAGGGCTCCAATGTTGATGAAACAAAGTTGACGAAACGGATGATTCACAATGCCTGACCCTCTACTCCAGCCGCTGCCGGTTGAGATCGATCAGCGCCTGGTAGTCAGGCCCCGGCTGCTGCTCGGCCATCAGCAGCGCCCACAGCAGACCTATGTAGTCGACCCAGGGCAAAAAGGCCCGGCTCTGAAAGCCGCGCGGGCTGACCGACTGCCCCGCCCGCTCGCTGTAGGCCTGCTCCAGCGCCTCGCGCTGGGCCTCCTGCCAGTTGTGGGTGCGCTGGATGCTGGCCACCTCGAAACCGGGATGCCCGGCGGCGCCATACTCCCAGTCGATGACCCAGGGCCGGCTCCCCAACAAATTAGCCGGATTGAGATCATGATGGCAAGGGAGCCAGCAATCGGCAGGCTCGCGGCTGGCCAGCAGCCCCCGCTCCAGCGCCGGCAACCAGGTCGGCACCCGGGCCAGCCGGCCACGATAGCCGGCGCTGTGAGCCCGCACCGCCATCACCACGCTCGGCACCGGCAACCGGTGCAGCCGCGTCAGCACCCCGGCCAACAGCGCCGGCTGCACCTCGGCCGGGGGCGGCGCCACCAGCCAGTTCGGCTCGTCGCACCAATCCAGCAGCATCAGGCCAGTGGCGGGATCGCTGTGATGGCAGGGCAAGGCCAGCCCCTGCCCCACGGCCCCCTGATAGAGCTGCCATTCGGTGGCCCGATCGATGCCAAGGCGCACCGGATCGGGATGACCCTGGCGCAAAAAGTGACTGCGCCCCGAGGGGAGGCGCAGTCGATAGTTGCAGTTGGTCAGGCCGCTGGTCAATGGCTCCAGCCGACCCGAGCGCCAGGGTGGCGGCAGGCGGGCCAGCAGGGCGCGCTCGGCGGCCGCCAGAGAGGCCTCACTCGACTTACCAGCCAAAGGTGGACTTCTTGGCCTGCTTGCGGATCTCTTTCTGATCGGCCCACAGCAGTTCGCCGTTTCGCAGATCCATCAGGTTCATGGTCATCTGGTAGTAGACATCCTTCACCTTGCCGTTGTCCTTGACGATGCTGGCGAGGTTGCCATAGACCATGTAGCGAGCGCCGGTCTGCTTGCCCAGGCGCACCATGGAGGCGGGATCCACCATGCCGCTGCTCTGCTGGTATTCGAGCTGCTGTTTGACCGCCGCCACCTTGCTCATGTCGACGAAGCGGAACTTGCCGGCGCGCAGCAGCTTGGTGCGGATGGTGTCGGTGATGGCCTCGGTGTCGATGTGCTCGGAGGTCTTGTTGCGGATGGAGTCCATGAACATCACCGGACGGCCGCCGGCGGTGATCTCGCTGGTGGCCGGCGACGCCAGCATGGAATCCGCCATCTTGTCGGCGATGGCCTGCAGATCGCTGGAACCGTAATCGACGGTCACCGTCTCGGTTTCGGTCGGATCGCCATAGCTGACGGTGGTGCTGGAGCAGCCGCCCAGCAGCAGGGCGCCGGTCAGGATCAGCAGGGCATGATTCATTTTCATCAGTAGGATTCCTCAATCACTTCGCGTACGTAAATCCGGTAGCCCCGGGCAGCCGGGCTCGGCGCCAGGGCAGACAGGGTGCGGGTCTGATAGCCGTGCAGCTTGAGCGGCGTCCAGCCGCGGCCATCGCTGGCCACCTCCTGCCCCGCCTCATCATACCAATAGAACAGGTATTGCAGCTTGTTGTCACCGCGCTGGGTGCTGGCCGCCGCCACATTGACCTGCAGCAGACCGTTCTGTTCGCGCCGGCTGAGCTCGGTCAGGGTGACATTGACGTTTTGATGCTGCTCCGCCACTGGTGCGGCGCCCGCCGCCCCATAGAGCGCCACGCCGGAGGTATTGGTGGCGCAGCCTGCCAGCAGCAGAACCAGGCCCAGAGCCAACCCGTGTGCTTTCATCTTGTTCTCCTTGCCGGCGACCCCGAGGGGCCCGACCGGTCACTCATGTGTATTGCCATCGTTCTCCGTCACAGCGGCATCACCCGCGTCGTCAGCCCGGCACCGAGGCGCTGCACCCACACCAGGGTGGTGCGCCCCTGGTGGATGGTGAGCGGCAATTGCCGCTGCGCTGCCCCCGCACCCAGGGTAAGGTTCACGTCACCCGCCGGCAGCATCCCCTGCCAGCTCGATGCCTGGGCCGGCAGCGTCAGCCAGCTGCGGGTATCCGCCCGCTCCGAGAGGGTATTGAAGATGCCAACCAGAATATTGCCCACATCGCCCCCCTCCTTGGCGGCGGTACGCCGCACCTGCTCCTTGGCCACCAATCGCAGCGCCTGGCGGGTCAGCATGCCGGGCAGCCGCTCCTGCAGATCTTTGGCCGCCAGCGCCTCCAGCCTGACCAGCTCGCTGGTCTGCTCGACCCGCTTGCCCACCGACACCGTGAGCGGCCCGGTGTCGCTGGCCCGATTATCGTAATAGGGGATGGCGACGGTAAAGGTGCGAAAATCGCCGCCGGAGGTGGAGATAGGCAGCGGCAGGAACAGCTCGCGCCGTGCCGGGATCAGCCCATCTTCAAACAGTACCACCAGCTGACCCTGACTCTTGGCCAGGGGCGGTGCCTTGCGGCCCACCTTTTTCTCGGTTTCTCGTATCTCGTCCGCGGCACCACGAAGCACAGCCAGGCGCAGCAAGGCATCCTGCAGGCTGCGGTTGTCCGGCACTATCTGGTAGCCACGCTGATAGTCGACCCAGGCATCGTTGAGATCGCCAGCCGCCTCATAGAGCACGCCGGAGAAATAGAAGGTGTAGGCGTTCTGGAAACCGTTCTTGACCCGCCCGATCAGCCGGTCCAGCTCGGGGGCGCCGCGCGACATCAGCTGGCGCATCTCCCCTTCTGCCTCGGCCTCTTCGCTCTCATTCTTTGCCTTGCGCACCTCGTCGGCTCGCCGTTTGAGGGCCTGCTCCTGCACCTGGTTGGCACGGCGCACCTCCACCAGGGCGCCCTCGGCATCCCCGCGCTGCAGGTAGTTGAGAGCCAGATAGTGGTGCAGCATGGTGCGCTCGTAATCGGGCGCCCGGTAGGCCATGGTCTGGTCGTTGGTGAGCAGGCTGCCCGCCTGGGCCAGCCCCTGGCTGACCCGGTACTCGGCCTGATTGTCTTCCCACGCCAACCGGCTGTCAGCGGCGGCAAAAGCCTGCTTGCTGGCGGCATCCTGACTCGCCAGCCAGGCGATGCGCCCCTGCTCGAGGCGGTCCAGCACATAGGTATCGTCCCCCGGCGTGGAGTCACGCACCTCGGGCAACGCCTCGGCGGCATGGCCCAGCAGCAGCTGGTTGCGCAGCGGCACCATCTGATCGGAATAAGAGACGAACATGTCTTGCCAGTGGGAGGCGCAGCCCCCCAGCAGGGAACCGGCCAGCAACAGACCGGCCAGTGGCAGGCGCGGCATCACAGGCTGAGCAGGGGTCCCAGCGGCTGGCCGCCGACCAGATGCAGGTGGATGTGGTAGACCTCCTGCCCGCCGTGGCGGTTGCAGTTCATGATGAGGCGATAGCCATCCTCGGCAATGCCCGCCTCGCTAGCCAGCTTGCGGGCCACGGTGAACATCCGGCCCAGCGCCAGCTCGTGATCCGGCTCCACGTCGTTGACGGTGGGGATCAGCACGTTGGGGATGATCAGGATATGGGTCTTGGCCTTGGGCTGGATGTCGCGAAAGGCGGTCACCAGGTCGTCTTGATAAAGGATGTCGGCGGGGATCTCTTTGCGGACGATTTTGCTGAAAATGGTTTCTTGCGCCATGGATAACTCCTTTATATGAAAAAGAAAATTCAATGCCTGTCTCAAGCGGTTCCAACGCCCGTCATCGAGGCCCGGCAAGTGTGACACAAGCCGACATTTGACACAGCCGTTGTCCCATTCTCTTCAGTTATTGTTAAAAATACCGATAGCCGGAAGACGTCTGCCGACGTTGCTCGCCCACAGTGGTAGCAGGGTATCAAATGGACGGGGTATTCAGGCAAGGGACTTTTGCATATACAGCGGGACAATAATGAAACAAACAATGTCAGACCTCTCCATCTTGCAGAGGGTCTATCTTGGCTTTGCCATCCTGGTGGCCGTGATGGCGGCCACCTCGGTACTCACCTTCCGCAGCCAGAGCGAGCTCAATCAGGCGCTGGATCAGGTTACCCGGCAGACCATGCCGCTGGTGATCGCCAGCAGCCAGACCCAGATCAGCCTGCTCAGCGCCAACAAGTGGCTCACCGACGTGCTGACCGAGCAGGATCTCAAGCAGATCCCGGCCGAAGTGGCCGAGCTGCAGCAGGCCAAGACGCAGGTCGACAAGACCCTCGCCACCCTTGCCCAACAGGCGGCGGAACACCCGGAGCTGCAGAGTGAGCTCGGCGCGCTCAACCAGTTGGTCAAGGACTACCTGCAGTTGACCGAGACCCTGCCCACCGAACACCAGGCCCTGCTCAGCCGGCTCTACAAGGTGAACCAGGCCAAGGGCCAGTTCCAGGTCAGCCTGCCCCAGTTCAAGAAGAACCTGGGGGACATGATGATCACCATCGACGACAGCTTCATCAAGATGCTCTCCGAGACCCTGACCACCAAGCTCTCCGCCATTGAACTCTCCACCATGGATGCCCTCAACCAGAGCATCCCCGCCCCCATCGAGGCGGCGCTCAAGCGCAACAAGATGCAGATCGAGGGCTTCAACAGCACCATCAAGGATCTGCAGGGGGAGCTCAAGGAGTTCGACAACAACATGGGCCACTACGTGCACGGCTTCGTGCGCGACACCACCGCCAGCGACGGCGTGCTGGCCCAGTACCTGGCGCTGATGCAGCAGCAAGAGCGGATGCGCGAGCAGAGCAAGCAGGCCGGCAAGCTCATCGTCAACATCCAGAGCAAGCTCGAGCAGATCACCGCCCAGAGCCAGCAGCTGATGAACAACAGCATCCGTGCCTCCGGCAAGGTGCAGACCCAGAGCACCCTCACCCAGGGGGTGGCGCTGGTCATCGCCATCACCATCGCCATCCTGGTGGCCTACACCCTCGGCAAGGCCATTCGCCGTCCGCTCAAGGAGCTGCTGCGGGTGCTGACCGAGGTGACCCAGGGCGACATGACCCAGCGCATCGGTTTTCGCAGCAACAACGAATTCGGCCGGCTCGGCAGCCAGGTCAACCTGCTGATCGAGCAGATGGGCGAGGTGCTGAGCCAGCTCTCCCAGGCCTCCAACCAGCTCAACAACGCCGCCCATGACAACCGCCACACCACCGAATCGGTGCGGGCGGATCTGGAGAAACAGCGCCAAGAGACCGCCTCGGTCGCCGCCGCCATGACCCAGATGGAGGCCTCGGTGCGCGAGGTGGCCCAGGCCGCCAACCAGACCCTAGAGCGGGTGATGGACGTGGAGAAAGCCTCCGAGACCGGCCGCAAGGTGATGGCCGGCAACATCACCACCACCCATCAGCTGGCGGGCAAGCTGCAGCAGACCGGTAAGGTGATTGGCGACGTAAGTGCCATGAGCGGCCAGATCGGCAACATCCTCGACGTCATTCGCGGCATTGCCGAGCAGACCAACCTGCTGGCCCTCAATGCCGCCATCGAAGCGGCCAGGGCCGGCGAGCAGGGGCGCGGCTTTGCGGTGGTGGCCGACGAGGTGCGCAGCCTGGCCGGGCGCACCGCCCAGTCCACCAGCGAGATCCAGACCATGATCGAGAACCTGCAGCAGGGGGTCGCCAAGGCGGTCACCGTGATGCAGGAGTGCTCCCGCGAGATGGACAGCTGCATGGATCAGAGCTCCCACGCCAACAACGCCATGGAGGAGGTGCAGGGCATAGTGGTGCTCATCAGCGACATGTCGAGCCAGATCGCCTCCGCCGCCGAGCAGCAGCAGGCCACCAGCGCCGACATCGCCACCAACCTCAACCGCATCTCCGACATCTCGGATCTCAACTACCAGGGGATCGAGCGGGTGGCCGAGACCAGCCAGCAGCTCGACTCGCTGGCCGAGCAGCAGGAGAGCCTGGTCAAGCGCTTTAGGCTCAGCGCCTGACGCCCACGCCAGCCCCAGCAACGACAAGGCCCCGCAGATGCGGGGCCTTGTTTTTTTACTGGCAAGCGGCGCGGGATCAGGCGTAGGCGATGGCGCCCTTGCCTACCCCTTCATAGGCCACGATCTTGACGAACTTGTCGCCCACGCTCTTCTTCACCTCGCGTGCGATGTAGTGGGCCAGCAGCTCTATGGTGGTGTCGGTGTCGATCATCTCCACCTCAGCCGCCGGCATGGCCAGCTGGAACAGTCCTTGCGGCGCCACATACTTGAAGCCGACGTAGTGTTCGCCAGCCTCTTGCAGGATGGCTTTGGCCTGCTCGCTCAACGCAAGATCGCCGAGGGCCACCCGATCCTCGTCGGTCCCAAGATAGATGTCGGCCCAGCGCTCGGCCCAGTTGAGCTCAAGCTCCTGGTCGCGCTCGCCGTCCACGTGGATCTCGATGGGAGAGCGGTGGCCGTGGGCGATGCGCTGGCAGTTGCCGTCGTGCTTCTTGAGGCCGTGGCTGTAGTGGTAGAAGGCGCCGTCGATGGCCTCCTGGCGCAGGGTCAGCGACAAGTCCTTGATGTTGCCCGGCAACCGCTTGGCCAGCACCGCCAGCAGATAGCGGGTGACGGACTCCTTGTCCACCTGGGGCGCCGGAATGAAGGCGAAGCCCTGGCTCGGGCAGCGCAGGTGGATGGAGCGACCGGGCCTCAGCAGATCGACGGTGCTCTCGTCACCGTCCAGCTGGGCCACCTGCACCAGGGGGCACTCGGTCGGCACCAGCAGCTTGTGATCCACTTCGTCGTCGATGATCGACTTGATCAGTTTCTTGACCCGGCCGAAGTCCAGCAACATGCTCATCTCGTTGAGCTCGCCGCTCATTTCGATGTCCACCAGCCAGCTCTCCCCCACCATACCGCGGCGTTCGCACAGGTAGCTGGAGTCGATCACGGTCAAATCTTTTACAAATAACTTCATCAGTCAGGCCTTGCTACAGAGAAAGGGCGGTTTGCGCTATTATGACCCGCGATTATCGGCAAAGGAACTGGAACCCCCCATGAACAAATTGCTTATCAAGAATGCCACCCTGGTCAACGAAGGCCGCATCTATGCCTCCGACGTGCTGATCGAGGGGGAACGGATCGCCCGCATCGCCCCGGATATCAGTGCCCCCGATGCAGTGGTGATCGATGCCGCGGGCCGTCACCTCATCCCAGGAATGATCGATGATCAGGTCCATTTCCGGGAGCCGGGGCTGACCCACAAGGGGACCATCGCCAGTGAATCCCGGGCCGCCGTGGCCGGTGGCACCACCAGCTTCATGGAAATGCCCAACGTCAATCCCCAGACCACCACCCTCGATGCCCTCGAAGCCAAATACCAGATAGCCGCCAACTCCTCCGCTGCCAACTACAGCTTCTACCTCGGCGCCACCAACGACAACCTGGAAGAGATCAAGAAGCTCGATCCGAAACAGTCCTGCGGCATCAAGATCTTCATGGGTGCCTCTACCGGCAACATGCTGGTGGACAATCAGGAGACCCTGGCCGCCATCTTCCGCGAGAGCCCGGTGATGATCGTCACCCACTGCGAGGACACCCCAACCATCAAGGTGCTGGAAGACGAAGCCCGCGCCAAGTGGGGCGAAGATGTGCCGATGCGCGAGCACGGCCGCATCCGTAGCGCCGACGCCTGCTACAAATCCTCCAGCCTGGCGGTCTCCCTGGCCAAGCAGTACGGCGCCAAGCTGCACGTGCTGCACCTGACCACGGCGAAAGAGCTGTCGCTCTTCACCGCCACCCCGGATCTGAAGGATCTCAAGGACAAGAACATCACCGCCGAGGTATGCGTTCACCATCTGTTCTTCAACGAGGCGGACTACGACACCCTGGGCAGCCAGATCAAGTGCAACCCGGCGGTGAAGAGCGCCGCCGACCAGCATGCCCTGCTGGATGCGGTACGCAATGACGTGCTCGACATCATCGCCACCGACCACGCCCCCCACACCTGGGAAGAGAAGCAGAACAGCTACTTCAAGGCGCCGTCGGGCGTACCGCTGGTGCAGCACTCCCTGCTGGCCCTGCTGGAGCTCTACCACAACGGGGTATTCTCGCTGGAGACCATCGTCAAGAAAACCTCCCACGCGGTAGCCGAGCGCTTCCAGGTGCAGGATCGCGGCTACATCCGCGAGGGTTACTTCGCCGACCTGGTGCTGCTGGATCTGGGCAAGCCCTACGTGGTCAACGACAGCAACCTGCTCTACCTGTGCGGCTGGTCGCCCTTCAACGGCTATCGTTTCCACAGCACGGTGGAGATGACCCTGGTCAACGGCCAGATCGCCTGGCAAAACGGTCAGGTCACCAACGAGGTGCTGGGCAAGCGGCTCACCTTCAACCGCTGATCCCTCCCAATCGGTGCCACCGTCACCACCGCACCATCACAGGCCGCCCACCCGGGCGGCCTGCTTGCTTTAAGCGGTTCTCAACCCCGTCATGAGCGGATTTTGGGCAAGTGGCGGCACTTTGAGCGCCGATTGTTCGCAAAGCAGGCGAACGCACCGCCACCGCGGTTTCCTTGTTGACAGGTCGGGTCCATCTCCATAAACTCAGCCCCCGTCAGCTCAGACTGACTTCGTCGGCGTGTAGCGCAGCCAGGTAGCGCACTGTCATGGGGTGTCAGGGGTCGGAGGTTCAAATCCTCTCACGCCGACCATCATTCCCCGAGAAAGGCCTTGTCAAACGACAAGGCCTTTTTTCTTTCAGGCGCGCCACCGCAGGAAGCGGCCCACCGATTGTGCCCCCCATGGCTTTGTGCTGTAGTGAAGCCCTCTGCTGCCAACCGGTGATCGAGATGCCCTCTCCCCGTCCCTCTGTGCCCGTCCTGCTGCTGGCCTGCCTCTGCGCTGCCCTGCTGCTCGGCTGTGCCACCCCCTATCACAGCAAGCCCTCGTTCTGGAACGGCCAGACTGGCTTCTCCCAGACCCGGCTCGGGCCGGACAAGTGGCAGCTGGAGTTTGTCGGCAACGATCTGGTGAGCCGGGAAACCGCCCGCAAGTACGTGCTAAAACGGGCGGGTGAAGTGGCGCAAGCCGAAGGTTATCAGTGGCTTGAGGTCAATGAATTGACCCTGCAGCGGGATGCGGTCAGGGTGACCCCGAGCCGCCCCCTGTTCGGGTTCGATGATGACGAACCGGACCCCTTTCTGGATCAGTGCATCGTGGAGCATCGCATCTCGGCGCTGCTGGTCTTCACCCTCGCCAAACGGGCAAGAAACGACCAAAGCCTGAAAGCTGATTATCTTGCCAACATCAAAATAAACAGCGATTAATATAGGCAAATTGCAAGATTCATATCACATACACCTAATAGCAAGATAAAATTCTGCTACAAGGCGCTGGATTTACCCCCCCGGATTAGGCATGCTGCCAGCACACCGGCTGTCAGGAATCTACGGCTCGGATCACAAAAACGGACTGAAGTGGCGCCCTTGCCACTTGAAATGCTCTGCACTCATCAAAACTGGGACCCACCCCATGAAAATGAACAAATTGACGGCTGCCATCCTCATCGCAATGCTGGTTGGCATCCTTACCGGTCAGGGCTATCGGATGTTTGCTCCTGACCAGGCCGCCGGCTTTGCCAGCGACATCACCCTGCTGACCGACATCTTCCTGCGTCTGATCAAGATGATCATCGCTCCCCTGGTGTTCACCACCCTGGTGGTCGGTATCGCCAAGATGGGCGACACCCGCACCGTGGGCCGCATCGGCGTCAAGACCCTCGGCTGGTTCATGCTCGCCTCCCTGCTGTCACTGACCCTGGGACTGGTGATGGTTCACCTGATGCAGCCTGGGGTGGGGCTCTCCCTCTCCCTGCCCGATGACACCGCCAGCTCCGGCGTGGTCGCCACTGCCATCTCCCTCAAGGACTTCGTCACCCACGCCATCCCGAAAAGCGTGGTCGAGGCGATGGCCACCAACGAGATCCTGCAGATCGTGGTGTTCTCCCTCTTCTTCGGGCTGGCCGCCGCCGCCCTGGGGGACGCCGCCAAGCCAGTGGTGATGATGATGGCCAGCGGCGCCGAGATCATGCTCAAGGTGACCGGCTACGTGATGAACTTCGCGCCGTTCGCGGTATTTGGCGCCATCGCCGCCATGGTCGCCAAGGAAGGGCTCGGCATCCTCGCCACCTACGGCACCTTCATGGCCCAGTTCTACCTAGCACTGGGCTGCCTCTGGCTGCTGCTGATCGCCATGGGCAGCCTGTTCATCCGCCGCCGCATGCTGACCTTGCTGGCCCTGATCCGCGAGCCCATCCTGCTGGCCTTCTCCACCGCCAGCTCCGAGGCTGCCTATCCCAAGACCCTGGACCGGCTTGAGAAGTTCGGTTGTGACAAGCGCATCGCCAGCTTCGTGCTGCCCATGGGCTACTCCTTCAACCTGGACGGCTCCATGATGTACTGCACCTTCGCGGTGATGTTCATCGCCCAGGCCTACGGCATCGAGCTCTCCATGGCCCAGCAGATCACCATGCTGCTGCTGCTGATGGTCACCTCCAAGGGGATGGCCGGCGTACCGCGCGCCTCTCTGGTGGTGATTGCCGCCACCCTCAACCAGTTCCAGATCCCGGAAGCGGGCATCTTGCTGCTGCTCGGCATCGACCACTTCCTCGACATGGGTCGCTCCGCCACCAACGTGCTGGGCAATGCCATCGCCGCCAGCGTGGTGGCCAAGAGCGAAGACAGCCTGGGGGAAACCGCACCGCTCGGCGAGGTGGATACCGCCAAGGCGTGATCCCCGCCATCCCATCAAAACGGCCCGCATCTGCGGGCCGTTTTCTTATGCCTCATGGCAACAGCACGCTCCCTAGCACCAGCGCCGCACCCGCCGGCAGTAATCGGCATAGGCCTCGCCAAAGCGCTCCTGCAGCGCCCGCTCCTCCGGCACTATCTGCCAGCGACTGAGCCAGCCCCACAGCAGCAGCGGACCGAGCCACACCAGCAGCCCACCCAGATAACAGGCCAGCGCCATGGTCCAGCAGAGCAGCCCCAAGTACATGGGGTTGCGGCTGACACGATAGATCCCCCCGGTGACCAACGCACTGGCCTGCGCCGGGTGCAGCGGCGTCACCGTGGTGCCTTGGCGGCGAAAGCGCAGCACGCCTCCCAGCCCGAACAGGCTGCCGAGCATGACCAGCAACAGGGCCGGTAGCGGCCAGCCACCGTTCACGTCACCCGCGCCCCATCCAAGCATGGCCGCCACGATCAGGCCAAACAGCAGCAACGGTGGTACCCGACACTCAAGACTCATCATCTATTGGCTCCCGGAAGGTGCCACGATCGGCACCTTGCGTTACACTCCCCGGCGGGAAAGCGCCGTGGAAAATTGACAAAGTTCATAACGATAACAATGCCTTGGCTACACTTTATCCCATCTGCATGAAAACGGTCACCCACTGACCGTCATGCGCCTCAACCCAAACAATAAAGAAAGGAACCACCCCATGCACAAGAAGACACTGCTGGCCACCCTGATCCTGGGCCTGCTGGCCGGTCAGGCCGTCGCAGCCCCCTATCTGCCGCTCGCCAGCGATCACCGCAACGGCGAAGTGCAGACCGCCAGCAATGCCTGGCTGGAAGTTGATCTTGGCGCCTTCGAGCACAACATCCAGACCCTCAAGGATCGCCTCGGCGACAAGGGGCCGAAGATCTGCGCCATCATGAAGGCGGACGCCTACGGCCACGGCATCGACCTGCTGGTCCCCTCGGTGGTCAAGGCGGGCATCCCCTGCATCGGGATCGCCAGTAACGAAGAGGCCCGTGTGGCCCGCGAGAAGGGCTTCACCGGCCGCCTGATGCGGGTGCGTGCCGCCACCCCGGATGAGGTTGAGCAGGCCCTGCCCTACAAAATGGAGGAGCTGGTTGGCAGCCTGGTGAGTGCCCAGGGCATCGCCGACATCGCCCAGCGCCACCACACCAATATCCCGGTGCACATCGCGCTCAACTCCGCCGGCATGAGCCGCAACGGCATCGATCTGCGTCTGGCTGATTCCAAGGAAGACGCGCTGGCCATGCTCAAGCTCAAGGGGATCACCCCGGTCGGCATCATGACCCACTTCCCGGTGGAGGAGAAAGAGGACGTCAAGATGGGTCTGGCCCAGTTCAAGCTGGACTCCCAGTGGCTGCTGGAAGCGGGCAAGCTGGATCGCAGCAAGATCACCATCCACGCCGCCAACTCCTTCGCCACCCTGGAAGTGCCGGACGCCTACTTCGACATGGTGCGCCCGGGCGGCCTGCTGTACGGTGACTCCATCCCCTCCTACACCGAGTACAAGCGGGTGATGGCCTTCAAGACCCAGGTTGCCTCCGTCAACCACTACCCGGCCGGCAACACCGTCGGTTATGACCGCACCTTCACCCTCAAGCGCGACTCCTGGCTCGCCAACCTGCCGCTTGGCTACTCCGACGGCTATCGCCGGGCGCTGAGCAACAAGGCCTATGTGCTGATCCAGGGCCAGAAGGTGCCGGTGGTGGGCAAGACCTCCATGAACACCATCATGGTGGACGTGACCGATCTCAAAGGGGTCAAACCCGGTGACGAGGTGGTGCTGTTTGGCCGCCAGGGTGAGGCCGAGGTGAAACAGGCGGATCTGGAAGAGTACAACGGCGCCCTGCTGGCGGACATGTACACCATCTGGGGCTACACCAACCCCAAGAAGATCAAGCGCTAAGCCACTCTTTGCCATAAAAAAGGGCTCCCGCGGGAGCCCTTGTTGTCAGTGCTTTATAGTCTGCCGCGTTCAAGCGGCTTTCTTGCGGGTCACCCAGAGGCTCAACCCCATGGAGGCCAGCAGGATCAGCGCAACCACACCCAATGCAATTCCGGTCGGGATCTTGAACACATCCAGCAGCAGCATCTTGACCCCGATGAACATCAGGATCAACGCCAGGCCGTATTTGAGCAGGGCGAAGCGCTCGGCCACGCCGGCCAGCAGGAAGTACATGGCACGCAGACCCATGATGGCGAAGATGTTGGAGGTCAGCACGATGAAGGGATCCGTGGTCACCGCGAAGATGGCCGGGATGCTGTCCACCGCGAAGATGAGATCGCTCACCTCCACCAGCACCAAGATAAGCAGCAGCGGCGTGGCGTAGCGCACCCCATCGCGCCAGACGAAGAAGTTCTCCCCCTCCAGGGTCTCGGTCACCTTGAAGCGGCGGCGCATCCAGCCCAGCAGCGGGTTGTTGGCCAGATCTGGCTCCTTGTCGGCCGCCCACAGCATCTTGACCCCGGTCAGCAGCAGGAAGGCGCCGAACAGGTAGAGGATCCAGTGGAACTGCTCGATGAGCCAGCTGCCGGCGAACACCATGCCGGCCCGCATCACGATGGCACCCAGAACCCCGTACAACAGTACCCGGCGCTGCAGCTCGGCCGGAATGGCAAAGTAGCCGAACAGCATCAGCCAGACGAAGACGTTGTCCACCGCCAGTGCCTTCTCGATGAGGTAGCCGGTGAGGAACTCCAGCCCCTTCTGGTTGGCAATCTCGCGCCCGGCACTGTGATCCAGCCAGAACCAGATGGCCAGGTTGAACAAGAGCGCCACGCTGATCCAGATGAGGGACCAGATGCCTGCCTCTTTCAGCGACACCTTGTGCGCCTTGCCACCGCCGACAAAGCGGATATCAATCCACAGCAGGACCAGCACTATGCTGAAGAAACCGGCCCACATCCACCATTCACCCATTTTTCACTTCTCCCAAAAACGACAAAACCCACGGCCGGGAGGCAGTGGGTTCGCGTCTAGAGCAGATACACCTTGCCTCTCGGCAAGGTCTCACTTACAGCCGACTTGCGTCAACTGCCCGGCTGCCGGGTGCACTGCAGGATATGGGTGCACCGTAATGACGACAAACCGGCGAGAAGTTACTCCCCTTGTTGCGCGGATAGTAACAGCGGAAAAAGATAACGCCAAGGGGCATCTTCATCTCCCTCGCAAAAAAATGGGGCGCCACCTGGGCGCCCCGTTTTTTCGTTGCGACTCATCCATCAGAGCGGATCGGCCTTGAGGCAAGAGACCGCATGGTCAAAGTTGCCCTCAAGCTGAGGCCGGGTCTTGGCGCACTCCGGGCCTGCCACCGGGCAGCGGGTACGAAACACGCAGCCTGAGGGCGGATTCATCGGCGATGGCAGCTCCCCTTCCAGGATCTGGATGGTCTTGCTGCGCTCCAGATCCGGATCCGGAATGGGCACCGCCGACATCAGCGCCTTGGTATAGGGGTGCAAGGGATTGGCGAAGATCTCCTTGCCGGTCCCCAGCTCCACCGCATTGCCCAGATACATCACCAGCACCCGATCCGAGATGTGCTTGACCACCGACAGGTCGTGGGCGATGAAGATGAGCGACAGCCCCATCTCCTTCTGGATGGACTTGAGCAGGTTCACCACCTGGGCCTGGATCGACACATCCAGCGCCGACACCGGCTCGTCACAGATGATCATCTTGGGCTCGAGGATCAGCGCCCGGGCGATGCCGATGCGCTGGCACTGACCACCGGAGAACTCGTGGGGGTAGCGGTTGACCAGGTTGGGCAAGAGCCCCACCTTGCTCATCATGGCGCGCACCTTCTCCTTCACCTCCTCCTTTGGCAGGGCCGGGTAGAAAGTGATGAGGGGCTCGGCGATGATGTCGCCTATGGTCATGCGCGGGTTGAGGGAGGCCAGCGGATCCTGGAAGATCATCTGGATCTCTTTACGCTTCTCGCGCAGCGCCTTCTGGTCGAGCTTGGTCAGATCGTTGCCAAGCCACACCACCTTGCCGTCGGTGGCCGGCACCAGGCCGATCAGCGCCCGAGCGAAGGTGGACTTGCCGCAACCCGACTCCCCCACCACGCCCAGGGTCTCCCCCTCGTAGAGGCGCAGGGTCACCCCGTCCACCGCCTTCAGGGCGGAGGGTTTGGCCCAGGGCCAGGCCTTGTCACTCTTGATGCTGAAGTGGACCTTGAGGTCAGACACTTCCAGCAGCAGTTTCTTGTCAGTCCCCATTTAGTTCACTCCCTTGATGATGGCATCCGATACCCAGTGGCAGGCCCGCTCCCGCCCGTCATTGAACGGCGTCAGAACTGGGGATTGCCGGCCGCAAATCTCGCTCACCCGGTGGCAGCGCTCCTGGAAGGGGCAACCGGTGGGCAGACGCAGCAGGTTGGGCGGATTGCCCGGGATGGTGGGCAGCACTTCCCCTTCGGTATCGAGGCGGGGAATGGCGCGCAGCAAGCCTTCGGTATAGGGGTGGCTCGGGCGATAGAAGATGTCGTTGACCTTGCCGTACTCCATGGTACGGCCGGCGTACATCACCAGCACCTTGTCGCAGATGCCGGCCACCACGCCAAGGTCATGGGTGATCATGATGATGGCGGTGTTGAACTCGCGCTTGAGCTCGTTCATCAGGGTCATGATCTGGGCCTGTACCGTCACGTCCAGCGCCGTGGTCGGTTCATCGGCGATGAGCAGTTGCGGCCGGCACAACAGCGCCATGGCGATCATCACCCGCTGGCGCATGCCGCCGGAGAACTCGTGCGGATACATCCCCATCCGCTTGCGCGCCTCGGGGATCTTCACCGCATCCAGCATGCGCACCGACTCCTCGAACGCCTCGGCCTTGCTGACCCCCTTGTGCAGCATCAGCACTTCCATCAGCTGATCCTTCACCTTCATGTAGGGGTTGAGCGAGGTCATGGGGTCCTGGAAGATCATGGCGATCTTCTCGGAGCGGATCTTGTTGAGCTTGTGCTCCGGCAGATTGAGGATCTCGTCGCCCTGAAACTTGGCAGACCCTGTGATGATGCCGTTCTTGGCTAGCAGCCCCATGATGGCGAACGCGGTCTGGGACTTGCCCGAACCGGACTCCCCGACGATGCCCAGGGTCTCGCCGGCAGAGAGAGAGAAGTTGAGGTCGTTGACCGCCACCACATTGCCGTCCGGGGTCTTGAACTCGACCCGCAGATCTTTTACATCCAGTAACTTCATAAAAACTCCTTATCGATCTTTCGTGACGTTTTCCTGTCGATCCGATGCGCTGTCCGCCCGATTGAGCCGCACTGTGCGGCCCTTCGGCGCGTTGTTCCAACGCTCTTTCCGCCGCTTTATCAGCGATCCTTCGGATCGAGGGCGTCACGCAGACCATCCCCGAGGAAGTTGAAGCAAAACAGGGTCACCACCATGAAACCGGCGGGGAACAGGAGTTGCCAGATGGCCACTTCCATCGACTTGGAGCCTTCATCCAGCAGGGCGCCCCAGCTGGTCATGGGCTCTTGCACCCCCAGCCCCAGGAAGCTCAGGAAGGATTCGAACATGATCATGCCCGGCACCAGCAGGGTGGCGTAGACCGCCACTATTCCCAGCACGTTGGGCACGATGTGACGGGTGATGATCTTCCACTTGGAGACGCCGCAGACATGGGCCGCCTCGATGAACTCCTTGCTCTTGAGGCTCAGGGTCTGACCACGGACGATCCGCGCCATGTCGAGCCAGCTCACCGCACCAATGGCGATGAAGATGAGCGCCAGGTTGCGGCCGAAGAAGGTCACCAGCATGATCACGAAGAACATGAAGGGGAAGGCGTTGAGGATCTCCAGTACCCGCATCATCAGGCTGTCGACCCGACCGCCGATGAAACCGGATGCCGCGCCATACAGGGTGCCGATGATGACGGCCACCATGGCCCCCATGATGCCGACCATCAGCGAGATGCGCCCGCCAAGCAGGGTGCGCACGAACAGATCGCGCCCCAGGCTGTCGGTGCCGAACCAGTGGCCGGTCTCCATGTCGGGGCCGGTCTGCATGGCGCCCCAGTCAGGATCGTCGAAGGTGTACTGGGACAGATGGGGCCCCACTATTACCGCCAGGCCGATGATGGAGAGAATGATAAGGCTGGTCAGGGCCGCCTTGTTGCGCAGGAAACGGCGACGGGCATCCTTCCACAGGGAGCGTCCTTCCACCACTTCCACTTTCTGGGCGAACGCCTCGATGGCTTCGCGTTTTTCAGTTGTGACAACCATGATGTACTCCCGGCTTAGTAACGGATCTTGGGATCGATAAAGGCATAGAGAATATCGACCACGGCGTTAAAGGTGATGGTGAGGGCACCGACCAGAATGGTCAGACCGAGCACCATGGAGTAATCACGGTTGAGAGCACCGTTGACGAACAGCTGGCCAATCCCCGGCAGACCGAAGATGGTCTCGATCACCACGGAACCCGTGATGATGCCGACGAAGGCCGGGCCCAGGTAGGAGACCACCGGCAGCATGGCCGGGCGCAGCGCGTGTTTCAGGATGATGTGGCGCAGCGGCAGTCCCTTGGCGCGGGCGGTACGGATGAAGTTGGAGTTCATTGTCTCGATCATGCTGCCCCGCATGATCCGCGAGATGGCGGAGATGTAATACATCATCATGCCGAACACCGGCAGCACCATGAACTGCACTCCACCACCCTGCCAGCCACCGGCCGGGAACCAGCCCAGATGGATACTGAAGAACAGCACCAGCAGGGGCGCCAGCACAAAGCCCGGGATCACCACCCCGGCCATGGCCGACGACATCAACAGGTAGTCGATGACGGTATTCTGTTTGAGGGCGGCAATGGTGCCGAAGGTGACCCCCAGCGTCACCGCAAACAGAAAGGCGAAGGAGCCTATCTTGGCGGAAACCGGCAGTGCCTGGCTCACCAGATCATTGACGGTGAAGTCCTTGTACTTGAAGGAAGGACCGAGATCCCCCTGCACCAGGTTGCCCAGATAGGTGAGATATTGCACCCCGATCGGCTTGTCGAGGCCATATTTGGCTTCGATGTTGGCCATCACTTCGGGTGGCAGGGTACGTTCGCTGCTGAAGGGGTTACCCGGCGCGAAACGCATCATGAAGAAGGAGACGGTGATCAAGACCAGCAGAGTCGGGATCGCTTCCAGTAGACGTTTAAAAATGAATTTCAACATAGACAATTCCTGTCCTGTACTGCTTCCAAAGGGTCGCGGTTGTAATAAAGGCCCGCCGTCTGGCGGGCCCTGCTTGTTATGCGACTTGTAACGAAAATCAGTGGGCGATGATGTACATGTCTTTGCTGTACAGGTTGTCCAGCGGGTTGGCCGGATAGCCGCCCACGTAGGGCTTGACCATACGGGAAGTCACGTACTGATAGATGGGGGCAATCGGCATGTCCTTGGCCAGGATCTCTTCAGCCTGGACGTAGAGCTTGTTGCGCGCCTCGGCATCCACCTGGTTGCGCGACTCGTTCATCAGCTTGTCGAACGCCAGGTTGGAGTATTTGCCGTCGTTGTTGCCGTGGGTGGTCTGCATCAGATCCAGCATGGAGGAGGCTTCGTTGTAGTCGGCGATCCAGCCGGCACGGCCCACGTCAAACTGACCCTGTTTCTTGGTCTCCAGATAGGTTTTCCACTCCTGGTTGACCAGGCTTACCTGCACGCCCAGCTTCTTCCACATGGAGGCCACGGCAACCGCCACCTTCTTGTGGTTGTCGTCGGTGTTGTAGAGCAGCTCGAACTTGAGCGGCTTGCCCGGGCCGAAACCGGCTTCGGTCAGCAGCTCTTTCGCCTTGGCATCGCGCTCTGCCTGGGTCAGCTTGGACCAGGCCGGCGCCACCGGCTTGAAGCCATCCACGAAATCAGGGACCAGGGTGTAGCCCGGAGTTTCCCCCTTGCCCATCACCTTGTCGGCGATCACGTTGCGGTCGATGGCATAGGAGAGCGCGGTACGCACCCGCACGTCATCAAACGGCTTCTTCTTGAAGTTGTACTGGTAGTAGTAGGTACCGACGTAGCCGCTCACCTTCACCTCGTTCGGCAGATCCTTCTTCATCTGCTTGAAACGCTCGATGGGCATGTTGTAGGTGAGATCCACTTCGCCAGCCAGGTAACGGTTCAGCTCGGCGTTGGTGGACTGGATCGGCAGATAGGTCACCTTGTTGATGACGGTCTTGGCGTCGTTCCAGTAGTTTTTGTTGCGCTCGACGTCGACGCGCTCGTTGACCACCCAATCCTTCAGCACATAGGCGCCGTTGGATACCATGTTGCCGGGCTGGGTCCACTTGTCACCGAACTTCTCGATCACCTTCTTCGGCACCGGGTAGGTGGTGGTATGGGAGAGCATGCTGACAAAGTAAGGCACCGCCTTCTCCAGCTGCACCTCGAAGGTGTAGTCGTCCACCGCCTTCACGCCCAGCGTATCTGACGGCTTTTTGCCGGCAATGATGTCGGAGGCGTTGACGATGGTCGGGATCTCCAGATACCAGGAGTAGGGAGAGGCGGTTTTCGGATCGACGGCCCGTTTGAAGGCATATTCGAAGTCGTGGGCAGTGACCGGATCACCGTTGGACCACTTGGCGTTTTTACGCAGGTGGAAGACGAAGTGTTTGTTGTCCTTGGTTTCCCAGGACTCGGCCATGGCGGGGAGCACTTCACCCTTGGGGCCGGAGGAGACGAGACCTTCGAACAGGTCACGCAGAATATTGGATTCAACCGTTCCTTCGGTTTTATGCGGGTCGAGAGTTGCGGGCTCGGAGCCGTTGCCTTTCACCAGCTGCTGAACCTCAGCCAGCTTAGTACCTGCGGGCACATCGGCGGCTTGTGCCGCGTTGACACCGCCAAACAGAGCTGCCACCAATAGGGTATTAATCATTGTTTTTTTATGAGTCATTTCCATACTCCACAAGAACATTCCATGCATTTTTCCATCAACGAGATAAGTACCCCGCTGCCAGCATAATTCCCTGACATTTCTGATAATGCAATAGATATCGTCAGGCAGGACTGGACTTCATGGTCAAAAAAGCAGCTTTTGACCAATTATTCAGAATTTAAATATCCCATGATGGACGTTTTTTATACAAACCCGCTCGATTCTAGGAAATGACCAACAAAAAAGAAACAATAAAAAGCCGGTCACAAGGACCGGCTCCAACAAAACAGACCTGAATCACATCAATCCGGGGAAGACCCCCTTGATCCCCGCCACCATGATCTCGATGCCCAGCGACATCATGATGAGACCCATTATCCGGGTCACCACGTTGATGCCGGTGTTGCCCATCACCTTGAACAGCAGGGGGGCGGCGCGGAATATCAGCCAGGAGCAGAAGGCAAACACCATCACCACCAGCGACATGCCCAGCATCTGGGACCAGGTGCTCTGGCTGGCGTAGACGATGGAAGAGGAGATGGCACCGGGGCCCGCCATCAACGGCAGCGCCAGCGGCACCACAGCGACAGATTCCCGCGCGGCCAGTTCCCCTTTCTCCTGTTTGTTGTGCTTCACCTCCCCCAGCTTGCCCTGCAGCATGGACCAGGCGATCAGGGTGATGAGCGAGCCGCCGGCGATGCGAAAGGAGGCCAGCGAGATGCCGAATCCGTCCAGGATCAGTTGCCCCATGGACATGGAGACCAGCAGGATGATCATCACCGCAATGTTGGCGGTGGTGTTGGTCTTCATCCGCTCTTCCGGCGTCTGATGGCTGGTCAGGCTGACGAACACCGGCAGCAAGCCGAGCGGGTTGATGATCGCAAACAAACCGATGAAAAACTTCAGATATAAAGAGACGTCAATCGCTGCCATAGGCGCCATCCAGAAGTAGTACGAGGCCCTGTGGGCCACCCCGATAAACCGAGCGTAAATTTACATCATGCCCGAAACCTTCACCAATCAAATAATCTCACCCTTTCCGTGGCTTTTCAGTTAGTTCCTCTAATGCATCGACAAAATTCGACAGATTGAGTTGTTAATAAAGATTGTCGCGATTTAACACTCTGATAAAATCGCTTCGAGTTTTATCTGGCCATGGAGTTTGGCCGCAACATTTCATCTCAGCAAACAAGGATTTCGTGATGATTGATACGGACATCGAGTTGCAGTGGCACCTGGATGCACTGCCCGCAGGCACCCTGAACCCATTGCTTAGCTTCTTCGGGCGACTGCCGGTTGATCCCTACATTCAGGGCAGCTTTCGCCAGCGCCGCTACGGCCGGGTAGAGAAGGAGGGCTCCCGCTTTCAGCCCCTCGACAACGGCGTCTTCTTTCAGGCGGCCGCCATCAACAAGTTTCTGGGGGATGTGCCCAGAACCTATGCCGAGCTGGAGCCTGCCTTCGTCGCTCATCCCTCCTTTATACAGCTGCTGAAACTGTTCGCCCGCCACACCCGGCTGGAAGACGGTCAGGCCATCGGCATTCACCAGATGCGCATCGTCACCGGCGAAGGAGAGAGCGTCCCGCCCGCGCCGGAGGGGGTGCACCAGGATGGCTTTGACTTCATCGGGGTCTTCTTCTGCGGCAGTGAAGGGGTCAGCGGCGGCGCCTTGCAGCTCTATCATGGATTAAAAGAACAACCATTTTTCCAACAACAATTAAACGTCGGTGAGTATCTGATCCTGGATGATCGCCGTTTCTATCACAATGCCGCCCCCATTCTACCCCTGGGCACGGTCCGGGGACATTGGGACGTGATCGTGCTAACTGCTTGAAAAATGGCGCGTGAGCCCCTGTTCACGCACCATTCATCCCACCTCTGGCTCACTAAACAACTGCGCAACATCTGGCAAACATGTATTGTGAAACAAAATTTCTTTTGTTCTTTTGTTACACATGATCCAGATCAAGTTTTTCTGAGTCAGCCCCGCTCTATAATCGACTCAGAAAGCGATTTAGTAAGGCATGTAAATACCCCGTTGTGGTGATTCTGTTCTTGACAGGGCATCTATAATTGCCGGGCATTGCCAAGGTCTTACTAAACAGTTTTCAAATCATCAGGAGATAAACATGGCAGTAACCAATTTGGCTGAACTGGATGCACTGGTTGCCCGCGTCAAAGAAGCGCAGCGTGAATTCGCCAGCTTCTCGCAAGAGCAGGTAGACAAGATCTTCCGTGCCGCCGCCCTGGCCGCCAACAACGCCCGTATCCCCCTGGCCCAGATGGCCGTGGAAGAGTCCGGTATGGGTATCATCGAAGACAAGGTTATCAAGAACCACTTCGCCTCCGAATACATCTACAACAAGTACAAAGAAGAGAAGACCTGCGGCATCCTCAGCGAAGATGACGAGATGGGTACCATCACCATCGCCGAGCCGGTAGGCATCATCTGCGGTATCGTACCGACCACCAACCCGACCTCCACCGCGATCTTCAAGTCCCTGATCTCTCTGAAGACCCGCAACGCCATCATCTTCTCCCCGCACCCCCGCGCCAAGAACTCTACCAATACCGCTGCCAAGCTGGTACTGGATGCAGCCATTGCCGCCGGTGCACCGAAAGACATCATCGGCTGGATTGACCAACCCTCTGTTGAGCTCTCCAACGCCCTGATGAAGCACAACGACATCAACCTGATCCTGGCCACCGGTGGCCCGGGCATGGTGAAGGCCGCCTACTCCTCCGGCAAACCCGCCATCGGCGTAGGTGCCGGTAACGTACCGGTCGTCATCGACGAAACCGCCGATGTGAAGCGTGCCGTCGCCTCCATCCTGATGTCCAAGACCTTCGACAACGGCGTGGTCTGTGCCTCCGAGCAAGCCGCCATCGTGGTCGACTCCGTCTACGACCAGGTGAAAGAGCGTTTCGCCACTCACAATGGTTATGTGCTGTCCAAGGAAGAAGCCGACAAGGTCCGCAAGGTCATCCTGATCAACGGCGCCATGAACGCCAACATCGTGGGTCAGCCTGCGGTCAAGATCGCTGAAATGTCTGGCGTCACCGTGCCTGCCAACACCAAGATCCTGATCGGTGAAGGCGTGAAGATCTGTGAAGAGGAAGAGTTCGCTCACGAGAAGCTCTCCCCGACCCTGGGTCTGTTCCGTGCCAAGAACTTCGAAGAAGCCGTCGAGATGGCCTGCGACATGGTCAACCTGGGTGGTATCGGCCACACCTCCGGTCTCTATACCGACCAGGATCGCAACGCCGACCGCATCAAGTACTTCGGCGACAAGATGAAGACTGCCCGTATTCTGATCAACACCCCGACCACTCAGGGTGGTATCGGTGACCTGTACAACTTCGCGATGGCACCGTCTCTGACGCTGGGCTGCGGCTCCTGGGGTGGCAACTCCATCTCCGAGAACGTGGGTCCCAAGCACCTGATCAACAAGAAGACAGTCGCAAAACGGGCAGAAAACATGCTGTGGCACAAACTTCCGAAATCCATCTACTTCCGTCGTGGCTCCCTGCCGATCGCCCTGGGCGACCTGGAAGGCAAGAAACGCGCCATGATCGTGACCGACCGCTTCCTGTTCAACAACGGCTACGCCGACGAAGTGGTTCGTCTGCTCAAGGGCCTGAAGATGGAAGTGGAAGTGTTCTACGAAGTCGAAGCCGACCCGACCCTGTCCGTGGTGCGCAAGGGTGCCGAAATGGCCAACTCCTTCAAGCCGGACGTGATCGTCGCCCTGGGCGGTGGTTCACCGATGGATGCGGCCAAGATCATGTGGGTAATGTACGAGCACCCGAACACCGCGTTCGAAGATCTGGCCATGCGCTTCATGGACATCCGCAAGCGTATCTACAAGTTCCCGAAAATGGGCGTGAAGGCCGAACTGGTCTGCATCACAACCACGTCCGGTACCGGTTCTGAAGTGACCCCGTTTGCGGTCGTGACCGACGATGCCACCGGCGTGAAATACCCGCTGGCCGACTACGAGCTGACCCCGAACATGGCCATCGTCGACGCCAACCTGGTGATGGGCATGCCCAAGTCCCTGTGCGCCTTCGGTGGTATCGACGCCGTGACCCACGCCATGGAAGCCTATGTTTCCGTGCTGGCCAACGAGTACTCCGACGGTCAGGCACTGCAAGCCCTGAAACTGCTGAAGGACTACCTGCCCTCCAGCTACCTGAACGGTGCCAACGACCCGATCGCTCGTGAGAAGGTACACAACGCGGCCACCATCGCCGGTATCGCGTTCGCCAACGCCTTCCTGGGTGTGTGCCACTCCATGGCTCACAAGCTGGGTGCCGAGTTCCACATCCCGCACGGCCTGGCCAACGCCCTGCTGATCAGCAACGTCATCCGCTACAACGCGAACGACAACCCGACCAAGCAGACCGCGTTCTCCCAGTACGACCGTCCGCAGGCTCGTCGTCGCTACGCCGAAGTGGCCGACCACCTGGGTCTGACCGCCGCCGGTGACCGTACCGCCGCTAAGATCGAGAAGCTGCTGGTATGGCTGGACGAGCTGAAGGCAACCCTGGGTATCCCGGCCTCCATCCGTGAAGCCGGCGTTGCCGAGGCCGACTTCCTGGCCAAGGTTGACCAGCTGGCCGTGGAAGCCTTCGATGACCAGTGCACCGGCGCCAACCCGCGCTACCCGCTGATCAGCGAGCTGAAAGCCATCCTGCTGGACACCTACTACGGCCGTCCGTTCACCGAAGAGGCCCAGGTTTCCGCCAAGGTTGATGCCAAAGTAGAAGGCAAGAAGAAGTCCAAAGCCTGATAAGCTGAGTCGACTCGAGAGCCCGCGCACATGCGCGGGCTTTTTTGTTTGTCTATCTGCTTAATTTTGCTAGCTTGTTCATAGGCATTCATGAAATGCGAGCGAGTGTATGGCGCTGATACAGGCATCCATAGAACAGTTGCGGGTCGGTCACTATATCCATCTCCCCACGGGATGGACCAATCACCCTTTTATGTTCAATGCCTTCAAGATCAAGGATCAACAGCAACTCGACATCATCCGCCACCTTGATCTCAATCTGCTGATGGTCGACCCCGACAAGAGCGACCTCCCTCTCGAGCCCCTGTTGCGTGGCGATATTCCGAGCCCAGGCCCCGATCTCTCCGTTGTCGAAGAGCCGGAGGATAGCGGCCCTCCCCCGTTTGACGAGAAAGCATTTCGCCGCTCCCTGCGCGCCGCCGACAAGGCCTTCGGCCAGTCCATGTCCGAGCTGCGCGATGCCCTGGGCGCCCTCAACCTCAAGCCGGACGAAGGGCTCGCCAACACGGCGCAGATAGTGCGCAACGCCGCCGCCCGCATCAGCGCCCACGAGGGCCCACTCGGGCTGCACCTCATTCGCAGCCCCCATACCGACATCCTGCTGCAGCACAGCCTGAACGTGGCCTTCATCGCCATGTTGATGGCACGGGAGCTGGGCATGACTCCCATCGAGATCGAGGAGACCGGCCTGGCCGGGCTGGTGCACGACATTGGCGAGCTGAAGATCCCGACCCAGATCACCCAGAAGCGGGGGGAACTCAACAAGTCGGAGCAGAACTTCCTCAAGATGCATCCCCAGTACGGACTGGAGATGCTGACCCAGTTGCAGGCCTTCGAGCCCAAGATCCGTCAGGTGGCCCATCTGCATCACGAGCGGCTCGACGGCAGCGGCTTTCCCCTTGGCATCAAGGGGGGGGAGATCCCGCCACTGGCACGGATCATCGGGTTGGTGGATTACTATGACGAGCTGCTGCACCCGCGCAACAGCGCGACACCGGCGGCGCCGAGCCAGGCCATCAGCCAGCTCTACAAGCTGTCGCAAAAGAAATTCGACCAGGATCTGGTCAAGCTGCTGATCAAGGTACTGGGGGTCTATCCGCCGGGCTCGCTGGTACTGCTCTCCGACGACTCGGTGGCCCTGGTGCTCTCCACCGAACCCACCATGCCCCTCAAACCCAAGGTGTTGCCTTACATCAAGGCACAACGACCGGAAGGGGTGGCCATGGTCGACCTGCGGGAGGATGAGCGCACCATCAAATCTTTTCTCAAGCAGGAAGATCTGGACGAGGGGCAGCGGCTGTTTTTCAACCTGACCCGACGCTTCTGTTACTATTTTGCATTCTGAGTTATCCCCAGAAGCTGGGGATAACTCATTGGACAAACCTGAATAATTGCCCGATTACCCTCAAAATGGTTTGCCACGTACCCTGGATAAAAAACGCCCGACCTGCTGGTCGGGCGGAGCATGCCACCTCCGTGTGGCGTATCCAACGGATACATTCATGCTCAATTCAGCAATATCAATCCTTGGGCAATTACACAAATATCAATTTAACATGCTGATTTAATATGGTTTTATTCCGCGTTTCTGGCACACTTCGCCGGCGTTCTGGCCAGAATGGCCCACAGAACAAGATCCTGATCACATTTATTCAAGACTGCCGCTTTTTTCGGCTCGGACTCTGAGGAACGTTTTTTATGCAGTTGGTCCTCTCCCTGCTTCAACAGATGAGCGTCAGTCTGGTCATCGCCTACCTCTTTTCCAAGAGTCCGCTGCTGCGCCCACTGACCAACTATTCGGTCAGGCTGCCCCACAAGGTGCTGATTTACCTCATCTTCTCCTGCTTCTGCATTCTGGGTACCTATGTGGGACTGGATATCGACGACGCCATCGCCAATACCCGCGCCGTGGGTGCCGTGCTGGGGGGCCTGCTGGGAGGCCCGCTGGTGGGATTTCTGGTGGGACTGACCGGCGGGATACACCGTTATACCCTGGGGGGGTTCACCGATCTCGCCTGCGCCATCTCCACCACCTGCGAAGGCTTGCTGGGCGGACTGGTGCACTGGCGACTGATGCGGGCAGGCAAGATGGATGCGTTGTTCGAGCCGCGCATCGCCTTCTTCACCACCCTCTACGCCGAGATCATGCAGATGGTGATCATCCTGCTGGTAGCCAGCCCGTTCGACAAGTCCCTGCTGCTGGTGCGCACCATCGCCACCCCCATGATCCTCGCCAACTCCTGCGGTGCGGCCCTCTTCATCAGCATGATCCGCGACCAGCAGCGAATGTACGAGAAGTTCTCCCGGGTCTTCTCCGCCAAGGCGCTCACCATCGCCAACCGCACCGTGGGGATCATGAGCCAGGGCTTTACCCCCGAGGCCAGCACCCGCATCGCCCAGATAGTGCAGGAGGAGACCGGGGTCGGAGCGGTCGCCATCACGGATACCGACAAGATCCTCGCCTTCATCGGCATCGGCGAGGATCACCACAAGCCGGGTACCCCCATCACCTCCGCCATCACCATGCAGGCCATCGCCCAGAACAAGGTGCTGTTTGCCGACGGCAACAGCCAGCCCTACCGCTGCAGCATCTCGCCCCAGTGCCAGCTCGGCTCTGTGCTGGTGATCCCGCTGCACGGCGACGAGGGGGTGATCGGCACCATCAAGCTCTATGAACCCAAGAAGCGGCTGTTTCTCAAGATCAACCACACCCTGGGGGAAGGGATCGCCAACCTGCTCTCCCAGCAGCTGCTGACCGGCCGGCTGGAGCAGCAGCAGCGGCTGCTGGTGCAGTCCGAGCTCAAGCTGGTGCAGGCCCAGATCAACCCCCATTTTCTGTTCAACACCCTCAACACCATCAGTGCCATCACCCGGCGCGAGCCCGAGCGGGCGCGCCAGCTGCTGCTCCACCTCTCCCTGTTCTTTCGCAAGAACCTCAAGCGCCAGAGCGGGCTGGCCACCCTGCAGGAGGAGCAGGAGCACTGCCAATCCTATCTGGAGATCGAGCTGGCCCGCTTTGGCGACCGGCTGACGGTGCAAAACGACATCCCACCCGACCTCGCCGGCCTCAAGCTGCCGAGCTTCACCCTGCAGCCACTGATTGAAAACGCCATCAAGCACGGCATCTCCACCCTGCTGGAGCAGGGGCGCATTCGCCTCTACACCGAGCAGACGGCGGATCGGGTCACCATTCACGTCGAAGACAATGCCGGCACCTGGCAGGAGAGACCGGCCGGTGACGGGCTCGGCATGACCCTGGTGGATCGGCGCCTCAAGAGCGCTTTTGGCAACCGCTACGGCCTGAGCGTCAGCTGCGAGCCCGACTGCTGGACCCGGGTCTCCGTCACCCTGCCCAGGGAGGCGTCATGATCCGGCCGTCACACCACGCCAGTTTTGCCCCCCAGCCACGCAGGAGAACCCCATGATCCGCACCCTCATCGTCGATGACGAGCCGTATGCCCGCGAGGAGCTGATGCAGCAGCTGGCCGCCGAGCCCGATATCGAGCTGCTGGGGACGGCCGCCAACGCCATCGAGGCGCTGCCGCTCATTCAGCGGCTCAGACCCGACGTGGTGTTTCTCGACATCCAGATGCCAAAGCTGAGCGGCATGGAGCTGGTGGCCATGCTCGATCCTCTGCCCCGCATCGTGTTCGTCACCGCGTTTGACGACTACGCCATCCAGGCGTTCGAGGAGAACGCCTTCGACTACCTGCTCAAGCCGGTGGAGCCGGCCCGCCTCGCCAAGACGCTGGCGCGGTTGAGACAGGATCTCAGCCCGCAGCCCATGACGGCGATCGCCCCCGTCATTCGCCACATTCCGGGCTACCTGCACAACCGGGTGCGGCTGCTGCCCATCGAACAGGTGGAGTACGCCTTCTCCGATCTCGGCGGCGTGCACGTCGCCAGCCAGGGTGAGCTGTTCCACACCCAGCTCACCCTCAAATCGCTGGAAGAGAAGACCCCGCTGCTGCGCTGCCACCGCCAGTATCTGGTGGCTCCGACCGCCATCTTCGAAATCCGGCTGCTGGAGAATCAGCTGGCGGAGATAGTGACCCCGAGCGGTGCCCAGGTGCCGGTCAGCCGCCGCTACCTGAAGGAGTTGAAGGAGCAACTCGGGCTGGAGTGAGCCGCGCGGTGTGAGCCGGATCACGAGCGCCAACCGCTCGGGTCGCCATACGGCCGCTCACCCCTTTTTACCTGCCGTTAACAGTGCAAGCCCCTACACTGGCCGCGCACACCAAAAAATAACAAAGCAGGAGCGTAGCAATGATCTGGTTCTTCCTCTGTGTCGGCTTACTTGTGGCCGGCTACTTCGTATACGGCAAATTCATCGAGCGGATATTCGGGCCAAAGCCCGAGCTGAAAACCCCCGCCATCACCATGGCGGACGGGGTGGACTATGTCCCCATGTCGGACAAGAAGGTCTACCTGGTGCAACTGCTCAACATCGCCGGCGTCGGCCCCATCTTCGGCCCCATCCTAGGTGCCCTCTACGGCCCGGTCGCCATGCTGTGGATCGTGTTTGGCTGCATCTTCGCCGGTGCGGTTCACGACTACTTCTCCGGCATGCTATCGGTGCGCGCCAAGGGGGCCTCTGTGCCGACCGTGGTCGGTGAGCACCTGGGCACCGCCGCCAAGCACTTCATGAACCTGTTTGCCGTGGTGCTGTTGATGCTGGTGGGCGTGGTGTTCGTGCTGAGCCCGGCGGGCCTCTTGGCCAACCTCACCTCCACCGACCTGGTCTACTGGATTGTGGCCATCTTCGCCTACTACATCCTGGCGACCATAGTCCCCATCGACAAGATCATCGGCCGCTTCTACCCCATCTTCGGCGCTCTGCTGGTGTTCATGTCGGTCGGCCTCATCATCGGCCTCATCGTCTCGGGCAAAGGCTTCTACAACACCGGGATGGACTTCTCCAACCTGCACCCGACCGAGCTGCCGCTCTGGCCGCTGCTGTTCATCACCATCGCCTGCGGCGCCGTGTCCGGTTTTCACGCCACCCAGTCCCCGCTGATGGCGCGCTGCATGCAGAACGAGAAATCCGGCCGCTTCATCTTCTACGGAGCCATGATCGGTGAAGGCATCATCGCCCTCATCTGGTGCACCCTGGGGCTCTCCTTCTACGACAGCACAGAAGCGCTCAACGCCACCCTGGCCAGCGGCGGCCCCTCTGCCGTAGTGCACGAGGTCTCCACCAGCCTGCTCGGCACCGTTGGCGGCATCCTGGCCATCCTCGGTGTGGTGATCCTGCCCATCACCTCCGGTGACACGGCGTTTCGCAGCGCCCGCCTCATCGTGGCGGACTTCCTCAACCTGACCCAGAAACCGATGGCCAAGCGACTGCTGATCGCCATCCCCATGTTCATCCTCGGTTTCATCATCTCCAAGGCCGAATTCGGGGTGATCTGGCGCTACTTTGGCTGGGCCAACCAGACCACCGCCGTGATGATGCTGTGGGCCGCCGCCGCCTACCTCGCCAAAGAGGGCAAGCTGCACTGGGTCTGCACCCTGCCGGCCATGTTCATGACCGCCGTGGTGTTCACCTATCTGGCCAACGCCCCCATCGGATTCGGACTGGAGATGGGCGTCTCCACCCTCATCGGTCTGGCCAGCACCCTGGTGGTGACCGTCGCCTTCCTGATGAAGTTCAGACCCGCCCTGATCGGCAAGGCCAGCGAAAGCTGATCCACGCCAAACATGTCAGAAAAGGAGCCATAAAGGCTCCTTTTTTTGCTGCTAATTTTCCCTCACTGATGCCATACTCCCTGCGTAAGTCCTTGTCATGGATACGACTTTATGGACTCGCCCCAATAATACCGTCATCTATCTTGACGATTTCGAAGCCACTTAAGCTTCAGTACAACAAGATTGCTTAAGATTTCGGGCCCAACAGGATGGAAACCCGGTTGCTGGTTGTGTTGCAGAACCCGGGATCCAATGACAATGCTGTGCGTCACGCCGGTGGAGGCATAAATGACACTCGATTATTTTGCTCTTGGTCTGCTTTTTTTTGTGGGTTTGGTCATCTTTTACGGGGTCATCGTCATTCACGACATTCCCTATGAAATAGCCAAGCATCGTCAGCATCCCCATCAGGATGCCATTCACGTGGCCGGCTGGGTCAGCCTGTTTACCCTGCACGTGCTGTGGCCCTTCCTCTGGATCTGGGCGACCCTCTACCGGGAGGATCGGGGCTGGGGCTTTACCCAGCGTATCGAGCGCGACGAGAAGCATCTCGCCGAGCTCAAGGATGAGGTCGCCGCCCTGCGCAGCCGCCTCGATCAGCTGACCCAAGAGAAGGAGTGATCATGGATCTCTTGCTGGTACTCACCTACACCGCCATCTGTGTAGCTGTCTTCAAAATCTTCCGCATCCCGCTCAACAAGTGGACCGTGCCCACCGCCGTGCTCGGCGGCGTGCTGCTCATCGGCACCCTCATCATGCTGATGAACTACAACCACCCCTACTCCGAGATGGCGCGCAACTACTACGTCTCCACCCCCATCGTTCCCCTGGTCAAGGGCCGGGTCAGCGAGGTCGCGGTCAAACCGGACCAGAAGGTGAAGAAGGGTGACGTGCTGTTTCGTATCGACGACGAGCCGTTCCGCCAGCGCGCCGCGAGCCTGGAGGCCAGGGTCAGCTCCAACGAGGAGCACCTCAAATCCATCGAGGCGCGCATGCGCTCGGCCAAGCTCGACCGGGATCGCGCCGCCGAGCTGATGCGCCGCGGCATCGGCAAGCAGCGCGATCTGGACGTGACCCAGGCCAATGTCGACGATCTGGTCGCCCAGCTCGATCAGCAACAAGCCACCCTGGACGATGTGCGGGCCCAGCTGCGCGAAGCCAAGTACCAGCTCGACCAGACCGTGGTCTATGCCCCGAGCGACGGCCATGTGGTACAGCTGGCCCTGCGTCCGGGCATGATCGCCACCCCCTTCATGTATCGCCCTGTGATGACCTTCATCCACGAGGACGACAACGCCTACGTCGGCTGGTTCTGGCAAAACAGCATGCAGCGCCTGGCGGTAGGGGACGAGGCCGAAGTGGTGATCGACGGCATCCCCGGCAAGATCTTCAAGGGTGAAGTAGAAGCAGTGATCCCCGCCATCGCCTCGGGCAACGTGCAGGCCAATGCCGCACTGATCGACCAGAGTTCGGCGGTGATCCCCGGCCGCCTGCCGGTGCGCATCAAGATCACCGACCCGCGCTGGCAGGAGTATCAGGTGATAGCCGGCTCCAGCGGTCAGGCTGCCATCTACACCAAGCATTTCCATCACGTGGCCATCATGCGCAAGGTACTGCTGCGCATGGCCAGCTGGATGAACTACATCTTCCCCTTCCACTAAGCCGCAACGACGCAGCCAGCGGGCCGGCACCATGCCGGCCCGCTGTTTTTTGGCGCCAAGTCCCCTATAATGGCGCCACCCTGCTCCGCCCCTCGTCGACGTACCCAGCCCGCATGTTCGTTCTCAGACCCTACCAGACCGACGCCGTCAACGCCGTCATCAGCCACTTTCGCAAACACCCGGATCCCGCCGTGGTGGTGCTGCCCACCGGGGCCGGCAAGAGTCTGGTGATCGCCGAGCTGGCCCGCAAGGCGCGCGGCCGGGTGCTGGTGCTGGCTCACGTCAAGGAGCTGGTGGAGCAGAACCACGCCAAGTACGAAGCCTGGGGGCTCCAGGCCGACATCTTCGCCGCCGGCCTCAATCGCAAGGAGGCCCGCGCCCAGGTGGTGTTCGGCTCGGTGCAGTCGGTGGCGCGCAATCTGGAGGCCTTCGACGGCGCTTTTTCGCTACTCATCATCGACGAGTGCCACCGGGTCTCGCTCGACGATGACAGCCAGTACCATCAGGTGTTAGGCCACCTCAAGGCCGCCAATCCGGCCCTCAAGATCCTCGGCCTCACCGCCACCCCCTATCGGCTCGGTCTGGGCTGGATCTACCGGCGCCACTACCACGGCATGGTCAAGAGCCACGGCGAGCGGCTGTTCGGCGACTGCGTGTTCGAGCTGCCGCTGCGCTTCATGGTCAAAAACGGCTACCTGACGCCGCCGCGCATGGTGGATGCCCCCATCGTTCACTACGACTTCAGCAAGCTGGTGGCGCGGGAGAATGGCCTGTTCAGCGAGGCGGATCTCAACGGCGAGCTCAAGCGTCAGGAGCGGGTCACCCCCCATATCCTGAGCCAGGTACTGGAGTATGCCCGCGAGCGGCAGGGGGTGATGATCTTCGCCGCCACCGTCGAGCATGCTCGGGAAATTCACGGCCTGCTGGATGCCAGAGGGGAGCAGGCGGCCCTCATCACAGGTGACACCCCGGGGCCGGAGCGCGACGCCCTCATCAGCGCCTTCAAGGCGCGCGAGCTCAAGTTTCTGGTCAACGTGGCGGTGCTCACCACCGGCTTCGACGCCCCCCACGTCGACCTCATCGTGATGCTGCGCCCCACCGAGTCGGTCTCCCTCTACCAGCAGATCGTGGGCAGGGGCTTGCGCCTGTCGCCCGGCAAGACCGATTGTCTGGTGCTCGACTACGCCGGCAACAACTTCAACCTGTTTGCCCCCGAAGTGGGGGAGCCCAGGCCCCATGCCGGCACCGAGCCGGTGCAGGTGCCCTGCCCCGCCTGCGGCTTTGCCAACACCTTCTGGGGCAAGACCGACGAGGATGGCAAGGTGATCGAGCACTACGGCCGCCGCTGTCAGGGGCTGTTTGAAGATGACGAGGGCAACCGCGAGGAGTGCGACTACCGCTTTCGCGCCAAGATCTGCCCCGCCTGCGGCAGTGAAAACGACATCGCCGCCCGCCGCTGCCAGAGCTGCGATCAACTGCTGGTGGACCCTGACGACAAGCTCAAGGAGGCGCTCAATCTCAAGGACTGCATGGTGATCCGCTGCGCGGGGCAGACCTTCACGGCCGTGCGCGGCAAACAGGGGGAGCGGCTGGAGGTGGTCTATCACGACGAGGATGGCCTCACCCTCAATGAGTACTTCGGATTTCACTCGGCAGGCGCACGGCGCTTGTTTCAACAGCACTTTGTGCGTCATCATTGGCCCGCCCCGGGGCTGGAGCCCGAATTTGCCACCCTGGCGAGCGTGCTGGCGGCAGAAAGCCAGTTTCGCCACCCCGATTTTGTCATCGCCCGCAAGTCAGGGCGCTTCTGGCAGATCAAAGAGAAGATTTTTGATTATGACGGCCGCTATCGCACCGCCAATTCACTGACGTGATGGCGACCGGCATAAGGCGTATGAATTGCGTTGCCACGGCCGAACAGGCATCGGCGGGTACAACAAGGTTTGAGTTATCAGGGCCGGCCCACTGCCGGGCCCCTTCGTCACGTTAGAGGATGTTATGCAGCGGCTGTTGATTGGTTTTTGTGCTCTCTTTTCCCTGGCGGCCCAGGCCGCCCCGCTGACGCCCCCCCAGGGGGGCCAGTACGCCATCGTGGTGCAGGGCAACAACGGCATCGAGTTTGCCCGCCATGCGGATCAGATGATCGCCCCCGCCTCCACCATGAAGGTGCTCACCGCGCTGGCGGCCCGTCTCGAGCTCGGCGCCGACTTCCGCTTCGCCACCGACATCCAGGCCCAGCCTGGCGCCAAGCAGGGCAATGTCATCAACGGCGATATCTGGATCAACTTCGTCGGTGACCCCACCCTGTCACGGATGGACTTGCTGGCCCTGTTCAAGCAGCTCGAGGTCAACCAGATCAAGGGCAACGTCTACGTCAACACCGGCGCCTACAACGGCTACGAGCGCGGCAACGGCTGGTCCTGGGGGGATCAGACCCTCTGCTTCGCCGCCCCCGTTTCCTCGGTCATCATCGACAAGAACTGCGCCTACGCCACCATCACCGCCACCCAGATCGGCAAGCCGGCGGTCGGCAACGTGGCCACCGGGGTCCCCATCGGGGTCGGTGCCGACAACGTGGAGGTGATGAGCTATGGCGACATGGCGCGCCAGTTCTGTGCGCTGGAAGTGGACATGGCCAAGGGCAACTTCTACGAGCTCAAGGGCTGCATCACCCCGAACAAGGAGCCCCAGGGGCTGCGTTTCGCCATCCACGACGTGGAAGCCTGGGGCTGGGACAACATCCGCTGGGCCATGGACCGGGCCGGCATCAAGCATGACGGCCTGCTGCGCGTTACCCACAAGTCGCCGGACAATGCCGAGACCCTGGGTACCCACTACTCTGTCTCCCTGCCGGTGATGCTGGCCAAGATGTTGAAGAAATCGGACAACCTCTACGCCGATACCTTCCTCAAGACCGTCGGCCGCCACTACTACAACAAGCCGGGCAGCTATCGCAGCGGCACCATGGCGGTGCGCGCCATCCTGACCAAGAACGGCATCGATCTGGGCAATGCCACCCTGGCCGACGGCTCGGGCCTCTCCGCCCACAACCTCATCAGTGCCCGCCAGATGCTGTCGGTGCTCAACTTCATCCAGAAAAATGATGCAGAGCTCGGCCTCATCAAGCTGCTGCCAAGCTCCCAGGTGGACGGCACCCTGGCCTGGCGGCGCAGCGTTACCGCCCCCATGATGAAGAACAAGGTGCATGCCAAGACCGGCACCATTACCGGCACCTCCAACCTGGTGGGCTTCATCGACACCGCCGGCGGCCAGCGCAAGGCGTTCGTGATGTTCCAGCGCGGCCTGTCACAGGATCCGGCCACCCACGAGCGCTACCGCGCCAGCAAGGCCCCCTGGCCCTGGACCGTGTTCGAGAAAGGGGTGCTGGAGAGCATCTACCAGCAGCAGCCGATCCAGATCGCCGATGAGGGTTGATCCGCTGCGAGGTGAGTGACGATGACGGCCGGCGCAGTGCGCCTTATCGAAGATGGCGAACGGCCGTATCGACAATTTCCACTTTGACTAGTCACGAGGCGGGGCTATCCTGTGCCCAGCCTCAAATGAATGGAGAGAGAACATGTTTGCAGTGATTTTTGGTCGTCCCGGTTGCCCCTATTGTGTCCGTGCCAAGCAAATTGCCGAGCAACTGGTCGAACAGCGTGACGATTTCAAATTCCGCTACGTGGACATCCACGCCGAGGGCATCACCAAGGAAGATCTGGCCAAGAGCGCCGGCAAGCCGGTCAATACCGTGCCGCAAATCTTCCTGGACGAGCAGCACATCGGTGGCTGCACCGATTTCGAAGCCTATGCCAAAGAGAACCTGGGTCTCTACCAGTAAGTTCACGTTGTAAAAAAGGCGCCATCAGGCGCCTTTTTTCATGGTCGTTCCCCGGAGTTACTCCGCCACCGGGCTGAAGCGGCTCACCACCTGACCCTGATGCTCGATCCACTCCATGAACATGACCACGGGACGGGCATAGACGGCGCCATCCTGCTCCGATTGATAGACCACCAGCTGCTCCCCGGTCTCGGTGTGCAGGGCCAGGGTCAGCACCTGATAATAACCACCCTTGAAGTGACGATAACGACCGGCGGCGGGGGCTTGCATGATGACTTCTCCATGGTGTGGATACGGGGCCCGGACAGGCCTGGCAGCGCGTGTCAGATCCTGTTTTTGGCCGCCGTGGGCAAAAAGAACGGCATTTTTCACGCAAGCCAATCGTGCCAGCGAGCGTGAATATTTCAACACAGTCGGGTAGCTTTGTTAATGAGCCCCTCATCTTTCACTGGATAACCTTGGTTAACACAAACGATCGTGCTGAATTTAACGTTTTGGCAACCCTGTTTCAGGGCTAAAAATCAGGGAATTCTACTAAAAAGAGGATTGTTCTAGCATTCAATTCTGTGAAGAATAGGGGAAAAGAAATTTGATACTAAAAACCGCCTTTTTCGCCAACGCGTCCCCATGGGGAAGGAATCACAGTCACCATGTTCACAATCGACAAGTCGCACAAGCTCGACGATGTCTGCTATGACATCCGCGGCCCGGTGCATAAAGAAGCTCGCCGTCTCGAAGACGAAGGCCACCGCATCATCAAGCTCAACATCGGCAACCCGGCTCCGTTCGGCTTCGAAGCGCCGGAAGAGATCATCAAGGATGTGATCCTCAACATGCCCCAGAGCCAGGGCTACTGCGACTCCAAGGGGCTCTTCTCCGCCCGCAAGGCAGTGATGCAGTACTACCAGCAGAAAGGGATGCGCAAGGTCGACATCGACGACATCTACATCGGCAACGGCGCCAGTGAACTCATCGTGATGGCGATGCAGGCGCTGCTCAACAACGGCGACGAGATGCTGGTGCCCTCCCCCGACTACCCGCTGTGGACCGCGGCAGTGACCCTCTCCGGCGGCCATGCGGTGCACTACCGCTGCGACGAAGGGGCCGACTGGTATCCGGATCTCGACGACATCCGCGCCCGCATCACCCCGCGCACCCGCGGCCTGGTGCTGATCAACCCCAACAACCCGACCGGCGCCGTCTACGGCAGCGAGTTTTTGCTGGAGGTGATCGAGATCGCCCGCCAGCACAACCTCATCATCTTCGCCGACGAGATTTACGACAAGATCCTCTACGACGACATCTCCCACACCAGCGTCTGCACCCTGTGTGACGATGTGATGGTGGTGACCTTCAACGGCCTCTCCAAGGCCTACCGCGCCTGCGGCTTCCGCCAGGGCTGGATGGTCATCACCGGGCCCAAGGGCCGTGCCAAGGGCTACATCGAAGGGCTGGAGATGCTGGCCTCCATGCGCCTGTGTGCCAACGTGCCGATGCAGCACGCCATCCAGACCGCCCTTGGCGGCTACCAGAGCATCAACGAGCTGATCCTGCCGGGCGGGCGCCTGCGCCGCCAGCGTGACAAGGCGTGGGAGCTTTTGAACGAGATCCCCGGGGTCTCCTGCGTCAAGCCCAAGGGGGCGCTCTACATGTTCCCGCGCCTCGATCCCAAGGTGTACGACATTCGCGACGACCAGAAGATGGTGTTCGACCTGCTGCAGCAGGAGAAGCTCTTGCTGGTGCAGGGCACCGGCTTCAACTGGCCGGCGCCGGATCACTTCCGGCTGGTGTTCCTGCCCCGGGAAGAGGAGCTGGAAGAGGCCATCGGCCGCCTCGCCCGCTTCCTCAAGGGCTACAAGCAGTAACCGGAACACGGCGTCTGCCTTGGTCTGCTGCTCGCCAGCAGCAGGCCGACCATAAAAAATCCGAAGCGGTCTGCACCGCTTCGGATTTTTTTATGGCGAGAGAGTCCCGTCGCAAGGCCCGCGTTGTGGGCTATTTCTCCCCGGTGGCCACTTCGACAGGCGGCACGGCGGGGGCCTGATACCACTGCTCACGAGGCACCAGCACGGCCTGCTCTGGCTGAGCCACGAAATTGGGGGACATGATCTGCACCCCGAACTCGTTGAACACATCCTGGATGTGGCCGTGCAGTTCGGTTCTGACCGGGCCGGGCAACAGCCCCTCTTTCATCCGTACCTGCAGCTCGTACTCCACGTACCAGTCCTGCAGATTGAGCTGGCGCACCAGCGGGGCCTGCTCCTGATTGATCAGCTGGCAGCGCCTGGCCGCCAGCTCCAGCATGGCGTGCACCTGACGCCAGGGGGTGTCATAGCCGATGGTGACCTTGGTGAGCAGGGCAATCCCCTTGTCGCTTGCCAGCCGGCTCAGGTTGGTCACCTTGCCCCCCACCACCACGGCGTTGGGCAGGGTCACCTCGTGATCGTGGCGCGTCACCAGCTTGGTCGAGAGGGCGCTCAGCTCGGTGACGACCCCCTCCACCTCCCCTATCTGCACCAGATCCCCCGGCCGCAGGGCCCGCGAGTAGATCAGCACCAGGCCGCTCATGGCATGGTTCATGATCCCGGCCGAGCCCAGGGTCACCATCAGACCGAAGAAGACGCTCACCCCCTTGAAGGCGTCCGAATCCGCCCCCGGCAGATAGGGATAGGCGACGGTCAGGGCAAACAGCCAGATCACCACAGAGAGCAGACGGCGGGTCGCCCCTATCGTCTCGGAGTGCAGCCCTTGCACCCGGAAATGGCCGCGCTCGATACGCGCGAAGATGACCGCCAGCATGCGGATGAACAGCTTGGTCAGCACGAAGATGACCAGCACGGTCGCCAGCCCCGGCATGGCGGCGACGATCCCGCCCAGGATGTTGCTGCACAGCTCCAGCAGGGAGGAGCCCAGCTGATCGCTCCAGATCCGGGTATGCGGGAACAGCCCCAGCACATAGGTGAGCCAGCCATAGGTGAGCAGCAGGATCACCAGCCAGGTGAACACGCCGATGACGCGGATCTCCAGGTTGCCGAGCACCTGGCGCCATTGATGGGGGATCAGCCCCTTCTGTTGCAGCAGGTTGTTGGCGAACCAGCGACGTGCCCGCTGATGCCCCCGCCGCAGCAGCTGCACCACCATCAGAAACAGCAGGGTCACCAGCAGCGTCTTGCCCGCCGCCTTGAGCAGGTAGGTGTTGGAGTGCAGCTCCAGCACTTTGACCCGCACATTTTCCAGCCGCAGCCGCACCCGCTCTGCGGCCTGATCCAGGGTCAGCTCATCGAGCCACTCCAGATCTTTTTCCAGCAACACCAGCAGGTGCTTGTCATTGAGCCTGAACTCCCTGGCCTCCTGACCGAGGCGGGTCGAGCTGACCACGGTCACCGGATGGGTCAGATCCTCGGGCTGCAGCTGTCTTACCCGCTCCTTGACGATCCGCACCCGGGCCGCCCCGTCCAGGCGACCAAACTTCGCCTGCAGCATCACTATGGGTTCGTGAAACAGAGTCAGGGTCTGGGCCTGCTCCTGCTCGGTCGGCTCCAGTCTCGGCTCCGCCGCCCACCCGCTATCGACCATGAGCAGGGCCAGCAGCATCCCTGCCAGCCTGATGATCCCTCTGTACCCCATAACCTCTCCCTCGTGACCGTCAGGTTTCATCATGATGACCACGTTTGGCAACGGACGGGGCAACGGCCCCCTATCCCTCTCCTGGCGTCATCCATGACACATAGGGCTCATTGCCCTCGCTTGCAAAAAATCGAGTCATAACAAAGATCACCAGCAGTAATAGCACTGCCGTCGCGGCGGCGAAAGGGGCAGCACTGCATTGTGCCACTGTGCTCACTTCGCCGGTCTGGCGCCTCAGTCAGGACTCATATTGATATGCTGCCAGAGGCACGCATAAAAATGAACGCCATGGCGTCCCCTTCCTGATCCATCGCGCGTCAAGGTGGCGAGCCAGCGGCGGCCTTTCACCCTGCTCTGCGCGACATGAATAAACAACAGGGCCGCTCAACCCCGGCTGAGCGGCCCTGTTTCACCGAAATGGCATTCTGCTTATCACCCCTGCAGCAGGGCCCCGGCCACCAGCACCGCCATGGTGATGAGGGCCACCCCTATGATGAAGGGCAACACCCAGCGCACGAAGCGGTCGTAGGGGATCCTGGCGAGCGCCAGCCCCGCCACCAGGTGGGCGGCGGTGGGGGCGAACAGGTTGATCCAGCCGGAGGCGGACTGGTAGGCGGTGATCACCAGATCCCGGGAGATGCCGGAGAAGTCAGCCAGCGGCCCCATCAGCGGCATGGAGACAGTCGCCAGCCCCGAGGTGGAGGGGATGAAGAAGCTCAGGATGATGTGCACCAGATAGGCCATCAGGATGAAGACCGATGACGACAGCCCGCTCACCAGCCCCTCGGCCCAGTGCAAGATGGTGTCGATGATGACCCCATGCTCCATCACCACATAGATGCCGCGCGCCACCGCCACCACCAGCGCCACCCCGATGAGATCCCGCGCCCCATTCAGGAAGGTTGCCACATAGTTGGACTCCGGCATCCGGTTGATCAGCGCGATCAGGATGGAGGCGCTGAAGAAGAGGGTGGAGAGCTCGTCGAACCACCAACCCAGGGTGGGCAGCAGATCGATGCCCAGATCGGACCAGGGCACCACCGCATAGATCATCAGCAGGAAGGTGCCGAAGAAGACCAGCATGGTGAGCTTCTGCTTGCCGCTGAAGGCGAGGTTGCCGCTCTTCATCTGGGAGAACTCATCGTCATAGGCGATGTCGGCCAGCACGGAGCGGGACTTGTCCTGCTGCACCTGCTTGGCGTAGCGCATCACGAACCAGGAGGCGAAGATCACCAGCAGCAGCCATTGCACGACCCGCAGGCCAATCCCCTCACCGATGGGGATACCGGCAAAACCGGAGGCGATGCCGGTGGCAAACGGGTTGACGGTGGAGGCGAGCACCCCGACCCCGGAGCCGAGCAGGATGATCCCCGCCGCCACCATGCGATCGAAGCCCGCCGCCATCATCACCGGCACGATCAGCGCCCAGAAGGCCACCGTCTCCTCCGCCATGCCGAAGGTGGAGCCGCCGAGGGCAAACAGGGCGATGAGCACCGGAATGAGCAGCCGCTCGCGCCCGGCAAAGGCTCGGACGATGGCCCCTACCCCGGCATCGAGCGCCCCGCTCTGCATGGTCACCGCCAGAAAGCCACCGATGATGAGCACGAACAGCGCCACGTCCGCCGCCTTGTGAAAGCCCTGAATGGGGGCCTTGAGCACATCGAATACGCCCTGCGGCTGGGAGGGGAGCTCGGTGTAGCTGCCTGGCACCGGCAACAGCCGCTCGTCGCCGCTGTAATCGGCCACGGCCGCCGCCGCCACCGGCTGCTGGCTCTTGGCGGTCACATAGTTGTATTTGCCCGCCGGCAGCACCCAGGTGAGGGCCGCCATCAGGGCGATGATGATGAAAAGCAGGGTGTAAACCGTGGGGAGTTGGCGCTTCTTGGGCGCGTCATTTGGAGTGGTCATAGCTTCCGTACCTCGGCAATGCCGTCATGTGATCCGATCACCGCCAGACTAGCGGGTTTGATATGGGAAAAAGGTGATCACGGATAATAAAATTTCGCAACCTGGCGGTATTTTTGCCAAAAAAACAGGGCCCCGCGGGGCCCCGTTTTCACTTGGGTCAGACTCAGAGTTCGACCACGTCGAACTGCACGTCCGGATTCACGTCCGCGTCGTAATCCACCTCGTCCAGCCCGAAACCGAACAGGCGCAGGAACTCCTGCTTGTAGCCGGTGTAGTCGGTCAGATCCGAGAGGTTCTCGCTGGTGATGGACGGCCACAGGTCGCGGCAGGTCTGCTGCACGTCTTCGCGCAGCTCCCAGTCATCCATGCGGATGCGGGCCTGCTCGTCCAGCGCCAGGTCGGCACCGTACAGACGGGTGCGCATCATGCGATCCACCTGCTCCATGCAGCCCTCGTGAATGCCCTTCTCCTTCATGATCTTGAAGGCCATGGAGATGTAGAGCGGCATCACCGGAATGGCGCTTGATGCCTGGGTCACCACGGATTTGAGCACGGCCACGTGGGCGGTGCCGCCCTTGGCAGCCAGATCGCCTCGGATGGCGGCGGCGGCGCGGTCCAGATCTTCCTTGGCGCGGCCCAGGGTGCCATGCCAGTAGATGGGCCAGGTCAGATCGGTGCCGATGTAGGAGTAGGCCACGGACTTGGCGCCGTCGGCCAGCACGCCCGCATCGCGCAGGGCGGCCATCCACAGCTCCCAGTCCTGACCGCCCATGACGGTGATGGTGTTCTGGATCTCTTCCTCGTTCGCCGGCTCGACGGTGGCGGTGATGATCTGATCCTTGTTGGTGTCGATGGCGGTGGTGGTGTAGACCTCGCCGATGGGTTTGAGGGCGGAGCGTACCACTTCACCGGTTTCCGGCATCTTGCGCACCGGCGAGGCCAGGGAGTAGACCACCAGATCAATCTGACCCAGATCCTGCTTGATGAGCTCGATCACCTTGGCGCGGCATTCGTTGGAGAAGGCATCGCCGTTGACGCTTTTCGCGTACAGACCTGCCTCTTTGGCGGCCTTGTCGAAGGCGGCGGAGTTGTACCAGCCGGCGGTACCGGTCTTGGTTTCGCTGCCCGCCTTTTCAAAGAAGACGCCGAGGGTGGCAGCGCCGGAGCCGAAGGCGGCGGCAATGCGAGACGCCAGGCCATAACCTGTGGAGGCACCGATCACCAGCACCTTCTTGGGACCATTCTCGATGGTGCCCTTGGCCTGGGTATAGGCAATCTGACGACGAACATTGGCTTCGCAACCGACCGGGTGAGTGGTGGTGCAGATAAAGCCGCGAACCTTGGGTTTGATGATCATGTGTTGTCTCTTATCCGTTTGATGGATGAAATCGGGGCATAAGATACCTCATCTTGCTGCGATAAGGTGCTCTGATGTGTTGAATCGCAGGGAAAATGAGCAAATGGAGGGACAAAAACCGCCGCCGGCCCCCCCACCGTCACGCCCTCAGACGGACTTGCCCCGTTCCCCCTGTTGCCGCTCACCCGCATGGAACAATAAATAATGACAAAACAAGCAGTTCCCCCCAATGGCCAAGGCGATGGCCAAAGAACCTGTACTAGTATTCAGACGGTCGGTTATTGTCATGAAGAGCCTCACAAGGGTCTTAACAAGGAGCTCCGCCATGTTTTGGAATCGCACGGGAAATCACGACAAGAGTGAACAAGCGGCAAAGATCGCAGCACTCGGCGCCTTTGAGCAGGCCATCCAGTCACGACTGCCCTATATCGAATTCACCCCGGAGGGGGTCATCACCTTCGTCAACGATCGCTTTCTCGCCATCGTGGGCTACGGCCGGGAGGAGGTGATCGGCAAGCACCACAGCTCCCTCTGCTTCCCCGACGATGTCAACACCCGGGAATACGAGCAGCTATGGCAAGAGCTGCGGCGGGGAGAGTCGCGCAGCGGCCGCTTCATTCGTCAGGCCAAATCGGGCAAGGCGGTCTGGCTCGAAGCCAGCTACTTCCCGATCCTCCTCGATGGCAAGGTGAGCAAGGTGGCCAAGGTGGCCTCCAACGTCAGCGAGCAACAATCCACCCTGGAGCGGACCCAGGCGCTGCTGACAGCACTGGACAAGTCCCTGGCCGTCATCGACTTCCAGCCCGATGGCACCGTCATCACCGCCAACCAGAACTTCCTGCACTGTTTTGGCTACCGACTGGACGAGGTGGTGGGTCAGTCCCACCGCATGTTCTGTGACGAGGAGTTTTATCAGCAGAATCCCAACTTCTGGCGGGATCTCGGATCCGGCGCCATCCAGTCCGGGCTCTTCATGCGCCGCGGCCGCCACGGCGAGAAGATCTGGCTGGAGGCCACCTACAACCCCATCTTCAACCACGAGCGCAAGGTGGTGAAGATCATCAAGCTGGCGAGCGACATCAGCGAGCGGGTGGAGAAATCCATCTCGGTGCGCGAGGCGGCCCAGAAAGCCTGCGCCATCGCCGGTGAGACCGTCTCGAGCGCCGCCAAAGGGCGGGAGGTGATCGACAAGGTGCTGGAAACCTCGGCCCACATCAACAGTTCGGTCAGCGAGGTCACCCGGCAGATAGAGAACCTCAACCAGCAGTCGAGAAGCATAGAGTCCATCATCTCGACCATCAGCAGCATCGCGGATCAGACCAACCTGCTGGCGCTCAACGCCGCCATCGAAGCGGCCCGCGCCGGCGAGCAGGGCCGCGGATTTGCGGTGGTGGCCGATGAAGTGCGCCAGCTGGCGGCCAGAACCTCCACCTCCACCGGCGAGATTGTCTCCGTCATCCGGCTTAACTCCGACATCACCTCCAGGATCACCCAGACCGTCTCGGTGGTATCGGAAAAGGCGATGGCAGGTCAGGCCCAGGCCGACATCATCGCCGGCGTCATTCAGGAGATCATCGAGGACGCCAACTCCGTCTCGGAGACGGTCAAAGGGCTCTCCATCTAGCCATTTCGTCCACAACAGACAGGCGACGCCGGTGCGTCGCCTGTTTGCTTTGTCTCCTGTGTTACCCGCCTGCATTCGATGGGGAGCCCCGCCCGTTATCCCTCGGCGGTGACGGCCTGCGCCCCCTTGCGCCTGGCCGGCAGTTGCCCCAGCGCGATGCCCAGCAGCACGGCGCCGCAGGCCACCCATTGCAGGGCATTGAGGGTCTCCCCCAACAGCAGGTAGGCCAGCAGCAGGGTAAACACCGGGATGAGATTGACGTAGGCTGCCGCCAGCGTCACCTTCACCTGGGTCACCGACCAGTTGTAGAGCAGGTAGGCCCCGAGCGTCACGCAGGCACCGAGAAAGACGATGACCGCCATATCCTGCCAGGCCCAGCCTGCAGGCCAGGGCTCGCTGAAGGCGAAGGGGGCAAAAAAGAGGGTGCCGACAAAGGCCTGCAGGGCGGTCAGGGTCAGCACGCTGTAGCGGCTGCAGAGCTTCTTGAACACCACCGAGTAGGTGGCGGCGCAGAACATGGCCGCCATCTCCAGGCTGTTGCCAAGCAGGGCGTTGGGGGCAAACTCATCGGCTCCGCTGCCAAAACCGAGCAGGGCGATGCCGAAGATGGCCACGGCAAAGCCGAGCAGCTGGCGGCGGCTCACCCGCTCCCCGATCAGCAAAAAGGCGACCAGGGCCACCACCAGCGGCAGCAGGGCGCAGACCATGCCCGCCTGGCCGGCGCTGGTGTAGCGCAGGGCGTTGACCTCCAGCAGAAAATAGAGGCAGGGCTCCAGTGCCCCCATCAAGGCCAGCCAGCGCCAATCCCCTTTCTGGTAGCGGAAATTGCCGAGATAGCGGTAGCAGCACAGCCAGCAAAGGGCCGCCACGCTCATGCGCATGAAGAGCACCTGACCGAAGCCCCAGACCCCCAGCACATGCTTGAGCGCGATGAAGGAGCTGGACCAGAGCAGCATCGCCAGAGTCAGGGTAAAAATGGGTAAAGGGCGCACGTTTCCTCCATGAAATTGGCTATTTGAATAATAACCATGCGGCCTTGCGGTTGTTAAAAGGCACCTAAAATCAGATAATACCGCCGCCTTCAAACCGGATAACCAACCTGCAATGACTGAGTACCTGCTTTTACTGGTCGGCACCGTGCTGATCAACAACTTCGTGCTGGTGAAGTTTCTTGGCCTGTGCCCCTTCATGGGCGTCTCCGGCAAGCTGGAAACCGCCATCGGCATGGGGTTGGCGACCACCTTCGTGATGACCCTGGCCAGCGCCTGTTCCTATCTGATGGAACACTATATCCTGATCCCGCTGAACATCGCCTACCTGCGCACGCTCGCCTTCATTCTTGTGATCGCCGTCGTGGTTCAGTTTACCGAGATGGTTATCCGCAAGAGCAGCCCCACTCTCTACCGTCTGCTTGGCATCTTCCTGCCGCTCATCACCACCAACTGTGCCGTGCTGGGGGTGGCGCTGCTCAGCATCAACGAGCACCACAACTTCATCCAGAGCATCATCTACGGCTTTGGTGCCGCCACCGGCTTCTCGCTGGTACTGATCCTGTTTGCCGCCATGCGTGAGCGCCTGGTGGCCGCCGATGTTCCCACCCCGTTTCGCGGCGTCTCCATCGCCATGATCACCGCCGGCCTGATGTCGCTGGCCTTTATGGGCTTTACCGGCCTCATCAAGATATAGCGCTATGATTCACATTCTTTTTGCCGTTCTGGTGTTGGCTCTGCTGGCCCTGGCTTTCGGCATCATTCTGGGCTTTGCCGCTGTCAAGTTTCATGTGGAAGCCGATCCCATCGTCGATCAGCTCGACGCCCTGCTGCCGCAAACCCAGTGCGGCCAGTGCGGCTACCCTGGCTGCAAACCCTACGCCGAGGCACTGGCCAACGGCGATCAGATCAACAAGTGTGTACCCGGTGGCGATGCCACCATGCGCAAAATTGCCGATCTGATGGGGGTCGAACCCCAGCCGCTGGGCGGCGCAGAAGCCGCCGTACCGGTCAAGAAAGTCGCCTTCATCCATGAAGATCAGTGCATCGGCTGCACCAAGTGCATCCAGGCCTGCCCGGTCGATGCCATCGTCGGCGCCACCAAGGCGATGCACACCGTGATCAAGGACGAGTGCACCGGCTGCGATCTCTGCGTCGATCCCTGCCCGACCGACTGCATCGAGATGATCCCGGTGCCCACCACGGTCGACAACTGGAAGTGGGATCTCAACAACGTCACCATTCCGGTCAAGATAGTGGAGTAACCATGCAGTCCTTACTCGAACGCATCAAAGCCGGCACCCTGTGGGATTTTCACGGCGGCATTCATCCTCCCGAGAACAAGGAGCAGTCCAGCCTCACCCCCGTGGTGGACGCGGGCCTGCCGCCCCAGCTCATCATTCCGGTACGCCAGCACGCGGGCCCGGCTGGCGATCTGCTGGTGCGGGTCGGCGACCGGGTCAAGAAGGGTCAGCCACTCACCCGTCATGAGAAGGGGCGGATCGTGCCGGTGCACGCCTCCACCTCCGGCACCATCACCGCCATCGGGCACCATACGGTGGCCCACCCCTCCGGTCTCGACGATCTCTGCATCACCCTCACCCCGGATGGCGAAGATGCCTGGGGCGAGCGCAAGGGCCAAGCCGACTACTGGAATCTGGAGCGGGGTGAACTGCTCGAGCGCATTCAGCAGGCCGGTATCGCCGGCCTCGGCGGCGCCGTGTTCCCGACTCACAGCAAGCTCGACGGCCGTGGCCAGCTCACCGAGATTCTCATCGTCAACGGCCTCGAATGCGAGCCCTACATCACCACCGATGACCGGCTGATGCAGGAGTATGCCGACGAGATAATGGACGGCATCCGGGTGCTCAAGCACCTGCTCAAACCCAAGCTGACCCTGATCGGGGTGGAAGACAACAAGCCGGCCGCCATCGGCGAGCTGACCCGTCACGCCACCGACGAAGACGTACTGGTAAAGACGGTACCCACCAAGTACCCCTCGGGCGGCGCCAAGCAGACCATAGAGCTGCTCACCGGTCGTCAGGTACCCAAAGGCGGCCGTGCGGTGGACATGGGCATCATGGTGCTCAACGTAGCCACCGTGTTTGCCATCAAGCGCGCCATCATCGACGGCGAGCCGCTCATCTCCCGCATCGTCACCCTCACCGGCGACGCCTTCAAGAAGCCGGGCAACGCCTGGGTGCTGCTGGGCACGCCGGTGCGCTGGCTGCTGCAGCGCTTCGAGCTCCAGCCCGAGGCGGATCAGCGGGTCATCATGGGGGGGCCCATGATGGGCTTCACCCTGCCCCACGCCATGGTCCCCGTGGTCAAGGCCACCAACTGCCTGCTCTCCCCCACCCGGGCCGAGCTGCCGCCACCCGGTCCGGAGCAGGCCTGCATTCGCTGCAGCGCCTGTGCCGACGCTTGTCCGGCCAACCTGCTGCCGCAGGAGCTCTACTGGTACAGCCGGGCCAAGGAGTACGACAAGGCCGAAGGGCTCAACCTGTTCGACTGCATCGAATGTGGCGCCTGCGCCTGGGTCTGCCCGAGCGAGATCCCGCTGGTGCAGTACTACAAGATTGCCAAGGATGATATCCGCGAGGCCCGCGCCGAGGCCGAGAAGGCCGAGCGCGCCAAGCAGCGCTTCGAGGCCAAGCAGGCCCGCTTCGAGCGGGAGAAAGCCGCCCGCGAAGCCCGCCATGCCGAGGCGGCTGCCCAGCGGCGCCAGGCCATGACGGCGGCCGGCGGAGAAGATCCGGTGGCTGCGGCCCTGGCCCGTCTCAAGGCCAAGCAGGAGGCTCCCGTCACGGCCGTTGCCGCCACAGCCGAAGGTGTGCCCGACAACAGTGCGGTGATCGCCGCCCGTGAGGCCCGCAAGCGGGAGGCGGAAGCCCGCCGCGCCGCCAAGGCGCTCGACACGGCGGCAACCGAGCCGAGCGATGCCACTGCCACCACAGAGGCGGATCCGAAAAAAGCGGCCATCGCCGCCGCACTGGCGCGGGCCAAGGCCAAGAAAGCAGCCCAGAGCGGTGACACCGAGGCGGCACAGGCCACCCCGGCGGATGCCACAGCGTCAACCAGTGCTGCTGCCCAGAGTGATCCCAAGAAGGCTGCCATCGCGGCAGCCATTGCCCGCGCCAAGGCGAAGAAAGCGCAAGCCGGCAGCGAGACAGATGCCACCGAGCCGGGCGCTGACAACAGTGCGGCAACAGCCGAGCCGACCGGCGCGGGGGACGATCCCAAGAAGGCGGCCATTGCCGCCGCCATCGCCCGCGCCAAGGCGAAGAAAGCGCAAGCTGGCAGCGAGGCAGATGCCACCGAGCCAGGCGCTGACAGCAGTGCGGCGACAGCCGAGCCGACCGGCGCGGGGGACGATCCCAAGAAGGCGGCCATTGCCGCCGCCATCGCCCGCGCCAAGGCCAAGAAGGCCGCGGCTCAGGCGCAAGGCAACACCGCCGTGAGCGAGGGTGAAGAGGCCGTTGCGGCGGCCCCTGCCGCCGTCTCGCAGCCTGACGCTGCCGACGCAGATCCCAAGAAGGCAGCCATTGCCGCCGCCCCTGCTACCGCCCCGCAACCTGATGCTGCCGACGCGGATCCCAAGAAGGCGGCCATCGCTGCCGCCATCGCCCGTGCCAAGGCCAAGAAGTCCGCGGCTCAGGCGCAAGGCGACGCAGCCGTAAGCGAGGGTGAAGCGGCTGTTGCAGCCGCCCCTGCCGCCGCCCCGCAGCCTGACGCCGCCGACGCAGATCCCAAGAAGGCGGCCATCGCTGCCGCCGTGGCCCGTGCCAAGGCCCGGAAACTGGCGGCCGAGGCGGCAGCCCAGGCCTCCCCTTCTCCATCGACCGACAAGAGCCACTGATCCATGTTCAATATCGCGAGTGCGCCGTTTGCCCATAACCGCAGACAGACCCAAACCCTGATGTTGCTGGTGATGCTGGCCTGTCTGCCCGGTTTTCTGGCGCAGACCTGGTTCTTTGGCTGGGGCACCCTGATCCAGATCCTGCTGGCCCTGGTCACGGCGCTGGCCTCCGAAGCCCTGGTGCTGCGCCTGCGCCAACGCCCCGTCAAGCCAGCCCTGCTGGATGGTAGCGCGGCGCTCACCGCCGTGCTGATCGGTCTCTCCCTGCCGCCGCTGCTGCCCTGGTGGATGCTGGTGCTGGGCACCGCGTTTGCCATCATCATCGCCAAGCACCTCTACGGCGGACTGGGCCAGAACCTGTTCAACCCTGCCATGGTGGCCTACGTGCTGCTGCTGGTTTCCTTCCCGGTGCAGATGACCAGCTGGCTGCCGCCGTCGAGCATCGCCGCCTACGACATCGGCTTTGGTGATGCGGCCTCGGTGATCTTCACCGGCTTCAGCCTGGATGGCTACAGCATGGCCCAGCTCAAACAGGGGGTGGACGGACTGACCATGGCCACACCGCTGGATACCCTGAAAACCGGGCTGACCCAGGGCCTCACCGCCGGCGAGGTGATGACCCACAAGGTGTTCGAGGGCTGGGGCGGCATCGGCTGGAGTTGGGTCAACCTCGGCTACCTGCTGGGCGGTCTGTTCCTGCTGCAACAGAAGGTGATCAACTGGCGCATCCCGGGGGCCATCCTCGGCGCCCTGCTGCTGGCCGCCACCCTGGGCTATCTGGTGACGCCGGATGCCACCGCCACCCCCATGTTCCACCTGTTCAGCGGCGCCACCATGCTGGGGGCCTTCTTCATCGCCACCGATCCGGTGAGTGCCAGCACCACCCCGCGCGGCCGCCTGGTCTATGGCGTGCTCATCGGGGTGCTGGTCTACCTCATCCGTCGCTTTGGCGGCTACCCGGATGCCTTCGCCTTCGCGGTGCTGCTGGCCAACCTGTGCGTGCCGCTGATCGACAGCCTGACACGCCCCAAAGTCTATGGAGCCCGCCGCAAATGATCTCGACAGCCAACGCCTGCATGGCTTGCTGGACAGACAGCCTGAGCTGTCCCGGCGCCCATGACGCCCGTCGTATGAACGTCGCGCACACCTCACTCTCAGGAACGATGCAATGTTAAAGAGCATGCGCAAGAACGGCGTCACCCTGGCCATGTTCGCCCTGGCCTGTACCGCCCTGGTGGTGCTGACCAACGAATTGACCCAGGGCCGGATCGCCCATCAACAGCAGCTGGAGAAGCTGCGCACCCTCTCCGCCCTGCTGCCGGAGGGGAGCTATGACAACGATCTGGTGGCCAGCTGCAAGCTGGTGCAGAGCAAGCGCTATCTGGGCAGCGATCAGCCGATGCCCCTCTACACCGCGACCCTGCAGGGCACCACCACCGGCTATGCGCTGGAAACCGTGGCCCCCGACGGCTACAGTGGGGCCATTCGCCTGATCGTCGGCACCGACGCCAAGGGCACCGTCAGCGCGGTGCGGGTGTTGACCCACAACGAGACGCCCGGTCTTGGCGACAAGATAGAGTTGAAAAAATCTGGCTGGATCAACAGCTTCGTCGGCAAGTTCCTCAACCGCGACAACGAATCCAGCTGGGCCGTGAAGAAGGATGGCGGTGAGTTCGACGCCTTCACCGGCGCCACCATCACCCCCAGGGCCGTGGTCAAGGCAGTGAAGAACCTGCTGTTGCTGCAACAGGAGCACCCCGAGCTGCTGCGGGACGCTCCCGCCTGTGACGCCACCCCCTAACGCCGGAGCACAAGCTATGGAACAAGTTGATGTGATTGACGGGCAGAGCCCGATCAGCGAGAGCACTGGCCGCCGTGAAGAGCTCAAGGAGCTGATGCTGCAGGGGTTGTGGAAGAACAACCCCTCCCTGGTGCAGGTGCTGGGGCTCTGCCCCACCTTGGCGGTCTCCTCCACCTTCACCAATGCGCTGGGGCTCGGCCTTGCCACCATGGCGGTACTGGTCAGCTCCAACCTCGCCATCTCCCTGGTGCGCAACTGGGTGCCCAAGGATATCCGCATCCCGGTCTACGTGATGATCATCGCGGCCCTGGTGACCAGCGTGCAGCTGTTGATGAACGCCTACACCTACGGCCTCTATCAGGCGCTCGGCATCTTCATCGCCCTCATCGTCACCAACTGCGTCATCATAGGCCGGGCCGAGGCCTATGCCTCCAAGAATCCGCCACTGCTGGCGGCCATCGACGGCTTCATGATGGGACTGGGCTTTACTCTGGTGCTGCTGGTGCTGGGGGGCCTTCGCGAGATCATCGGCATGGGCACCCTGTTTGACGGTGCCGACCTGCTGCTGGGTGAGTGGGCCAAGTCCCTGCGCATTGAGCTGTTCCATGCCGACGCCAGCCTGCTGCTGGCGATCCTGCCCCCTGGCGGCTTCATCGGTCTCGGCCTGATGATCGCCGGCAAGAACGCCATCAACGACTGGATGGGCCGCAAGCAGAGCGCCGAGAAGGCCCACTGCAGCGTGCCGGCCGCGGGCGCCCGCGCGACCCAGCTCTGAGCCAAGAGGGAGCCATGAACAACCAGAAACGCAGACTGATCCTGGAGCGACTGCGGGATGACAATCCCCACCCCACCACAGAGCTCAACTTCACCACGCCGTTCGAGCTGCTGATCGCCGTGCTGCTGTCGGCCCAGGCCACCGATGTGAGCGTCAACAAGGCCACCGACAAGCTCTACCCGGTGGCCAACACCCCGCAGGCCATGCTGGATCTGGGGGTGGACGGGCTCAAGGAGTACATCAAGACCATTGGCCTGTTCAACACCAAGGCCGAGAACGTCATCAAGACCTGCGCCATCCTGCTGGAGCGCCACGGTGGCGAGGTGCCGGAGAATCGCGAGGCCCTCGAGGCCCTGCCCGGTGTCGGCCGCAAGACCGCCAACGTGGTGCTCAACACCGCCTTCGGCTGGCCCACCATCGCCGTCGATACCCATATCTTCCGGGTCTCCAATCGCACCGGCTTTGCGGTGGGCAAGAACGTCGATCAGGTGGAGGAGAAGCTGCTCAAGGTGGTCCCGGCCGAGTTCAAGCTGGATGTGCACCACTGGCTGATCCTGCACGGGCGCTACACCTGTCTGGCCCGCAAGCCGCGCTGTGGCTCCTGCATCATCGAAGATTTGTGTGAGTACAAAGAAAAAGTCTACCCCGAGAGCTGATCCGCAGGGCGAGGCCTGGCTCACAGGCGTCTGCGGACCCAGGCCGAGGGTCATGGATTCAAGGCAGTACCAATCACCAACCCGGAGAATTGAGCAATGAGAATTCTGCATACCATGTTGCGCGTCGGCGATCTGCAACGTTCCATCGACTTCTACACCCGTGTGCTGGGCATGAAACTGCTGCGCAAGAGCGAGAACAGCGAGTACAAGTACACCCTGGCCTTCGTCGGCTACGGCGACGAGAAGGATGAGGCCGTCATCGAGCTCACCTACAACTGGGGCGTGAGCGAGTATGAGCTGGGTTCGGCCTACGGCCACATCGCGCTGGAAGCGGACGACATCTACGGCACCTGCGAGGCGCTGCGCGCCGCCGGTGCCAAGATCACCCGCGAGCCGGGTCCGGTCAAGGGCGGTACCACCGTCATCGCCTTCGTCGAGGATCCGGACGGTTACAAGATTGAACTGATCGCCAAGAAAGATGCCGGCAGCGGCCTTGGCGAGAGCTTCTGATCCAGGCTTGTCCCCGAAAAACCAAAAAGAGCGCCGAGGCGCTCTTTTTTATGGCGAAGATATCGCTCAGATGGCGCCGTTGCGGCCCATGTTGATCACAACCCGCCGGTTCTTGGCACGGCCCCCCTCGGTCTCGTTGGAGGCGACGTGCTGCTTCTCGCCGTGCCCTTCCACCGAAATCTTGCCAGGATCGATGCCGAGATCGACGAACACCTTCTTGATGGCATCGGCCCGCTTCTCCGAGAGCTTCTGGTTCGGCCAGCGGCCGCCGTAGCTGTCGCTGTAGGCGTCGATCACCACCACGTCGATGCTCTTGTCCACCTTCACATACTCGCCGATCATCGCCAGCCGCCGCTTGGAGGCCAGCGACAGCTGATCGCTGTTCTTGTCGTAGGTGAGCACGCTGAAGGCGATGTCGTTGAAACTGTAGGGCAGCAGGCCATTCACGCAGTCCATGAAGGCCTGGTACTTGACCCGGAAATTGACCGAGGAGAGGGAGACCCGCACCGGCCGGTTCTGGCGATACCAGTCGCGATACTGGAAGGTCGGCATGCGCCCCCCCTCCAGCTCGTCCAGCATGGTCCAGGCGGTCTGCCCCTCCACCAGGCCATCAAACTGCTGGTAGAAACGCAGCTGGCTTATCTCCCGACCGGCCAGGCCAGGGCGCCAGATGGGCGGCATGATGCCCAGACTCACCGTCTGGGTCTGGGCCTGCTGGCGCAGCCCCTTGAGTTCGAAGTCCAGATTGATCTTGCGACCGGCGCGGCTGACGAAGGCCCCCGTGCCCCAGCTGGGGATCGGATGCTCGAGCCGGCACTCCACCTGGGTATCAGAGGTCAACCGCCAGACGGATTGATCCAGGCCGGCACCAAATTCGGTGACCCCCGCCTGCAACTGCATACTCACTGATATGCTGACCAACCCCAACACCCAAGCGTTCAACTGCCTGCCCTCCACACGATCTCTGGTTAGGTATCGGCAGGGGCAGGACAAGCTTTAGGTCAAAGCGCTCAATGGGGTGAAGATCCGCCCATCAGCTTGAAGCTGGCGATGCGGCCTGCCAGCTCTCGTGCCAGCTGATCCAGCTCAACGCTGTTCTGCTGCAGGGTCTCCGAGTGCTGGCGATGCGCCTCGTACACCTCGCGGATGGTCATCACGTTGTGCTGGATATCGTCGGTAACGTAGCGCTGCTCCTCGGTGGCGGTGGCCACCTGGGCCGTCATGTCGCTCACCTTGCGCACCTCGTTGACGATGTCGGTCAGCTCGCTGCCCGCCCGCTTGGCTTCGGTCACGCTCAGCCCCGCCTGCTCGGTTCCCAGGTGCATGGCAGTCACCGCCTGATTGGCCCCTTGGCGCAGACGCGCCAGCATCCGCTCGATGTCGTCGGCGGCCTGCTGGGTGCGCGACGCCAGCGCCCGCACCTCTTCCGCCACCACCGCAAAGCCGCGACCGGATTCGCCGGCACGGGCCGCCTCGATGGCCGCGTTGAGGGCCAGCAGGTTGGTGCGATCCGAGATCTGCTTGATGAGGTTGAGGGCTTCCCCCACCGACTCGGTATCCTGATGCAGGCTGTCCACCAGCTGCTGGGTATCGCTCAGGGTACCCGCCACCAGCTGGATGGCGTCTATGGTCTGATCCACCTCCTTGTCCCCCTGCCGGGCCCGGCCGATGGCCTGCTGGGTCGCCAGCGAGGTCTGGGTCGCGTTGCGCGCAATCTCTGCCACCGTCGAGGCCATCTCGGTGGCGGCGGTCGCCACCAGATCCACCTGACCAAAGCCCCTGGCCACCCCGGCGTTCACCTCGGAGATGACGTTGGCCGAGGCAGCGGCGCTGCGGGTCAACACCTCGCAGGAGCGGCGCACCGCCAGCAACAAGCCTTCCAGGTGTTCGAGGAAGTGGTTCAGATCCCGCGCCAGCGCCCCCAGCTCGTCGCCGGATTGCCAGTTGACCCGCACCGTCAGGTCATTCTCCTTCACCAGCCGCTTGAAGGTCTGATGCAGCGCCGTAAAGCCCAGGTGCAGATCCCGCACCACCCGCCAGCAGACGAAGGTGGTCAGTGCCACGCACAGCAAGACCCCGATGGCAGCCCACCAGAAGTCGCTGGCACTCTGGGCCCGCATCTGGTCGACCCGCTCGGACAGCTGCTGATAGAGGCGATCCTCGCTCTGCTTGAGCAGACCGATCTTGTCGGTACTCAAGGCAAACCAGGCTTCGGCATCCACCCCGAAACCACCGGTGGCCGCCTTGTCGAGCGCCAGTTTCTCCATGGCGGCCACCTTGGCTACCACGGGCGAGGCCAGGCTGTCGGCCAGCAGCTGGCGCTGGGAGGGGCTCGCCACCGCCTGGAAGCGTTCGAGATAGGTATTCTGGGCCGCCAGCAGCGAGATGAACTGCTGCAGCAGCGCTGGCGTGAAGCTGTCTCGGCCGAACACGTTGCTCAAGGTTGCCCGCTCCAGCCCCATCCGCTCCTTGCTCTGCAAGAAGGCGGCATAGGCGTTGGTCTGCAGCGCTATGGTGGCATCCCGGCTGTGGATGCTGATCTGATCCACCACCGCCAGCAGGCGGGAGATGATCCGGCTGTAGACGCCGACCTGCTCCGCCACCTCCACCCCCAGCGCACTGACCCGCTCGCGCATGGCCGTCAGTCCGGCCAGCTCCTGCTGCACCTCGCTGAGCGCCAGCAGGGCCGGATCTTGTGCAAAACGCTGCAGCAGGCCATCCACCACCTTGCGCTGGGCCGGCAGGGCATCGCGGAACTTGTTGCCGCCAGAGCCGAGGAAGCCGGCCGACATGCCGCGCTCTTTTTGCAGCTCGTGGGCCAGTTGCGCCGCTTCCCGAACCACATCCAGCGCGGCCTGGGCCTGGCTCATCTCCTGCTCGACCCGATAGCGTTCGTAGACGTACCGGCCGGAGAAAAACAGCAGGGCCAGCAGTGGCAGGCAGACAACCAGCAACATCTTGTGCGCCAATCCCAGCTTCTTCATCCTTGCTCTCCATTCCATTGATTGAGTGGTCAATTATAAGCTCGCGTGTCGATAATAGAATCGGCTAGCGCCTGCGGGGCGGCGGAGATGGGACAAGGGCCCGCTTTTTTGCCATAATGCCGCCTCATTTCACGCCGACCGAGATACCATGACCGACGCAGTTCACACCCTCAAGGGCCGTTTTCGTGGCTTTTACCCCGTCGTCATCGATGTTGAAACCGCCGGGTTCAATGCCAGAACCGACGCTTTGCTGGAGATCGCTGCCCATACCCTCAAGATGGACGAGCAGGGCTGGCTCGTGCCCGATCAGATCTTCCATTTTCATGTCGAACCGTTCGAGGGCGCCAACCTGGAAAAGGCGGCGCTCGACTTCACCGGCATCGACCCCTTCAATCCCCTGCGTGGCGCCGTCAGCGAGAAAGAGGCGCTGACCGAGATCTTCAAGGGCATTCGCAAGGGGATGAAGGAGCAGGATTGCGGCCGCGCCATCATAGTGGCCCACAACGCCACCTTCGATCACGGCTTCGTGATGGCCGCCGCCGAGCGGGCCGGCCTCAAGCGCAATCCGTTCCATCCGTTTGCCACGTTCGATACCGCGGCGCTCTCCGGCCTGGCCTTGGGTCAGACGGTGCTGGCCAAGGCGTGCCAGAGCGCCCGCATCCCGTTCGACAACAAAGAGGCACACTCCGCCCTCTATGACACCGAACGCACCACAGAGCTGTTCTGCCATATCGTCAACCGCTGGAAGAGCCTGGGTGGCTGGCCACCCGCTCACCCGGACAACGAGAGTGACGATGCGGGCGAATAAACCCCGATCTCAAGCAGGCTGCCACGGCAGCCGCTTTTCTTTGCACGGTTTGCCTCTGCTGGTTTATTCCTGATCTGGTTTGACCAGAATAGATAATAAAGTGCCATCCAGCGCCTTTTTTCACGCCTCCGACCCCGTTGTCGGCAGCAGAGCGCCGTGAATGCTGCAGATAGGCCATCAGCCTGATTTTTTACTCGACATTTGTCACATTTTTCGCAAACTAACTGCCTTTCACACGACAGACAGCAACACAAACCATAAGGAAATCAAATGAATCCTGTTGTTATCGCAGTGGCGCTGATGCTGGTGCTCAGCCTGCTGCGGATCAATGTGGTGGTCTCCCTCGCCATCGGCGCCATCGCGGGCGGCCTGATCGGGGGGCTCACCCTTGAGCAGACGCTCTCCACCTTCACCGGTGGCCTGGGTGGCGGCGCCGAGATCGCCCTCTCCTACGCCATGCTGGGTGCCTTCGCCGTCGCCATCTCCCGCTCCGGCATCACCGATCTGCTGGCCCGCAAGGTGATCAGCCAGCTCGGCAAGGATGCCAGCAGCACCCGCATTCTCTGGGTCAAGAGCCTGCTGCTCGCCTCCGTGCTCGCGGTTTCCGTCTCTTCCCAGAACCTGATCCCGGTCCACATCGCCTTCATTCCCATCCTGATCCCGCCGCTGCTGCACGTCATGGCCCAGATGCAGATCGACCGTCGTCAGGTGGCCTGCGTCATCACCTTCGGCCTGACCGCGACCTACATGCTGCTGCCGGTGGGCTTTGGTGGCATCTTCCTCAACAACATCCTGGCCAAGAACCTGATCGACAACGGCGTGCCGGTCGAGCTCAGCCAACTGCCGATGGCGATGGCCATTCCGGTGCTTGGCATGTTCTGCGGCCTGCTCATCGCCGTCTTCTTCAGCTACCGCAAACCGCGCCAGTACGATCTGGAGAAGATCCTGGCCGCCGAGCCGGAGACGGTCGAGCTCAACCTCAATCACATCTGGGTGGCCCTGCTGGCCATCGCCGTGGCGCTGGGGCTACAACTGATGACCAACAGCATAGTGCTGGGGGCCCTGGCGGGTTTCGTCATCTTCACCTGTGGCGGCGTCATCAAGTTTCGCGAGAGTCAGGATGCCTTCACCCAGGGCGTACGCATGATGTCCCTCATCGGCTTCATCATGATCTCCGCCGCCGGTTTTGCCGCCGTGATGAAGGAGACCCACGGGGTCGACAGTCTGGTGCAGTCCGTAGCCGGCATGATGACCGGCCACAAGGGGCTGGCCGCCCTCCTGATGCTGCTGGTGGGCCTGCTCATCACCATGGGGATCGGCTCCTCCTTCTCCACCGTGCCCATCATCGCCACCATCTATGTGCCGCTGTGCATCCAGCTCGGCTTCTCGCCCATGGCCACCATCGCCCTGGTGGGGGCAGCCGGCGCGCTGGGGGATGCGGGCTCGCCCGCCTCGGATTCGACCCTGGGCCCCACCTCGGGCCTCAACGCCGACGGCCAGCACGACCATATCTGGGACAGCGTGGTGCCAACCTTCATCCACTACAACATCCCGCTCATTCTCTTCGGCTGGATTGCCGCCATGGTGCTCTAAGCCGGGCAGCAAGAGACAAGAAAACAAAAAGGCGACCTACGGGTCGCCTTTTTGCTGCCTCGTGCCTGTGTACGCCGGAATATACGAGCGGACAGGCGAGGCACTTTTCCTTCCTGGCTGCTCTGTCGGCCCTCTCTTTCTGCTTCGTTCTCCCCCCTTTGCGCAGGTTCTGCTCGCAACGGCACAAGGCGGCTCATGAGCTGGCAACCTTAGTTACCATCTTGCACCTTGCAGCCGATGCGGATGACGATACCAATACCAATACCGATACCGATACCGATATCGGGCAGCCTGTCGGTGATATCAACGGCGCTCAATGGATGAGCCCCACCAGCACAGCATGGGTAAACCACAGGCAACAAAAAGGCCGCTCGATGAGCGGCCTTTTTAGATAACAATCAGAGCTTAGCTGTCGCGGCGCTTGCCACCGAACTTGCGACCCTTGTCGAAACCGCCTTCACGGCGATCCTTGTTGAAGGGACGGTCACCCTGCGGACGGCGATCCTTGTTGAAAGGACGGTCGCCACGGAACGGACGATCACCGCGCGGCGGACGGCTGCTGGTGTTGCCACCGGCCGGCACCTCGGTGTAGCGGCTGATCTGCAGCGGACGCTGGCAGACACGGGCCTTCTTGATCACTTCCAGCACGTCAGGGCTGATGCCCTTCGGCAGATCGACAGTGGAGAAGTCGTCAGCGATGTCGATGTTGCCGATGAAACGGCTCTCGATGTTCGCTTCGTTGGCGATGGCGCCTACGATCTGGCCCGGCTTGACGCCGTGATGAGCACCCACGTCTACGCGATAGCGCTCCATCTCTACGTCCGGGTTGTCTTTGAGCGGACGCGGCTCAAGAGACGGCATGCGACGGGCCGGGCGATCGCCACGGTCACCGAAGTCACGACCGCCGCGGTCGTTGAACTCACGACGCTCGAAACCACCGCGATCGTTGTTGTTGCTGAACAGCGGATCCGGGATGGAGTCATCCAGCAGCAGCGGCTGATCACCCTGTACCAGCTTGGCCAGTGCAGCAGCCAGCTCCAGCGGATCGGCAGAATCTTCTTCGATCAGCTCGTTCACCAGGTTCACGTAGATCTCGAGCTCTTCGCCCATCATGGTTTCGCGGATGCGCTCCTTGAACTTGGCCAGACGGTGCTGGTTGATGTCCTCGGTGCTCGGCATCTTCATCGGCTCGATGGCCTGACGGGTTGCGTGCTCGATGGCGCGCAGCATGCGGCGCTCGCGCGGTGCCACGAACAGGATGGCCTCGCCCTTGCGACCGGCACGGCCGGTACGGCCGATACGGTGAACATAGGATTCGGTGTCGTACGGAATGTCGTAGTTCACTACGTGGGTGATGCGCTCAACGTCCAGACCACGAGCAACAACATCGGTGGCGATCAGGATGTCCAGCTGGCCCTGACGCAGCTTGTCGACGGTACGCTCACGCAGCTTCTGCGGGATGTCACCATGCAGCGCTTCACAGGCGTGGCCACGAGCAGCCAGCTTGCCGGCCAGCTCTTCGGCGGCGTTCTTGGTACGCACGAACACCAGCAGGGCTTCGTAGGGTTCCACTTCCAGCAGACGGGTCATGGCGTCCAGCTTGTGCAGACCGGTCACCTGCCAGTAGCGCTGGCGAATGGTGGTGGCGGTAGCAGTCTTGGAGGCGATCTTGATCTCTTTGGGCTGCTTCAGGTGCTTCTGGGCCACGCGACGGATCTGCTCCGGCATGGTGGCAGAAAACAGGGCAACCTGACGACCGGCCGGGCACTGATCCATGATCCAGTCCACGTCGTCGATGAAGCCCATGCGCAGCATTTCGTCCGCTTCGTCCAGCACCAGGGCTTTCAGACCGGAGAGGTCCAGGTTCTTGCGACGGATCAGATCCATCACACGGCCCGGAGTACCCACGACAACCTGAGCACCGCGACGCAGGGCGCGGGTCTGGGTTTCGTAGGAGGCGCCGCCGTAGATGGGCAGCACGTGGAAATCAGGCATGTGGTGGGCATAGCGTTGGCACGCTTCAGCCACCTGCAGGGCCAGCTCACGGGTAGGCGCCAGCACCAGGATCTGGGTGTTGCGGTTACCAGCTTCCAGACGAGACAACAGAGGCAAGGCAAAAGCAGCGGTCTTCCCTGTACCGGTTTGCGCCTGCCCCAGCAGATCGTGGCCCGCCATCAGGTGGGGAATTGCTGCGGCCTGGATGGGGGACGGGCGCTCATAGCCCACGTCCTGCAGCGCTTTCAGTACAGGCGCGGCCAGTCCAAGCTCACTAAAAAGGGGCAGTTGTTCGGTATCAGACATAGATTCTTCCAGATTAAGGCAGGCGGCTAACACCGCGGAATAGCAAAAAGGCGGCGATTATAGCGCCACTTTGTTCTGCTGTCTTGAAAAATGTGATAGGCCTCTCAAGACGTTGGCAATTATAGAGGGATCTGACGACTATGGCTTGCTTATTTTTCACTCATGGTGCGTGATTGCGGATCACGCTTCGCCAGAGTCCTTGTCCCGCTTGTGCTTGAGCACCGCCATGGTGAGCCGGCTGGTGCACAATAAACGACCACGTTCATCGCGAATTTCTATCTGCCACACCTGAGTGGTCGCCCCCAGATGCAGCGGTGCGCAGTGCCCCGTCACCACCCCTTCCCGCTTGGCCCTCAAGTGGTTGGCATTGACCTCCAGCCCCACGCAGTAACTATCAGGTCCGACCGCCATGTTGGCCGCCAAGGAACCCAGCGTCTCCGCCAGCACCACGGAGGCACCGCCGTGCAACATGCCGAGCGGCTGATGGGTGCGGTGATCCACCGGCATGGTGGCCTCCAACCAGTCAGGGCCAAAGGCGGTGTAGACGATGTCGAGGTGGGCCATCAGGGTATTGCGGGAGCTGGCGTTGAGCCCCTCAAGGCTCATGGGCTTGCGCCAGATGGGGGCGTTCTCTTGACTCATGACGAGCTGACTCCTTCTGTGATCAATGGGTTATCGCTGCGCCGTAGCGGCAAACCAGCAGTGTCGGCGAAAAAGGCATAAAAAAAAAGATGCCCCGCTTGAGGGGGCATCTTCAGGGCTGGCCGGCTGGCCAGGCCCTGTCACCAGGGGTAGGTCACCCCAGGCCACTCGGCCCAGGGGACGTCCCGCCCCGGCAGGCTCGGCTCGGGCCACTGCCACACCTTGCCAAGCCAGGCGCGCAGTTCGGCCTCCAGTTCGACATCGGTGAGCGGCGCCTCAGCCACCTTCCAGAAGAAGAGCTCCACCGCCACCTCCGGCAGCACCGAGGGGTAGAGGTAAACCCCGCCCCAAAACTCGGGTTCCCGCGCCGGGCTCCAGAGGCCATAGGCAAAGGAGCGTTTGGCCAGAAATTCGGAGCGCTGCCACTCCAGATCGGCCTCGTGCTGGCTCAGGCTGAAATTGGCGGAGGGCCACACATCGTCCGGGCGAAACAGCTGATGAAGCAGCTCGCGCTCGCGCAGCATGGCGACGAACTCCACCACCGCCTGGGCCGGGCTGACCGGCAGCAGCAGGAAGTGCGGGTGCCGATAGGCTTGCGGCACCCGAAACCGCTTGGGCAGGGTCAGCATCAGAGCAGTTCCAGCAGGGCCTGCAACGGATGCTTGAGTTTCTCCCCCTCCATCCGCTTGACCTGGCTGCGGCACGAATAACCGGTGGCCAGGCAGCGATCCTTGGGCAGGCGCGCCAGCGGCTCGGCCCAGCTCAGGCCATAGATGCCTTTGGAGTTCTCCACCTGTTTGGCGTCGTGGCCATAGGTACCGGCCATGCCGCAGCAGCCCACCGAGACCGGCTGCAGCGTGGCACCGAAACGGCGGAACAGAGTGCTCCAGTCACCGTGGGTGGTGGGCTTGGCGGTCTTCTCGGTGCAGTGAGCGAACAGATACCAGGGTTCGCGGCCCGCCTCTTCCCGCACCGGTAGCGCCTCGGCCGGCAGGGAGAGCAACCACTCCTGGGGCAACATCACCTGGAAGTCGCCGCGAGCGGGGCCGAGTGCCTTCACGTATTCATCTCGATAGCAGAGCACCAGGGAGGGATCGACCCCCACCATGGGGATGCCAAGCGCCGCCACCTTGTTGAGGAACTGGGCGCTGCTGGCCGCGGTACGGGCAAAGGCGCGCAGGAAACCCTTCACGTGCTGGGGCTTGCCGTTGGGTTTGAACGGCAGCAGATAGGGCTGCAGGCCGAGCTTGCTGGCCAGCTTCACCAGGTCCCGCACCACGGGGGCGTCGTAGTAGCTGGTGAAGGGATCCTGCACGATGAGCACCACTTTTTGGCGCTGCTCTGGGCTCATGGCCTCCAGACCCGGCAGATCGAAATAGCGGGCGCGGTGATCCCGCAGCTCCTCGGCCAGGGTCGGCACGCTCAAGAGCGGCACGTCCACCATGCCGATGCTCTTCTCGGTTGCCTTCTGGGCCCACTCTTTTTCGAGGAAAAAGTTGACCAGTTTCGGCGCCTTGGCCAGCAGAGGGGCATAGCTCTCCACCGTGCCGACGAAGTAATCCTTGGGTCCACGCAGATAGCGGCTGTGGTAGAGCTGCATGAAGCGGGCGCGGAAGGTGGGCACATCCACCTTGATGGGGCACTGGCTGGTGCACGCCTTGCACGCCAGGCACCCCTCCATTGCCTCCATCACCTCGTGGGAGAAGTCATACTGGCCCCGGGCGCGGGCCACCGTATTGCGGAACTTGTCGACAATCTGCTTGAAGCGCAGACCGCCGCTTTGCAGCGCCACCTCTTCGGCAAGAGGGTCGAAACCCTGCTCCGCCAGCTGGCGCAGCCATTCGCGCATCAGACCGGCCCGCCCCTTGGGGGAGTGGCGGCGATCGCGGCTGATCTTGACCGAGGGGCACATGGGGGAGTCGGTCTCGAAGGTAAAGCACAGACCGTTGCCGTTGCAATCCAGCGCCCGGGTATAGCTGGTGCGCACCGCCAGCGGGATCTGGCGGTCAAACTTGCCGCGCTTGGGCCCATCCACCGAGACAAGCTCGGCACCACTGCCATAAGGCATGCAGATCTTGCCCGGGTTGATGCGATTGGCCGGGTCGAACGCCCCCTTGACCCGTTGCAACTCCTCCCACAGCTCGCCGAAGAAGGCGGGGCTGTATTCGGAGCGAAAGCCCTTGCCGTGCTCCCCCCACATCAGGCCGCCATATTTGGCGGTGAGCGCCACCACTTGATCGGAGATGCGCCGCAGCAGCACCTCCTGCTCGGGATCGCACAGATCGAGCGCCGGGCGCACGTGCAGCACCCCGGCATCGACGTGGCCGAACATGCCGTAGTCAAGGCCGTGAGCATCCAGCAAGGCACGAAACTCCATGATGAAGTCGGCCAGGGATTCCGGCGGCACGGCGGTGTCTTCGGTGAAGGCCACCGGCTTCTTGCGCCCCTCGGCGTTGCCGAGCAGCCCCACCGACTTCTTGCGCATGCCGTAGATGGTCTCGATGCTCGGCAGATGGTCGCACACCTGATAGCCGATGACCCCGGCCTCACCACGCGCCAGCAGGCCGTCGATACGCCGGCACAGCTCGGCTACCTTGGCCTTGTGCGCATCCTCGTCGGTGTCGGCAAACTCGACGATGTTGAGCCCCTGCAGATCCTTGCCGGGTACGTCCTGGATGAGATCCTTCACCGAGTGCCAGATGATGTCGGCGCGGGCCAGCCCCAACACCCGGGAGTCCACCGTCTCCACCGACAGGGCGTGCGCCTCCACCATAAAGGGGGCGTTGCGCAGGGCCGACGGGAAGCTGTCGTACTTGACGTTGACGAGCGTGCGGTAGCGCGGGATGGGGGTGATGTTGAGCCTGGCTTCGGTGATGAAGCCCAAGGAGCCTTCCGAGCCGCACAGCACCCGGCTCACGTCCAGGGTGTCGCTCTCTGGAATATAAAGGTGCTTGAGATCGTATCCGGTCAGAAAGCGGTTGAGTTTGGGGAAGGTGGCCTCGATGTCGGCGCGCCGCTCGCGGCCTATGCGATAGAGGGTGCGATAGATCTCCCCCTCCCGGCACTCTAGCGCCAGCTTGTCGGCCAGTCGCTCACCGGTCACCGGCTCGGTGGCCATGAGTTCGCCGTTTTCCAGCACGGCCTTGAGACCCAGCACGTGATCCGAGGTCTTGCCGTACACCAGCGACCCCTGCCCGGAGGCGTCGGTGTTGACCATGCCCCCCAGGGTGGCGCGGTTGGAGGTGGATAGATCCGGCGAGAAGAAGTAGCCATGAGGCTTCAAATAGGCGTTGAGCTGATCCTTCACCACCCCGGCCTGGGCTCGCACCCAACCCTCTTCCAGATTAATTTCCATGATCTGGTTCATATGGCGCGAGAGATCGACGATAATGCCGCCGCCCAAGGATTGACCATTGGTGCCGGTACCGCCGCCGCGAGGGAAGAAACTCAAGGCTGCGTACTCGGGCCCCTGGGCCAGCTTGAGCATCACCGCTATATCGTCCGCGCTGCGCGGATAGAGAACCGCCTGAGGTACGACCTGATAGACGCTGTTATCCGTCGCCATCGCCAACCGGCTTGCATAAGACTTTTCGATATCACCACGAAATGCTGATCGCGCCAGCAACTCAAGAAACTGCAGGGTTGTAGGTGACAAACTGTCCTGGTAATCGAGTCTCGGGATCATGAATCCTTGTTCCCATCCTTTGCTTGATGCCGGCATTCCGGCGACAACGACCGTTCGGGCCAGCCTCTTCGCGGGCCCCCGAACCAGTCCGCTCACATGTGAGCGGGCAGTATATCAGCTAGAAAACCGCTTGCGCGCGCAATCTTCACCATTTGAAAGGAGGACTTTTATGGCTCACTACAGCCATGTTATCAGTACGCTTATCCGCACCGAAAAACAGGCGCTGACCCTGTCGCTGTTTGGTTGCATCACCTTTGCCATCTTCGGCATCGGCTATGGCCTCTTCGTCGGATCCAACGCCATCATGCTGGACGGCATCTTCACCCTGTTCAGCATGGGCATGACGGGGCTGGGGCTCATCACCGCCTACCTGGTCACCCGCCCCTCCGACGCCCGTTTTCAATACGGCTACGCCCACTTCGAACCCATCGCCAACGTCATCAACGGCACCATCATTCTGCTGCTCTGTCTGGCGGCGCTCTACAACGGCCTGACCACCCTGCTGGCGGGGGGACGGGAGATCGATCTCGGCCACGCCCTCATCTATGCCGTCGTCTCCACCTTCTTCTGCGGCATCATCTATCTGGTCGAGGCCAACGTGGCCGAGCGGGTCAACTCAGAGCTGGTGCGGGTGGACTCCAAGGAGTGGCTGGTGGACACCCTGCTCAGCACCACCCTGCTCATCGGCTTCGTGGTCGCCATTGGCCTCGATGCCATCGGCTACGGCCACTACAACCGCTACATAGACCCGCTGCTGGTCTCTCTCTTGGCCCTGTGCGCCACCCTCATTCCCATCAAGGTGCTCGGTCGCAACCTGCGGGAAGTGCTGAAAATTGCCCCCAAGGGGGACGTCTCCCGGCTGGTGGCAAACGAAGTCGAGGCCCTGCGTCTGCGCCATGGCGTCGAGTGCTACAGCCATCTGGCGAAAAGCGGCCGCCGCTTCGATCTCGAGCTCAATATCCTGGTGGCGCCGGGTCAGGAGTGGCCCATCGAGCGCCAGGATGCCCTGCGCCAGGAGCTCTGGTCCCGCCTCGGCGATACCCTGGGGGACGCCTGGCTGTCGGTCTGTTTCACCCGCGAAAAGCGCTGGCTGTAACCGCCGCTTTAACTACCGCTTGGGGGAGGCCAGCCGCCGCCTCCCCCTGTCATCACATCTTCATGGCTTCCCTCTTGCCAAAACGGCGCCAACCGCTATCATCAGGGCTCACTTTTAACCCGAGGTTTTATTGCCCATCATGGACAATCCCCGAAGTTGCCCTTCGTTTCTTCCCGTCAAAACCTATCTCTATCTGCTTAATCAGCGCCTCTGAATAACGTCATAGCCTTGCTGTCACTACGGCCGTCGTGCGCCGTGATCACTCTTTGCTCTGTCTGTTTTTATTGAGGTCACTACATGGAATTGCTGCTGGATCCCCACATCTGGATCGGTCTGTTTACCCTGATCGTTCTGGAAATCGTGCTCGGGATCGACAACCTGGTCTTCATCGCCATCCTGGTGAAAAAACTGCCCCCCGCCCAGCGGGACAAGGCCCGCATCATCGGCCTGTCGCTGGCCCTGCTGATGCGCCTGGGGCTCCTGAGCGTCATGTCCTGGCTGGTCACCCTGACCACCCCCATACTGCACATCTGGGATCACCCCTTCTCCGGACGGGACCTGATCCTGATGGGGGGCGGCCTGTTCCTGCTGTTCAAGGCCACCTCCGAGCTGCACGAGCGGCTGGAGGCCAAGCCGCCCGAAGAGGGGCCGGTCGGCGTCTACGCCAGCTTTGGGGTGGTGATCACCCAGATCCTGGTGCTGGATGCCATCTTCTCGCTGGATTCCATCATCACCGCCGTCGGCATGGTGGAACAGCTCGGCGTCATGATGGCGGCCGTGACCATCGCCATGGTGGTGATGGTGCTCGCCTCCAAGCCGCTGACCCGCTTCGTCAACGCCCACCCCACAGTGGTGGTGCTCTGTCTGAGCTTCCTCTTGATGATCGGCTTCAGCCTGGTGGCGGAAGGGTTCGGTTTCCATATTCCGAAGGGCTACCTCTATGCGGCCATCGGCTTCTCGGTGCTGATCGAGTTCTTCAACCAGCTCTCCCAGCGCAGTGCCGAGCGCCACGAGGCCAAGCTGCCCCTGCGCGAGCGCACCACCGCCGCCATCTTCAAGCTGATGGGCAGCAAGGCGTATCAGGACAAACCGGACGACGATCTGGATGCCCCCGCCCCCGAGCCGGTGAGCTTTGGCGAGGAGGAGCGCTACATGGTGACCGGGGTGCTGTCGCTGGCCGATCGCTCCATCCGTACCATCATGACCCCGCGCTCCGAGATGGCCTGGATCGACGTCAACGACACCGATGACGAGATCCGCGCCCTGCTGAAGCAGGAGCCCCACAGCCTGTTCCCGGTCTGTGACGGCGATCTGGACGAGGTGATCGGGGTGGTCAAGGCGCGCGACCTGCTGTTTGCCCTCAACGAGGGGCAGTCCCTGAGCGCGCTGGCCAAACAGAACGACCCCATTATCGTGCCGCAGACCATCAACGTGATCAGGTTGCTGGCGGAGCTGCGACAGGCCAAGGGCAGCCTCATCCTGGTGGCCGACGAGTTCGGCATCATCCAGGGGCTGGTGACCACCCACGACCTGCTGGAGGCCATCGTCGGCGAGCTGCCCGATGAAGATGAAACGCCGGACATGGTCCGCGACGGGGCTGGCTGGCTCATCAACGGCAGCACCAACATCCACCACGTGGAGCAGGTGCTGGAGCACGAAGGGCTGGTGAGCGAGAGCGACGAATACGTGACCCTCGCCGGCATGCTGCTCTCCCACTTCGGCACCCTGCCCGCCCCGGGCCAGCAGCTGCAACTGCAGCAGCTCTGCTTCGAGGTAGTCGAGGTGAGTGAGCGGCGTATCGAGCGGGTGCGCGTCATGCCGCTGGCGGCCTGACGCCATCTCGTAAACCCTGCTGCAAAAGGGGACCTTGCCGGTCCCCTTTTCTATTTATCCCCCCCTTTCTCCTCTCTCATTTCGCCATTGCTGTCATCAGCGCAATTCTTTTCTGCAATTACCCCTCTTTTTCGCAAGGGATGCCAGCACTAGAGTGAGCCCATCATCACCATGAGGAATTCACCATGCACCACGATCACCTGTTCTGCCCCCTGCGCCTCGGCCAGCTGCACCTCAACAATCGCATCGTCATGCCCCCCATGACCCGCTCCCGCGCCAGCCAGCCCGGTGACGTGGCCAACGCCATGATGGCCACCTACTACGCCCAGCGCGCAGGGGCCGGTCTCATCATCAGCGAAGGCACCCAGATTGACCCCATGGGCAAGGGCTACGCCTGGACGCCGGGGATCCACAGCGCCGAACAAGTGGCCGGCTGGAAGCTGGTGACCGACGCCGTGCACGCCAAGGGCGGCACCATGTTCGCCCAGCTCTGGCACGTGGGCCGGGTCACTCACCCCGACAACCTCGGCGGCGCCCAGCCCATCTCCTCCTCGGCCATTCAGGCCAAAGGGGTCAAGGTGTTCGTCGACAACGGCAGCGACGCCCCCGGGTTTGTCGAGACCGTCACCCCGCGCGCCATGACCCAGGCCGACATCGACCAGGTGGTGGGGCAGTTTCGCCAGGCGGCCCGCAACGCCATGCTGGCCGGCTTTGACGGCATCGAGCTGCACGCCGCCAACGGCTACCTCATCAACCAGTTCCTCGACTCCGAGTCCAATACCCGCACTGACGGCTACGGCGGCTCGCTCGAAAATCGGCTGCGCTTCTTGAAAGAGGTGACCGAGGCGGTCTGCAGCGAGATCGGGGCCGACCGGGTCGGGGTGCGCCTCGCGCCGCTCACCACCTTGAACGGCACCGTGGATGCCAACCCGCAGGAGACCTATCTGGCCGCCGCCCGCCTGCTGGGCCGGCTCGACGTGGTCTACCTGCACGTTGCCGAGGCGGACTGGGACGACGCCCCGCTGATGGCTGAGAGCTTCAAACAGGGGCTGCGCGATGCCTTCCCCAACACCCTCATCTACGCAGGCAAGTATGACGGCGAGCGCGCCCGGGCGGCGCTCGAGGCGGGCTGGGCCGACATGATAGGCTTCGGTCGCCCCTTCGTGGCCAACCCAGACCTGCCCGAGCGGCTGCGCCACGGCTATCCGCTGGCCCCTCACGATCCGGCCACCCTGTTCGGCGGTGGCGAGAAGGGCCTGACCGACTACCCGACCTATCAGGCAATCGCCCAGCCCCACACGGCCTGAATCAAACCCGCCCAGGCATAAAAAACGCGCCCACCATCACTGGTGGGCGCACCGTTTTTGCTTTTCATGCGAGCCAACGCTCAGTAGAGGCTGACCCCGTAGCAGGCGGCGTAGCTTCTGATCTCCCGGGTCAGCCGCGCCTTGTCGGCCAGGCTCAGCCAGCTCGCCTCGACGGCATTGAGTGACAAGCGGCAGAGCTGGTTCATGCTGGCCCCCAGCTCATGGGCCAGGGCATGAAAGTTGGCGTTCATGTAGCCGCCGAAATAGGCGGGATCGTCCGAGTTGATGGTGACGCACAGCCCTTGCTCCAGCAAATTCAGTACGTTGTGGTGGGCCATCTGGTCAAACACCTTGAGGCGGGTGTTGGAGAGGGGGCAGACGGTGAGCGGCAGCCGGGTATCGGCGAGATAACGCAACAGTTCGGGATCGTCGACGCAGCGTACCCCGTGATCGATGCGCCGCACCTCCAGCTCCCGGATGGCCTGCCAGATGTAGTCCGCCGGCCCCTCTTCGCCGGCATGAGCCACCACCGGCAACCCCAGCTCGCGGCAGCGGGCAAAGACCCGGGCAAACTTGCCGGGCGGGTTGCCCAGCTCCCCCGAATCAAGGCCGATGCCGTGAATGCGCGACAGGAAGGGAGTGGCCTCTGCCAACGTGGCGAAGGCCTCCTCTTCACTCAGGTGGCGCAAGAAGCTCATGATGAGCCGCCAGCTGATGCCAAACTCTTTCTCCCCTGCCTGCAGCGCCCGCTCGATGCCGCCCAGCACGGTGGCAAAGGGAATGCCGCGAGCGGTGTGGGTCTGGGGGTCGAAGAAGATCTCCACGTGCACCACCTTGTCGGCGGCGCAGCGCGCCAGATAGGCCCAGGTCAGATCGAAGAAGTCCTGCTCGGTGACCAGTACGCTGGCCCCCAGATAGTAGAGATCGAGGAAGGATTGCAGGCAGTCGAACTCGTAGGCGGCGCGCACGCTGGCCACGTCTGGCCAGGGCAGGGCCACGCCGTTGCGCTGGCCCAGGGCAAACATCAGTTCCGGCTCGAGCGAGCCTTCGATATGGAGGTGCAGCTCCAGCTTGGGCAGACCGGCAATAAAGTTATCCATGATGACGGCTCCATCAGTGCACAGACAGCGGGACCCGCCAGTGGCAGAGCGGTTCCCTCCCCTGCAATTGATTGTGCACCTATCTCTGTTTATGGGGGAGACTTGTCATCAAACAGACTTATAATGGCGTCACAAAAACAACATAACTATTTGAAGATCTTGAGAGTTGGCGCAACTTTCCGCCGCCTCTTGCGCCTACACAAGGAGTCCCCATGAAGAAAAGCGTCATCTGCGACATCGACGGCGTCATCCTGCACAACAACGATCTGGTGCCGGGCGCCGACCGTTTCGTCCACCGCCTGCTGGAGCAGGGCAGCAAGCTGCTGTTTCTGACCAACTACCCGGCCCAGACCCAGAAAGATCTGCAAAACCGCTTCCGCTCCGCCGGCATCGAGGTGCCGGAGGAGTGCTTCTACACCTCCGCCATGGGTACCGCCGACTTTCTCAAGCGCCAGGACGGCAAGAAGGCCTATGTGATCGGCGAAGGGGCGCTGACCCACGAACTCTACAAGGCCGGCTTCACCATCACCGACATCGACCCCGACTTCGTGGTGGTGGGCGAGACCCGCAACTACAACTGGACCATGATGCAGCTGGGGGCCAAGTTCGTCGATCAGGGAGCCCGCTTCATCGCCACCAACCCGGATACCCACGGCCCCATGATGCACCCGGCCTGCGGCGCCCTGTGCGCCCCCATCGAGCGGATGACCGGCAAGAAGCCGTTCTATGTGGGCAAGCCGAGCGCCTGGATCATCCGCGCGGCGCTCAACCGGATGGAGGCCCACTCCGACGACACCATCATCATCGGCGACAACCTGCGCACCGACATTCTGGCGGGCTTCCAGGCCGGCCTCGAGACGGTGCTGGTGCTCTCCGGGGTGAGCAAGGTGGCCGACATCGACCGCATGCCGTTTCGGCCGAACCACATCTTTGACTCAGTAGTGGACATCGACATCGTCTGACCCGCTACCCAGGATAGAGAAGAGGGCAGGCCGGCCCTGCCCTCGCAGGAAACAACATGGAACCCATTCTTATCGCCGTGGCCTTCGGCTGCGGCATGCTGGTCAACCTCATCGGCCTGCCGCCCCTGCTGGGCTTTCTGGCCGCCGGCTTCATCCTCAACGCCATGGGCTATCACAACACCCCGGCCCTCAGCGAAGTGGCCGATCTCGGCGTCACCCTGCTGCTGTTCACCATCGGCCTCAAGCTCAACGTCAAGATCCTGATGCGGCGTGACGTCTGGGGTACCACCAGTTTGCACCTGCTGCTCTCCACCCTGCTGTTTACCGTGGTGCTGCTGGTGTGCAAGGGGCTCGGACTGGCGCTGGCCATGTCGCTCGACTGGCAGCTGGCGCTGCTGCTGGGCTTTGCCCTCTCCTTCTCCAGCACAGTATTTGCGGTCAAGGTGCTGGAGGAGCGCAGCGACATGAACGCCCTCTATGCCCGTCTCGCCATCGGCGTGCTGGTGATGCAGGATCTGTTCGCGGTGGCCTTCCTGGCGGTCTCCAGCGGCGAGTGGCCCAGCATCTGGGCGCTCTGGATCCTGGGGCTGCCGCTGCTGCGCCCCTTGCTACTGAAACTGCTGGAGCGAGCCGGTCACGGCGAGCTGCAGGTGCTGTTCGGGATCTTCCTGGCGCTGGTGGTGGGGGCCGCCGGCTTCGAGGTGGTGGGGCTCAAACCGGATCTGGGGGCACTCATCATCGGCATGCTGATCGCCTCCCACCCCGCCTCTGCAGGGCTGGCCAAGTCGCTGTTCAACCTCAAAGACCTGTTTCTCATCTGCTTCTTTCTCACCATCGGCCTCAACGGCCTGCCGACCCACGACACCATGTTGCTGGCGCTGGCACTGGTGCTGGCCCTGCCGCTCAAGAGCGCGCTCTACTACCTGGTCTACAGCGGCGCCCACCTGCGGGTGCGCACCGCCCTGCTCTCCACCCTGGCGCTCACCAACTTCTCGGAGTTCGGCCTCATCGTCGCGGCCATCGCCGCCAAGGCGGGCTGGATCTCCCACGAGTGGCTGGTTGCGCTCTCTCTGGCGCTGGCGGCCAGCTTCATGATCTCGGCCCCGCTCAACGGCCAGAGCGAGCGAATTTACCATCGGCTCGGCAACTGGCTGCGTGGCATGCAGGCCACCACCCTGCACCCGGAGGACAGGCCCATCGAGCTCGGCGATGCCGAGGTGATCATCCTCGGCATGGGGCGGATCGGCCAGGGGGCCTACTTCGAGCTGGAGAACAAGTACGGCACCGTGATCCTCGGGGTGGAGAACGACAGCGACAAGCTGCCCACCCTGCGCGCCCAGGGCATGAATGTCATCGAGGGGGACGCCACCGATACCGACTTCTGGGACAAGGTGCTGCTCTCCAACCAGGTCAATCTGGTGCTGCTGGCCATGCCCCACCACTCGGGCAACCTCTACGCCATCGAGAAGCTGCGCAGCCACGGCTTTGCCGGCAAGATTGCCGCCATCGTCCGCTTCGAGGACGACATCGCCTCCCTCAAGGAGCAAGGGGTGGATGCGGTGTTCAACGTCTACGACGAAGCGGGCAGCGGCTTCGCCCGCCATGTCATCAAGCGGCTGCAGCCACGCTGAAGGGCGGGAGCAGCCCCTTGGCAAGGAGGACGCTATCGTTTACGTTATGCGCAACCTCGTTTAATAAAACGAACAATCACGGGGCCAGGATGGCCCCGTTTTTTATCCCTTGCCAAGGAGGCAGCATGAAGACCCTCAACGACTGGATCCTGCTCGACCGCCACGAGGTGGCTCCCACCCCGCTGATGCCCGCCCCCGAGCGCCTGCGCGCCGGCAACCCGCACCAGACGGTATGGAACCACTACTCAGATCCGAGCCAGCAGTTTCACGTCGGCTTCTGGAGCTGCGAGCCGGGCCGCTGGGCCATCCACTACACCGAGCATGAATACTGCCAGCTGCTGGAGGGCGAGGCGGTGATCCACGACGAGCAAGGCGGCAGGCTGCCCCTCAAGCCCGGCGATCAGTTCGTCATCCCCGCCGGCTTTGTCGGGCAGTGGGAGACCCTCACCCCCTGCCGCAAGCTCTATGTGATCTTCGAGCCCGCCAGTTGACGCTCACGTCAACCTCTCCTCTTTTTCCGGCGGCCGGACGGGTCGCCGCACTCCCCTGTCGGCTTGACGCTTACGGCATGATTTTCTGCGGTTTTCCCGCTTGCAAAAGGTTTTTGCACTAGGCATTGTGATTGGCGAGGAATGTAAATGGAATTTCGAGCCCGAATGTGGGGGGCTCATATAAAAATCAAGAGGATTACCGCCAATGTGTTCTATTTTCGGCATTCTGGACATCAAATCCGATGCGGCCGCCCTGCGCAAATCGGCGCTGGAGATGTCCAAGCGATTGCGTCACCGCGGTCCTGACTGGTCCGGCGTCTACAGCTCCGACAAGGCCATCCTGGTGCACGAGCGCCTGGCCATCGTCGATCCGGGCAACGGTGCCCAGCCGCTCTACAACCCCGAGCGCACCCATGTGCTGGCCGTCAACGGCGAGATTTACAACCACAAGGAGCTGGAGAAAAACCTCAAGGCCGACTTCCAGTTCCAGACCCACTCCGACTGCGAGGTGCTACTGGCCCTCTACAAGGAGAAGGGCCCCGCCTTTTTGGACGATCTCAACGGCATCTTCGCCTTCATCCTCTATGACGCCGAGCAGGATGCCTACCTGATTGGTCGCGACCACATGGGGATCATCCCCCTCTATACCGGCCGCGACGAACACGGCAACTTCTACGTCGCCTCCGAGATGAAGGCGCTGGTGCCAGTGTGCAAGAGCGTCGAAACCTTCCCACCGGGACACTACCTGTGGAGCAAGGATGGCGAGCTCAAACAGTGGTACAAACGTGACTGGATGGAGTACGGCGCGGTCGAGCACAACGTCAGCGACAAGGCCGAGCTCAAAGCCGCGCTGGAAGCGGCGGTCAAGCGCCAGCTGATGTGCGATGTGCCCTACGGCGTGCTGCTCTCCGGCGGGCTGGATTCGTCCGTCATCTCCGCCATCACCAAGCTCTATGCCGCCCGTCGGGTTGAAGACGATGGCAAGAGCGAAGCCTGGTGGCCCCAGCTGCACTCCTTCGCCGTTGGCCTGGAAGGCTCGCCGGATCTCGCCGCCGCCCGCAAGGTCGCCGATCATTTGGGCACCATCCACCACCAGATCCACTTCACCGTGCAGGAGGGGCTGGATGCCCTGCGGGACGTCATCTATCACCTCGAGACCTATGACGTCACCACCATCCGCGCCTCCACGCCCATGTATCTGATGGCTCGCTACATCAAGGCGATGGGGATCAAGATGGTGCTCTCCGGCGAAGGCTCCGACGAGCTGTTCGGTGGCTACCTCTACTTCCACAAGGCGCCCAACGCCCGCGAGTTCCACGAAGAGAACGTGCGCAAGCTCGCCTCACTGCACCTCTATGACTGCCTGCGCGCCAACAAGTCGATGGCCGCCTGGGGGGTGGAAGGCCGCGTGCCCTTCCTCGACAAGGAGTTCATGGACGTGGCGATGCGCCTGCAGCCTGCCGACAAGATGTGCGGCAAGAGCAAGATCGAGAAGCACATCCTGCGTGAAGCGTTCGAGGATCTGCTGCCCCATGAAGTGGCATGGCGCCAGAAGGAGCAGTTCTCCGACGGCGTGGGTTATTCGTGGATCGACAGCCTGAAAGCCATGGTCGAGCAGGAAGTGACGGATCAGATGTTCGAGGCGGCAGCCTTCCGCTTCCCCGTCAACACCCCGCTTACCAAGGAGGCCTACTACTACCGCGCCATCTTTGACGAGCACTTCCCGCTGGAGTCCGCCGCTCGCACCGTGCCCTATGGCAAGTCGGTCGCCTGCTCCACCCCGACCGCGCTGGAGTGGGATGCCAAGTTCAAGGAGATGGCCGACCCGTCCGGTCGCGCCGTGATGGATGTCCACCAGCAGGGTTACTGATCTGCCGGCGACCTCCCTTGCCTCAATGCCAAGCCCCTCCTGCGAGGGGCTTTGTTTTTTCCAACCGACCCATTCCCGCTTTTTGCATAACAAGCGCCCATCTCGCCCTTGGCGGCCGGGCTCGCTCGTGTCACATTGTTGCGGCTTGGAAGCAACCACAACAACACAAGGAGCACGTGATGAACCGACTGCTATTGCCGCTGGTGCTTGGCACCGCCCTGTTTCATGGCGAGGCGTACAGCGCCGACCACCTCTGGAGCCAGACCCTGCCCGACTACAGCCAGGGCTATGACGAGCATCGGGATCCGGCCCGCGATCTCGCCGCCGCCACCGCCAAGGCCAGCGCAGAGGGCAAGAAAGTCCTGCTGCTGGTGGGCGGCGAGTGGTGCAGCTGGTGCCAGGAGATGAACCACTTTCTGGACCGGGAGCCCGCTCTTGCCGGCCAGCTCAACCGCACCTTCGTGGTGGTCAAGGTAAACGTCAGCAAGCAGAACAAGAACGAATCCTTCCTCAAAGGCTATCCCGAGTACCTGGGGGTGCCCCACTTCTACGTGCTGGATGGCAAGGGCAAGCTGCTCGAATCCTTCAACACCGGGCTGCTGGAGAAGGGTGACAGCTACGACGGGGAGAAATTCGGCAAGTTCATCGCCTTCTTCCAGCCCAAGCCCACCCGCGGCTAGCGAGCCCCTGATATGAAAGCCCCGCACGGTCGGCTGACGGTGCGGGGCTCGATAATTGGAACCTGGCAGGAAGGCGTGCCTCAGGGCTGGGCATCCGGCTGATTGGCGGGGGCGGCCTTGATAAAGGCCTGCAACTGCTCGCAGTTGGCGATGATGCGATTGATGGTGGGGAGATCGTCCCGCGTCATGTCATATATGTTGGGCTTTCAAAACAAAGCCCAACATATATCTTTAATATCATTCACCCGGCTTATGCTTATGCGGCTTTAGTGCTGGATGTTCCTTTTGCTTTTCAGGTGTAACCCGTTGCCGCTTATCTGGTGTTCCGTCTTCATTTTTTCGTTTTGGTCCAGGTTTGATTCCCATCATTAACTCCCTCTAACAGTGGTTTACGTGGAAATAATAGTTATGGCTGGGCATCCGGCTGATTGGCGGGGGCGGCCTTGATAAAGGCCTGCAGCTGCTCGCAGTTGGCGACGATGCGGTTGATGGTGGGATAGTCTTCCAGCGACATGTCGTAGCGGCGGGCGTTGTAGACCTGGGGCACCAGCATGCAGTCCGCCAGGGTCACCTCGTTGCCGACGCAATAGATGCCGGCGGTGGTCATCAACAGCTGCTCCAGCGCGCTGAAGGTTTCGTCAATCCAGTGGCGATACCAGGCCGCCTCCTGCTCCTTGCCCGCCCTGAGGTGCTCTCCCAGGTAATTGAGCACCCGCAGGTTGTTGAGGGGATGGATGTCGCAGGCGATCATGTTGACGATCTGGCGTACCCGAGCACGCTCCTCGGGGGCGGACGGCATCAGCGGGTGAGCGGGGTAGGTTTCGTCGAGGTACTCCATGATGGCCACCGACTGACCCACCTGCACCTCGCCATCCACCAGAAACGGCACCAGCCCCTGGGGATTGAGCCGGCGATAGGCCTTCTCGCGCTGCTCCCCCTGCCGCAGATTGACCGGATGCAGCTCGTAGTCGAGCCCCTTGAGCTGCATCACGATCCGCACCCGATAACTTGCCGATGAACGCCAATATCCAAACAACTGCAACATACTTTGTCCCTGTGTTGACAGGTGCATGGACACCTGCCGCTCACCCGTCGGCCTCGTGTCCATGCCGGCCCCTTCACTTCGTCTGACTGGCGTCTGCCGGCGTGACCCGCTGCAAAATGGTGCCAAACAGACTCATCCCGTTGCGATCCTGCATCGCGATGGACACTGTATCACCAAAGCGCAGAAAGGGTGTAGTGGCTTGACCTGACTCGATAATTTCCAGCATTCGCAGCTCGGCGAGGCAGGATGAGCCGCGACTTCTGTCGTAGTTGGAGACGGTACCCGAGCCGATGATGCAGCCCGCCCCGAGCGGCCGGGTCTTGGCGGCGTGGGCGATCAGCTCATAAAAGTTGAAGGTCATGTCCACCCCGGCGTCGGGGGCCCCGAACAGGGCGCCATTGAGGTGGGTCTCGAGGGGCAGATGCACCTTGCCGTCGCGCCAGTCATCGCCCAGCTCGTCCGGAGTGATGGCCAGCGGCGAGAAGCTGCTGGAGGGCTTGGATTGGAAGAAGCCGAAGCCCTTGGCAAGCTCGCCCGGAATGAGGTTGCGCAGGCTCACGTCGTTGACCAGCATCAGCAGCTTGATGTGACCGGCGGCGGCCTGCGGGCTGGTGCCCATCGGCACATCGTCGGTGATGACGGCGATCTCCGACTCGAAATCGATGCCCCACTCCTCCGACCCCATCGGGATGGACCCCCGCGGCGGCAGGAAGCTGTCCGAGCCCCCCTGATACATCAGGGGATCGTGCCAGAAGCTTTCCGGCATTTCGGCGCCGCGCGCCTTGCGCACCAGCTCCACGTGGTTGACGTAGGCGCTGCCGTCGGCCCACTGGTAGGCGCGCGGCAGCGGGGAGAGACAGGCCGTCTCGTCGAACGGGAAAGCATCGGCGCAGGTGCCATCGTTGAGCTGCTGATAGACGGCGGTAAGCTTGGGCGCAAGCTCGGCCCACTCGTCGAGGGCCGCCTGCAGGGTGGCGGCCAGCTGCGGCACGCGCACCGCGCGGCTCAGATCGCGACTCACCACCACCAGGGCGCCGTCCCGTTTGCCATTGTTCAGGGTTGCCAGTTTCATAGGGATTCCTTTTATTTGCCGTTGGTGGCGGGTGTGAGTTCCGGGCGCAACCAGCTGGTGACGTAACGCGGGTTCTCCACCCCGTCACACAGGCTGCCGACGTTGAGCGCATCGCGGGTATCGAGCATCACCGCCACCTCGTCGGTGAACTTCTTGGCGTAGGCCTGACCCGCCGCAAACGCCTTGGGATGGGGACCGTGGGTAAATCCGGCGGGATGGAAGGTGACCATGCCCCGCTCTATGTTGTCCCGGCTGAAGAAATCCCCGGCGTGATAGAAGAGCACCTCGTCGTAGTCGTCGTTGCTGTGGTAGAAGGGCACCTTGAGGGCGCCGGGATCGCTCTCGATGGGGCGCGGCACGAAGGTGCAGACCACGAACCGGCTCGCCACGAAGGTGGAGTGAGCCGACGGTGGCAGGTGGTAGCGGTGGCTCATCAGCGGGCGGATGTCCCGCCAGTTGAGGCGCACCACGCACAAGTCCCCATGCCACCCTTGCGCATCCAGCGGATTGAACGGCCAGGTGATGACCGACACCTGGTTGTGGCGCTTGACCTGCAGCGACCAGGGATTCTCATCCTGCTGGGCCAGGAAGCGCTCGTTGATGGCGGGTACATCGAGCGCTGCCGGGTCGAAGATGGCGTGATTGCCCACCAGCCCCTTGTCCGGCAGCTGGTAGCTGTCGTTGGTCGCCTCGATCATCAGGATGAACAGGGGTGCCGTCGGCTCGATGCGCCACATGGTGCCGCGGGGGATCACTAGGTAGTCGCCATCGCGCAGGGTCAGGTGACCGTAGTCGCAGTAAAACTCACCGCTCCCCTCGTGGATGAACAGGAGCTCGTCGCCATCGGCGTTGCGCACCAGAAACGGCATGGGCTCGTGCAGGCGCCAGATGCGGTAGCGGCAGTGGGGGTTGCTCAGAATATCCGGCATCACCCAGGGGGAGAGGGAGCTCACCTCTTCGCCCAAGGCGTTGAGATCGAACAGGCGCGGGCGCAGCGGCCCCTCCCAGTTGATCCAGTCGGTGGGGGCATGCTTGTGGTGCATGTGGGTGGCCGGCCCGAAAAAGCCGGAGCGGCCCAGTTCACGCTCATAGATGGCCTGCTCGGGCAGGTCGGCATGAGCCTGGCGGGAGTGGGTCCCCTCCCGGTGGGGAAAGTTAATCCAGTTACGCATTGCCATCCTCCCTTGCCTGACCGACAACCTGCGCGTGGCGGCTTTCGTTACGCATCATTGAGCACCCCGCGACGGATCTGATCCAGCTCTATGGATTCGAACAGTGCCTGGAAGTTGCCTTCGCCAAAGCCTTCGTTGCCCTTGCGCTGGATGATCTCGAAGAACACTGGGCCGATCACTGTGTCGGTGAAGATCTGCAGCAGGATGCCGTCCTTGGTGGGAGAGCCGTCGATCAGGATGCGCAGCTCTTTGAGCGCCGCCAGATCCTCCTGGTGCCCCTCGACCCGGCTGTCCACCTTCTCGTAGTAGGTGTCCGGGGTCGGCATAAAGCCGGTACCACGGCCGCGCAGGGTACGGATGGTGTGGTAGATGTCGCTCGACGCCATGGCGATGTGCTGGATCCCCTCCCCCTTGTACTGGCGCAGGTACTCTTCAATCTGGGACTTGTCGTCGGAGGATTCGTTGATGGGGATGCGAATTTTGCCGCAGGGTGCCGTCATGGCACGGGAATGGAGCCCGGTCAGCTTGCCCTCGATGTCGAAGTAGCGGATTTCGCGAAAGTTGCCGATCCGCTCGTAGAAGTTGGACCAGACATCCATGTTGCCGCGCTGCACGTTGTGGGTCAGGTGGTCAATCTCGTAGAGCCCTGCATCCACCTCGGCCATGCGCGCCTGCCAGTCCGGATAGAAGACGAAGTCCACATCATAGATGGAGCCCTTGTCGCCGTAGCGGTCGACAAAGGAGAGGGTACTCTCGCCGATGCCGTAGATGGCGGGGATGTTGAGCTCCATGGGGCCAATCTTGCCGACGAACGGCTTGGCGCCCTTGGCGATGGCGTACTGCTGGGCCTTGCCGGCATCGCTCACCCGAAACGCCATGCCGCAGACGCTCGGCCCGTGCAGGCTGGCAAACTGCTCGGCCTGGGAGTGGGGCTCGGCATTGACCACGAAGTTGATGTCCCCCTGGCGGTAGAGCCAGCACTGCTTGTGTTTGTGCTTGGCCACCTCGGCAAAGCCCAGCGAGACGAACAGCGCCTTGAGGGCGGCAATGCCCTTGGCATCGGGCGCCGTGTACTCGACGAATTCGAAACCATCGGTGCCGAGCGGGTTGATGGTGTGAGTACGGGCAGAAGAAGTGGTCGTCATGATGCGCTCCTTGCGATTGACTGATAACGAAACGGGTCACACCGGGGCGCTGCGGGCAGCTGCCACCGGCGTTGTTAACAACTTGTTTCATTAGAGGCAGGGGCGTAGCGGAAGAAAAGAGGCGGCGTTCAGATAGTTTGGCGGGGGGCGGCGCCAAAAGATGTAAATAGATTGTGACATTGAAGCCGCAGCCTTGTGGCGCGCTCGGTGGCGACCCACAAGGCTGTCAGTTTTGCCTTACAGGGACCAGTATCTGGGCTCGATGCGGGGCAGTGACTGCCTCGCTCGTTGCAGCCGCGCCGGGGTGGGGTTGATGAGCCAGGCCGCCTGCCCCTCTGCCAGCAGTGGCAAGTCGTGCAGGCTGTCGCTCAGGGCCAGGGTGGCGCCGAGGGCCTGGATCCCGGGCAGGATCTTGTGGCGGCCGTGACAGTAAAAACGTGGCATCAGGCCGCCGAGGCGATAGTGCATGCGCGAGCCCAGAATGCGATGGGGCAGCTGGCCGGGCAACTGCTGATGGAGCTGACCCCGCACCAGGGCGCGGGGGCTGGCGGAGAGCACCCAGCAGCGCTGCCCTTCGGCCAGCAGCAGGGCGCGCGCCTCACGAAACAGCCCAGGCCGGGTGCGGCAATAGGCCCGCACCAGGCGTCGCCACCCCAGCGGCGACAGCCCGAGGGTGATGGCCCACCAGATCAGTGAAATGCCGCGCCGACGCTGGCTTGGCAGCAGATAGACCAGCCCGCCCAGCGCCATCACCGGCCACAGCAGCAGCGGCCAGATGCGGCGGCGCAGGATGAAACGCAGCAGCCCGGCATGGCTGTCATCCGGCGCCAGGGTGTCGTCAAAATCCGCCAGGATCCAGCCGCTGGCGGGCAGATCCGAGGCCCCTTGCATGGCAGCCCCCTTCATTCGGCCAACCCCGCGATGGCGGCATGCAACTCGGGCAGCACAAACAGCGTGCCTTCGTCGGGCGGACAGACGAAGTCGAACGCCTCCCCCGCCAGGGTGAAGGCGAGGCGCCAGGCGTGCAGATAGCCGCGATCGGCCGCCGTGCCGCCGTAGCGCTCATCCCCGAGGATCGGCGCCCCCACGCTCTTCAAGGCCACCCGGATCTGGTGGGTCTTGCCGGTCTGAGGCTTGATGCGATAAAGGCGCAACCCCCCGCGCACCGACACGGAGTCGAACCAGCTGATGGCGGGGTTGTCGAGTGTGCGGGTCAGCATCCAGCTGCCCCCCCGCCCCTTTTGCATGTCCCCCTTCACCCAGCCCTGCTTCTTCTTGGGCTTGCGATCGGAGAGGGCCAGATACTGCTTGCTCACCTCCCGCGCGGCAAAGGCCATGCTGAGGGCCCGGTTGGCCTCGGTGGTGCGGGCCAGCAGCACCAGCCCGGAGGTCATCTTGTCGAGCCGATGCACGGGATAGAGCAGCAGACCCGTGTCAGCCTTGACCCGGCTGACCAGGCCAGGATGGAGCAGACCGGACTCGTCGGTCTCGTCGTGCATGCCGAGCCCGGGTCCCTTGTTGATAACCATGAAATCTTTGTGCTGCGCTAGTATCCGGTACATCAATAACCCTTTAGAATGTTTTTAATTACAAGAAGATGACCCTGCGGGGTCGCACCCCATGAACACTCAGAACAAGACTCGCACGGATGAAGAGATGCTTGCTTTGGCTGCTGCTGATCGGTATCAGCCATGCTGTTCCCCTGCGGGCCAGCGAATCCCCCCTTGAAGCCCCGGAGCGGGTGGTGCTCCAGTTGCGCTGGCTGCACCAGCCCCAGTTCGTTGGCTATCACATGGCCAAGGCCAAGGGCTTCTATGCCAGTGCCGGGCTGGACGTCGAGATACGGCCCGGCGGCAAGGGCATCAGCCCGGTAGAAGAGGTGCTGAGCGGACGAGCCGACTTCGGGGTCGGCAACACCGAGGTGCTGACCAGCTATGCCAACGGCAAGCCGCTGCTGGCGCTCGCCAGCGTCTATCAGCACTCCCCGTCCATCTTTCTGGCCCGCCGTGACAGCGGCATTCTCACCGTTGACGACATGCGTGGCAAACGGATCATGATGTTTTCGGCCCATCAGGACGCCGAACTGCTGGCCACCCTCTTCTATCAGGGGCTGAGCGAGCGTCAGCTCATCCCGCTGCCCACCTCGGTCAACATCGAGGATCTCATCCAAGGGCGGGTCGACATCTTCAACGCCTACCTCAGCAACGAGCCCTTCTATCTGGAGGAGCGCGGCATTCCCGTCTCCGTCATCAATCCGCGCAACTACGGCATCGATTTCTACAGCGACATCCTGTTCACCACCCAGGCCCAGGAGCACGCCCATCCGGATCGGGTGGCCCGCTTTCGGGCCGCCAGCCTGGCCGGCTGGCGCTACGCCCTGGCCCACCCGCAGGAGGCCATCGCCCTGCTGCGCAAGGAGTATGGCGTCAACCGCAGTCAGGCCCACATGGAGTACGAGCTGCAGGTGAGCAAGGAGATGATCCAGCCGCTCTATGTGGAGGTCGGGTATATGAATCCGGACCGCATGGCGCATATCATGCAGCAGCTGGTGGAGATCGGGTTGGTGTCAAAGCCGGTCTCCTTGAGCGACTTTCTCTATCAGGCCCCCTCCGAGCAGTGGATCTTCTGGCGCCCCTGGTTCCTGCTGAGCCTGGCAGCCAGCGTGCTGATCCTGCTGCTGGCCCTCTATCTATTGATGTGCAACCAGCGGCTCAACCGCGAAATTGCCCTGCGCCGTCAGCGGGAAGAGGAGATCTGGCAGTTGGCCCGCCGCGACCCCCTCACCAACCTGCCCAACCGGCTGAGCCTGATGGAGCGGCTCGATGCTCAGGTCAAGGGGCCGGCGCCAGGCTGCCTGCTGTTTTGCGATCTCAACGACTTCAAGCAGGTCAACGACAACTTCGGCCACAGCCACGGCGACGCCCTCCTCTGCCAGCTGGCGGAGCGGATCAGCCGCAGCCTCGGGCCGCAGCACTTCTTCGCCAGGCTGGCCGGCGACGAGTTCGTGTTGCTGTTGCCGGGCCATGATCAGGCGCAGGCCGACGCCATCGCCGAGCAGATCAGGGCCACCATGCAACCGCCATTCGAGGTAGAAGGGATCCCGCTGTCGGTCGGCATCAGCGTTGGCATCAGCCAGTACCAGCCGGGCTGGCGCCCAGAGCAGTGGTTGATCCAGGCCGACCGCGCCATGTACCACGACAAGGGAAACCCGCTGGGCCAGGCCGCGATCTGATCGACACGCCTGACAGCACAAGGCCACCCGTGGGTGGCCTTGTTCTCTTGTTGATGGCAGGCGCCGGCTAACCGAAGGTCTGCCCCAGGGATTTGAGCTGTCTGGCCTTGGTCAGCAGGATCTCGCTCGACTCGTCCACGTCCTGCATCTTGTTGCTGTTGGCGTGGGAGTGCTGGGAGATGAGGTTGACGTTCTGGCTGATGTCCTCCACCACCGCCTGTTGCTGCTCCGCCGCCGCCGAGATCTGGGCCGAGAAGTCCATCACCAGCTCGATCTCCGCCAGCACCTGATGCAGGCTGTCCGACCCCATCCGGGTCATCTCCACGCAGGCCTGGGTCTGTTGCAGGTTGTTCTGCATCATTCCCTTCCAGCCGTTCAGGGTGCGCTGGATCTGGCCGATGCTGCCCTGGATCTGTTCGGTGGCCTTGTGAGTGCGGGTAGACAGGGTGCGCACCTCGTCCGCCACCACCGCAAAGCCGCGCCCCTGCTCGCCGGCCCGGGCCGCCTCGATGGCGGCATTGAGCGCCAGCAGGTTGGTCTGATCGGCGATGCCCTGGATCTCCCCCATCAACACCCCGATGCGATCCGACTCGCTGGCCAGCGCCACCGCCGAGGCAAAGGCGTGCTCCGCCTCCTTCGCCAGATCGGTGATCTTGTGCTCGGTCTCGATCAACTGCTGATCCGTGTGCTGGCAGTGGGCCTTGGCCTCGGCGATCTGGCTGTTGGTATCCTGGATGTTGCGGGCAATCTCCTGCGCCGTACTCGCCATCTCGGTGATGGCGGTCGCCATCTGCTGGGTCTGGGCATCCTGCTCGGCAATGTCCGAGCTCGCTTCGCTGGAGGCGCTCTTCAGATGCACCGCCAGATCCTGCAACGAGTGCGTGGCGTCATCCACCCGGCCAAGCACGGTGCGAATACGGGCCTGCAGCAGCTTGATATGAAAGTCGGCGATGGCGCTCGGCTCCTGCCCCGAGTAGATGAGACGGGTCAGGCTGTCATACTCGCCGGCCAGTTGCTGCAAGTAACGGGGGGTGGTGATGAGCTCGTGGCGGTAGAGCAGCCCCAGCAAGATCAGCGGCAGCGCCATGTAAAGAGCGGCCCATCCGCCCAGTTCTACTGTGCCGAACCAACCCAGTGCCAGCAGCCCGGCCACCGCCACCCCGTGGCGCAACCGCGCCAGCGAAATCCTGGGCCTGCCACCGCCCTGCTCAGCCGCCCGCAGCCGCGCATAGGTGCGGGCAGCGACCTGCTTCATTTGAGGATCGGCGCGGCAGCGCACCGACTGGTAGCCGCTGATCTTGCCCTGCTCGAAGATGGGGGTGACATAGGCATCCACCCAGTAGTAGCGACCATCCTGGCAGCGATTCTTCACCATGCCGCGCCATGGCTGGCCCTGCTTGAGCTTGCCCCACAGGTCGGCAAATGCCGCCTTGGGCATGTCGGGATGGCGCACCATGTTGTGGTGCTGCCCCACCAGCTCGGCCCGGCTGTAACCGGCGACCCGGCAGAAGTTGTCATTGGCGTAGGTGATCACGCCCCGCAGATCCGTGGTGGACACCAGCTGTTCATCGGCGGCGAAATCCACTTCCTGATCAACTAGATGAGCTCTTTGTTCGCGCATGCAGCCCCCTCTACTGTTTTATTGCTCAGTAGAGTGTTGGGAAGCAATCCACGCCTGTAAAGGCGAAATCAAAAAGAAACAGGCCGGCTGCGCACAATCCGGCCTGATAGGGAATGAACTTTGATTTACATCAAGTTTTTTGCCCGCGCGCACACTTACTGCAGGTTGAGATGGCTGGCGATGGCCTTGAACAGCACAGGGTAGTCATCCTCGAAATGGTGGGCACCTGGCAGGGTCACAGTCGTCACGTTGGGCTGCTGCAAGTGGGGGCAGAGCCGCACCGGCGAGTCGTCTGCCGCCCCCTGCAGGCAGAGCATCGGCAGGGAGTGAATGGCGTTGACCTCGGGCTGGGTGGGATAACTGCCCGCCTTGTCGCGGGTCACCATGTCGCTGACGAGGATCTCGAAGTCGGAGGCGGTCGAGGGGGAGAGCATCACGGCCCCGATCAGGCTCTTGCGGTAGGGTTCGGGCAGCCGGTTGATGACGAAGGGCACGATCTCCGCCCCGAAGGAGAAGCCCACCAGCAGCCAGCGCTGGCGCCCCCAGCGGGACTGGTAATCGTCCAGGATCCGCACCAGATCGGCGGTGACCTGCTCTGGATCCTTCTTCTTCCAGTAGTAGGTGAGCGAGCTCCAGCCCACCACCGGCATGCCGTGCTGCTGCAGCTGGGCGCTGAGCCCCTTGTCCAGCGCGGCCCAGCCGCCGTCACCGCTCAGAAACACCACCATGGGGGCACTCGAGGCTTGCGCCACCGGCAGCTCCACCAACCCGAGATCTTCTTTCACCGGCGCGGCCGAAAGCGAAAAGGCGCAGCACGCCAGCAGCAATAACAGGATCCTCATGAACGACTCCTACTTTTTGATGAGCCCGAACGGGCCTCGGCTGATCAGGGAGATCAGGTTGGTCAGCACCCGCGGCAACACCAGCTTGCTGGCGCAGAGCAGGTAGCGCGGCTCCCAGTCCGGCGAGAACTTCTCCTTGTAGCGTCTGAGCCCCTGGAAATTGTAGAAACGGCTGCCCCGGGTGAAGATGGTGTTGCCAAGCTTGGTCCAGTAACCGCTCAGGGGGTGATCGTTGAAGCCGGACATGGGGGCCATGCCGAGATTGAAGCTGGCGTAGCCCTCGCCCTTGCCCCACAGCAGCAGCTCGACGAACAGGAAATCCATGATGGGGGCCGTGCCCGTGTCCAGGCTGTAGCGCATCAGGTCGATGGAGAGGCTCGCCTTGTTGTCGCTGACCCAGAGGTTGGCAAAGCCGACGATCTGACCCTCGTGCCACACCAGGGCGGCCGGGCTCAGACTGAGATAGGTCGGCTCGAAACTGCCCACCGAGAAGCCCTTCTCCTTGCCCTGCTTGCTCTGCAGCCAGGTGTCCGACACCTCCTTGAGGCGGGGCAGCAGCGCAGGCACGCATTCCGGCGCCACCACCTCGAACGACAACCCCTCCCGCTTGCCCTTGGCATGGCTCTGGCGCAGGTTGCGCAGCCGGCTGCCGGCCAGCTCGAAGGCTGCCAGATCGACGATGGCCTCCTCCCCCAGCTTGAACGGGATCAGTCCCAGCTCCAGATAGAGCGGCAGGTAGCGGGCCGACACCTGGTAGAACACCGGGCTGGCATCGTGCTGGTCGCACAGCTCGCGAAACTGCCAGAGCAGCTCCTCGATAAGCTCAGACTGACCGATGGGATCTCCCATCACGATCCAGCCGTTGCCCTCGACGCCGTACATCAGAAACGCCTCGCCGCCGGGGTGAAACAGCAGCGACTTGTCGCCAAGCTGGGCCAGGTAACCGTGACCGCCCCCCTCGCGCAGCACCAGGGCATGGGCACGGGCCAGCTCGTCCGGCTCCGGCTTGCGCCCGGAGACCCGCAGCGGCGCCAGCAGCTGGGCTACCCCGACCACCGCCAGTACCGCCACCACGCTGCCCATGGCCCGCAGCCCGCGGGAGGCGGCGCCATGGGGCGAGAAGTGGAACCAGAGGGCGTGGTCATACTCCACCTGGCGGTAGGAGAAGAGCAGCAGCCAGAGCGCTCCCAGCAGCACGGCCCCCACCGAGATGAGCCAGCCCGGGGTGAACTGGGCGTGCAGCAGGGAGCCCTTGCGATAGAACAGTGAGCGACAGGGGGTGATGATGAGCAGGAACAGCCCGAGCAGCAGGGCCGACTCCCAGTCAAACCCCTTGAGCAGGGAGAAGATCATCCCCAGCCCCAGCAGCAGCTGGGTGATACGAAACGCGGCATCGTGGCGCCGGTAGAGGCTGCGGGCCAGCAGGATCAGCAGCACGCCGCTGACGCTGCCCAGCACATGGGAGAGCTCCAGCAGGTGCAGCGGCAATACCTGCAGGAACATCTCGATGCGCCCGCGCATGGTGGGGATCATCCCGGAGCAGAGCAGCAGGCTGCCCGCCGCGAACGCCCCCAGGCTGATGAGGGCCGGCAAAAACTCGCGCACCGCGCTCATGATGCCCTGCAGCCGGCTCCAGCGCGCCTTCTGCTGCAGCAGCTCCTGGCTGGTGAACAGCAGCAGGGCGCACAGGAAAGGCAGCACATAGTAGATGCAGCGATAGAGCAGCAGGGAGGCCAGGAGCTTGTCCACCGGCAGGTACTTGGCCAGCAGCAGGCTCATGCTCGCCTCGAACACCCCGATCCCGCCCGGCACATGGGCCAGCACCCCGAGGAAGCTGGCCAGCACGAAGGCACTGAGCAGCACCGGATAGGAGACGCTGTCCGCCGGCAGCAGCACATAGAGCACGGCGGCGGCGGCCATCCAGTCCAGCAGCGCCACCAGCAGTTGCAGCAACCGGGTTCTGAATACCGGCAGCACCAGCTCGTGGCCGCGCCAGACCAGCACGGGCTTTGGCCAGCACAGGTAGCCAAGCACCGCCAAGAGTGCCAGCCCCCCCGCCAGGTTGAGCAGCTGATCGGCCCACAGCGGCCAGTCCGGCAACAGGGTGGTGGCCTGCCCCACCAGCAGGGCGGAGCCCCCCCAGGCCAGCAGGCCGAGGAAGAAGGTCACCGAGCAGAAGAGGATGATCCTGGCCACTTCCCCGGTGTTGAGCCCGAGGGCCGAGTAGATGCGATAGCGCACCGACGAGCCGGTCAGCAGGGCGAAACCCAGGGTATTGGAGAAGGTGTAGGCGATAAACGAGGTGACCCCCACCTGCTGCCAGGGCAGCCGCTTGCCGAGGGCGTGCACCGCCAGCATGTCGTAGCAGCAGAGGCAGCCATAGCTGAGCAGGGTCAGCAACAGGGCACCGCCCAGCAGCGGCAGCGGCAAAGACCAGATGGCCAGCCGGATGTCGTGCCAGTGCCAGAGGTGGGTCAAACGATAGAGGACGACCAGCGCCGCCCCCAACAACAACAAGCTACATAACGGGCCTAACCAGATAAACAGATGACGCCGCATTGCCAATCCCTACCGACGCGGCTCATGGCTGCCTGCGTCATGTTGCTGAACATTGCACCGAGGCGGGCAGTGCCCCTGGCACGTACTCGCCCCTTGCTCTTTGATTGCTGTGTGATGCGCCATGACGGACGAGCCGGGAAGGTGAGCGTGACGGCCTGTTCCTCCGGCAAACCAGCGCGCCCCAGCATGGCATCCCACTTTATATCGACTCTTTTGCAAAAGACGAGTCTCGCCGTGAAAATAAATTACTCAGCCCTGGCCGGATTAATTCCCCGGCGACGCAGACCCACATCCCGCCATCGCTCTGAACAATTAATAATCAGAAATATCATACACCAGATAAAGGGATCCGCCCGCCCCATCTGGTCGGTGCGACAAGTCGCTCAAAGAATCATCATAGTGGCGCGCCAAAATAAAAAGGGGAGCCTGGCTCCCCTTTATCTCGCTATGGCGTTATTGCACGCTGCGACACTGGCTGAAGATATCCAGCGGCTGTTCATATACGGCCGTATTCACATCCCAGATCCCCAACATGGAGGAAAACAGGTTGTCGTGAGAATAACGGGTATTGGCCGCCTTCTGCTGCAAACAGTCGAGGTTCATCCCCTTCTCTTTGGCAAAACCCGATGACATCCACACCTGCATGGGGACCCGGGTCTGATCATCCGGCGCAAATTTATAAGGGGTGCCGTGCAGATAAAGTCCCAATGCCCCCAGTGACTCACCGTGGTCGGAAATATAGACCAGCGCCGTATTGTATTTGTCCTCGTACTTTTTCAAGCGCTCGATCATGCTGGCAATCACATAATCGGTGTAGCGAATGGTGTTGTCATAGGTATTCTCCAGCTCCTGATCGGTGCAGTTCTCGATGTCGCTGCGCTGGCAATCCGGCAGAAAGTGGCGGTGCGAGCCCGGATAACGCTTGTAATAGGTCGGCCCATGGCTGCCGATGAGGTGGAAGCCCACCAGCTTGTCCCCCTTCATGCCCGCCAGTTCGTCATCCAGCCCCTCCAGCACCACCTCGTCATAACAGGTGTTCTTGTCGCAGAACTTGGGGTGATCCTTGGGGTTGACCACCATGTTGGGCACCCGATCGCACACCCCCTTGCAGCCGCCGTCGTTCTCCTTCCAGAAGATGGAGACGCCGCTCTTTTGCAGCACGTCCAGCAGCCCTTCGCTGTTGCGGGCCTGGTTGCCGTCGAACTGGTTGCGCCCCATGTTGGAGAACATGCAGGGCACCGAGACCGCGGTCGCCGTGCCGCAGGAGCGCACGTCGTTGAAGGAGATGATCCCCGCCTGCTTGCTGGTGAAGGGGTTGGTCTCCTTGTGATAGCCGTTCATGGAGAAGTTCTTGCCGCGCGCCGTCTCCCCCACCACCAGGAACATCATGGTCGGCTTGTCCGCACCGGCCACCCGCCTGGCGTCGTCGCCCAGGCGCTGGAACGGCACCGGCTCTGTCAGATAGCGTTTCTGCAGATACCTGGCGGTACTGTACATGTAGTTGGCCGGCACTATCTCCCGGTTCAGGGTCTGGTTGTTGCGCCCGACCGAGGCGTAGTCCTGGTAGTAGGCCGCGGCGATGAGCCCCAGCACCACGAGGGAGGCCAGCATGGAGAGCCCGCGCTGCAGCAGCCCCTGATACCATCTGGCCGGATACTCTATCTTGACGAAGAACAGCAGCACCGCCGGCAGTACCCCGGCCAGCAATACCCAGATCACGATGGGCACGCTCAGATAGGAGTGCGCCTCACTCTGGTTGGTCTCAAAGATGTTCTGGATCATGTCGCCATCAAACAACACCTTATATTTCATCATGGTGTAGCTGGCAATGGCACCCGTGATAAACAGAAAGGCAAAGAAAGGCTTGATGAAATAACGCACAGAAAATGGTATGAAGACAAAGTTCAATGCCGCAACCAGCACGATGGGAATAGAGATGGCAAACCCGATTTTAAAATGTTCAAGCTGCGTCAATATTTCATAAAAATGCAGCAATACTGGCCAGTTCAGCAAGAAGGCAAAGATGAATGCCAGCAAAAAAACAAATGGAACAATTCTTATTCTAAGAAAAGAAGGCATGTATATCTCCCTGTTACACTTCTTTATTACACCTTGAAATACCCGCTCCGGAGTCGACACGCCGATATTTGGCGCCGGATAGTAACAGTGTGTTGAAAACGCCAAATGCGATATTTTCAGACATTCTCAATAATGTGATAAATATCAACAATCACAGCAAACCGACAGCCTAACCGGCAAAACTTAAGGAAGAATTAAGCAATCCGTGTTATGTGGTCGCTCAAAAAACCGGCGCGCTGTCATATTGAATGACAACGCCCTCCCATCGGCACGTCGTTACCACCATTTTTCAGGTCCCTCTCCCACGCTTAAGTTTTGCTTAAGAGTGCTCGGCGACGCTGTCTCCTGACGAGTCCTCGTCATACGACAGATACGAGAGAGGGTTAACATGCACGACAACAGCAAGGCAGCGATCAGCAAGGTGCCAGAGATCACCCTGGCGTTCTGGGTCATCAAGATCCTGGCGACCACCCTGGGGGAGACAGGGGGGGACGCCGTTTCCATGTCGATGGAGCTCGGTTATCTGGTGAGCACAGGCATCTTTGCCGTGATCTTCTTCGTCTCGGTCAGCGCGCAGATCGCAACGACCTCCTACAACCCCTTCCTTTACTGGACCACCATCATCGCCACCATCACGGTCGGCACCACCCTGGCGGATTTTGCCGATCGCTCGCTCGGGCTGGGCTATGCCGGCGGCTCCACCCTGCTGCTGGCCTTGCTGATGGGCTCCTTCCTGCTCTGGTATCGGCTGCAGGGCAGCATCTCCACCGGCAGCATCACCACGCCGCGCACCGAGCTGTTCTACTGGGTGACCATCATGTTCTCCCAGACCCTGGGCACCGCATTGGGGGACTGGACCGCAGACGAGGCCGGCTTTGGCTATGCGGGCAGCACCCTGCTGTTTGGCGGCATGCTGGCCGCCATCGTTGCCGCCTACTACCTGACCCGGGTATCGCGCACCCTGTTGTTCTGGGCCGCCTTCATCCTGACCAGGCCCCTTGGCGCCGTGGTGGGGGATTTTCTGGACAAGCCGCTCAGCAAGGGCGGGCTTGAACTGAGCCGTTACTCCGCCTCCTTTGCCCTGCTGGCCGCCATCGCCACCCTGGTGCTCATCTCGACCCTGCGCAACCGGCAACCGGTTCGGGCCGAGCTCGACATCGAGCAATGATGCCGTGACTGCAGGCAACCGTCTGCGGTCACGCTAGCAGACATGATCAGCCAGCCCGGCAGCCTTGTGGCGGCCGGGCTGGCTATGCTCTGGGTGAATCGATGCAAGGCAGGAGAACCCCATGACCACGACAAGCCGCCCCCCCGCTCCCCAACCCGCCGGCCGGATCCCGGGTGGCGTCTGGGTGCTGGGGTTTGTCAGCCTGCTGATGGATATCTCTTCTGAAATGATCCACAGCCTGCTCCCCCTCTTCATGGTGACCGTGCTTGGCAGCAGCGCCCTCACCATCGGGCTCATCGAAGGGATGGCAGAGGCGACGGCCCTGATGGTCAAGGTCTTCTCCGGCACCCTGAGCGACTATCTGGGACGCCGCAAGGGGTTGGCCCTGCTGGGCTACGGGTTGGGAGCGCTGACCAAGCCGCTGTTTGCCATCGCCACCGGCAGCGGACTGATCCTGACCGCCCGCCTGCTGGACAGAGTTGGCAAGGGCATCCGTGGCGCCCCCCGCGATGCGTTGGTGGCCGACCTCACCCCCCCTGAGCTGCGCGGCGCCGCCTTTGGCCTGCGCCAATCCCTCGACACGGTCGGCGCCCTGCTGGGACCGCTGCTGGCGGTGGGGCTGATGCTGCTCTGGCACGATGACTTTCGCGCCATCTTCTGGCTGGCGGTGGTGCCTGGGCTGGCCTCGGTCACCCTGCTCGCCATCGGCCTGCGTGAACCCAAAGCGGCTGGCCACCACGCCCGCAGCAACCCCTTGCGGCGCGACAACCTGCGCCGGCTGGGTAAACCCTATCGCTGGGTGGTGCTCATCGGCGCCCTGTTTACCCTGGCCCGTTTCAGCGAAGCCTTTCTGGTGCTACGCGCCCAGCAAAGCGGCATGGCGCTCGCCCTGGTACCGCTGGTCATGGTGGCGATGAATCTGGTCTATGCCCTCAGCGCCTATCCGTTCGGGCGCCTCTCGGATCAAATGAGTCACCGTACCCTGCTGGTCTGGGGGTTGCTGGTGCTGGTGGCCGCCGATCTGGTGCTGGCGGCCAGCCCCCACTGGGTGTCATTGCTGTTGGGGGTGATGTTGTGGGGCATTCATCTGGGGATGACCCAGGGTCTGCTGGCCGCCATGGTGGCCGCCAGCGCGCCCGCGGAACTGCGCGGCAGTGCGTTCGGCTTCTTCAATCTGGTCTGCGGCCTCGCCATGTTGCTGGCCAGCCTGCTGGCCGGGCTGCTGTGGGACACTCTTGGCGCCTCTTGCACCTTCTACGCCGGCGCCGCCTGCTGCCTGCTCACCCTGCTGGTGCTCGGCAGATACCCGCAGCCCACCCCCGGCAGCCAGCCATGAGCAGCGCATCCGGCTTGCTGCAGACAGCAAAAAGCCCCGGCAACCAAGTTGTCGGGGCTTTTCTCAATACCCAAGAGCCAGCCATCCACTGACGGAGCGGACTGCGATGTCGTGATGCTATATATGTGTGCTATGGGCGTGCTTCACCCCGTTCCAGGGTCAGAGAAATGGCCCGAGACAAAGCATCCAACTGGCCATCCAGACTGGCATCGATAATTCCCACTTCGGTTTCCAAAATACAGCCGCCCTGATCCAGACGGGCATCGGCAGAGATCTCCAGATAACCGATTTCGGGGAAATCCTTGTGTACCTTGGCGATCTGCTCACGCACCGCCGCAACCTGTTCAGGGTTTACCCGAACCGTTACCTGTTTCTGGTTGCTCACCAACGAGAGTGCTTCGCGCACTACCTTGAGGGTCAACGCAATTTGGTCATAGTCATGCAGGATCTTGCGCACGGCCTGCAACACGACCTCGCTCATTTGCTGCTCCACAGTGCGATAGTACCCCTGACACTGCAACTGGGTCTGATGGATCAACACGGCTTGCTCACGACGAGCCTGCTCCATGCCGGCTTGCCAGCCAAGTTCGCGCTGCTGCTCATATACGCTGTGCGCCTCCTGCACTATCTCGGCAGCCTGTGCTCTGGCCGCATCAACCAGGGCCTGTGCACTCAAATAGGACTGATAATCCTGACTACGCAAGATACGCTGGCCTGGGGCCAGCTGCAGGTGTTCACTCTTTATTTCAACAAATGGCAGCATTGCGGCGTTACCTGTTTGGCTATTTTGAGACAAAGCGCCCGGGCAAGTGGCACCTGCTCAGTTGCCATATGCCATGTTGGTGCGGGAATCATTGGAGGCAACCGCAACACCAGCCGCTGATACCAGCCGGGCGCCGTCTCTCCCGCTGCTGCCAGCCAGAATTGCAAACCGGTGGCCTCCAGACAGACATCATTCAGCTGTTGTGGCAAGGCTCGTTGCCAACCGGTAGGCCAGGGACCGATCAACAAGTCAAGCTGGGACAACAGGGTTCGGTACCCATCTTCCCCCAACAAATTGATGATATGGCGCAAGGAGGAAGCCAGCAGGCAATGACGAATGGATTCACCGTGCAAGACGGCACCGAGGTATGTCAGCAGGCGGATGAGTTCACTCCGAGGAAAGAGAGCCAATCCACCCAGAGGGGAAGGCAGCTCATAGACAGTATCCAATGCCAGTTCATCCAGCAACGCCTCGTTTACGGCAGGCAGAGTGCGCCACTCCGGCATTGTTTCCTGCACCCAGCGCCAAGACTCGGGAAAATGCCCCTCATCAAGATAGGCTGCCGGGCAAAATCGCAATTGGTAGGGCGTCAGACCAACCGTCATCAACGACTCCGGCTTCGATGCCACATATATTGGGCCAGGTTGGTGGTCACCACCAGCATCAACAAGAGGGTAATCAACCCCGTCAACCGCCACTTCGATGACTCGCTCACCTCGATGGAGAAAATGCTGGTATTGCGCGATACCAGAGGCATTTGGCGAATATCTGCAGAAGGCACCAGCACAACGCTGATCCTGTCATAAGCCAGCCCTTCGATACTGTTATTGACCAGTTGTTTTATCTGCGGAATATAGGTATCCAGCTGGATGTCTGCCGCATGCTTGATAAAAACGGAAGCAGATGCGGGGGAAGGTTTCTTGCTGATCCCTTCATTCCCCTCGGGCAGAACCACATGCACCCTGGCTACCAGTACACCGTCTATTTCGGACAAGGTATGAGAAATCTCCTGGGCCTTTGCGTAGTTCAGGCGTGCCCGCTCCTCAGTCGGGGATGAAATGAGTCCATCTTTGGGAAAGACATCCTGCAAGGTGGAAAAGCTCTCGCGCGGATAGCCTTTACGCTTGAGTGCCTCTATGGCCTGCGCTACATCAGACTCCTCCACCAGCAATTTGACATGGCCATCCTTGTCCGGCTGCTTGTCCGAGGAGATCCCCTCGGTACGCAGCAACGCCAGCATCTCGTTACCTTCTTTCTGACTGACCCCGGTATAGAGTTCCACCTTGCAGCCACCGAGCAGCAGTGAGGTGAACACCACCCCCATCAGCATTGATCTCTTCACACTACCTCACTGGGTCTTTAACAGAGTTTCAACGTTCTGGCTCATCTTGCCGACCGTCTTGGCAATCAGTTCTTCCTGCATGGTGATCCGCATCAATGACCACTGCATCTGCATCAGACTGTTGGGATCATCGCCTGGCGTCGATAGCTCGGCGCGCAAGCTCTCCTTGGCTTCTACAAATTTCTGCCTGATCTCCCCCAACTCCCCAAGCAAAGAACCACCAATCCCCTGGGATGGGGAACTCATCGCCTGTTCAAAACTGGCAACTTGGGAAGAGGTCGCATCCGTCGTCTTCAACTCATCCAGGCTGGTTACGACCGCCTGGGCTGACTGGGAAATTTCCATCATGCCTCCAGATCAAGTTTGTGCGAGTGTCGCATCAGGTTGTTCACCATGCCGTTGAGCGGGATCAGCGTCATCAATTCACGGCGGGCCAATTCATCGAGATATATCAGGTCAGTTTGATCTCCGGTGGCAACTTTCTTGAGGTCTGCCATTACGTTTAGGAGTACCTTCTCCCGTCGCGACGGCAACGGGTCAAACTCGCGCATCAGAGCCCGCAACTCCGGCAGATCAATCGCGGCCACGACAGGCAACTGACGACCTGAAAAATGGGCGATCAGCTTGTCTGTCACCGGCTGAAACAGCTGACTGCCAACCAATTTTGCCTGCTCCCCTCCTTGCTGATGAATTTGCCATAGCAGATCCCGCTGAACCGCAGATGACGCACCCTGCAATAGGGATTCCAATGCAGAGCCCTGTTTCCAGCGTTCAAACAGTTTTGGTTCATCCGTGCGAGCCAGCAGACGTTCAAACCCGTGCTGCACCAGCGGCTTGGAAAACGTCTCGGACTGCCCCTCCCCATAGCCAAGGGAATTGACGCCGCCTTCAATCTTCATGATGCCATCTGCTCACGCAAGCCAGCCGCAAACTGCTGCAAAGCGGGTTGCCCGCTCTCTTCCAGCCTTGTCAGGCGCACAACCAGCTCATCATGCATATCAAGGCGCCATTCACACAGGGCTAACCAGGGCTCAATATCCGGCGAAGATTGAGTGCGCCCCAGTAACAGAGCCCCCTGATAGTCTCCTTGATTCATCAGGGAGGAGAGGCGAATCAAGGTCACGCATTCAGCCATGGATGTTTCATGAGCCAGCCAGTCGGCGATGGAAGCCGTCTCCCGATGGCAATGATGCCCTGTGCCCGCCAGAGCCAGTTCTGCCAGAAGCTTCTTGAGTTCAATATTCATCATCAAATCTTCTGCAAAATGCCCTGCATCAGATCCTTCATGGCCCGAGTCACGGTGGAGTTGATGTTGTAGATAACCGACCATTTGTTGATCTTGTGCTGCAGCTCGGCAAGCAACGCAGGGTTGTCCGGGTTGGTTTTCATCGCCTCAATGGCCTTGTTGACCTCAGTATTAGCCGTATTGGCCTGTCCCGAGAGGTTGGTTGCCACCTGGTCGAGGGTGTTACTGTTCTTGTCTGTATAGGTAAAGTAATCAGCCATGGTTGTACTCCTTTATCTTGCCAATGATCTTGAGCCCCGCCTCAATGGCGTCAGCCTCCTGTTGCCACTCTCGATATTGTTGCGGGGTTCCACCGCGCAGCAGTTGCCGTTTCACAGCCCCCAGTGCCTGCACCAGCTGCTCCTGCAGCTCGCGAGCAAAGGTGGGATCAACGCCGGACAGTCGCGCTTCCAAATTGGTCATCATGACGCTCGACTCCTTTTAACTTGACGATATATTGTTGTTTTCCCTTGCTGACCACCACGGCATCCGGACGGATGGCCAGCACGCGAACCCCACCAGCCGTCGCACCACCGACGGGATAACGCTGGTTATCAGCCAGGATCACGTAAGGAACGCGGCCAAACGAGACACTGCGTACCTCAAATTCCAGCTCATCCTGACGTGGCGTCCTGGTCTGATTAATCAGCTCCAGCACAGGATGAGCACCAAACTCCCGCCGAAATTGCTGTTGTACCAATTGAAACTTGACAAGCTGGGTGCCATCCAACTGCCCGGAAGCTTCAAGCCGCCCTTTCGTTTCACTCACGCGCAGCGCACGGGACAGTCCTTGTTCCTGCAACAATCCATCCAGCCGCTCGCGATAAGTACCTGCGATCTGCACCTGATTTTCAATCCCCATCAGCCCGGGGACCTCCTGTCTGAGCAGGGAATCAAGCTTGTTCCAATTTGGATCCTGCGTATCAATCTCGCCGCTCAACCGCAGCCAGCCAGGCTCCTTGCCATTGCGGATCTGCAGCTGCTCATAACCTAACTTCTGCAAGATGAAGCCGGCACCCTGGCGAAGATCCTCCATGGTGCGAACATCCAGCCGATAATTGAAACCACTGCCGTCCAAATACTGTTGCAGTGCCAGTCGAGTGCTGTTCTCATCCACATAACCGGACAGCAGCCACAACCCCTGGACATCGCTGCTGAGCGTTACCTGCTGATAAACCGGTGACACAAGAAAACGCTTCAGGGTCTGCTCCTGACGAACAACGTCATTGTCACTGTTTCCCTGCCACCAGCCATGTCCAAGCAGAACCAGCACTGCGATGACCAGCATCAGACACAATCCCCCCATCCAGAGGTCGGCGCGCCGGGCACGCTTTGGTGGGCGAAGAACAGTCTGAGCCACCAATAGCGGTTCCAACTGCTCTGGCAGTGATAGACTGCCATCACAAAAACTCCAGAGCAGCGGGCCGGCTTCAAGCCGGGTAGCCGCCTTGAGCAAGGCTCCTACCTCCAGCACGTCTCCGTCCTGGGTAGGGACAACCCCTTCAGCCCACTCCTGCAAAGTGATCCCTTCCGAGGTCACCATCAAGGTCAGGTGAACGGGAGCCATTCCCTCATCCACCAAAACCAGATCGGCTTGCAGCGGATCTGCACCGATGACCAGACGCCCCTCTGGCAGCGTGACTTCGACCCCCTGATTCAACCCGCGGTATATGCGACATTTCCAGCTCATCGCGCTTCCCCGGCTTGCACACACCACTCCAGAGCCGGTGTGCATTTCTGTTCTTTGCTCATTTCGACCAGGCGCCACCCCTGCTCACGACCCATCTGACAACGAGTCAGAGAAGAGCTCCTGCCCCCCTGGCGCAGCAGTTGCTGTACCTCACGGGCTGCGGCCAAGGGTTGACACTGGGCTCCGCCGAGCACCTTGCCAAGGGAGAGACTCTGATTGGAGATCTCATCGACACCCAGCACCCCGGCGCGCAGATCCTGCCCATGCCCCAACGACAGGTAATGAGCGATGCCATCATCGATCAGCCGGGGCTCGATGATGAATAACCTCACCTGACGGCGTGTCTGGCTCTCCTTGCTGCGAAACAGAGCCCCCAGATAGGGGATATCCCCCAGAAAAGGTACCTTGCTCAGGCTCTCGCTCAATTCGTCACGGTAAATCCCACCGATGAGCAGGCTCTGCCCATGTCCAACCCGAGCAATGGTATCCACAACGGTACGACTGATGGTGGGAATACCATCCAAACCCGAACTGTTGGGTTTTTGACTGCCATCCTCGATGTGCAGGCTCAGGCTCACTTCCGGCCTGTCTCCCAATTGGATCACCCTGGGTGTCATCCTCAACATGGTGCCGTAGGTAATTCCTTTCAGCTCTGCTACCCGTTCTCCGCTGATCTTGACGTAATAGGTTTCACTGTGATCGATCACGGCCTGAGTATTTTCCTGGGTCAGCAAGGTCGGCCGAGACACCACCTGGGCATTTCCTTCATTTTCCAGCAGATTGACCCTCGCCAGCAGATAATCGAGTCCTCTGGAGTCCACCAGACTGCCGAGAGCGGCCCCCCCTTCTATCCCTTTGCGGTCCCCCGTGGTCTTGATAATCACCTGTTGGTTGGAACCGGTACGGATCCCCACTCGCCAATCAACCCCCAGCTGGGAGAGATCCTCGGCGTTGATGTCAATAATGGAGAGCGCAACCTCGATACGAGCGGCAGGTTTGTCCAGAGCCGCAATCAGCTTGCCATACATGGCCATCCGCTCCGGCGCATCACGAACCAGCACGGCATTGAGGGAAGGGTCTGCCTGGACAATGGCCTGGCCCGAATTGGTGCCAACCCCTTTTGCGCCTTCGCCATTGACCATCTGTACACCTGCATCGCTGAGCAACCGGGAAAGAATGGTGGCGACACCAGGGGCATCGACATCTTTGTCACGATATTGAATGGCCCGGTCGGTGGCTGACGCGTACTTGAGCGGAAAAATCTCGATGGCAAGTGGTCCAGTCTTTTCGCTGCGCAGTTGGGACTGCTGCTCCAGCGCCATGGCGGTCTGCTCAATCAGTTCGAGGTAACGCGGAGGACCGGAGACATAAACCAGACGATTATCTGCGTCCGGACGCCAGCCAAAACGAGGCTCCCAGATACCTGCACGCAACAGAGCCTGCTTCAGCTCCGCGGCACCGGTCTGTGCCAACTTGATGAGTCGGGACTGGACTTCACTGTTCTTGAACACGTACAACACGTTGCCGTCGTAGTACCAGACCAGGTTGTAGAGGGATGCCAGCTGCTGCAAGAATGCCAAGGGTTCCTCATGTTCAAACTGGCCATTCACCTGATCGTTGATCTTGTCGCTCACCACTACGGAAACCTCGTAGTTAGCACCAAAATTGACCAGTACATCCCGCAGACTTTCCCCTTCAGCTACATAGCTGTAAGGCATGGGAAGCCAATCCAGTTCTTGCGTCAGTGCAGGGCGAGACCATGCCATCGCTCCCATACAGAACAACAACAGAGGACGAAGCAGGCGTTGCACGCTCAGGGATGCCATATCATCTGTCTCCATTGGGGGGCCATGGCCGCCTCATTCAGTTGGGGTTCGAGCCTTTCCAGCAACGCGATGTGCTGACTCAGATGAGCCTCCAATTGATGCTCATCAAGCCACTCCAGGGCGAGTCGGGCCTCCAGCTGCAGATTGCCCAATTCGTCCAGTACCAAAGCCTGGGGAGCATGGCGCGCCCAAGCGACGGCTTGTTGCAGAAGGCTCTTCAACAGTGACGGTTCCAGCAATTGGGCTCGCTGCCCGGCGGCACTTGCCAGGGGCGTACTCACCAAGAGTTCATTTGGTCTTGGCAACAGAAAAAGAGGATAACCATCAAGCCGCAGATGGTACTTTCCCTGAACATCGGCAACAAAAGGCCCTTGGCCCAGCTTTTCGGCCAATCGATTGAGTAGAGTTTGCATAGGTCCTCGGGTTATCTAGCGGGCCTGTGGCAGCCAGTAGAAACGATCCTGGGAAAGGGCCAATCCTCTTTCTGCCAGCCACGCATGCAATGGCTCGGCAGCAGTGGACTGAACTGGCAGGGCTTCCAGTAAATGCCAGAATTTTTCCAGCTCCAGCGGGACCGGCATCAATGTCTGTAGCTCGCCCTCTGTTGTGTGCCGCGCATACCATGCAGGCCAAGCCAGATGAAGACGTGTTTCACATTCGGCTTGCAACTGCAGCAGCTCCTGTTCACGCCGAGTCAACTGGGCAAGCTGGGCGTCAATCTTGCTCTCGATACCGGATTGGACATCCACCACCGTCTGCCAGAAAACGGCTTGAGCATTCAATTGACGCCGCATGATCTGCAGTTGCGCCAATTCGGTTGTCCAGCCTGAGTGGAGAGGCTCCTGATGGCAAACCCACCAGCGATGCAGGGGGTAGAGCACCCAGTGCCATAGTAACGGGCGTTCAGCCAGGTTGATAACATCTCCCAGTTGCTCGACCCAGGAGCCCTCTTCTGCGTTCGCAGCCGAGCGCAGGATCCGTTGCATGTCCTGACGTGACACAGCCATGGCAACCTCCAGACGGCGCTGCAGCCAGACAGATGCAAGCAGACCCTCCAATCGGGTTCTGGGCAACACACGCTGCAGCAGGTTCAGTTGCTGTGCCGTGAGCACACCGGCATCCTGGTAGCAGAGCACGGATTGCTGGCCAACCAGCTGCTCTAGAGAAAGACGCTCTGGCTGGACAACCGTAACCCGACGGCCTGCAAACAAGCCTCGTTTTGGGGAGTGGTGATCTTGCTGACTCATGCTATGCCTTGCTCATCTTGCTGCGGGCAATAATCGAATAGTGTGTTGATATGCGGGCTATTCTATCCATTACTCCCTCTTCCGACTTATAAAAAACGTCCGATTATTTTAGTCCGGCGTTAATCTTTGCCATGTCTGGCGCGGCTTGGCGTACAACCAAACCGGCGCCGATAACTTTGAGTGAAATAGGACTGGCTGGAGAAACCGGCTTCCATCGCAATATCCACTATGCTCATCTCGCTATTGAGCAATAACTGATGAGCATAGAGAATACGGCGCTCGCTGATCCAGGCACGAGGAGAAACACCATAGATAGAGCCGAAAAGCTCCTTGAAGGTGGTCAGTCCCATACCAAACTCTTTGGCAAACTCGCTGAGTTTCCACTCCATCAGGTAGTGCTTTTCCATGAAATGCTGCAAGCGCTCAACCTGTCGATTACTCAGTTGACGCAAGATGGACATCAATTGCGGACCGTGCTCCCCAAATGCCAGCAGAAACAGCAGTTCCTCGGTACGCAATTGGGCAAGGGCTGGTGGATATTCGTGTTCAGTCAGGCCATGCAACCCTTGGATGCATTGAGCCAGCAACGGTGAGGTGCCGAATGGCAATAAACTAGGTGCAATCGTGTCTATTCTGGGCACGTCACTCAACAGTGCACCAAAACGTTGCAAAAAACCTTGCAAAAAAGTATTTGAGAGGGGTAACCAAAGCAGGTGACAAGGCGCTTCACCGGTACAGACCGCATAATTGCCACGGCGCACGAACATCAACTCGTTAGCGGATAACTCGTAAGTATCGGTGCAGTCCTGCCAGGTCATAGTTCCATCCAAGAGGATATATATTCCCTCCTGCGAATGCTCAATGACACTAAAAGCAGACATGCACCACTGGAGCTGGGCTATATCGCCCTTCTCTGTGGTTGTAATGCCTTTCATATTGTCGTTTTCCTGAATCTGCGCGTGGTGCCTGTGACTCCTCAGCAAAGACAGGATTTCTGCCGGGCGTCTTATTATTGGCGTTTTATTTATTCTGTATTGAATTAACTGATTCCAATATAGGCAATTAATTAATCACCTTTGAAATGAGGGGGAGCATCCTACAACAGCTATGCGCAAGAAAACCAGTCATAAATTAGAGCCAATACACTATTGATGTATCATTTTGATGACTAAACTAAAGCTGTCGTTATATGAGGATGATAGTTTGTTACAAAAATAAACTTTTCCAATAAGACAGATTGTTGATAAACAATTGATTTTAGCGTCGTTTGTTAGTTCAGCATTTATTGACATTGTGGATAACAAGATCTTGGCCGCAATTCGAAATGATATGTATCCGGATTAAATTCCTTAAAAACTTTTTGTTGATACGCTGCTTGCACAACTGAACTGTCAAGGAAACGCAATCTGGCTCGCAGATATATATTGCCTTCTGCCATTTGCAGCGGTGTCAGACGTAGCTCGAATATCAGTGGCAACATGGTTACTTCGTATTCCGTTGCAGCCACCACCAGAGGACGACCGTCGATAACGCTCAGCGCAGTGACCTCCACTCGGGCAGGCCGAGGGAGTGTTCCAGCCAGATGAACCTCTCCCTTCAATTGCCTCAACGCTGGCTTGACCATCGGCGTCGTGACGCAGCCTGTCAGCAAGCCCAACATCATCAACACCAACACCAGCCATTTTTTCATACGACCCTGATCCTCCGCTCCGACAGTGGCAAATGTTCTCCCTGCTGCAAGCGTTGCAACGCTACTTCCTGAGTTTGATCAAGGTGGATGGAAGCACGCAATTGTACCGCCAACGGTTGAGGATCACTGCCAATCGAAACTATATGCATCTCCCGCCCGGAAAAGTTGCCATCTTGAGATCGTGCGGCACCTTGCGACAGGGCCATCACTTGCTGCTCTTGTATCTTCATGGTTACACCCGAACACCCTGCATCTCATCATGATTCGTCTCAACGTGATGTGATGACCTCAGCAGCTCCTGCCAGAACTCGGCATGTTCAAGCATGCTGGCAAGGCTTGTTTCAAGAGAGGCCAACGTCAGCTGGCTGGCTGACATCTGACGATAGAGCTGTACCATCAGCGACGATTCGTCAAAACCGAAGTGCAAATTGAATTGATACCAATGACGGTTGAAACTGGCCAACTGGCGGAATATACCCTCACCAACCTGATGCAGCTCGGCTACGTTGGCCTGCAAGACCAGCTGATCTCGCTCTGAAACCAGGATTAAGGCTAGTTGCAAGTGATCATCAAAACACAATGCCGCAACACCTTCCTGGTTCAAAACCAGAGATGGCAGGCCGTACTTGGTAGCAAACTCAGCAAGCAGCTGATTGATGATGAGGGGTAGATCCATGTTGTCCTCCAGCAGAGAGGAGAGGATGGTAGCCTGCCATTCCACCTCAGGCTGTCACTCAAGGGCGGCTCTTTTATGAAAAATGGCCGGAAAACAAAAAGGCGCCCGAATGGGCGCCCTGACGATCATGGTGTTTATGCAACACCAAAGGCCGCTTTCCAAGCCTGGTTCTGGCTCTGAGCATACTGCTGCATCAGTTGCAGCACGTCTTTCATGAAGTTGACATTGAAGGACATGTTGTCCTCAATCTTCTGCTTCTCGGCCTGACTGATGATCGCTTTGACCTCGTCTTCCTTGGCCTCTGCCTGGCTCGTACCCTGCGATACCTGCACTGCAGAATTACTCATTTGTCCCACTGACTGGGTCACGGTGCCGGCAAGTTGTTGACGGCTATTGTTGGCATCAAACTTCTTGTTCAACGTCAGCAGGGCTGCCTTGTCGTTCTTGATCCTTGCAGTCAGATCCTGGCCAGCATCCCCCATCTCAAGACCCGCCGTCTTCTTGATATCCCCGATCTGCTTCAACTCCTGCTGTCGCCCGGCAATATTGGCATTCAGCGCCTTGTCCTGTTTGATCGTCTTGGCCGATTTGGCCATGGAGAAGCCTCCCATGACCGCCGATGCAACAGCCATCACACCGGAGACCACGGCAGTGGCAATCATCAACATGGCGCCATGGCGCATCTCATCGACTTGCGCCTGCTGATGACCGATAACCAGCTTGTTCTCGGTATCCCGCTGTACCAGTCCCATTTCACGGGCCTGACGTGCCAGCTTGAAGAGCAGCGACATCATGTCCATCACGCTTTCCAGCTGTTCCGTCATCTGGGTAACGCCCTTGGTATCAAAGGGGACGGAGGGACGCGGCAGCACTGGCAGGCTCTTGTTTTCTGCCGCTCGCTGACCGCCCGAGCCAGCAGCCTCATGGATCGTTTCCGGGTGACGAACCTGTTGGCTCTCGCCGGTGCGCATTTCGGGTAACAGGCTGGTATGGTTTACGCCATTGGCATAATCACTGTTAATCATGAGCAATACTCCTTAGATAGCGGCCGGCCTGCGGGCCAGGTTGTTCATCATGTCACCCTTGGCGTTGAGCATCTGAAAGATCATCTCCATGGTCTGCTGAAACGCCTCGATCATCTGGGCAATCGCCTCTTTGAGTTTGTCGATCACCCCTTGCAGCGCCGTCATCTCTTGGCGGTTCTCCAGTAGATCAGCTTGCTTGAGCAGCAGCTTGGCCTGGTTTGCACTATCGACGGTCTTGGTCACACCATTGCCCACATCAACGATGATATCCGCTGTTTGGGTACCGATCTTGGCCATTTTCGCCGTGGTACTCGCGGCATTCCCTGCTACTTTGGCCGAGATGTCGGCGGCCTTCATATAAACCTTGGCGGAGTTCTGGATAAGCTTGAGGCCCATTTCACTCGCCCCCTTGCCCGCCATCTTGAAGCCCATTTTTACCCCCAGCTTGGCAAGTCCCTTGACCGCTCCCGCGCCAAATGTCACCACCGCCGAGGCAACTGCGAGGATAATTTCCACCGCCATAAGCACAGGCCCCAGCTTCTCCATCACCTCCTTGGAGATAAGACCATCCTCAGCTGCCTGCTGTACCGCCATATTGACGACACCGACCGCACCAGCGGCAATCATCAGTGCACCTGCTGCGGCCCCGACACCGGTCGCCACCATGATGGCCCCGATGATCATGGACGCGATGGCACTGATCCAGCCAAAGATCTTGCTGGCCAGACCCGATTTTTTGGCCTTCTGGGCACTCTCTTCGGCCTCTTTGATCTTCTCCTGGTTCTCGGCGATCTTCTTCTCGTTCTGGGTGCGGGCCCGATCGAGATCGGCGAGTTTGAGCCTGTTCTGGGTCTTCTCCAGATCACTGGTCAACTTGCCCAGCTCAATTTCAAAGGCTTCCGGCGAGGTAAAGGCGGCCGAAACCAATGCGTTGGTGTGCGGCAGGAGCAGGCTGGCATTCTGCTTGACCTGTGTCAGCAATCTGCTGACGTCAGTCAATTGCTGAGAAGCGGGTTGACCATTGCTCACTGCCAGGGGGGCGTTCAAAGAAACACCCGGCTTGCGGACCTGCCCACTGGCTGGCGCCGTCGCGGCATCGAGCCGCGTTTCACTGCGAGGCTGAGCAACGGGCTTCAGACCCGTTACGTCACCTGTGTTTCCCAGCGAGGAAACGCTTCTTTCATTGCTGATCGGGTTCATCTTGCTGATCCCTTCTGATTGCGATGGCTTCCAACATGACCTTGGCGCTTGCCGCCAGATCGGCCTGCAACGGATCCGCGTCCGCCAGCAGGTGGGCCGAGTAGAAGCCACTCTCGGCCCCGTTCAAATCACCTTGTTGCAGCCGGCACTCGGCGGCATGAAACGGGAAACGGGGATCGTTCAGATCGAGCATGGCGCCAAAGCTGTAGCTCTCGACCGCCGTCTCGAACTCTCCCATTGCCTGCCGGCAAGCACCGAGCCCAAGGAAATAGCGCGACTCGTAGTGATCCAGCATGCAGAGGGCCTGAAAAATCTTGTGGGCATCCTCCCACTTGCCAGCCTGATACTGACCAAAGGCCAACGCATAAAGCTGCTCCAGGGTGTCGTCGGAAATATCCTGCAGCATGGCCAGGGTGCCACCATCGGCCATAAAGGCTTCCAGCTTGGCTTCATATTCCGGAGTCTGGGTGGTATCGGTCTGCATGTTATCTCCTCAAATGGCGCCAAGAATGTCGCGCATGATGCTGTCGTATTTCTGGATAAAGCGGTTGAGTGCCTCGATGGCGGCGTTGTAGCGCGAGCTGACGTCGTTGAGGCGGGTGGTTTTTTCACTGACCTGATCGTTGAGCGGCCGCGAGCGGTCACTCACGCTGGTGGAGAAGTTGCCAAGCTTGTTGTTGTCCTTGTTATAGGCATACTCGGCCTCTATACCACTCATGGCTCCGCTCTGCTTCTTGTCGCTTTCAAGAAATGCCTTCACCGTCACCTTGCCGGCACTATCTTGCATTTGCGCAAGCAACTTGAACTCAGCCCCCAGCTTGAATTGAGCCTCCGAGCCATAGCCATAGAGCTTGTAATCCATCAGGTTGAAGTCGGTCTTGAAGGTCTGGTCAGATTTTGCAGAGAGCGCCTTGTTGATCTCCGACTGGATCACCCCATAAATCTTCAGCTCGGCGGTCATCCCCTTGAGCTCGTCACTGAGCACCTTGCGCTTGTTGTCCTGAAACGCCATCACTCCGGTAAAGGTGGTGATGATGTCGTCATCCAGACGATCCATGGTCAACGCGCTGAGAGATAGCAGCATGAATTCAGATACGCTCCACTGCGTCTTCGGCGGAGTCTGATTCTTCCCCCGTTCGATCATGCCTTTGATGGCATCAATTGCCGCCTCTTGGCCTGCCTGGAACTGGCCTGTGGCCCAGCCCCCATGAATGGCGTCAGGATTGGTCAGATAGGCGGCCAACAACTTCTCAAGCTGTGCCTTGGTCAGCAGTGTCGGTTGGTCGGCGCTGAGGGTGATCTTGCCGTCGAGCAAGGCGAGCAACTCGGCCAGTTTGGGATTTTTATTGCCCGGCAACTGGTCGAGCGATTGCCCATCGAGCCAGCCGACGAACCCGCCGGGGTTGGTGTTGTAATCAGGGATAGTGCTCATCACGACTCCTTAAATCATCAGTCCGCGCATCATGGTAGGGCGACGGCTCTTGCGGGACTCTCCCGGCTGGGATGGAGATAACGCCTGCCGGCGCTGGATCTCCGCCAGCATCTCCTGTTCGGCCACTGCCACCTGTTCGGTCGGTGCATCGAACAGCAGTTGACAGGTCTGTTCTGACAGATCCAGTCCGGCCAGCATCTCCTGCAACAGGGCATGGCGGTGATCATTGTCTGCAATGGCCTGCTCCGCCTGGGCGACGGTTTCGCTATGGTGGGCATAACGCGGTTGTTTCATCTTGGCTCCTATTCTATGAGGCCCTTTTGGGCATGCCTGTCACGCAAGGCCGCCCTTTTGTCGTTTTCGCATATCTCGCAGTGAACAGACGCGCTCGGCCGCCAACATGAACCAGCCCGGCTCGGGTTCGCTGGCGCCGGTCCAGCGCGAGTAGAAGCGGCTGAGCCGTTCGCCGCTCAGGGAGCTGCCGCGAAAGACATCGACATTGCCGTAGAGAAAATGGCCCGGTCCGAGCACTGCCAGAGTGGCTTCAGCCAGCAGATAGAGGGCGGCGAAGGGGTTGGCCAGCCCGGGCCGCTCACCGTGGCGGCGTACCAACAGTATCCACACCCGCCGGGTTGCGGGATCGACCCGCCAGGCGAGATAGACACTGCGGTACCAAAAACCGTGACCAAGCTGGACTGGGGTATTACCGAGATAGTAGGGCGCCACCTCTAGCCCCCTGGCCAGCAACCAGGGGAGCAGGGGCTCGCAGGCCGGCCGCTCGACACTCACAGGTAGACCCTTCCCAGCGGCTGAATATTGATCTGCTGGGTCAACTCCTGATAGGAGAGCACCGGCAGGGCATGGTAATCCCCCTCAATGAGCTTGCGCACATAGCGGCGGATATCCATGGAGACGATGAGCACCGGCTTGTTCTGCATCTGCGTCAAGTCTCCCACCGTATGGCGAACCTGATCGAGAAAGCCTTGAGTAATGGTGGGATCGAGCGCCAAATAACTACCGGCACTGGTCTGGCGAATGCCACCGCGGATCTGCTCTTCCACCTGCTGATCGAGCAGATACGCAGGCAGTATGTTGTTGCCGTTGGCGTACTTGTAGCAGATGTAGCGCTTGAGACTGCTGCGGATGTACTCGGTGAGCTGCACCACATCCTTCTCTTTCTGGCCCCACTCCACCATGGCCTCCAGGATGGCGCGCATGTTGCGGATGGAGATGTCCTCCCCCACCAGCCGCTGCAGGATTTCGGTCATGCGCTGCAACGGAATAATGCGCTGCGCCTCCTTCACCAGCTCGCCGTAGCTTCCTTCCATCTGCTCCAGCAGATAGCGGGTCTCCTGAATGCCGATGAAGTCCTCGGCATACTCGCGCAGCACGTGAGAGAGGTGCCAAGTCACCACCTGATCGGGGGTGAGTGAAGCCAGCCTGGTCTTCTCAAGCCGCGCCTGATGCTCCTTGGCCACCCACAGGGTCGGCTGCCCGGGCAGCAGAGGGGCACCCTCTTCATAGGGAACCCCCAACAGGTCGAGCTGGGAAGCATTCTCCTGCACCAGCAGATGACCCGGCCGCAGCAGACCGCGAGCCACCGGCACCTCCTGCAACTGGATCAGGTACTCCCCCTCTCCCATGCCTTCATTGAAACGCAGGTGAATTCCCGGGAAGGGCACCCCGAGATCGAGATACAGCGCCCGCCGAACCCGTACCAGCTCATCGTTGAGCGCGATGGCTTCCAGCTCGGCCTGCAGGGCGGCATCCACATCGATCAGAAGGGGCACCGTCATGGCGAACTCCTCCTTCTCACCGAGCTTGCCGCGGGGTTTGCTGCCAGCCTTGGGCTTGCTGCGGGCCGCCGGCGCCCCCGCCCCCTGCGCCAATACCGTGGGCAAGTCCTGGTTGCTGCTTTGCGCGTTGCGCTGACGCAGCCCGATGAAATAGCCCCCGGCCGTCACCACAGCGGCCAGGGTGAAGAAGGTGACCATGGGGAAACCCGGGATCAGGCCAAACAGCACCAGCAGCACGCCGCCAATCAACATAGCCTTGGGTTGGGCCACTACCTGGGCACCGATATCGGAACCAAGATCGGCGGACTCTTCGGAAGAGACCCTGGTGACGATAATGCCCGCCGTAATGGCGATCAGCAGGGCCGGCACCTGCGACACCATGCCATCCCCCACCGTCAGGATGGAGTAGAGCTGCAATGCCTCGGCTGCCGCCAGCCCCTTCTGGGTGACCCCTATGGTGACCCCACCGAGGATGTTGACGAAGATGATGATGAGGCCCGCGATGGCGTCCCCTTTCACGAACTTCATGGCACCATCCATGGAGCCGAACATCTGGCTCTCCTTCTCGATGATGCTGCGCCGTTCCCGTGCTTCATGGACATCGATTACGCCAGCACGCATGTCGCCATCGATACTCATCTGCTTGCCAGGCATGGCATCCAGAGAGAAACGGGCACTGACTTCCGCCACCCGCTCCGAGCCCTTGGTGATCACCAGAAACTGGACGATGGTGATGATGAGGAAGATGACGATCCCCACCACCAGATTGCCCCCCACCACGAAGTTGCCGAAGGTGTAGACGATCTGCCCCGCATCAGCCTGCAGCAGGATCATCCGGGTGGTACTCACCGACAGGGCAAGCCGGAACAGGGTGGTGATCAGCAGCACCGCAGGAAAGGCGGAAAACTGCAGCGGCGAATTGATATAAACCGCCATCATCAACAGCACCACCGAGATGGTCATGTTGATGGCAATCAGAATATCGAGGGCCACCGGCGGCAGCGGCAAGACCATCATGAAGACGATGGCCAGCAGCAGCACCGCCAGCATGATGTCCTTGCGCTCGCCTATCCGGCGCAGCAGCTCAAGGGAGCGTTGATTCATTCTGCTCTTCCAGTTCGAGATAGTGTTGATAGGCGAAGCGGGCTTCATCCAGTCTTCCTGCCAACTGGCAGGCACGGCTGCGACAGAGCCACAAGGCCCCATCCGCCTCACCTTCAGCCACCAGCTGTTCCACGTGCGCCAGCGCCTCCTCGCCACGGCCCAGCTTGAGCAGTGATACCAGCAGCATGCGTCGTCCGGCCTGATGCGCCGGGTAGAGCTGCAACAGGGCTGCCAGCAGCGTGGTCGCACGATCGGCGTGGCCGTACTGCAGATGCAGCCAACCGGTGAGCAGCAACAGATCCTGCTGCTGTGACGAAAGAATCATGGTCATACCTTGTGCAACAGATGGAGGGTCATCTGCATCAGTTGTTCATCCTCGTGCATCCGCTCGAGCAGTAATCCGGCCGCCTTTAACTCGGCCGTTTGCCCCTCCATCAGCACGGCTCGCAACCCCTGCATCGCCATACTGAAATCCCGCGGCCGCCGCAGATCGTGAAAGCCACGCTCTGGCGCCGCGAACTCCAGCAGCGCCCGCTCGGCCAGACGCTCGGGATAAAGCCTGGTGATATGGGGTTCGATGGATTGGCCATCCGGCAACAGGGCATAACGCCCCGGCAGGCTCTGATCCTGCTCATCGAGCCGGATGGCACTCAGTTGCTCGATACCGATATGGGCCGCAGTAATACGACTCATGACACCAGGGCCTCACGCTGCAACTGGGTCAGGGTGCGCAGCGCCTGGTGCAGAAGAGGAAGGGTGACGTTTCGCTCATCCAGTGTGACGAACAGGATCAACTGATCCTCTTCCAGCCAGCCGCAACGTACCGGCAGGGCGGGAGCCTGAGCCGCGGTGGTGAGGCTCATGGCACGGCGGATGGCCTCGCCACTCTGGTGCCATGGCACCCGGCGAGCCAGCCAGAGGGTCAGCTGCCCCTGATGACGTTCCAGTTGCAGGGTGCCGCTCTGCTCCAGTTCAAGCTGGATCAGGGAATGGGGGTTATCCCCGATGGTAATACCCAGATCCTGGCAAAATTGCACCAGCTGGGGTTCAATCCAGTTCATGACGGGTCTCCGGACAGCTCATCCTCTTCGCGCTCGATGGCGTTATCGAGCGCCCCCTGACAACATTGCAACAGGTTCTGACGCTGCTCTTCCTCACTGAAGAGCTCCACCGGCAGCAACCGGACCAATCGCTTGAGCTCCTGGTAGAGCAACACCTGCATCTGGACCTCAGCCAGTTCAAGCGCCGCCCCGACCTGCTCCACATCACGGACGGTTGCCCAGCGTTTTTCCACCAGTGCAATCAGATCGCCCATCAGATCAGAAGGCCCGTATGCCATGGGCCGTTCCCTCCTTCACTCGTTGCCACAGCTCATCTACCTGGGCCGACAAGGTATTGAGCAGCCGCAGTTTGTGCATGTCGCTCATCACCCGCTCCAGCTTGACCGGATCGAGCCAACGTTGCTGGCTATCCAGATCGGCGCTGAGGGCCTTCATCATGAAGCCGGTTACCTTTTCCAATGCACCGTTGCCAAAGCGGCTGTGAATATCACGCCAGGCCACCGAGAGTGCGCGATAGTCTTGTACCGCATCACGGTAGAGATCACGCAAGTCCTGCTCACTGCCGACTCCTTGTCTGGCTGCATCGGCCGCCGGCCCTGTGATACGGGCACCCAGCACGATAGCGGCACCTTGATCCTCAGCCAGCTTGGCCAGCGCCTGCTCGATAAGATTGAGGGTTCCCTGCATCTCGGGCCGCCCGGCCAGCGCCTTGCGGGCCTGACAGAGCGCCTCAAACTGTTCACTGACTTCGCCGGAATAGCTTTCCAGATAAGCCAGCAGCTGAGATAGATTGGCCAGCCTGCCGCTGCCGAGATGGCTCACCATCTCCTTGATCTTCTGCTGGCGCTCGAGCTCGGGCACCTTGTCCAGATAGTCGCCCACCAGTGCCTCGATCTCGCTGATACGGGCATGGCTGTCACTCAACTTGCGCTTGGCGAGCGAGAGCTCTGAACGTTCGGAGAAGACAAAGGTGAGCTCTTCCGCGGCATCTGCCAGGGATTGAGACGCAGAAGCCAGCACGACCCGCTCGCCCTGAAACAACCCTCCCGGCAGAGGAAGTTGTTGCCGAGAGGCCTCCTCCCCGCGCCCTTCAGGTTGGGTAGCGGTAACGTAGGGGTTGCTCTGGATAGTGGCCATGGAAACTCCCGTGATGAATGGTTTGATGAGGGTGGCATTATAAAAACCGCCTCATTGCACCTATGCCAAAATCAGCCGTGAATTTTTAGGCCTGCCCCAACCGTTTTCTAAAAAGTCCCGACTCGTGCTGAAATCCAGCACGACAGGGTTTCCTTATAGTGGCCACCGTTTCCACTGGTGCAGTTTCATGACCCTTTCCCTCGACCACATCTCCGGCCAATTACGTCATGCCATCGACGAGTGCCGTCTTATCCAGATCCGTGGCCGGGTCACCCAGGTGACCGGCACCCTGCTCAAAGCCGTGGTGCCCGGAGTGCGCATCGGCGAGCTCTGCCATCTGCGCAACCCCGACAACACCCTCTCCCTGCAGGCCGAGGTGATCGGTTTTGCCCAGCATCAGGCGCTGCTCACCCCGCTGGGCGAGATGTTTGGCATCTCTTCCAATACCGAAGTGAGCCCGACCGGTGCCATGCATCAGGTCGGGGTCGGCGAACATCTGCTGGGCCAGGTACTGGATGGCCTTGGCAACCCCTTCTCGGGCGGCCAGCTACCGGAGCCCGCCGCCTGGTATCCGGTCTATCGGGATGCACCGGCCCCCATGAGTCGCAAGCGAATAGAACAACCAATTTCGCTGGGCATTCGCGCCATCGATGGACTGCTCACCTGCGGCGAGGGGCAGCGGATGGGGATCTTCGCCGCCGCCGGTGGTGGCAAAAGTACCCTGCTGGCATCGCTTATCCGCAGCGCCGAGGTGGATGTCACAGTGCTGGCGCTGATCGGTGAGCGGGGCCGGGAGGTGCGGGAATTTATCGAGGCAGATCTGGGGGAAGAGGGTCTCAAGAAAGCCGTGCTGGTAGTGGCCACCTCGGATCGCCCCGCCATGGAGCGGGCCAAGGCCGGCTTTGTCGCCACCTCCATCGCCGAGTATTTTCGTGATCAGGGCAAGCGGGTGCTGCTGCTGATGGACTCTGTCACCCGCTTCGCCCGCGCCCAGCGCGAGATTGGTCTGGCCGCCGGCGAGCCGCCGACCCGGCGCGGCTACCCGCCGTCCGTCTTCGCCGCCCTGCCCCGCCTGATGGAGCGGGCCGGTCAGTCGGACAAGGGCTCCATCACCGCCCTCTACACCGTGCTGGTGGAGGGGGACGACATGACAGAGCCGGTGGCCGATGAGACCCGCTCCATCCTCGATGGTCACATCATCCTCTCGCGCAAGCTGGCGGCGGCCAACCACTACCCGGCCATCGACGTGCTGCGCTCCGCCAGCCGGGTGATGAACCAGATCATAACGCCAGACCATCAGGCACAGGCCGGTCGCCTGCGCAGTTGGCTGGCCAAGTACGAAGAAGTGGAGCTGCTGTTGCAGATCGGCGAGTACCAGAAGGGGCAGGACAAGGTGGCCGACGAGGCGATCGCCCGTATCGAGGCGATCCGGCAGTGGCTGAGACAAGGAACCCATGAGCCGAGCGCTCTGCCAGACGCGCTCGCTACCCTGGATGCACTGACCCGATGATCGGGCGTCTGCAAAAAATCAAGCACTTGCGGCTGGAACGAGCCGAGCAGCAGCTCGCGGCCCAGCAGGCCCGGCTGCAACAGGCCCACGCCCGTCAGCGGGAAGCCGAACAGGAGAGCCAGGACTACCGCCAGTGGCGCCTTGCCGAGGAGGACCGCCTGTTTGCCCTCTGTCAGCAAGAGCAGCTCGATCGCAAGGGGCTCAAGGCGTGGCAACAGAAGGTCGCCCTGCTGCGAGAAAAAGAGGCGCACCTCGAGCAGATGGCGGCCGAGCAAGGCGAACGGGTGGCCGAGGAGCGCACCCGCTTGCAGGCGTGCCAACTGACTGTGCACCGCGCTCGCCAGCAGCAAGAAAAGTTTGCCGAATTACACCGACAGGAGCAGGCCGCCCGGCAAGCCCTGCGCGACTACAACGAAGAGCAGGAACAGGAAGAGTTCCGCCAGCAGATCAGGATGTGACCAGAGATGAACCGACTCATCACCCCCAGTGCAGACACCATGGCCACCTCCGAGCCGCTGAGCCTGCGACAGGAGCTCATCAAGGCCGATCAGGTGCAGCAGCAGCGCTTCGAGCAGGCCCTGCGCCTAGGTTCCACACAGCCGAAGGCAAGTGGCCCACAGGAGCGACTCGGCAAACCGAATGAGAGCCGCAGGTCGACACCGGATGACGACCTTGCCGGCCGCCAGGGCGCTGCCGAAGAGAGAAGACTCGCGCAGAAGCGGCAAGCTCGCCAGGCCCCACAGTCCAAGGAGCCCTCCGACCTGCTAGAAGGAAGCGATCGGCAGGAAGCCCAACCACTGCCCGCCGCGTCACCATCAACAGGGGCAGGCAACACGGCGCCGGTTGCACAACAAGGGAGCGAGGACGCTCAGGAGACGAGGTTGCCGCGCGATATTGCAAGCGATGCCACGTCCCCTGTTGCGGTCGAACCCAGCGCGCAGGAACAACACTATGTGCACACGCCGGCTCTGCAAGTAGAAAGCCAGCCCCCGACAGAGGGCGACACACTGCCGGAGCGCGGCGAGCTCGCATCCCTGCGATGCGTTGAGCCGACACCACCAAAAGAGGAGCCGCTCGAGAGTGCGCCCATCAGCGACGAGGAAGTACCGCCTGAGGGGGGACGCTTTGTCGGCTCGGTCATCCGGGTGCCCCCCCTCACAGTGACACCGGGGGATCTGCTGCTGGCTCGAGTTGCCCCCAGTTCTGATTACCACGAGCTGGGTCAGCTGCTGAGCCGGCTTGCGGTAGACATTCAGCTGGAAGTGGGTCGCCCGGATCGCCCACCCCTGCTGCAGCTCACCCTGCCTGCGCTCGGCGATCTCGCCATCCGCATCGAGCACCATCAGGGGGCGCTGCAGGTGGAGATCCTCGCCAGCGAGCAGGGACAGCTGCTGCTCAATCAGGGGCGCAGTGAACTCATCGATCGCCTGCAGCGGCTCTACCCCGGTGAGCGGGTCGCCTTCGATCTCTTCACCCGAGGCGACAGCGAACAGGGATCGCGCCAGAAACGATCCATCTATGACGAGTGGGATGCCGACGCATGACATCGATTGCCTTTACCCTTGCCTCGCAGACTGAGCTGACCCTGCAGCAGCGGCTCAGCCAGTGCCGCCACCACTACGACTGGAGTGGCGGCGAGCTCCGACTCACCATCGCGCCGCTGCCGGCCAGCCTCGACTGCCGCTTGCAACTGCAGTGGCAGGGGCTCTCTGTGACACTTCTGTGCCATGGCGCCGAGCTGGCCCGCTGGCTGGCACCGGATCTGCAGCAGGCGGCCCTGCTGAGCCTGCCCGAGTCCCTGCAGCTGGCACTGATCGAGCGGCTGGGGCAGCCCCTTGGCGGCCTCACCTGCTCGGCGCTGGCCGCTCATGCTATCGGTGAAGAAACCGACGAGCCCGCGCTGCAACTCCTGCTCAAGCGCGAGGGGGCGACCCTCGCCCTCTGGCTCGCCGAGCCCGGCCCACTGCTTGGCAAACTGCCTCCCCGGCCTATCCAACAGCGGTTGCCGCTGCCGCTCACCCTCTCCTTGCAATGGGGGGCGATGCGCGTCGCCATCGCCGATCTCGAGACGCTGGCCTGTGGCGATGTGCTGCTGCCGCCGCCCCACCCTCTGCTCGGCCAGCAACTACTGGTCTGCGTCGAGGGACGCCCCTTTGCCTACTGCCAACCCCATCCACAACATCTGGAACTGACTGCCATGCACAACGCCGCCCCCGATGACGCCCTCGACGCCAGCCAGCTGGAGGGCCTGCCCATTCAGGTCACCTTCGAAGTGGGCCGCCAGACGCTGGATTGGCACACCCTCACCACACTGCAACCGGGCTCCCTTGTCGATCTCGGCGCCCCCATCGATGGCGAGGTGCGTATCATCAGCAATGGTCACCTGCTCGGCAGCGGTCGACTGGTTGAAATCCAGGGACGGCTTGGGGTACGGGTCGAGCGCCTCAAGAGCGAGTCGCCGTCATGATCCAGTTGCCGGACGAGCTCAATCTCATCGTCGGCTTGGCCCTGCTGGCCCTGCTCCCCTTTATCGCCGTGATGGCCACCTCCTTCGTCAAGCTGGCGGTGGTCTTCTCGCTGCTGCGCAACGCCCTCGGGGTGCAGCAGATCCCCCCCAACATGGCGATGTACGGGCTGGCCATCATCCTCAGCATCTATGTGATGGCACCGGTCGGGTTTGCCACCCAGGATTACCTGCGCCAGAACGAGGTATCGCTCAGCAAGTCAGAATCGGTGGAGAAGTTTCTCGACGAGGGGATGGCCCCCTACCGCGCCTTTCTGAAAAAGCAGATCAAGCCGCGGGAGCACGCCTTCTTCATCGACAGCACCAAGCAGCTCTGGCCCAGCGAATACGCCGACCGGCTGGAGCCTGACAGCCTGCTGATCCTGCTACCCGCCTTTACCGTGAGCGAACTGAGCCGTGCCTTCGAGATTGGGTTTTTGATTTATCTGCCCTTTATCGCCATCGATCTCATCATCTCCAACATTCTGCTGGCGATGGGGATGATGATGGTCTCCCCCATGACCATCTCGCTCCCCTTCAAGCTGCTGCTGTTTGTGCTGCTCGATGGCTGGGCCCGCCTCACCCATGGGCTGGTTACCAGTTACGGAGGCTAGTCATGAGCCACGCCGATATTCTTCACTTCACCAGCCAGACCCTCTGGTTGGTGCTGATCCTCTCGATGCCCCCCGTGCTGGTGGCCGCACTGGTGGGCACCCTCGTCTCGCTGTTGCAGGCGCTGACCCAGATCCAGGAGCAGACGCTGGGCTTTGTCGCCAAGCTCATCGCCGTGGTGATCACCCTGTTTGCCACCACCGCCTGGCTTGGCAACGAGCTCTACAGCTTTGCCGACATGGTGCTGCTCAAGGTGCCGCAGATCCAATGACCCTCGAGAGCCTGCAGGGCCAGATGCTGGCCTACACCCTGCTGCTGCCGCGCTTTATCAGCTGCTTCGTCATGCTGCCGGTGCTCAGCAAGCAGATGCTGGGGGGGGCGATGATCCGCAACGGCGTGGTCTGCTCGCTGGCGCTATTCGCCTATCCCATGGTGGCCGACACCCTACCCCCCACCATCGATGCCCTCGATCTGGCCCTGCTGGTGGCCAAGGAGGTACTGCTCGGCCTGCTGATCGGTTTTGTCGCCGCCATCCCCTTCTGGGCCGTTGAGGCAAGCGGCTTTCTGGTAGACAACCAGCGCGGTGCGGCCATGGCCTCGCTCTTCAACCCGAGTCTCGCCAGCCAGACCAGCCCCACCGGCCTGCTGCTGACCCAGACCCTGATCACCCTCTTCTTCTCCGGGGGCGCCTTTCTCGCCCTGCTCTCGGCCCTGTTCCAGAGCTATGCCAGCTGGCCGGTCACCCGCTTCTTTCCCGCCATCGGCGATCTCTGGGTGAGCTTCTTCTACAGCCAGTTCAGCCAGATGTTGCTGCTCTGCGCCCTGCTGGCGGCGCCGCTCCTGATCGCCATGTTTCTGGCCGAATTCGGGCTGGCTCTCATCAGCCGCTTCGCCCCCTCCCTCAACGTCTTCGTACTGGCGATGCCGATCAAAAGCGCCGTCGCCAGCCTGCTGCTGGTCATCTACATCAAGCTGATGATGGATCACGCCTATAGGCAGGTGCTGGCGGTGATGGATCCCCTCCGGCTGCTTGCCCCCATACTGGAGCCACGATGAGCAGCGAGAAGACCGAACAGCCCACCGCCAAGAAATTGCGCGATGCCCGCAACAAGGGGCAGGTGGTCAAGAGCAAGGAGGTGGTCTCCACCGCCATCATCCTGAGCCTGGTCGGCATGCTGATGGCGATGTCCGATTACTACCTCGAGCATCTGGGCAAGCTGATGCTGATCCCGGAGTCCCACCTCAATCTCCCCTTTGCCCAAGCCCTCAACCATGTGGTTGAGAATCTGTTGCAGGAGCTCGCCTACCTCTGCATTCCCATTCTGGCGGTTTCGGCGCTGGTGGTGCTCGTCTCTCACATCGCCCAGTACGGCTTTCTGCTGAGCGGCGAATCGATCAAACCCGATATCAAGAAGATCAATCCGGTAGAGGGGGCCAAGAAGATCTTCTCCATCAAGAGCCTGATGGAATTCGTCAAATCGCTGCTCAAGGTGAGCCTCTTGAGCCTGCTGGTGTGGGTCACCATAGAGGGTAACCTGCAGGCCATGCTGCAATTGCCCGGCTGTGGCATGAGCTGCATCGCCCCTGTGCTGGGAGGCATGCTGGGCCAGCTGATGGCGATCTGCGCCATGGGTTTCGTGGTGATCGCCATCGCCGACTATGCCTTCGAGCATCATCAACACATCAAGCAGCTCAAGATGAGCAAGGACGAGGTGAAACGGGAGTACAAGGAGATGGAGGGGAGCCCCGAGATCAAGAGCAAGCGTCGTCAATTCCACCAGGAGCTGCAATCGAGCAACATGCGCGCCGACGTGAAGCGCTCCTCGGTCATCGTGGCCAACCCGACCCATATCGCCATCGGCATTCGCTATGAGCGGGGGGAGACCCCGCTGCCGGTGGTCACCCTCAAGTTCACCGATGCCCAGGCACTGTTGGTGCGCAAGATTGCCGAAGAGGAGGGTATTCCGGTGCTGCAGCGCATTCCGCTGGCCCGTGCCCTCTATCGTGATGCCCTGATCAATAACTACATCCCCGCCGATCAGATAGAGGCGACCGCCGAGGTACTGCGCTGGCTGGAGCAGTGGCGCCAGAGTGAAGGTCCGCAGTGGTAAACGCAGCCCCCCTGACACGAAAAACTGACAAATCCCCGACCGCGGATTGATATAGCACACATCCATGACTCGTTATGATTCGTACTCGTCAGCCATTTCAGGAACAACAGCATGGCCTTATCTGCCATCGGGGGACCCGTTCAGCAAGCCCCCGTCTCTTCCCCATCATCCCAGGGCAGTCCTCTGCTGGCTCGGGGGAACACACTGTTTGAGCAATCGGTACAGCGGGGCATCGGCCATTTTCAGAGCGGCGACCTGAAGAATGTCATTCATGCGCTGCGCCAACTGCAGACCACCCCGGATGCAGGCAGGGCACAGCGGGTACAAGACGCCATCCAGCACTGGGAGCAGCATCACCCCAAGGAGGTGGCGGCCCGTGGCGCTCGTCTGACCGAGTTGAAACAGGCGCTGGCGGAGCAGGGTGCCATCGCCAGACCCCAGCAACAGACCACTCGCGTGGTCGGCGGCGGAGCACAGGCGTTATTGCAACGGAGCATGGCGGGCCTGGAAAAGTTGGGCAGCTATGCCTGCACCGACGCCCAGACCTTCGTGCAGCCGAGTAACCCGTCGTACCAGAAGATCATTGGCAAGCTCAATGCCTTCGGACAGGATCCACAACGTCTGGCCGCCAATCAGCGCGCCAATAACAGCGCCAACATGGCCGCCATTCAAATAACTCGTCACAAGCAGCCCATCTCACTGCGTACCATGGAGAACATCGCCAAGGCGGTGGATGAAGCCAAAGCGGGTTGCTGTTCAACCCTGGCCTACTCGGCCGCGGCCGAGCTGCTGCGCCACAACAGCGATCAGCGGATCGAAGTACTGGCTCATCGTGGCGCTCAGGGGCACTCCCAGACGCACTGCTTCGTGGTGATCGGTCGGGCCGAAGGGAGTGAACTCTCCAAGCCCCAGAGCTGGGGCCCTAATGCCAAGGTTATTGATCCTTGGGCTGCCACCATCGGCGCTCGCCTGGTCGGCACACCGGACAAGCCCCCGATCGCCAATCTCTGGCCGCCCACCGAGTCCGTTTTTGATACCACCAGTCAGGAGTCCCGATGATGTTCAATGCCCTGCTATCTGCCCTCTGCCGCCATCTCTCACTGCCACAGGAGTATCTGCATGGGGATGGACTGGACATCCCGGTCGGCGCGTTCAGCCTCCATGTCCGGCAGCGGGATCAGCTGGTTACCCTGTTCATTCCACTGGGGAACGTTCAGGCAACATCGCTGGCCAATATGGCCGATTGGCCGGTGCTGCAGCTTAGCAGCACGGATGAACACACGACCCTGCTCTGGGCTCGTGAGTGGCTGGACAAGCTCGATCTGGAGATCATGGTGGACCTGATAAGCCGCATGCTGCATCAGGCGGAGGCTTTGACCATGGAGAGTCCCCCGCTCACGGCCTTTGCAAGCTGCCAGCACTCGGCGGCCATCCGCGGTTAAAGGCGCAGGGGGGCATCACGCCCTCCTTCTCTAGATGGTCAAAACCGAATAGAAAAAAGCTATGGCAAGTTCACAGAACATCGCGTTATTGCCCAATGATGCGACGGCAGTTTGTCGCAACTGACGCAGGTTCGCTAAGAGTGACGGCTCGCATTTTGCCTCTATCATAATGATCGCGATAAAAATCCGACCGCAAGCGAGCCATCGACGCGGATCTCGCCACTTAATATTACCCAATCAACGCCCAGTTTTTGCGCAATTCATGTACCGCGTAAATAGAAAGACCCTGCGAAGCAGGGCCTTTCAGTTTCCAACTTAATTGTCGGTTTCCAACTTAAATGATCGTGATCAGCACCTGCGCTTACTTGGCGTAGTCCTCGGTCGGGATGCAGGAGCAGAACAGGTTGCGATCGCCGTAGACGTCGTCGATGCGGTTGACCGACGGCCACAGCTTGGCGGCGCGCACGGCGTCCGACGGGAACACTGCCTCGGCGCGGCTGTAGCCACGATTCCACTCACCGTCCATCACGTCATCCTGGGTATGCGGAGCATGGACCAGCGGGTTGTCGGCGAGGCTCCAGTGGCCGTCCTGCACCTTGGCGATCTCGGCACGAATGGCGGTCATCGCCTCCACGAAGCGGTCCAGCTCGCGCTTGGATTCAGACTCGGTCGGTTCGACCATCAGGGTGCCCGCTACCGGGAAGCTCATGGTCGGCGCGTGGAAGCCGTAGTCCATCAGGCGCTTGGCCACATCCATCTCGCTGATGCCGGACGCTTCTTTGAGCGGGCGGATATCCAGGATGCACTCGTGAGCCACCCGACCGTTGCGCCCGGAGTAGAGCACGGGGAAGGATTCACCCAGCTTCTTGGCCAGGTAGTTGGCGTTGAGAATGGCCACCTGGGTGGATTTCTTCAGCCCCTCGTCCCCCAGCATGGCGATATACATCCAGCTGATGGGCAGGATGCTGGCCGAGCCGAACGGTGCCGCCGACACGGCGCCGTTGTTGCGGCTCTCCTTGTCGGTCTTGACCACGGCATGACCGGCCACGAACGGTGCCAGGTGTTTCTTCACGCCGATGGGGCCCATGCCCGGGCCGCCACCGCCGTGAGGAATGGCGAAGGTCTTGTGCAGATTCAAGTGAGAGACATCCGCCCCGATAAAGCCCGGCGCCGTCAGCCCGACTTGCGCATTCATGTTGGCGCCGTCCAGATAGACCTGACCACCGTGCTGGTGAACGATGTCGCACACCTCCTTGATGGTCTCCTCGTACACCCCGTGGGTGGAGGGATAGGTCACCATCAGACAGGAGAGCTGATCCCCCGCCTCGGCGGCCTTGGCGCGCAGGTCGTCCAGATCCACGTTGCCCGACTTGTCACAGGCGGTGACGATGACCCGCAGGCCCGCCATCTGGGCGGAGGCCGGGTTGGTACCGTGCGCGGAGGCCGGAATGAGGCAGATATCGCGATGCCCCTCGCCGCGGGACTCGTGGTACTTCTTGATGGCGAGCAGACCGGCGTATTCGCCCTGGGCGCCGGAGTTGGGCTGCATGCAGACCGCATCGTAACCGGTCACCTTCACCAGCCAGTTTTCGAGGTCGGCCAGCAGCAGCTGGTAACCCTTGGCCTGGGCCAGCGGAGCGAACGGGTGCAGCTTGCCAAACTCGGGCCAGGTCACCGGGATCATCTCGGCGGTGGCATTGAGCTTCATGGTGCAGGAGCCCAGGGAGATCATGGCGTAGTTGAGGGCCAGATCTTTGGCTTCGAGACGGTGGATGTAGCGCAGCATCTCGGTCTCGGAGTGGTACTTGTTGAACACCTCGTGGGTCAGCACGGCGTCGGTGCGCAGCAGATCCTGCGGGATGGCGTGATGGGCCTGGGCCGCCTTGTCGAGGGCCTCGATGTCCAGGCCGTGGCCTGCGCCCAGGAACAGCTCGAACAGCTCGGCCACATCGCCACGGGTAGTGGTTTCAGAGAGGGAGACACCCACCGCACCATCCAGATCCGCGCGCAGGTTGATGCCGAGCCCCTCGGCCTTGGCGATCAGCGCAGCCTTCTCGGCGGTCTGTACGGTCAGGGTATCAAACCAGCTGGCATGCTTGAGGGCCACGCCCTTGGCCTTCAGACCGAGCGCCAGAATGGTGGTCAGACGGTGCACGCGGGAGGCGATGGTTTTCAGTCCCACCGGGCCGTGGTAGACGGCGTAGAAGCTTGCCATGTTGGCCAGCAGCACCTGGGCGGTACAGATGTTGGAGTTGGCCTTCTCGCGGCGGATATGCTGCTCGCGGGTCTGCATCGCCATGCGCAGAGCGGCCTTGCCGCGGGCATCCTTGGAGACGCCGATGATGCGACCCGGCATGGAGCGTTTGTAGGCATCGCGGGTGGCGAAGAAGGCGGCGTGCGGGCCACCGTAGCCCATGGGCACGCCGAAGCGCTGGGCCGAACCCAGCACCACGTCGGCCCCCAGCTCACCCGGGGATTTGAGCAACAGGAGCGACAGGATGTCGGCGCTGACGCAGGCCAACCCTTTCTGGGCCTGCACCGCGGCGATAACCGCCCGCAGATCTTTCACTTCCCCCGTGGTGGTGGGGTACTGGAACAGGGCACCGAACACCTCTTCGGCGCAAGCCTGCTCGGCCGGGCCGACTGCCACGTCAAAGCCGAAGTGGACCGCCCGCTCCTTGACCACGTCGATCACCTGGGGGTGCACGTCGTCGGCCACGAAGAAGAGGTGGGACTTGGACTTGGCCATCCGCTTGGCCAGCGCCATCGCCTCGGCGGCGGCGGTCGCCTCATCCAGCAGGGAGGCACTGGCCAGATCCATGCCGGTGAGATCCAGGGTCAGCTGCTGGAAGTTGAGCAGGGCTTCGAGACGGCCCTGTGCCAGCTCGGGCTGATAGGGGGTGTAGGCGGTGTACCAGCCCGGATTTTCCAGCACGTTGCGCAGGATGACGTGGGGCACGTGGGTGTCGTGATAGCCCATGCCGATGTAGCTCTTGGCCACCTTGTTCTGGGCGGCATAGCCCTTGAGCTTGGCCAGCGCTTCCACTTCGGTCATGGAGGCACCGATGCCGAGCGGGCCCGGCCGGCGAATGGCGGCGGGGACCGTCTGCTCAATCAGATCGTCCAGGCTCTCGGCGCCCACCACGGCCAGCAGGGCGCGCAGATCTTCCTCACCCGGCCCGATGTGACGGCGGATGAAATCGGTTTTTTGCTCGAGTTCAAACAGTGACTGGGTCATTTCCCTATTCCTGATAAAAAGTCCTGATAACTAAGTGCCTGACAGCCAGCCTCGGCCGGCTTCACTCATGTTCGGGTGGCAGAGTGGCCCCTGCCGGCACCGGATGTCGCTCATAGCGACAGGGGGTCGTCTTGTGGCTGCCCGGTTTGCCGCGGGCAAACCGGGACGGACGACTTCACCCTCACCGGCCGGCCTCCTGGCCGACGGGCATGCATACAAACGGGCCCTGCGCGATTGGCAGGGCCCGGGGGCATTACTCTTCGTCCACCACGTTCTGGTAGCCTTCTGCATCCAGCAGGTTGGCAAGCTCGCCCGCGTCATCCAGCTTGATGCGGAACAGCCAGCCAGCACCGTAGGGGTCGGAGTTGACCAGCTCGGGGCTGCCTTCCAGCTCTTCGTTGACGGCCAGGATCTCGCCGCTCACCGGGCTGTAGATGTCAGAGGCGGCCTTGACCGACTCGGCCACGGCGCAGTCATCACCGGCACCGACCTGCTTGCCCACTTCCGGCAGATCGACGAACACCATGTCACCCAGCAGCTCCTGGGCGTGCTCGGTGATACCGACCACGGCCTCGCCGTTGGCTTCGACACGGATCCACTCGTGGGAGGTGGCATATTTCAGTTCGCTCGGGATATGGCTCATTTGTGCTTCCTTTATTCACTTGGATCACTTGTCCCCGGCGCGTTCGACAGGCGTTGCCGGGGCAAGGGGGTCTGGCGAAGGGCAGTCCCTTCGCCGCAATGGGGTCGTTACACCAGCTTCTGGCCGTTGCGCACGAAAGCCGGCTTGGTCACTTTCACGGTGACCAGCTTTTTGCGGATCTCCACCGAAGCCTGCTCGCCGATATCACGGGGCACCCGCGCCAGGGCAATACTGTAGCCCAGAGTGGGCGAGAAAGAGCCGGAGGTGATCACACCTTCCCGCTCTTCTCCAGCGGCGGTGGTGAAGGTGACCGGCATGCCGCTGCGCAGCACGCCCTTCTCTTCCATCACCAGGCCCACCAGCTTGGGCTGGCTGCCGGCGGCTTTCTGGGCTTCCAGCGCGGCGCGGCCGATGAACTGGCGATCGCTCGGTTCCCAGGCGATGGTCCAGGCCATGTTGGCGGCCAGCGGAGAAACGGTTTCGTCCATGTCCTGGCCGTAGAGGTTCATGCCGGCCTCGAGGCGCAGGGTGTCACGGGCACCCAGGCCGCAGGGGGCCACGCCGTTGTCCAGCAGCGCCTGCCACAGATCGCACGCCTGCTCTTGCGGCACCACGATCTCGTAACCGTCTTCACCGGTATAGCCGGTGGTGGCGATGAAGAGCTCGCCGGCCTGCACACCGAAGAAGGGCTTCATGCCTTCCACTGCGGCATTTTGCTCGGCGCTGAACACCTTGGCCGCCTTGGCCTTGGCGTTGGGCCCCTGCACCGCGATCATGGCGAGCTCTGGGCGCTCGGTCACGGTCACCCCGAAGTCCTGGGCATGGTGGCGGATCCAGGCCAGATCCTTCTCGCGGGTGGCGGAGTTGACCACCAGGCGGTAGAAGGTCTCGCCAAGGTAATAGGTGATGAGGTCGTCGATGACGCCGCCTTCCGGGGTCAGCATGCCGCTGTAGAGGGCCTTGCCGAAGAGGGTGAGCTTGGCCACGTCGTTGGCCAGCAGGTGTTGCAGGAAGGCTTTGACCCGCTCGCCGGTCAAATCGACGATGGTCATGTGGGAGACGTCGAACATGCCGGCATCAGTGCGCACCTGATGGTGCTCTTCCAGCTGTGAGCCGTAGTTGATGGGCATTTCCCAACCGTGAAAGTCCACCATCTTGGCGCCGGCTTCCAGGTGCTTGGGATGCAGTACTGTAGTCTGGATCATCGCTGTGTTTCCTTAAGCGTTCGCGACAACACTCACGATCCGCCCCGCCCGGCCGCCCTCCGGCGGTTCACCGGGGTCGCAGCAAGAGCAGAGAGTGCCTGAGTCTGTGCTCGTTCCGGCCCGCAAGGCCGGAGTGATTCCTTGAACGCAGCGGATTATATGCCAAGCGGACGCGCATGCCGCTCAAAAAAAACTAATCCACCGCCAGTCAACAGACTCCAGACACTAAGGTAAAAACAGTGATAAAAACAGACCAAACTCGGTAATGACGATATTAAATTTCGATTTTTACCGTTTCGTCACAATTTGAAGAAAAACGTTTCGCTGCCAGCCCAGATTAAAGGCTGATACCCAAACCGGGTCATCAGCCTCCTCACATTAGTTTTGTTGTGAAAACACCCGAGTATTATTAGATTTTTTCACCCTTGGCCAGCGCGGGCAGCTCCCCCTCCAGCCCCATGGCGGCCCGGATCACGCTTTGCTTGAGCGGCGTCAGCAGATCGAAGGCGCACAGGCCCGCCCCGCGCACCAGCTTCTTGAGCGGGTTGGCACCGGCAAACAGCCGCTTGAGCCCCTCCATCGCAGCCAGCATGCTGGCCGCCTCGCTCTTGCGCCAGCGTTCGTAGCCGCGCAGGTTGGCGAGCAGACCGATATCCTTGCCCGCCGCCTGATTGCGCAGGATCTGCTCGGCCAGGGCGGCGGCGTCCAGCAGCCCCAGGTTGACCCCCTGCCCCGCCAGCGGGTGTATGGTGTGAGCGGCATCCCCCACCAGCACCAGCCGTTCGCGGGCAAAGTCACGGGCATAGCGGGCGGTGAGCGGGATGGCGCTGCGCGCCCCTTCCACCTGGCACAGGCCGAGGCGGCCGTCGAATGCGGTGGTGAGCTGGCGGTTGAACTGCTCGTCGTCGCACTGACAGAGCGCCTCGGCACGAGCGGCCGGCAGCGACCAGACGATGGAGCAGAGATCCGGTTGCCACAGGGGCAGGAAGGCGAGCGGCCCCTCGGGGGTGAAGATCTGACGCGCCACCGCTTCGTGTGGCTCGGCACAACGCACCGTCGCCACCAGGGCATGGTGGCCGTAATCCCAGCTGGTGAGCGGAATGTCGGCCTGCCGACGGACCCAGGAGTGGGCACCATCGGCCGCCACCACCAGTTTGGCCGACAGCGCGCGGCCATCTTCCAACAGCAGCAGGGAGCCCGCCTCGCCGCTTTGCAGGCTGCTCGCCCGGGCCGGGCTCAGCAGCTGGATGTTGTTGGCCCCCTCGATAGCGTCCAGCAGCGCCAGCTGGATGACCCGGTTCTCGACGATGTGGCCGAGCTCGGGCTGGCGCAGGCTGGCGGCATCAAACGCGATCCGGCCAAAGCTGTCCTGCTCCCACACCTCCATCTGCCCGTAGGGCTGCAGGCGGCGGGCCTCAATGCCGCGCCAGGCGCCCACCTGCTGCAGGATGAGCTGACTGGCCAGACTCAGGGCGCTGACCCGGTTGTCCGGCGCCTCGTCAAGCGCGGGAGCCGGCAACCGGCCCTCGACCACGGCCACCTTGAGCGCACTCCCCTTGAGCGCGGCGGCGAGCCCCAGGCCCACCATGCCGCCCCCCACAATCACCACATCCACGTTTTGCATCTGCATCGTTTTATATCCTTTCAGGGCTGATCGCCGGGATCAGCGAGGGCACGCCCGAAGGCTGACCCCTTCAATACGCAAGCTGTGACCAGTCTCAGGGGCGGCACAGGTCGGCAACAAAGCCCAGGGTGCGAGAGGCCAACGGCGCCTTGAGGCAGTCCAGCCGCCCCATCAGGGAGAGCGCCAGGTTGCGGCCCGCCACCAGCGGGTCGTGCTCATTGGAGAAGAGCTGGGCCAGCGAGGAGGTAAGCCAGACCGTCTGCGCCTGATCCCCCTTGCGCTGCTGCCAGTAACCGTTTAGCACCTTGAAGCTGCCGATATCCTCCCCCGCCGCCAGGGCCTGACTGACGGCGCGGGTGAGCAGGTCCAGGTCGCGCATGCCGAGGTTGAAGCCCTGGCCGGCAATGGGGTGCAGCAGATGGGCAGCGTTGCCCACCAGCACAGTGCGCTGGGCCAGCGGGTAGTCAGCCACCGTCAGCACCAGCGGATAGACGTGGCGCTGGCCGGTTTGCAGGAAGCGACCGAGGCGCCAGCCAAAGGCCTGCTGCAGGCGGGCCAGAAAGGTGGCGTCATCGAGCGCCATCAAGGCCGGCGCCTCATCCCGTGCCACGCTCCAGACCAGGGAGGAGAGCCCCCCCTGCATCGGCAGCAGCGCCAGCGGCCCCCCTTGGGTGAAACGCTCGAATGCCTGGCCGGCCGGATCCTCGGCCGTCTTGACGGTGGCGATGATGGCGCTCTGGCCGTAGTCGTGGCGGCTCACCGCCAGCTTGCACTGCTGGCGCACGAAGGAGTTGCCGCCATCGGCCGCCACCAGCAGACGGGTCTGATAACGCTCGCCACTGGCCAGGGTCAGGTTCACCCCCTCCGTCAGCGGCTCCACCCGTTCGAGCTGGGCCGGACACAGCATGCGGATCTGCGGGCAGGCAGCGATCGCCTGTTGCAACTCGATGCCCGCCGCCGACAGCTCGATCACCTGGCCGAGAGCAGACAGGCCATACTCGGCGGCCGTCAATCCGGTCTGGCCGAAGTGGCCCCGATCCGACACATGAATGCGGGTGATGGGGCTGCAATGGGGGGCAAAACGGGGCCAGAGCCCGTGCCGGGCCAGCGCCTCGCAGGTGCCGGCGGAGAGCGCGATGGCGCGGGCATCGAAGCCGGGGTGTGCATTGAGCTCGGGGGCGCTCGCCTCCAGCAGCAGGATCTGCAGGGGCTTGGGCCCTGGCAGGGCCGCGAGGGAGAGCGCCAGCACAGCGCCGCTCATTCCACCACCGACGATGGCCACATCGACGTGGTTCAGATCAGATTGAGACATGAGATCAGGGGAAAAGCTGAAAACGTGGGGTCATGCTAACACAAAGCGTGGGGTCGGGATGCGAAGCCACGGGCAAAAAAGCGCAGTCCCTGTCGTTACTTGCCTCATCACAGCCGGCCGGCGCGGGCAACATCCAAATGTAAAAAGAGCACCACCTGGCGCTCTTTTTCGGACTTGCTCGACTCAGTGCAGGGTCGGCGGGGTGCTCGGGGCATCCGGCCGCTTGCCAAACTCCTCGAACGCCATCATGACCCCGAGGCGCACGTGTTCGTAGAGCACCAGGAAGGAGGCTTCGTTCTCTTCATCTTCCTGATCGAACTCGGCAGAGACCTGGGTGATGCTGGCGATGTCCTGGATCATCTCCTGCAGCTCTTCGGAGGCCTTGGAGAGCTCCTGCTGCACCACGCCGAAACCAGCCAGAAAGGCCTGGGACCAGTCCACCAGCGAATCGATGCGCTCGTCGAGGGGCGCTTCGTCGCTTGGCAGCAGCAGCTCGACCCCTTTCTGGGCCATCAGGCTCTCGATCACCTCATGATAGAGATCGGTCATCACCTGGCGCACCGGGGCCGGCAGACCGAAACCGTCGTTGACCAGATCGTTGAAATGGGGCAGCCAGCTCTTGTCGTCCAGAGCCACACCACCGCACACCAGACCGCAGATCACGCCATGGGCCTCTACAGCCGTTGCCATCAGCTCGTGCTGTTCCATCAGGTCGGCCACGGCCGCGTATTTCAGGGGGTTCGTTTTGCTCATCGAAGATCCGCTCAAAGTTCAGGCAAATATGCAGAATTAATGGTCAGGATCCTAGCATTCTCCCCCTTCCAGAGCCAGCAAGGCCTTGAAACTTCTGCATCTGCGCTATATAGTCCCGCCCAGTTGTCCACGTGGATAAAGGCGGAATGACACTCCGCCGTATTGAGGAAGGCATGAGCACAGAGGCCGTAGAAATCGTCATTTTGGGACGTCCCTACAAGGTATCCTGTCCCCTGGGACAGCAGGATGCCCTGCGCCAGGCCGCCGACCAGCTGACTGATAAACTCATCGAGCTGCGTCAACGCTCCAAGGTCTCCAGCAATGAACAGCTGGCGGTGATGGCAGCACTCAATTTCTGCCATGAGCTCTGTCTTGAAAAAGACAAGAATCACCAATACTCTGAGACCATGGACAAGCGGATCAAGATGCTGCAACGCACCATCGAAGCGGCCTTGATCGAGCACGGACAATATGGCGAATCCAGCGACGAAGGCGTACAACCCTAACTCGCAACGTTTTTGAAATTCCCTGGGGTGTTTGTCAGCCGGTTCAAGTCCCCGAGCCGATATTCATACCAAACAGGGGATCTGCCTTCTGGCTATTGCGCATGCTCGGCACGACCGAGAAGCCTGCGGTCAGATCCGATCCCCGCCTTGAACCGACGGTTCAAGGGCCCAAACCGGCAACGGCATCTCCGGGGTACCAACAGCAAAAAGCCCGTCACCAGTGTGACGGGCTTTTTCTTTGCCTGCGCGGCAGTCCCCTCCCCTGCTTCCGTCACCCGGCATATCAGCCCCCAGCGGCGGCCCATAAAAAACCCGCCAACTCGGGCGGGTCTTTTCACATCATTAGGCTCACACGGCCATCTGCTCGTGGGGCGAACCGTGGTGGCGCAACCAGAGGAAGCTCAGCGCCACGATCAGCACCATCAGTGTCATGATGGCGCCCAGGGTCACCTGCCCCTCCATCGGGAAGCAGGCCGCCAGCAGGGTCACGATGCCGGCCCCCAGATTCTGCATGCCACCGAGGATGGCACCGGCGGTGCCCGCCTGGCCCGGGAAGGGTTCGATGGCGCAGGAGGTGGCGGTCGGATAGAGGATACCGCTACCGATGAAGTAGACGGCAGCCCCACCCACCAGGGAAGCAGCACTCACTATCCCGAACAGACCGGGCAGCAGGATGATGAGTGACCCCAGCGCCAGGAAGGCGATGCCAAGGCGCATCAGCTTGCCCTGGCTCAGGCGAAAACTCAGCTTGGCGGAGAGCCAGGCACCGAACAGATAGCCGGGCAGCGGCAGCACGAACAGCACGCTGACGGTACGGGCACTCAGCTTGAGCACGTCGCCCAGCAGCACGCCGGCGGCCGCTTCAAAGACCGCCAGACCGGCGAAGGTCGCCATCAGGCAGAGCAGGTTGCCCTGAAAACGCGGGTTGCCGAGCACGTGGCGATAGGCGGCACCTACTCGCAGCGGCTGCTGACGGGCCTCCTCTGGCAAGGTTTCGACGAACCAGGCCAGTATGGCCAGGGTCGCCACGGCGCCAAAGCCGAACAGGAACCAGTAGCCCGCACGCCAGTTGAACAACTCGGTCAGCCAGCCACCCAGCACGGGGGCCAGCAGCGGGGAGAAGATCACCCCCATGCTGACCAGGCTGTTGGCCCGGTTGAGCTCGGCGCCGGTGTAGCGGTCGCGCATCAGGGTGCGGCTCATGGCGCCGCCGGCCCCGGTCCCCAGCCCCTGGATGAAGCTGCCCGCCAGCAGCGCCATGAAACTCGGGATCAGCTGGATGGTCAGGGTACCCACTAGGAACACCATCATGCCGATGATGATGATGGGGCGACGGCCGATGCGATCCGACAAGGGGCCGTAGACAAACTGGGAGAGGCCGTACGGGATCAGGTAGCAAGCCATCACCGCTTGCAGCTGGCCGGAGGCCACGTTGAAGTCCCCCGCCATCATGGGAATGGAGGGCACGTAGAGGGTCTGGGTCATCTGGCCCACAGCGACCATCAGAATGGTCAGAAAAAACAGCGGATAAAAACTGTGCCGATACATATCTCAGTCCCGAAAAATCATCGAAAAGCTGCCCGCCTCTGGCAGAAAACCGCAGAGGGGATCCAACAAACAGGGTCAATCAAAGGTGAAAACTCAAGGCGGAGAACCCGCACCGGCCGGGAGCAGGACACTCCCATGGCTTGCCGTCATCTTAGTGATTCAGATCACGAAAAACGAACGAATCTTTATAATCAGCTTTCCTTAGTTTTTCTAATGTGACGGGGTTTTAGGCCCCGTCAACGATAAAAATCAACGCGTTACCATCTGCTGGGCCTGCTTGACCAGATCTTCCGGCTTCTCGTTGCGCGGCGGTATGGTGATCCCCTTCTGGCAGGCCGGCTTGTCAGCCATCCGGTCCATCCAGGCCTGCAGATGGGGCAGCCCCTTGATGGAGATACCGCTCCAGTCATAGATACGCACCCAGGGCCAGGTAGCAATGTCGGCGATGCTGTACTCGTCGGCCAGATACTCGTGCTGGGCCAGATGGCTGTCGAGCACCTCGAACAGGCGGCGTCCCTCCTTCTGATAGCGTTCGATGGCGGCCGGGATCTTCTCCGGGAAGTAGCGATAGAAGACGTTGGCCTGCCCCATCATGGGCCCGACCCCACCCATCTGGAACATCAGCCACTGAATGGCCTGGGAGCGGCGCTTGGGATCCGCCGGCAGCAGCTTGCCTGCCTTCTCGGCCAGATAGAGAAGAATGGCACCCGACTCGAACACCGCGAAGTCCCCGTTGTCCCGATCGACGATGGCTGGAATGCGACCGTTGGGGTTGATGGTCAGAAACTCGGGTTTCTTCTGATCCAGCGCCGACAGGTCGAGCGCAATGACACGGTAGGGCAAGCCCAGCTCTTCAAGGGCAATCGCCACCTTGAAGCCGTTTGGGGTGGCTGCGGTATAAAAATCGATCATCATGGACTCCTTGTGATTCACACATTGGCACAGGACGGACAGGGCCTCGCCCATGTCGGCCAGAGAAATGAAGCGGGATGGACAACATGGACATCCCCCGGCCTGAACATGACGAAGCGGCACAATACCGGTCAGTTATGACAAATATTGTGCCGCTTGAACAGCCCGGCGCAGAGAAGGAAGAGCCTAGTTGCACAGCCCCATGGGTTGACGCTGGCGCAGCAGAATGAGGCGGGAAAGCAGCGGGAAGTAGGACTCCAGCTTGTTCAGCAGCACCCGACTGCAGGCAGGATCGGCAAGTTCAGACTCTTCCAGCACGATGCCGTTGGAGACAAAATAGAAGCGCGGGTCCCGCACATCCGGCCCCTGAATGGTGAGAGTACCGTCTCCCTTGCGCATCAGCAGCGGCAACACCGGCAACCCGAAGGTGTCGCTGTTGCGCTGCCAGGCAAACTCGGGCCAGGCCGCATCCCCATCCAGCAGCAGGATGGCCGCCTCTTCCTTGCCAGGTTGCCAGTGGGATGGCTGGGTAATGGTTAGCTCGTTGAAGTAGTCGCCGTATCCGGTCGAGTTCCGCAAGGCGGCCAGCAAACCCTGGGTGGAGGTTGCCGACGGTTTTTGACTCACTAATGACAAATTCATGATCCACGTCCCTATGCTCAAGGCAGCCTGTTATTCGGCTGCTGCCCATAAGACTAGACCAAAAAGAGCCTATATTGGAGCCGTCAGATCTGGCAGTCGCCAAGGCCGGAGCGATAACGTATAACAGTTGCCATTGTCGAAAAGACTGGTATGATACCGCGTCCTTTTATTCCCCCGTTCTTTAACATCCAGTGGTGAACCTATGCATCCGATGCTGAATATTGCCGTGCGCGCTGCGCGCAACGCCGGTCAAGTAGTAGTAAAAGCCTTTTCTCAACCCGAGAACATCGAGGTTATCCAGAAGGGCAGCAATGACTTCGTGACCAACGTTGACCGTGAAGCCGAAGCGGCCATCATTCACACCATCAAAAAATCTTACCCGGAACACAGCATCGTGGCTGAAGAGTCTGGTGAGATTGCCGGTACCAATCCGGACTACCAATGGATCATTGACCCACTGGATGGCACGACCAACCTGGTCAAAGGCATTCCGCACTTTGCCGTCTCCATCGCCCTGCGCGTCAAGGGCAAAACCGAACAGGCCGTGATCTACGACCCGATCCGTGATGAGCTGTTCACTGCTACCCGTGGCAGCGGCGCCCAGCTGAACGGTTACCGCATCCGTGTCGGCAAGGCTAAAGAGCTGGCCGGCACCATCCTGGCCACCGGTTTCCCGTTCAAGCAGAAGCACCACATCGAGCCGTACCTGAAGATGTTCCAGAGCATGTTCATCGAGTGTGCCGACATCCGTCGTGCCGGCTCCGCCGCGCTGGATCTGGCCTATGTGGCCGCCGGTCGCGTCGACGGTTTCTGGGAAATCGGCCTCAAGCCCTGGGACACCGCTGCCGGTGAGCTGCTGGCCAAAGAGGCCGGCGCCATCGTCACCGACTTCGTCGGTGGTCACAACTACGAGAACTCCGGCAACATCGTGGTGGCCAACCCGCGCGTCCTGAAAGAGATGCTGGGCAAGATCCGCGAAGAGCTGCCGGAATCCCTGGCCAAGTAAGCCAGCACTACCCGCACTCATCAAAACCCGGCTCAGGCCGGGTTTTTTTATGGCGCTGTCCCAATTATGTGTTGGAAGGCTAATCTGGAAGTAGGTCATCACCATGAGGACCTCCATCATGGATACCCCAGCCTTCCAACACCTGTTGTCCCTCTTTCCATT
>NZ_JBGLQY010000006.1:0-254815 GCF_041402265.1 Aeromonas sp. S15(2024) | reverse complement strand
GGCAATATCGCTCACCTGCTTGCCCTCCGCCGCCCAGCGACACACCTCCAGCTCCCGCAAACTCAGCGCATCGTGCGGTGACAGCCCCGCCAGACAGACCCGGGCCACCGCCTCAAAGATATGCATGGAGAGCCAGCTGATAAAGGGCACCGCAGAGAGCCACTGCTGGCTGGTACGAGGCGTACTGGTAATAAAGGAGAGCAGGCCGACATGGCCGTTGGCACCGTGCCAGGGCAGGGTGATACCGTCGCGAATGCCGTACTCGCTGGCCAGCTGCATCACCTCCCGCCCCTGTTCATCACAACGCTCATCATCGTTCACCACATCGGCCCACAGAATGGGCGTGCTTCTGGTCATGGCGCACTTGACGATGGGGTCGATGGCAAAGAAGCCGCTGCCGGTGTAGGTATCCACCCAAGCCTGTGGGCAACCGTTGAAGATGATGACGTCCGGACGCTGAATGGTACTGGGAAAGATCAGGGCCAAGCGAAAATAGTCGAATCCCATGCGGCCGCTCAGTTCGCGCAGCAGGGTCACGATGGCGCGCTCGTCAGCCGCCGTCTCGAACTGACCGATAAGCTCCAGCGCGTGCAGGGTATTCATTTCCGGGGTATGAGGATCATGCACAAGATAAGGTGGCCAAACATGGAAACATGCTGAATGTTAACAAGCGTCAATAGATGACACACCCCGGTACATAGGAAAATCAGAACTGCCCCACACTTTATGCTATCGAACCGTAATTTTTGTAATGAAATGCTACAGAAGAACAAGATTGTTCCACCAGTGACCAGTCATGACTCCTACGGATGTTAATCATTGCAACATTCGTCATGGCTGACCTCTCACCGGTGGACCAGCAGTCCTCCACGCTGCCTGCATCAAGCAACAAAAGGAGTCCAAGTTGTGGCGGATGAGCCAGCGAGACGAGATCCCCACCGAACTGTGCGAATATCAGGGCCAACGGAGACGATCAAGACGCTGGTTGCCCGGTGATAGTCTCGCAATGAACGCGATCAAACAGGCAGGAAAATCGCAAGCGTCAGCCTTGGCCAACTGTCTGAAAAACGTGGATAAAGATGGCTTGCACAATCAGAGGCAGAATGACAGCGGGGATTTGAATAGCAAAAAGGCCATCCTTTCGGATGGCCTTTTTGGCTGAATAAATGGCGGAGGAGGTGCCCGCCGCAATCAAGTCCAATCAATTCTGAATCAATCAGACAAACCAATTCCTATCAGTATCTTACAAGCAATTTCTGTCCAATCCATCCCAATCACATATTACCACTGCATATGCTTAATGGCATACTGAGTGGCATATTCAATTCCCAAGGAGGTTACCTGATGGCAATCCTCACCGATACCAAAGCTCGTAACATCAAGCCGGAAGATAAACCCCTTGCTCACGGTGGCGTTACAGGCTTGACGCTACACCCTTCTACAGCCAAGGGTAGAGGCAAGTGGGTATTCCGCTATGTCAGCCCACTGACGAAGAAACGACGTAACGCTGGCCTCGGGACTTATCCTGAGATCTCTATCGCTGACGCAGCTCGAGACGCCCAGGTAATGCGGGAACAGCTGGCGAATAATCTGGACCCACTAGAGATCCGGCTGCAGGAGCAGAACAAGCCGAAGATCCCGACCTTGGAAGCATCTGCCAGACTGGTTTACGAAAGCTTGCTACCCGGCTGGAAGAACCCCAAGCACGGTAAGCAATGGATCACCACATTGGAGCAATATGCCTTTCCTACCATTGGCGCTATCTCCATTGATGCCATCACTCCAGCCCATATCGCTTCCGTTTTGCAACCGATATGGCTGACGATCCCGGAAACAGCAAGCCGTGTTAAGCAGCGCCTACACGCAGTGATGGCTTGGGCATGGGCCCACAGCTATACCTCTGCAAACCCAGTAGATGTGGTGGGTCACTTACTACCGGCACAACCCAGCAAGTCTGTGCGGGTTGAACACCAGCCCGCGATGCCTTGGCGTGATATCCCCGCCTTTGTGCAAAAGCACCTGAGAACAGCGCAACAGTACGACGTCACCCGCTCTATGCTAGAGTTCTTGATCCTGACTGCATGCCGCTCAGGTGAAGTCAGAGCCATGAAGTGGCCAGAAGTAGACTTAGAAGCAAAGATTTGGACCCTACCAGCCGAGCGCATGAAAGCCAAGCAACAACATCGTGTTCCGTTATCTCTTCGTGCCGTCGAGATCCTGAAGGGATTAAGAGGATTACATGACGAATTGGTATTCCCTTCTCCCAGAGACCAAGTACCACTCTCAGACACAGTGCTGACGATGTTTCTGAGAAGGGCCAAAGCGGAGAGCTGTACTCCTGGCAGAATGGCAACTGCTCATGGTTTTCGTTCCAGCTTTCGGGACTGGTGCAGCGAGCAAGGCTATGCGCGAGATCTCGCTGAACGAGCGTTAGCTCACACAATTCAAAACAAGGTAGAAGCTGCATACCACCGTACTGATTTGCTCGATCAGCGGCGGCCAATGATGGATGCTTGGGCTCAGTTTGTGGCAGGTGATTTGCCACCTGAATAGGAAGGATACGGCTCATCAAGGCCACTTCCTTCTATGTTCTTTTTTAGCTTTTCTTAGCCATTGATGACATCTTGCCAAACCAGACTCCGACAACGGGATATATGAACCTGCGGGAAGCGAAGCGGGATATCAGCTACTACTTGATAGATTACTATGACGGCGTCCGCATCAACACAACGATGGGATATCGCCAGCGGAAGCCGAAGAACGGCCTAACCAAGTGTCCGGATTTAGTTGACCACTACATGGGTGACCTCCGGTGAGTTCGTCCGTGCCAGCAAGGCACCACCTTCAGAAGAGGTTATGCTGTTCCAGCGGGAGTTTCAGACAGACCTTGAACCTGTTATTGTACTGACACATTGCCAACTCAGAGGTTGCCTTGATACGATCCGAATGCATGTGTTGCAGTGGGCCTTGGAGTCTACTGGGACCTTGGGGGAAGAGTATGACAATCAGCGTCCAAGAACAGCAGTTTGCTCCACCGCAGGCTGAATGGACAACAGACCTACTGCAGCGATGAGCTATTCCCGCAACCGTTGCGCATTTGATGGTTGCTCACCAACCTCAGATGGCACTACTCCAAGCTTGGTTTGATTTGAAGTATATGGCGTTCACTACTCATCGCCTGCGGTGGTACCGAATTTGGTCACCAAGAACGGGATGCTGGTCACCTGTACCTGTTTCACATATTCTTCCGCAAGCCATTTTTGGGCATGTTCTTGGCATAAAAAGGTGCGAGTATTTTGCCCACTAACAGCTGGAAGTCTTGCAACCGTAATGGAGTGCAGGACCGGGGAAGCGATGACATAGGCTTTAGCAATGAGTGGTTGCTCGTTGAGCCAAGTATTGAAAGTATTGTATACCTCGATAGCCTCTGGGGTTGAGCCAACTTGCTTCTGCATATCAATCAGGATACAAAAAGGTCTTCCAGCAAAGCGCTCTATAGCACGTTTCATGGCATTAGCCCAAACCAGCGCGCCTTCTTTGTTGAAGGCTCCTGAGACGGTTGTTATGATCGAGAATCCATTCGTATCAACAGAACTCTCTCCGTGGCGCAAATAGGTGTTCATACGTCCCTCCCTATGTGAGCAACTAATAACCATGCATATAGGGATTCATAGCTCTCTTTGCCGTGAGAAGCAATGGACTTCTCGCGCAGCATTTCTGGATTGACCGGTAAATCTGCTATTAATTAACGTGAGATGACATGTAGTACGGACACGGCTTCATCTGCTGGCAGGGAGGGAACGGGGGACATGCCCCCGTGATGATTTTATTATGTGGGCAGCCTGACTCTTATTACGGAGGACTCGCAGTTCTCAGTCCTATGACAAGTTACACTACACTCTGGTGAGCTGTTAGTCAATATGAAAGAATTAGGGGCCTCAATGGTGCGCATTTTAGCTGCTGAACGTAAACAGCAGCGTCGAGTACTTGCTAGAGTCAAACGACGACAACAGATGCCTGATAAGACTCAACTTGTTGTGCCCGAACCAAAGCCCATATTAGAGGAGCCGTCCTCAATAGAAGGGTATGGTGAGTTACAACCCTGAGTCAGACTGCGAGATCTGTCGGCTTCACATCTGGCGATAGCCTGAATGGCTAGAGCAGCTTTTGTTATGACGACTCAGTTTTGGGGATTATGCCCGTGAGTGCCCCCTCATCATCCAATTCCTTCAACGTTAGATCTCGATGTCATGTAGCGCATGTTGTCGAGTGACAAGGTTGCACCTTTCGCCCTAACTGCATAGCTTGAGAGGAGGCATGAGTGGACGGGATCTTCCCCGGTTTGCAGCACTGCAATTGACACGGCCAAATTAGATACACTAGGGCCCCCTTGTCGTCCAGGAATATCCCATGCCAGCTTCTGTCTCCGAACTCCTCACCCAAGTCAGTTCATCGAGAACTGCACGTTATTGCATAAAGCCAGGGTGACCATTAGGTGGCCCAAATACTCGAGGCTGTCTGCTATTTCAGCCATAAGCTGCAGGTTATTCCTACGACAGACCGATAACCATTTCTTGCTGTTGATGGACAATCGCGCGCGCCTTGTTGCGACGGACTTGCCAGCCCCCACAAAAATTGTGCAAGCTGGCTAGGGGGTCGTCCCAGCTGACGCTGGGATGAAGGGGGAAGGCATGAATTTCACTCCTCAAAAGCGGTGGCAAGCAACGCAGGCGATCCATCTTTACACCGCCGGCGATTTGAATAGTGACCAGATGATGCTGAGCTCGTCCGAGGATCAACAACAGTAGATGGTGACCGGCGAACAGAAAGAAACCGCTCTGCTTGTAGCAGCTCAGCAAGGTGGGTGAAACGTTAGTCTGACGCCCAGGCTACGGAGAGCGCCAAGTTGACTACTGATAGGAGTTAGCTGTGTGCGGTATGCCGGAAGGGAGTGGCGCCGGAGTGTTCAGCGGAACAAATGCTGAGGTGGCTTGCAACCTTGAACGATAACAGATCGGTATTGGGCCGGGCATAAGTGGGGTGTTGGCATGTGTGATTTGTTCAGTGCTGCAGGACGTTCTCTAGCTTGGGCAGGGCTCTTTGTTGACCTATCCAAGCCGCTCGGTTTAGTCACGGTGGTCGTGCTAATAGTTGTGGGACTGGGGATGTGGGGATTGCAGTCCTGCAAAACAAACGCCCCTGGCGGTAGAGCTGGGTTCTCGGTACTGCAAGTGTTGCTGGTTGTCTGTGCAGTGCTGTTTCTCCGCTGGCAACTCCATGTAGCGATTACTCCGACTAACGACGAAATAGAGTGGAAACGTGAAATGAAAGAATATGGTCTTTGATACAATTGATAGACACACGCAAAAACCCCGCACATACGGGGTTTTTGTTTTATAGAACGAATGTTCATATGGTGGGGAAAGCTAACTGACGGCTGCGCATGGAGCACTTTTATTGTCTAGAGAATGAACGTCGAAACCTGTTCGTTTAAATCATGTGCCCGGCCTTTGAGGCTCTCAGCTTGAGCCAGGTCTTTCATCGCTGCCGCCGTTATTTCATCTGTGACATCTTTTATTGCTGTCGTATTTTGAGTTATTTCTCCGGTAACCTGCGTTTGTTCCTCCGCCGCGGTTGCGATTTGGCCTGCCATGTCTGATATGAGGTTAATCGCATTCGTAATTTCTTCTAGAGCGTGAACCGCCGCATCTGCATCCCGCACACTATTGTCAGCGAGTTGCTTGCTTGTGTGCATCAGGCCCACAGCTTGGTTGGTAGTCTGTTGTAGCGTTTCGATAGTTGAATGTATTTCTAGAGTAGAGTCTTGAGTCCGCTTGGAAAGGACTCGAACCTCATCTGCAACCACTGCAAACCCCCTACCCTGCTCTCCAGCGCGTGCGGCTTCAATCGCTGCGTTTAGGGCTAAAAGGTTTGTTTGCTCAGCAATTCCCTGAATAGTTGACAAAATTCCTGATATGTCTTGGGCATGTCGCTCCAATTCCCCAATGACCTCCGTCGCTTCCCCAACTTCATTTGCCAGATGATTGATGGATGAACGAGTTTGGTTGACCAGGTGTTTACCTTGCTCGCTACTCTGGGAAGACAGCTGAGCTGCAGATGCGGTGCTTTCTGCATTATTAGCAATTTCTTGAGTTGCGCTGGCCATTTCGGTGACTGCAGTCGCGACCATGGTGACTTCTTGTTGCTGTCGTTGTAGTTCGTTGACTGCGGCGTGGTTTGAGGCCAAGCTTTGTTCTGCATCAGCATCCAATTCACTGGCCAGCGCTCTTATATGGGAAATCAACTTATGTTGGCTCCCCACAAACCGATTAAAGCTGTTTGCGAGTAACCCAACCTCGTCATGCGTATCCACACTGATCCGTTGTGTCAGATCGCCATTCCCATCGGCTATTTTGGCCAAGGCCTGTGTAACCCGGACAAGGGGGCCGAGCAACAAGGCTATCAACCAAGATATAGCGAGAATACTCACCACTATCATTACAAAGGCCAAGCCCAATTGTGTGAACAGCAAGGTAGATAGAGGGGCTTCTAACTTTTCTTTATCGAGCACTAATATCAAACTCCAATCGGTATCAGAAATACCGGTTGCCCAAATAAGCTTGTCTTTCCCTTCCTGGTCAAAAGAGACGGGGTGCAGCTCGCTTTTGCCAATTATTTTTGCAATGAAGTCAGTGGATAAATCGTTATCAATGCTTGTGAGCGGCTTCATGACTTTGTCATTATCATGGTAAGCAATAACGGCTCCATCTTTATGTATGAGAATGGCAAATCCATTTGCTGGCAATGTCATTTTGTTAATGTCTTCAACCATACCAGCGATGGAAACATCGCCAGCTACAACACCTGTGTCGATAGGTTGTGCAATAGTGACAACCAAAACATTATCGGTAATATCAATGTATGGTTTCGTCACGCTCAAGCGATGGTTATTTTTCGCTTCTTGATACCAAGGCCTTGTGCGAGGATCATAGGTACTGTAATCAACGCTTGGATCAAAGTTGAGCATTTCCCCATTTTGGGTACCGTAATATGCGCTAGCAAATCTTCCGGATTCCTTTGCTTGCTGTAGTGCTCTTACGGTATTGTTGTCCACCTTTGTAGACAATGCCTTGATCACGTCGATACGGCTGGTTAGCCAGTCACCGATCTGTTCGGCTTGTTGTTTGCCTAAGCGTTCGGCTTGTTCTTTACTGTCTTCAAGCAGCAGTTGCTTCTGTGTTGAGTAACTGCTCCATGACATCAGTATTATGCTCATAGACAGCGCAATGGTAACTGATAGTAGTATTTTGTACTTGAGCGATAAACTTTTCATATGTGGCCTCTGGGGTCGATGTCTCTTAAGGGAATTTTAGTTGTAAATCTTACATATCGACTAAAAAGTGTTAAACCTTGAAAGGTTATAGTTATTAAATTAATCTGATATAATCCATTATGAATTTTTATTGTAGTAAAAGTTTTCCATCTTGTGTACTAGTTGATTCAGCTGAATTAAAAGCCAATGATTACAATTGGTTATGTTGTGGTGGCATTCGTAGGTGTCGAGGGAGAGTGCGATGCTTTGCCTCCATATTCATAACCGGAACAATCTGTTCCTTAGAGCTATGTAAATTCATTGGGGTGGTAAGGTGGTGTTTCAATAAAAGTTAATTCCCCATTTTAATTAACACGTAAATTTCTTTATGGTTTCATTTTCCACCAAGTCTAATATCGCAGTTTTATTCGGTGGCTGATTTTAGAGAGTGACTGCCACTGTATGTTAACAGTTTGTTCACGCGATGAACTTGTAATGAATGATATCGTAAAATGGGAGGAATTCATTCATTATTTAAACGAGATGAATGTACACCAAATTTTTATTGAGTTATTGTTTGCGTTCATCCTTTTTAGTGTCTATAGTTTAACCAGCTCCTTGGAGCTACTGACAACCGCAACATAGGGCTTATCGAAGCCTTCCACAGGGAGGTGGTGAGTAGTTGTCAGTGCAGAGTAAAGCCTTTGTTTTTTCTTCATTTCAACTCCTCTCCTAGAGAGGAGTTTTTTATTGTCTTTCCGTAGACCTATACCGCCTTCATTTATTAAAAATATTTTGTACTTACGGACCTTCGAACCACGACCAAACTGTACGCTCTCTTTTGGCTACGCTCATCTATAAATATAGATAAAGTGTGATAGCAGTCACAACATGTTAAGTCATGAAGAAAGTTAATTTATTAACGAACTAACGTTGTGAGTTATCCGTGAGATAATAAAAATTTCATCACTGGAATCACTCCAGCAACATGGAAGCTAAACAAGGCTTGCACATGTTATGTTAAGAGTTGTATCCTGTAATCGGTTCTTTTTATGAACCAAGCCTCGGTGCGCTAAACTGAGGTGCTTATCTTCCCACCAGAGATGAGCTATTCGCATAGCTCGTTTTCACGCCTCTCCATGTGAGAGGCGTTTTTTATCTTCTGCGTTGTATCTCGCCAAATTCATGGTTATACTCACAATGTCTGTTCACTCCCTGTGGCAGGCATTGCGTCCCTGCTGTTGGCTAGAGCAGCAAGGGACGCTCTTCAACCGAAAGGAAGATTATATTATTTATTTTTATTAGTTTGAGATAATATCACTGACAGCCAGACTATATAAAGAACAACATTGTAAATATGAATTTTATTAAGCTCTGTTGCCTCTCAGCGCATTAAATAAAATACCTATTGTTGTCCCATTATGTAATACCGATGCAGTGATAGGGTTCAGCATACCAATAGCGGCCGCCCCCAAAATAGCGGTATTAGCGTTGATGGTCAGGTGATAATTACGGCGGATCAGCTCCATGGTTGCCAGCGCCTGTTCACGGGCTTCAGCCACCCGGGTGATATCGTCTTGGAGCAGTGCGATATCGGCCGAAATCCGAGCAATATCTGCCCCCTTTTGCATGGCAATTCCGACATGCGCTCCAGCAAGGGCGGGGGCATCGTTGATCCCATCCCCTACAAACGCGATACGAGCACCTTCTGTAGTCAGCTCGTCGATGATCCTCGCCTTGTCATGAGGCAGCAGCTGTGCAAACACCTGATCGATACCGAGCTCCTGAGCCAACTCATAGGCACGATCGTAATGGTCGCCCGTCAGCAGAAGAATGCGTTTCACCCCGGATTGACGTAGCCGTCGTAAGGTGGCAGCACTATCTGCCCGCACCGTATCACGCAAGGCCAACACCCCGATCAGAATGCCGCCATAGCCGATGTAGAGCAGAATCTTGCCCTCCTCGTAGAGGCGCGCCAGCGTCTCTTGCCAAGGGCTGACATCGATACTTTCATCCTCTTCAATAAAATGGCGGGAACCAACCACAATGCGCTTGCCATCGATCTCGCTGGCAACCCCGTGCGCCACTATGAATTCGACTTCTGTGTGATCGAAGTGACGTCCATGGATACTACGCGACGCCTCCACTACTGCGATGGCCAGTGGATGAAAATAGTGCTCCTCCACGGAGGCCGCCAGGCAGATAAGGTCGTCAGCACTATAAGCGGCATCAAAGGTGATCGAATCAGTGACCTCCAGCTCACCATTTGTCAGCGTGCCGGTCTTATCGAAAATAAACGTATCCGCTTCGGCGAGACGCTCCAGGGCCGTCGCGCCCTTGATCAAGATGCCGGTTTTCCCGGCGGCATACATGGCGGACTTGAAGGCGACCGGGGTGGCGAGCTTGAGCGCGCAGGAGTAGTCCGCCTGCAATACGGCGGCGGCGCGGCGCCAGTCCCCGCCGACGACATAGGCACCGCCTGCCAGACCGAGCACTCGCGGCACCAGCTGGTCTGCCAGCTGCGAGGCGTGCAGTTGCACCTCACTTTTGGCAGTCAGCGACTGCTGTACATAATCAGCGATGCGTGATGCGGCGGTACGCAGCCCCACATGCTCAGCATAGATACGCAGTCGCCCCTCCTCCAAAACAGTGCCGGACAGCACGCCACAACCGCGTTTTTTCGCCACCGGACCGCTTTCGCCAGTCATGGAGGCCTCGTTGACGAACGCCTCCCCCCCCAGCACAGTGCCATCGATGGGGATCACCATGCCGGTGCCCACCACCACGGTGTCGCCGACTTGGACATCGCGGGCAGGGATCCGGATCTCCTGATCATCGCGCTCGATCCAGATCTCATCGCTGGAGGGTTTGAGCAGATCCCGCAACATATCGTCAGAACGCCGGGCGATGGAGTCTTCCAGATACTCACCCAGCTCCAGCATAAAAGCGGTGGTATTGGCAGCCAGATAGTCCCGGCTGATAAGCGAAATAGACACCGCCATAGCTTCGAGCACGTGGGAGGTCAGACCACGGCTGGCCAGCTCACGCGCCCCATGGCGCAGCACAGGCTTGGCCATTAGCAGTGACAACGGCAGGCGTAGCGACGGTGGCAACAGATTGACCCCAAGCAACGTAGCAAAGGAAGTGGCGAGCCGAGAAGGGGTTGGTGTATCGCTGTCAGCGCTGACTTCACCTCCTGCCGGCAATGACAGGGAGAGCACCTGGGCGCATAGCGACTCGGCACCGACCTCGGCATTGGCATAGTGCACGATCAAGGAGCTGGTCTGCGGATTGATGCGCGCCGAGATCACCCCATCCAGATCCTGGATGGCCGCGACCATCGCCTTGGCATCGAGTGGCTGACACACACCAAGGCGGTAACGCCAGCGGATCCGCCCAGGACAGGTGTGGACAGGATGCAAGGATGCAAAAGTGCCGTCAGGCAGACTACTCATCTTGGCTCACTTCCTGGGCTTGCAGTTCAGCCTGCATATCGGCAACCTGCTCCTTGAGCTCCGCCATCCCGCCACTGACATCGCTGTAGAGGCGCACTGCCGAGCGGATGATCTTCTCGCGCATCTCATCGTTGCTCAGTATGTAGGCGGCAGTGGCGCCCAGCGCAGCCCCCAGCAGAAACTGCTGGCTGCCGCTTGCCTGCAGTTTTCCCAGCCAGCCTTGCGCCTGGGTCCCCGCACTCCCCATAGTGCCAGTCTGGCTCCACTGGGCGGCGAGCTGTTTCATTAGCTTCTTGTTGGTCTTCTTACTTTTTTTACCCACGTTTTTTCTCCTTTACAGTGGCGAGCATGTGCTCAGCGCTGGCAATACCCACGGCACCACCTAACAACAAGATGCCGGCTTGTTGATAGTCGCCCTGCTCCAACGCATTGGCGACGCCAAGACCGGTGGCAACGGCAAAGCCGCCCTGCAAGGAGTGGCGCAATATCTTGCGTGCTGACCGATCTGATGAGCGGGCGACCCGCCCCTGCAAGGCACTGAGCAGACCCCCTGCAACCGCCCCCCGGATGAAATGATTAATGAGTTCACTCTGCTTGGTCTGCATCGCGCTCCCTCACGTCAGATCCCGGTTCCTGGCCGGGAGTGGCGTCGCTCACAGCAGGTTCTTGTGCTGTGGTTTGAGTTTCAAGGTGCAGACGCAGCCGGGCAGCCGAGTGCTCCAGTGACGTGAGCCCAGACACGGCGGCATCGTGCAGCGTCGCCCCGGCTTTTTTCACGGGGATCCTGGGCAGCGCCTGCCTTGCTGCGCGCACAACCAAGGCACCGGTAATGGCGCCGATGATCAATGGGATCATATTCAATCTCCTCTATATGCGGATGGCTTGCCGGGTTTACCCCTTCAGATGCTGCTGGTAGTGATGTTCAATACGCGCCAGCATGTCATGGACCGCCTCAGACTCCTCACCACTGAGCAGTGACTCCCACAAGGCACAGGGGATCTCGGATGTATCGTATTCAACCACACACGACATGGCAGCGAGATTGACCCGCAGTGCCTGGATCCCCGGCATGATGGCGATCATGTTGTGCAGCGAGCCAACCTGACCCAGGGCATCCATTTCACGATTGCTGAAAGCACCTCTAAGTAGCTTTAACCTGATCCGGCCTGGAATATGGTGGGCGATCGTAAGGTGACGAGTTATGTTGCGAAGCTGTTCTATGTGGATCATGCATTGCCCTTGATTGAATGCCGGCGTTAACGAAGCACATTCTTACGATGGATAAAAAGATGAACCGCCAGTGCCGTGACAAACAGCCAACCGGTCATCGCGTGTAGATGCTTGTTACCGGCATAGACCAGTGCGATGGAGAGAGGAAGGGCGGTGATCCCGACCACCTTGGCGGTACGGTTGGCCCGACGACGCCACACCGCCCGATGAGAGCGGGTCCTAACGGGAGCAGGCGATGGAGCGGGAGCAAGTTCGCTGGGCACACAGGTCAGCTCCTGGCAAAGCGTCAGCACCTGTTGCTCCATGGCCGCTTGCGATAACGAAGCAAGATAGAAGACGACCAGACTGCTGGCATCAACCCTCAACAGAGTGCCAGTCTGTATGGAGATGGTATTCACCTGACAGTTGCCCACAAAAGGGAGTGGTCATACGGCTTCAAACCGGATAACAAAACGGTACCCCTACCGTGTTATCTGGAGTCACCGTATGACCACCAACGAGAAAGTAGCACGTCGCAAACTCAGCCTGCTAGAGCTCGCCAAAGAGCTCAATAACGTCAACAAAGCCTGCAAGCTCATCGGATACAGCCGCCAGCAGTTCTACGAAATCCGACGCAACTACCAGACCTATGGCGCCGAGGGCTTGCTCGACAAACTGCCCGGCTGTAAAGGGGCTCATCCCAACCGGGTCGCTCCCGAGATTGAGCAGGCCATCCTCGATTACTCACTGACCCAACCTACCCATGGCCCGTTGCGGGTCGCGCAAGAACTCGCTCTGCAAGGCATCAACGTCAGTGCGGGTGGCGTGCGTGGCGTGTGGCAACGTCACGATTTGCTCTCTAAACACGACCGTTTGTTGCGCCTCGAGAAAACTCACCGAGAGCAGACGATTGAGCTCAATGACGAGCAAATTCGCCTGTTAGAGCGCTTCAGTCCCGAGTTTCGCGAACGCCAGATTGAGGTCCACTACACCGGGGAACTGGTGGCGGTCGATACCTTCTTCGTCGGTGTACTCAAGGGGGTTGGCAAGGTGTATCTGCAAACCGTGCTGGACTGCTACAGCCGCCACGCCTGGGGGCGGCTCTACACCAGCAAGCTGCCGGTGACCTCGGTCCATGTGCTCAATGAAACTGTGTTGCCGTTCTTCGAGGCTCACGAGGCGCGGGTCTATACCATCCTGTCGGACAACGGGCGCGAGTTCTGCGGACGCCCAGACCATCATCCCTACGAGCTGTTCCTGCAACTGGAGGAGATTGAACATCGGACAACCAAGGTGCGCAGGCCACAGAGCAACGGCTTTATCGAACGGCTGCATCGTACCCTGTTGGATGAACACTTCCGTATCAAAGGGAGGACAACCTGGTATGAGTCGGTGGAGCAGATGCAGACAGACCTGGATAGCTATCTGGATCACTACAACAACCAGCGACCACATCAGGGCAGGATGATGGAGGGTCAGACCCCCTACAGCATGTTCAAAAAGGGTCTGAAATTGATACCGAAGGAAGTGCGCTCTAAAGTAGCGTAAACAAGACACCGGTTTGAGGCCGGTGTCAGGTGATAACTAGGTCTGTACAGCCAGTCACATCCGGCAACGCGTCAATGCACTGCTGACATCGCTTGAGCTTGGAGACAGAAACCCCTTCCAGCTTTATGCGAAGACGCCCCGATATTGATGCGACCAACCTGCACTCTGATAGGCCCACAATTATCACTCCTTAAAAACGATTTAATTACTATTGGGCAATTCAATTTCACATATGTTGATCTTCATCAGGATCTAGCCACTTCAACAAAAAATATAAGATTTTTTTCGTACCCGATGATACTTTTCCACTTTGAATCTCCTGCATTAGACTATTCCCACTTTATTCAGCTGTAACCTTCGTCGTAGTGAAAGCCATGCCTGTGGTCATAACTCTTTCTGTGTTGGATGTTGTACTCAAAAAATGAGTCTCTAACGTGTTTACCAAACCAGAAGTGACTGGCTCTGGAGAGTAGTCCCGTCTTTGATACTGACGAGGTGAGTCAATTGGACAGGAACATGGGTGTGGGTAATATTTATAAGTAAGCTCGCCAGTTCTTTAACAAAGCGCTTTTCTGCGTAATAACAAAGACGAGGGCTATCAATAATGAGTAGTTCACCCAAAAATCGTTTGGTGCATCCACAAACTGACGATTGGCATACCTTGTCTCCTGCTCAAGTTGAGCAGATGCTACAAAGTGGTGCAGGTGGCCTCGCAGAAACTGACGTTCGTATGCGCTTAAAGCAGTACGGACCCAATCGTTTGGCCCCACCAAAGCGGCGTGTTCCGTTGTTGCGGTTTTTGATGCAGTTCCACAACATTCTGCTTTACGTGATGATGGGAGCAGCAGCTGCCATCACCGCTCTGCTTGGACACTGGATCGACACTGGTGTCTTGATGATGGCGGTAGTGATCAATGCCGTTATCGGTTTCATCCAGGAAGGTAAGGCGGAATCTGCACTGGATGCTATTCGCGCCATGCTCTCGTCACATGCTACCGTGATCCGCAACGGCCAGCGTCGCGAGGTCGATGCTACCCAGCTGGTGCCTGGCGATAGAGTTGTGCTCGTTTCGGGTGACCGAGTGCCAGCTGATTTACGCTTGGTTGATGTTCACGGTTTGCGTATCGAAGAAGCCCCGCTGACTGGTGAGTCACTCCCGGTTGAAAAGACGTCGAAGCGGTAGCTGCTGACACCCCCTTGGGTGACCGTTACGGTATGGCCTATTCTGGAACCCTTGTGGTATGCGGACAGGCCAGTGGCATTGTTGTGACCACTGGCGCAGGCACCGAACTGGGCAAAATCAACCAAATGCTGTCGGGTATTAACAGCCTGACGACACCTCTATTACGCCAAATGGATCGTTTTGGCCGAATGTTGGCCCTGGCAATATTGGGCCTGTCGTTCTTGACCTTTGTGTTAGGCACGCTATGGCGAGGTCACAGCCCAGCCGAAATGTTCATGATGGTGGTAGCTTTGGCTGCGTCAGCCATTCCTGAGGGGCTGCCAGCTATCATGACAGTCACTTTGGCACTGGGTGTTCAGCGCATGGCTCGACGTAAGGCGATCATTCGTCGCTTGCCTGCGGTGGAAACTCTGGGGGCGGTGACAGTCATCTGTTCGGATAAAACAGGGACACTGACTCGCAACGAAATGACGGTACAACGCCTAGCTTGTGCTGGTCATGTATTTGACGTGGGCGGGGTGGGTTATGCCCCAGTGGGGAATGTGAGTATCGATGGACGGATCATCGACCCTGAACATTACCCCGCGTTGGCCATGGCTATTCGTGCTGGAGTGCTGTGCAATGATGCCCGCCTTTGTGAAGACGAGGGGTTATGGCGGGTGGAAGGAGACCCCACAGAAGGGGCATTGCTCGTGCTGGGTAGTAAAGCCGGTTTCAGTCAGCACATCGGTCACGAAGCATGGCCTCGTATTGATACCATTCCTTTCGAGCCACAATACCGATTTATGGCCACGTATCATCGCGACAGCAATGATACGCCGTGGATCTTTGTCAAGGGAGCCCCGGAACGCATCTTCGATATGTGTAGCATGCAACTGGGACATAATGGCGAGCGGCCTCTGGATGTCGTTTATTGGCGGCGTATGGCCATTGACACAGCAGCACAAAGGCTGCGTTTGCTGGCCTTGGCCTGTAAACAGACCGAGCCACAAGGTGAGCACCTGAGAGAGAACGACATGGAGTCTGGCTATGTCTTGCTCGCTCTAGTTGGCATCATCGACCCACCGCGAGAAGAAGCTGTGCGCGCTATCCGTGAGTGTCACCATGCAGGCATCCAGGTCAAAATGATTACTGGTGATCATGTGGAAACTGCGCGGGCAATTGGCGCACAACTGGCAATTGGTGTAGATAAACCTGCCATTACTGGTGAAGACGTTGCCATGATGGATGATGCTAACTGGCGCCGGCTGGTAATGGCTGTAGATGTTTTCGCTCGCGCCGCACCGGAACATAAGTTACGTCTGGTACAAGCACTTCAAAGTGATGGTCAGGTGGTGGCCATGACCGGAGATGGGGTGAACGACGCCCCGGCATTGAAACGTGCCGATGTAGGAATAGCAATGGGGATGAAAGGTACCGAGGCTGCCAAAAAAGCCTCTGATATGGTGCTGGCAGACGACAATTTTGCCACTATTGCCAGTGCTGTTAGTGAAGGTCGTGCTGTTTATGACAACCTGAAGAAGTTCATTTTGTTCATGTTGCCCACTAATGGTGGTGAAGCTCTGGTGGTGATCGCAGCCATCTTGTTTGAGCTGACACTGCCACTGACCCCTGCTCAGGTGCTTTGGATCAATATGGTCACATCGAGCACCTTAGGGCTAGCTGTGATCTCTCTGTAGGTTGTTCACTCGGGGCATTCCCGCAAAATTGGAGGCGCCAACCAAACCAATCATCCGAGGTGCCCCAGTGAACAACCATAAAAATGCCCGATTAACCCTCTTCGGTCGACAGCTTCTTGTCCAGCGTATCCTTGAACAAGGCCTGCGTGTTGAAGAAGCGGCTCACGCCGCCGGGGTCAGTACCCGCACCGCTTACAAGTGACTCACGCGATATCGCCAGGAGGGGCCTGATGGGCTGCACAATCGCTCTTCTCGACCCGCATCCTGTCCCCACGCCATCGATGACCAGCGCCAACAGGTGATTATCGCACTGCGCAAGCAACGACAGACCTATCGGCACATCAGCCAAGTGTTGGGCATCGGACACAGTTCCGTCGCCCGTATCCTGCAACGAATGGGACTGAATCGACTGGCGGATCTGGCACCAGCCCCTCCAGTACAACGTGATGAACATGAGAAACCGGGTGACTTGCTGCATTTAGACATCAAAAAGCTGGGGCATTTCCGTCGCCCCGGCCATCGTGTCACCGGTGACCGCAGCCAGGACTCCCCCGGCGCGTGATGGGAGTATGCGCATGTGGAGATTGATGACCACTCCCGTGTGGCGTTCAGCGCCCTGCATCCTGATGAAACGGGGCGCAGTACCTGCCTGGCGCTGTTACAGGCTCTTCGTTACTACGCCGGGCTCGGTATTCGTTTCAGTCGGCTACTCACTGACAATGGCGCCTGTTATCGGTCGAAACGCTTCCAGAAGCTGTGTCGTCGGTTGGGGCTCAAGCACCTGCGCACCAAGCCTTACACACCCCAGACCAATGGCAAAGCAGAGCGCTTCATTCAGACCGCCCTGCGTGAATAGGCGTACGCCCGGAGCTATGAGTCGTCAGAGCAACGGGCAGAACACTTGACCCCGTGGCTGCATGAGTACAACTGGCATCGTCCTCATGCCAGTCTGAACTATCACAGCCCCCAATCAGTCGTCTTCAATCTGTGAACAACCTGGTGGGTTTACACAGCTAGCACTGGCTTTCGAACCAGCCGAACATGGGATCATGGACCGGCAGCCACGGCCACCGAAAGAAGCACTGCTATCAGGATTCTTTGTTTGGCGGGTGTTGATGGTTTCGGTACTCATGATGAGTGGTGCGCTTGGCCTCTTCTTATGGGAACTGAATATTGGTACACGTATTGAAACGGCTCGCACAATGGCTGCCAATGCCGTGGTCATCGCGGAAATGTTCTATCTGGTAAATGTCGCTTCATTCTTCAGTCAGCCCTCAGTCGCAATGGATTAACCGGTAATCGCTATGTTGTACTGGCCATTGCAGCTTGCATTGTGCTCCAGACAGCGTTTACCCATGTTCCCTTGATGCAAAGTATTTTTGATTCCACAAGCTTGACGTTGAGCGAATAGAGCAAGGTGTGGGTTGCTGGTCTGTTGGTATTCTGTGTAGCTGAACTGGAAAAATTCATTGTCCGACGTACTCGCTTATCAAGCCTCTTGCAGTTGACATAGTGGGTTGCATTATTACGTTGAATTATCCCCTTAGACCCTATCTGATAGGGCAAGTTCTAACTGGGCTCCTTCTTCTGGGGCCAACCTGATCTTATTAGGTAATCACTGGGCAAGTAGGGGCAAAGGCTGGCTGGGTCTCCTCCTTGCAGGACTGCCCCCAGCATTGCTAAACACCAGGGATACAGAGAATGTCCTTTTTGCCCAGACGCTTCCCATGCCTGCTCCTGTTCTCGAACATCCTCGCCCCAAGCTGCGTCCGGTTTTCCAGATCCTTAACTACAGCGTAAGACAAGGGCGACTCTGGTTGACGAGGGAATTAACAGTGCTCAGCGGGTAGAGTGCTGAAGGATCGTTCAAGGCCCAAGATACTGAAGATGGGAAGCCTCTTTCTCTTGTAATCCTGTAACAGTGGAACGGCCTAAGCTCTGAGCAGAGCCAATGACACCTCGGTAAGAATACTATATTTGCTTTAATAACTGAGCTGGCAACCATGAATAGCTATCCACAACCACTTTACTACGCAAAGCAATTAGACGTTGTACGAGACAAAACAGTGACAAGAACATTTGATTTTTTCAATGCCGGGAGCAATGAGAAAATGAAGCCTACTTCCTTAATTGTCGGCCTTCTGGGGAAGGTTAGCGCATTAACTCATAGAACCAAGGAACGGCTGCGATATCGTTTTGATAGTATCAATCTATTTATAGTTGGTTTTTATAGCCATTTAAAGATTTAATAATACCAATCGTTTATTGAGTGCTATCAGTTTTTATTTATTATAATTCAATATAAACAGCAACTTATAACCATTACGTAAGATGTAGTTTAAGTATATGCTTTACTTTAACTGGAGCCTACATGATATTGTATTAATGGGTTGCTTTTCGAAAAGATGGCTTAATCATACAATGAAAATACAAGTAGATGTTCAGTTCATTTGTCAAGATGGCGAACCAAAATTTGCAGTTATTCCATATCACCAATATTTGGCATTGACAAACTGGAGTGATAAGGATGCAGAGGGGTTTGTTCCTCAAGAGGTCCGAGAGTTACAGTCTAGGAAAAAGATAAGTTTGTTGGCCGCATGGCGCACATACAAAGGAGTTAGCCAAAAGGAATTGGCCCAACGATTGGGCGTTAGCCCATCAGCTGTTGCGCAGGTCGAAAGAATTGACGGTTCACCACAGAAGAAAACCCTTCAGCGGATTGCTGCAGCTTTAGACCTAAGAACCGCACAGCTGGTTGATAATTAAATAAAGCCCCTCTACTTTGCTAAGGATTAAAAAAACACCTACTTTTTGTAGTGGTCAACTAAATCCGGACACTTGATTAGGCCGTTCTTCGGCTGTTGCTGGCGGTATCCCGTTATTGTGGTGATGTGGACGCAGCCAGTTGTAGTAATCCATCAGGTAATAACTGATATCCCGTTTCGCCTCCCGCAGGCTCAGGTATCCCGTTACCGGGAGCCACTCTGACTTCAGGCTCCTGAACAACCGCTCCATCGGGGCGTTATCCCAGCAGTTACCACGACGACTCATACTCTGGGTCGTGCGATAGCGCCACAGTCGTTGCCGAAATGCCCGGCTGCCATATTGGCTGCCCTGGTCAGAGTGAAACAGCATGCCTGACGGACAACCTCGTTGCTGATACGCCATCTCAAGTGCTTTGATGGCCAGCTCGGCATCTGGTTTATCTGACATCGCCCACCCCACAACCCGCCGGGTATGCAGGTCAAGCACCGCCGCCAGGTAATGCCAACGGCCACCTGCCCAGACGTAGGTGATATCGCCACACCACACCTGATTGGGTTGCTGGACATCAAATTCGCGGGCCAGCAGATTGGGAATGTCCGGTCGTTCAGACTGTGCCACCTTATAACGGTGTGCGCCCGGCTGCTTGGATGCCAGCCCGGCTTCCTTCATCAGGTTACGTACTTTGAACCGGCCAATCTGATACCCCAGCTCCCGCATCATCGACATCAAGGCACGGCTGCCTGCCGAGTTCCGGCTCACTTTGAACAACCGGCGCAACTCGCAGCGCTGCTGCATGCGCTCACGGTTAATCGTCCGCCTGCGGGCCAGATAATCGTAAAAACAGGAGGTGGGAACATCGAAAGCGCAGCAGACCAATGTGATGGGGGCTTGCTCCCTTAATCGGTCTATCAGCGCGTACGTGTGAAGTCGTCCGCTATCAAGAGAGCAGTAGCCTTCCTAAGAAACACCCTCGATTGCCTGTAGGGTGAAACCAAATTCGGCGGCCCGACGGTGCAATCCCTTGACCACCCGATCGCGGTACTGCTGCTCGTAGTGATCGGCGCCAGGATCCTGATATTCCATACCAAAACGCATGGCGTTGTAGAACAAAACCGCAATCTTGCGGGCTGTGGCGGTGACCGCCTTCGCTTTGCCAATGCGCGCTGACAACCGTCGGTAGAATGCCCCCAGCGCTGTATTTGTTCTGCCGATGGTCACCGCTGCCAGTCGTAGGTGAGCAGTCACTCGATTCTTGGTCTTGCGAGTATGAGCTGACAACACCTTGCCGCCACTGATCCGGCAGCCCGGAGCCAGTGTCAGCCAGGAGGTGAAGTGTTGGGCCGTTCGCCAGCGGCTCAGATCCGTTCCACACTCGGCCACCAAACGCAGTGCCAGGTAAGGGCCAATGCCATGGATCTGGGTCAGATCGATACCAACCAGCTGATAGAGCAAGGTGCGCACATCGAAGTTGAGTGCGTTCGGCTGCCGGGTACGGTGGCGTGGCTTAGGTAGCACTTCGCTGGGGCGGGGCTTGCCACGAGAGAGTTGCTGCAAGCTTTGGGCAATCTGCTCATCACAGAGAGAAATCTGGGCCTGGTAGGCGTCATACATGGCCAGTGCCTGACTCAAGGCAAACACATGCTCGGGCTGGTAATTGCCAACCAGCGCACGTTGGATAGTTTCGACGCTCGCCTGACAGCGCAGGTCGCGCATGGCGGCGAGCATCGTGGCATTTCGCTCCCCTGCGACAATGGCACGGATGATCCGCATACCGGTGGCGCCGGTGATGTCACTCACCACATGCTGCAATTGCAGGTTGATGTGAGTTAGCGCCTTCTGCATGTGCTGGATATGGGCCGCAGCGTAATCAAGGTGACGTTCACGTAGCCGCAGATAACTGCGCAGTGCGGCGATCTCCCGTTCAGGATGGAAGCTGGCGCGCAGTAGACCGCAAGCATGCAGGCGCTGGAGCCATTGCGCATCGTTGACGTCGGTTTTTCGCCCTGGTACGGCCCGGGCATCCCTGGCGTTAGCCAAGATGACCTGTAAGCCATGGGTCTCCAGGATCTCGTACACGGGTATCCAATACACGCCCGTTGACTCCATTGCCACGGTGGTGATCCCTAGCTCGGCCAGCCAATCAGCCATACGCTCCAGGTCTGCCGTGAAAGCCTGAAAGGTTTGCACTGGTTCTTCGGCGAGCGCGGTGGGCACCGCAACCACATGGAACCGCGAACCGATATCGATGCCCGCAGCGCGGGCATGGATGATCGGTAAACCGTGTTCAGTGTTGTGCTTTTTCATGAATATCCCTCCATCACAAAATAGTGCCGACGGGGACTCGGATTCGATCTCATTCCTAAACGGGGTCACCAAGGTGCCACCACTCACGGGTCCGCAGCTTCCCCTGGGTCAGGTTTTTTGACGGGGACTCAGCCTCCAAAAAGCAAACGACCACAGTCCGGTGAGGTCAGTGTAGTGGACGTGTTTCTAATGCCATGGGCCACGGAGTGCCGGGGAGGCGGTTTTTTAGAATGTCCTTTTCACGTTCGAGCCGGTTGATGCGGACTTCCAACTCCTGAATTTTTTGCTGCTCCGGGGTCAATGCTTTGCCGATTGGGGTTGTGCCAGTTCGTTCGGATTGGAGCTGCTGAACCCAGCGACGAAGCACGGTTTCACCGACATCCAGTGAACGGCTGGCTTCAGGGACAGAATATCCCTGGTCGAGTACCAGGGATGCGGCTTCGAGTTTGAATTTGGCAGTAAATGAGCGACGTAATCTTGTCATTGAACACCTCAGGTCATGGCGGCGACTGTACCACCTAAAATGGTGTCCGGGATGATTAGACCACTACACCTTTATTGTTAGATGAGGAATTCATCCAACTGACGACCTTGCTCTAGCTGCTGGGCTAGGTACTTGGGTGTACGGCCCTGGCCGGTCCAGGTTTTCTCTACGCCATTTTCAACATAACGGTATTTCGGGGGACGAGGTGCTCGTTTAGCTTTAGCCGTAGTCGCATCTGCTGGGGCACTGCCTACCAACTCAGTCGGGTCGATACCTGCCTGAGCCAGCATTGCTTGGAACTCAGCTAGCTTTTGCTGACGCTCAGCATTTACAGCCTGCTCTTTCTCTGCCTGCTCCAAGCGTTCCAGGTAAATCACTTCTATCTTCTCATGCGCTTCTTTCACCTGCTCCAGGGACAGCTCACGCATCACTGCCCGCAGGCTGCGCACATTCAACAGTACTTTCAAAAATTCACTCATATATAATCCCCGATGAAATATTAGCGTTTGCAATATAATACGGTCGGTAAGAGATATGCTCAAGCCCAGCATTAGCACTACAACTAAACTTAAATTACAACGTATTCAATACCAGTCCAATAAAAGGGGCTTATTTGCCCCCTTTCTGCAGCGTAGTAGGTTAAACACCAGTCTTACCTATTGGCAAGCTACGACCAAAGTTACGTTCGCCAGATACTTTAGAATGCAACTTAAAGAGATACGCAGTCCTCAGCAAGAACTCTCGATAAGCCACACAGTCCATTGTCGCAGTCTGGCGCCTAAGCCAATATGCACCACCATCAGGAAAATGAACGAGACGAGCGTGCTCAGGAAATGGCAGTCGCAACGCGCTACACCATGCTCTCTGTATTCTGATGGCCATATTAACCATCTCGAAATCACTATAGTTACCAAGATACGCGTAGTCATCCTTGTTGAAAAGTAGAACCAGGTGGTAATGAGGGAAGTCACTCGCATTCTGCTCCCTCACCCAGATATAACCAAAAGGCGCCGGTGTGCCTCGCTTTCCTTTTCGGTGATGTTCAGCTAATAGTTGACTCGAGAGAGACGCAAAGAAGCGTGTAATCGCTTTGGGATCTGTTCTTGGAAAACAAGTCGGCATGTCAGGCGCATCTGCTGAAAGCATCTGAGGAAAATGCAAATCAACACGCACAGCAAAGACGCGTGAAAATACACTCAAGAAATCCTCGATGACGTCTATAGCAGTTTTTAGCTGTGTTAAGGAAACCTCGCCATATAACCCCTCGACCTTGGCAAGCAACTGTTCAAGCTCACCGGGTTTCAAGTAATGATTGCTCATTGAATTTGTCACTCCATTTTTAACGGCATGGCATAACCATGCGAGCTGATGACATATCACTGGTATTATGAGGAGTGAGTGTCAGCTCACTCATGCATTAGGTTAGTGATGTGAAATATTACTGTCGGCTGCGCTAATTGCCTTACATGCATTGCTATTAGCTTGTAAGCTACATACAAGTCTGATGTATATCAGACACACGCACACTTCATGGGGATATAGGATGTATTTTAGGGTGGAGATCCATCTAGAGCACGATTTGTTATTTGCATATTGCATATGTTAGACGTTAGGTATATTACTATTACCAAACCTCGTGAACATCTAACCCTCCAAGAAAGACGCATTATTTAAAAGTAAACGCCCGAACACACCGGGAGATTAGTTTTATAAACCACTCTGAACTTAGCTTTTGCATGTGCGCTCACTCAACAATTACTTTAATCCTTTCCAGCACACGCTATCAGAATCACAAGACATTCCCCACCCCCTCTAAGGACATCCACAAAGTGGTGCAATATATGCACCCAACGTGGCATTGATGACAACTTAACAAGTAGTAGTGTGTAGATTGAGATACTCGTCTGCACCTCACCTTATAGTCTCGTCAATCCAATCAATACGCTATAAATGGGGGGTGTCAAAGCGAGACAAGATCCAACAATCCACCTCACTTTCTAGCCAGCCTATGCTATTGAGGCCTATTTTTACCCTTCTAGGAAAAGTAGGGTCATGACGGGGTGAGCGTTCATTCATCCAATCATATAACGTACTGCGTGCAATATTCAGCTTGAACAACACATCCTTCAAGCGAAGGATACGCACTGGTTTATTACAGGTATTCATAGCAACAGACTCCTGACAGGAAGAGAGATAAAAACCGGCGAACCACACATCCGGCAAGAACTCACTCAGGACTCAATTCAGGTGAAACTATCGAGCGAGGGTTTGTTCTCATATCAGTAGTCCATGATGTGATTTTTGACAGCCATCACAGGAAAACGTTGATTTAAGGTACTCGAGTCTCATTTTCACGCTAATCATTAGCGCATTATTGAGGCACACATGCCATACATCGGAGTCCATGATGCAACCCTTACCTTTTTCTCTGTCTCCCTACAGCGCCAGCCAGATGTGCAATTTATTGCCGCAGCAGCTACAACATGTCGTCACCGAGCTGCGGTTACTCACTCAGGCAAGTGATGGCATCATCATCAATAGCATGCTCAATGCCATGGCTGTGGCGGTACAAGCCTCAGCTGATGTATTTAACCCCTTAACCAACACCCCTATTCCTCTCTCACTGTATTGTATTACTATCGCTGAGTCAGGCGCTCGCAAGAGCACAGTAGACAATATTTTATCAGCACCATTTCGTGACTTTGAACAACGCCAAAATGATGATGAAAAAACACATAAAAACGATTATGAACATGATATAGAGATTTATAATATTCGCCTTAAATTACTCAAGTCAAAACTCAAAAAAGCAATAGTCAATCAGCACAAAGAGGATGAAGTGAATGTGAGCGCAGAGCTCAAATCACATAAAGAGACAAAACCCATCATGAGAGCTGCTCCCAAGATATTCGTCAGCGATATCACCCAACCAGCATTACAGAAAGCGTTGAGCGCTCCATGGCGGTGCCTATGCCTTAATACGGATGAAGCAGGAAAAATTCTCAACGGCAAGGATTTTTCCATGCCCAGCTTTTATAACTCACTCTGGGATGCCAGGCCATTCACTGTTGAGCGAATATCGACTGGACGCAGCCACGTGAACAACTATCGTTTCAGTATGAATCTTATGTTGCAACCCTCCATCTTTGCGAAATACGTTCGCATTCACGGTGAACAGGCTAAGGAAAGTGGCTTCTTTGCACGGTGTTTGTTTGCTATTTCTCAACCACCGTCCATGTTGTTTCAGCAGCCTCGAACTGAAACGATATCAACCCCTCACCTTGACCGTTTTATCAAACGTATCCGCACGTTATTAGATTCTGCACATCAAACTTTTTTACTTAGGAATACTCATGAACACAGATTATTGATGGTGGGAGATTGCGATCATATCTTTAGCATTAATAAGGATAGGGAGAGTCATTGCTTTAACATGAGTTTTAATAGCAACGACCCGTCGCTTGAGTTTATTCATCGCGCAACAGAACACATATTAAGACTAGCCGGAGTCATGCATGTTTTCTTAGAGAAAGATGATAACGACACTATTAAAAGCGACATGATTAATGATGCATACTCAATGGTTAGAGAGTACTCAGCCCAATACCAACAAGCAGTGGATTTTCATGAAATAACCGAATCACTTATCCAGGCATTACTCACATTTATCGGAGCTAATTCTCAGTATTATGATGTGTTGGGCGTTTTTGCCATTAACAAAACCATGCTATTACAAAAAGGCCCTTCGAAATTACGCAAAAAAGAAAATCTTGATATGGCCTTGGCAATACTTGAATCCAGAAGAAACATCCAATTGCGACGAGTAGCCAATGCCACTTATATCAATTTACAGAACGACCAGTTAACCCTTCCCAACTACCAGCCGCAAGGTCATTACTAGCACGTATTCGGCTGAGCGCAGGTGGTATCACCAGCGCTCTATTATCAGTCAAACAATTCATTCCAAAACATTTAAAACCTATATCCTACCAATGAGAATTGACGCTATTCTTTGCATTTCAATTCATCAATAGCTCCCCCACTTTAGGGAAATAGAAGTAACCATTATTCAATACTATCCACCAATATCTGGAGAAAATATGTTTGTCTCACCATTACGGGAACCACAACCGGGTGACCATCTGGTCAGCCCGCGCCTCGGCTTTGAACACCATGGCCTTTATCTTGGCAATCAATTCGTGATGCATTATGCCGGAGGGATGAGCACCTCCGGGGTTGGTGAGAACGATGGCATTGAGCGTGTTTCCCTGGAGACCTTTGCACAAGGCAATATTGTCAGGGTCGAGTCACATCCATACCGACGATTTACCCATGACGAGGCCATTACCAGGGCATGGCTACGTCTGGGGGAGCAACGTTATCACCCTGCCTTTAATAATTGTGAGCACTTTGTTCAGTGGTGTATCGAGGGGGTCAGTCACAGCCCGCAGGTATCGCGCTGGTTATTGCGTGCCGCCAGCGCAACGGATAACCCCTGGCTGGGTGGGGCGGTATTATTGGGCGGTATCCTGGGTCACCTGATAATGATGCCAACAAGGCGCGAGTAATTGACGCGACATCATGTCGATGATGTCTTTTCACCCGCGAGCCTGGCAACCAGACGCACTATCGTCTCCAACAACCATGCCCGGTCTGCCTCATCCAGCCTGGCAAGCTGTTGGCTCAACACAAGACCTTGTTCGGTTGGGCGGTTACTGCTCTCACGCAGGAAGTCCGCCAGTTCACAATCAAACAGCTGAGCCAGCTCAGCCAACCGCACAATGGTTGGCACCACGACACCACGCTCCATCCGGGAGACGGCCTCCATTCCGATATCGAGGCGCTCCGCCACTTGCTCTTGAGTCAATCCTGCTTGCTGTCGCTGCCGCGCGATGGCACGGCCAACTGTCTTGGCCAGTTGTTTAATGGCGATATCTGTCATAGCTCCTCCATATCAACCTTAATGGTTGACCATGGACCTGTTGACATGAAGGGCCTGCAGAGTTGATTATCAACCCATAGGGTTGCCACTCAGTATTTAAAGAGGTGTGTGATATCCGCGCAGTCCACTTCGCCCCTCATCACGTTGCTATCTCCTTGAGCATGTAACCCACCACTGCGACACATTAAGCCTGCTCTCACCAGCAAGCTTGCGCATTAATCTATCCATGAGGAAACATCATGAAATATTACTTTATTGTTGCCGGCTTACTCTTTGCTGCGCTGACCCTCCACCTTGCATGGCTCGACCACGGCCCGCAGTTGGGTGTCGGTGGATACTTGGCCACCTTCATTTTCGGCACGTTATTCACCGGTGGCGGCATGAGCCTTGGCGAATTTTTTCGCCGCTTTACCCGACCAGACTGGATTGTTACCGGCAGCGCTGCTGCCACCTTCAAAGCCAAACTGTTCTGGATGATGGGCCCCCAGGCTATCGGTGGCTTTATCGGTTTTATGGCCTTTCAAAGCTTCATGTCCAACATTCTCGGCTATGCCGTGTGAACTCAGGGAGATAACCTCATGTATCGCATCGTTTTCATGTTACTTGGCATGTTGCTGACCGTGCCTGCATTCGCATTGGGTGAACAGGGGCGCTGGAGTACCGGATGGGCTCAGGGAACAACCGAGTATATGGCGGTCGTGGATGAGCATAACTCGCTCTATATCGCCTGTAGTGACACCCAACCGGTCACCATGACGGCCACCGTGCAAGGCAAGGAGTATGGCGCTTATGTCCCTCAAGGGTTCGCCATGATTGTTGATGGCAGCCAATACGATACGCCTTATGAGACCACGTCCCGTGTCGGTGAGAACAATTTCATCGACATGTGGGAAAAACTACGCAGCGCCAAGTCAATCAGCATTTTGACCACGGATGGCAAGTCACTTGCACTGCCGACCAACGAGGCGGCCAACGTGTTGCCCGGCACGCAGACACCTGATTTCAGTTGCCTGTCGTCTGATGGGGCTGATACACAGCCGCCTTCTGTGGGCAGCGAGACACATACCATACCGACAGCCTTGCCCCCCCCCACCTTTGATGTCGGCTGGCGCCTGGTTGAGTACGTCACAGGCTATCCGGTCAAGGAGCTGCAATTAGTCTCTCACAGCAATAACATCACCGTGCAAGATGTGACCGTCAATCGTGGTAATTGCGTTGTCCCACACAAGCGACTCCCCCAGACGCTCAGCTTTGGCGACACACTCAAGCTCGCCCTGGACGTTCACTGTAACGTCCTCGAAGTTAAGCTGCTCACCGACCAGGGGGAAGCGCAATACCAGTTTGCAGCCCACCCCTAATCCTGCTCTTCCATCACGCTACAACCGGTGCCTCGTGCACCGGTTTTTTTGTTCATCAGGACACCACTATGTCATTTTGCTTTTATCAGGGCGCCGTTGCCCAAGCGCTACTGGCGCGACTCATTCAGGAGCTCGCCCATTCCGACCTCAACCTCGAGCGCCTGACCCAGCTCACCTTCAACTTTCGCAGTCCCACCTATAGCCCCGAGCAGGGAGGGGCTCACCCCGTCGAGATCCGCCTGATCCGTGGGCTCGATGGCTGGCGGTTCGATTACGTCACCGATTTCAGTTACCAGGGACTGGGTCTGGATGCCGAGCTCTGTAAGGAGCTCGATTTCAACTTCCTGGATGACGAACACTATTTGCAAGGATGGGGCCCGATGCAACGCGCCGAGGCCCACGAGTTATTCACCCTGTGGCAGACCAACTTTGTTGCCTACTGCCGGATGGCGTACTTCACCGTTGAGGTCAGCGGGGATTAGGAGGTGTGTGATGACTAACGAACTGCCGCTATCTCACTATTCACGCCAGTGGCTGGGACTGGTTGCGACCAAGGCCAAACTGCAGCCAATCTGCCAGGGTGAGCGCTGGTTGCTGCACCTGACCCCTAATAGCCCACATACCCGCACCGTTACGCTACATCTGCGTTGGTCTGGCGTGCAGTGGCAACTGCTCTCCCTCACCAATGCCGAGGACTGGCACACTATGAGCCAGCCTGTGGATGAAATCTGTGTGGACCCCACACGTCGCTGTTTCTGGCGCTGTCAGGCTGGCCCGGTCCCGCTCTCAGAGCAGCCCCGTGTACTGGGGCGCTTTTTGAGCGACCTGCAGCGTGCCTGCATTCATCACGGCTATGGCGTGGAGAGTGACCCCTTACCTCAAGAGGAGGCACACGATGCCCAAACAACCGATAGCCGTTGAGCTGGAAGCGATTAATCGGGATGGTGAGACTCATGTGGTGCGTGACAGTGGCCTGACCGTACAGGGCTACAGTGTCTACCTGCGAGCGGTAGAGGCCAGCGGATTGGCCCTGGCTACCTGGGTCGCAGACTATGACACCATAGGACCAGCCTACCAGCTGGCGGAACGGCTGAGCATTGCGCTGGCTATCCCGCTCACCGTGCTGGTCCCCGGATCGCTGATACCGGTGATATGGGGACCCACAGCCGGAGCAAGAGCAGAAGCCACCACCAAGGCAAGGCCAACTGAACTACCCTCAAAGTGAACCAGCAACACCTCTGCATTTAGCCCCGGTATGCCTCGCGCTGCCGGGGTCTTTCTTTTTCAGGAGACCACTATGCGTTACCACAAGCTCAAAGCCGGGGAATGCCCCGGCACCTATGTCGTCACCGAACCCGTGACCGAGCAAGACCTGCTGCGTATCGCCAATCAGATTGCTCGCAAGCGACTGGCCAAAGGTACTGCCATCACCAGTACCACAGAGGCCGCCGAGCAGCTGCAAACCCTGCTGCAGGACCGGGAACATGAAGTGTTTGGCGCACTATTTCTCGACGCCCAACATCGTGTGCTGGCCTTTGAGGAGCTGTTTCGTGGCACCCTCGACAGCGCCAACATCTACCCACGGGAAATGGTCAAGCGGGCCCTGATACTCAATTGCGGGGCCATCATCGCGGTGCATAATCACCCCAGCGGTGACCCGGAACCCAGCCAATCTGACCGGGTCTTTACCCAAGCCCTCAAAGAGGCTTTGACGCTGGTCGATGTGCGATTGCTCGACCATCTGGTGGTTGGTGCCGAAGGCGTAGTCTCGATGGCCGAAAGAGGGCAGCTATGAACTAGCCCCCAGGTAAATACCACCTCACCACCCTCGATATCCTCATCGAGTTGCGCTGTTGGCTTGCAGACAACGTCGAGATTCAGGCAGAGCCCGCCATCGTGGCTCACCTGCCTAACGGTTACCTGCTCACCCAGGCTGACTGTATCGAGGCTATCGATGCACTGCTGCATCAGCTGCGCCATTAGCCGCGCCAATGCCATGCGATTACCCAATCCCTATTCCCTTGAGGAAACCCAGGGCAAGCTGCGCCATCGTCTGGCTACCGCCTGCAACGAGGAGGCGCTGGCGTTATTGAAGAAGGCCGTCGCCAAGGCGCGTGATGACCCAGTTTATGCCAGGCAGCTTGAAGAGACCTTGCTGCACGGTTCTACCGTTGAGATACGCGAGTATCTCAGTTGCTTTGGCGACTACTTCGATCGCTCCAGAGACGCAACGCCCTATTACCCGCACCACGACGCCGTTAACGGCATTGATTGTGCGCTCTACGCCATCCTGTTTGATGTTGCTCACCCAGACGCAGAGCAGGCGCACGAATAACACCAGCATCCCCAAACCCGGATCATTCGCGCCAATACCATGATCCGAATATTCCGACACAACCCACTGGGCCACCTCACTGCAGGTGGCCTTTTGCATTTCAAGGAGCCATCCCCATGTCTGCCTTCATAATTGACCGCAAGGACTACCTTGCTTTTGCCGTACAGTTGCACCGCTTTTGCAATGCCCCGTTGCCCCCCCACTACACCCTTGAGTTGCTGCGTACCCTCTGGTGGCTGCCACCAGCAGACACGACCAGCACCTGGACGTGGCGGGTAGACCGGTTGGTACGGCTGATGATGCTCGCCAATCGGCGGGCTGTCTGGCATCGCTATCAGCTAGGGCGTCAGCAGGACCAGAAGGAACCACGCAAGCACCGCTCGACCACGCTGAGTCCGCTCAAACCTGCCCACCGTTACCACCAGACACCACTCACCGATGCCGAACTGGTGGCGCTGTACAAATTCACCTGCTGCGCCCTGTACCAATCGAGTGAATGGAGCGGGAGCCCTGAGCAGGCACCTCGGCTTGTGCAGGTACTACAGCAGTTGCAACAGGCTCTCGCGCAAGACGTGCTGACCCGGCTGTCACTGTGGGAGCAAGCCCCTTGGGGAGAGATGCGATGAATCTCTCCATCACCCTGACGGTGACAAGCTCACCACCGAGCTCAACGGCCCATATAGCCCAGCGTATCGCCAATGACATGGCACAACTACATCAGCGTCTAGGTGATTGGGTCAGTGATGAACTGGGCATCAGCATCAGTTACCTGGTTGAACAGTTTGCGCTGCTGGCAGCGGTTTACCGTTCACCTGCAGAAAGAGAGAAACACCCATGATCGAATTCAACGATAGCTTCACTCAGGTCGCAGTAGCTCAGGCAATGAGCGCACATGGCGATTTGCATAGGCTCATTACCTATCAGCTCACCTTCCCGAAGTGGGCACACGACTATGACGAGACCGGCAAGCGCGCTGGCCCCGACAAGATCAAGCCCGTGCCAACGATGCACAAGACCACGCTGTTCGTGAGTCCACTGGACATGGTGGACAACCAGCCCCGCGAGATTAACTTTGCGTGGTGGGAGCGTGAGTGCAACGACCTCGGCTATCCCGTTACGCACCATTGTGGGTGCCTACTTCAACCACTGCACCAACGACAACCCAAACTGGAGCAGCCACACATGAGCATCTTCGAGCACATGACATGGGGACTGGGCACCCCGAACCTGCCCAAGCTGGGGGCTCGAGCCATTCTGCAACGTGGTTATGTTGATTTCCTGGGCGACCGTGCCGGTATGTACGGCGAGCCAGATGAGGCGTGGCGGGCCGAGTGCGACACGGTGCTGCCGCACTTCCTGCGTGAGTTAACCAAGATGGCCAAGGCATACCAGATATGCACCGACATGGACGAGGTGTTTCGCCTTGAACACAAGGGCTAGGTGTGTGAAGCCAGTCCGAGGCGCAACTACGGCTACCTCTACCTCGACATCTACCACCCCGCTAACTAGCGGGGTGTTTGTTTCAAGGAGAAGTATCATGAACAAGTTCTATCACGTGGGCACACTGGCCCGCCGTGAAGTCACCGCCCTGCTGCACACGCTGACGCACAATGCAGCCGCCAATGCCGAGGGGATCCTCAACTACGTGGGCTGCAAGCTGAACCCCTACGACCCGCGCAAAGAGAAGGCCAAGGCACGGCACACATTGCGCCGGGTCAAGAAGGCTCTGAAGGTAGGGCGTATCCCGCTTGAGCTCACCGTGACGGGTTGCCGCATCGACCGGGAGAGCCATCAGGCTGACCGTTACTACTACGACCGGACGCTGCTGGCCCAGGGCTGGCAGCAATACGACACCGAGGGAGACGCTTGGTACTTCGGCATCTGGATTCACTCAGAGAGGCTGGAGACCTTTACCTACGCCGAAGGCGATACCAGCCATGTGATTGCGCCAAACGTTGAGGCGTTTCGCGCTGAATTGGCGCGGCTCTACCAGTACCACCCACAAGCACCGGCGTTTATCAGCATCGACCCAGAAGCGGGCGTTGTGACCCGACATTTTGAAGCCAAGCCGGAGGTGTGAAATGGCTAAGAACATCACCATCAAGGTGCCCGGCAAACATTCGCAAACTGCCGAGCTCACCACCTTTGAGCTCAAGGGCCAACGCATCGATATCGACATCGGCGGGCAGACCGTGCCCTTCCTCATTCACGGGAGGGGCATCGGCACCTCGCTCACCCATATCCCCAGTGGCTACCGAATTGCACTGCTCGGCGGCTGGCTCACTGCGCGTTACGCAATTCCTGAGAATAAGCCCAGCAGAGCGGCCTGCGCCCAGATGGCCATAGACCGGCTGGTAGCCCAGTACGGCTCGCGGCACCTGCTGGACCGGCTCAATTGCAAGCCGGTTATCAATCAGATGTAACGCACAACCCAGACAACAAGGAGCGATGCAATGACCAACACCATCCCTGCAACACCTGACCCACTGGCAGGCCATTCGGTTATGCAGATGCTGGATGTCGCCATGAGTTCCATCATCGGTGATTACGATGACGCAGACCTGGCGCCTGAGTGGCAATGGGTCAAGCAAATAGCCTCCCATGAGCATGTCGGTGTGAAGGATAGCTCGGCCTATGAGTTCACCCTGAACCTGGCTATGGAGCTCGATGCTATCCCGCCAGCACTGCAACCCTTAATTACTGCCGCCCAACAAGCTGGTGTGAACTACATCCTGTTTTACAACGGCTAGCCACTGCGCCTGTCACTGCGGCCCGGCAAACAGACACGACCACCCAAGCCCAGCTCATTCACACACTGCATAAAGGGCCAGCCCTCACAGGCTGGCCCTTTGCATCATTGGAGTCACCGAACATGACCCGTCTTATCACCAGACTCGAGGTGCATCGCTATGCCCCCGAGCTCAACAAGCTGCACCTGCGCAACCGGCAGATGTTACCCGCTCCCGGCATCACCACCATCAAAGAGGCCAAAGCCCACCTTTTTGGCCGCTGGCAGCCAGGGCATCAGGTAACCATCGCCGTGAGTCACCCTGACTACATCAATCTCTCCCGGCTCTACCGGGGGCGACTGGCCAGCCTGACTGAACTCTCGGAGCATCTGACCAGATTGCGCCAGCGCCACAACGTGCCCGGCACCTTCATCGACATTCAACTGAGGTATCGCTAATCATGACCGCGACAGCTATCAACACCAATGACCAACAACCCGCAGCCCCAGACCAGCCCACGCGGATTTTTGCGCAGTGGGGTTTACCCCATACCGTCACCCCGCGCTTTGGCGTTCGTCTTATCCAAGAGCACCACCGACTGCACTTTCTGTCAGATCGGGCCTCACTGGTTGGCGAATGGGCAGAGGTGGCAATAGACCAGCTGGAAGCAGCTTTCCCAACCATCATCAAGGAACTGGAAGTCAAGCTGCTGACCGGTGAGCTGGATGCCCGATGCCAGTAACGTATCACTGTTCAACACGACGGTTTCACCTGTGAAGCTGACACCTTGGGAAGCCATGGTTATGTCTACCTGGCGATTTACCATACCCAAGGCACAGCAGATCGGCATGAGTTCATTCTCTAACTTGGCATTCCCGCCCCCATAAAAAGCTCCTATCGAGTCTTATTGGTGGACAATCTCATCCGTCCCATGTCGTAATGGGAGCAATTAATTTCGTGGTAAGCCTAAGGATAAAAACGATGGAATCTGCTCGTGATAAACGCACCGGTGAGATCATAGAGGCTGAGACCCTCTGGATGTTGGTGCATGTCGATAAGGATGGTTACGAGTGCTGGGGATGCGGCATCGATATGTACCCCTCATCCTGGAAAAAAGAGAACAAAAAGAGGCCCTCATTCAACAAAATGCCGGGAAAGGAACATCTCATCCATTGTGATGCAGATGCTGAGCGGGAAGTAATCAGCCAAGGACAGACACAAAGCGTGCGTCAACAATTGGACTCATCGCCAGGGTTGTCACCTTCAGGGCTAGTGCTAATAGATAAACGGCCAGCGACAGCTACTAATCAAGGAAACGGAATAAACGGTTCAACCTCGGTACATTCACCAACCGTAGCTGCTGGTAATGGTAATGGCCCCCAACGCACTTCCAGACGCAAAGCTCAAAGCATTCGCCCTATCTGTCGTGCGTTCATCAACTTCCCCCACGACCGTAACATCTCTTTGGAGATCCCTGGGATTGAAGCCGACAATTACCTGACGGCGTTCAAGAGGTTAGGTAGCCCAATTCAGAAGTACCCTGATACGAAGATCTTTTATTCCGAGTTGTTGTGGCTACCGATCACCCAGAGCGAGGAGCGGTTAATTATCCCCCTAGCAGGAGAATGGGAAGACCGGAAACCCTCGAAAAACTATCAGCTCCATGTCGAGTGGAAATCTTGGTCACAAGCCAAAAAAACCATGTTACTTAACGAGTTAGATGCAGCAAAGGAAGAGGCCAAACAGGCTAGAAGGGGTGGTAGGAAAGATAAAGCATGGGTGTTTTTTATTGGAGAACAGAACGCAGACCACCTAGAAACGTTTTATGTCAGTGACTCTCGCTTGATCTGCTCGATTATTGGCCACATTGTCTATCCGAAATATGAATAGGCAATGCAATGAAGCATACGACGCAACGCTGGCATTCGTAACGCGCTACGTTTTACGGGTAGTAGCACAAGGGGCAGCTACCGGAAAGTGGGGCCGATACTTGTCCAAAGAAATGCGATAGAGGAGAAAGGCAGCCAACATCTAATGGCATACTCACTGGTATACCAAAAATCACAGACACAAAAAAGCCCAACCGAATCAATCAATTGGGCTATATAGATGGCGGAGGAGGTGGGATTTGAACCCACGGATGGTCGCCCATCGCCGGTTTTCAAGACCGGTGCATTCAGCCGCTCTGCCACCCCTCCGCGACAGTGCGGCGAATATTACCCATGGCGATCGCCCTTGTAAATCCCCTCGCCGCTCGTTTGCCGATTTATTGGGCTAACTGACGCACAAAGCCGCCAATTTGAGCATAACCAGCGCTTTTTCAACCAGATAACTTGACTTGAAAACAGACTCACCCACTATAGTCAGCATCACGAAATCCCCAGCAAGATGGACTTATGAAAATCAAACATGCCCTGCTTTGCGCCCTGTCGGGTGCCACCCTGCTTGCGGCGCCGGTTCAGGCGAGCGAACTAACCAAAAGCGACGTGGAACAGATAGTGCGCGACTATCTGGTCAAGAACCCGGAAATCCTGGTCGAGATGTCCAACGCTCTGCGCGCCAAGCAGGAGAGCCAGCAGGCCGAGAGCGACAAGACCTTGATCAAGGCACACGCCAAGCAGCTCTATAGCAACCAGGATCCGGAGAGCGGCAATCCCAAGGGCAGCCTGACCGTGGTCGAGTTCTTCGACTACAACTGCGGCTACTGCAAACGCGCCCACCCGCTGATCAAGCAGCTGCTGGCAGAAGACAAGGACATTCGCTACATCTACAAGCAGTTCCCGATCCTGAGCGAGACCTCCTACTTCGCCGCCCGCGCCGCCCTGGCGGTACAGCTGGGTCAGCCCGACAAGTACCAGGCCTTCCACGAGAAGCTGTACGCCCATCAGGGCCCGCTGGCCGACGAGGCACAGGTGAAGCAGCTGGCGGAAGCAGCCGGCGTCAACTGGAGCAAGGTTGAAGCCAAGATCAAGGATGGCGGCATCGATCAGAATCTCGGCACCAACCGGGCGCTGGCCGAAGCCATGAGTATCTCGGGCACACCGGCCTTCATCATCGGCGATCAGATCCTGCGCGGCGCCCCCCGTGATCTGGCCAGCTTGAAAGGCTTCATCAAGGATGTGCGCGCCGGCAAGAGCATTCAGTAATCCCGCGCCGGCACATAAAAAACGCCCCGGCATGCCGGGGCGTTTTGCTATTCAAGCTGCAAACCATCAGGCCTGATGGGCCGCCGTGAGAAGCGGTCAGCAAGGCGAAGAGCTGCGCAGGGACCCGAGTTTATATGAATAAATGAGGTTCCCGAGCAGCGCATGACCCTTGATCACGGCTTCGCAGCAGGGCCATAACCGTTCGGGTTCTGGCTTTGCCAGCGCCAGGTATCCACCATCATCCGCTCCAGACCGCGCTCGGCCTGCCAGCCCAGCTCGGCACGGGCCTTGTGCGGCTCGGCCCAGCACTCGGCGATGTCGCCGGGGCGACGGGGCTTGATCTGATAGGGAATGGTGCGACCGCTGGCCGCTTCAAATGCCTTGATCATCTCCAGCACCGAGTAACCCTGACCGGTACCCAGGTTGTAGGTAAAGACCCCGGTATCCGACGCGATGCGTGCCAGCGCTTTGAGGTGACCGATGGCAAGATCCACCACGTGGATGTAATCGCGCACCCCGGTACCATCCGGCGTCGGGTAGTCGTTGCCAAACACCCCCAGTTCCTTGAGCTTGCCCACGCCGACCTGACTGATATAAGGCAGCAGGTTGTTGGGAATGCCGTTGGGATCTTCACCAATCAGACCGCTCTCGTGGGCACCGACCGGGTTGAAGTAGCGCAGCAACACGATGGCCCAGCGGGGATCGGACTTGGCGAGATCGCGCAGGATCTCTTCGACCATCAGCTTGGAGCGGCCATAAGGGTTGGTGGCGCTGGTGGGGAAATCTTCCCGCAGCGGTACCGAGGCAGGATCGCCGTAAACGGTGGCTGAGGAGCTGAATACCAGCCGGAACACGCCGGCCTTGGCCATCTCTTCGCACAACACCAGGGTGCCGGTGATGTTGTTCTGGTAATAGGTGAGCGGGATCTGGCTCGACTCGCCAACCGCCTTGAGCCCGGCGAAATGGATCACCGACTCGATCTGGTGATCGGCAAACAGCTGCTGCAGGCAAGTCCGATCCAGCACATCCCCTTCGACGAAAATGACCGGCTTGCCGGTGATCCGCTCGACCCGCTTGAGCGACTCGGGGGAGGAGTTGGAGAGGTTGTCCAGCACCACGACCTGTTGCCCGGCGTTCAATAACTCAACCAGGGTGTGGGAGCCGATATAGCCGGCGCCCCCTGTGACCAGAATTGTCATTATGTATCCCGTGTTCGACTGAAACTGGAGTTGAGTCTACCCGCCTTGCTTCGTAGCGAAAAGAGCAGGGTACCCATTACCTTTCCTCAATAGTCGACGCAAACATCCCCCCTGGCGGTGCAGGAGCAGGCCAATGCCACCCCACTCTCCAGATCCTGCGGGCTGAGAGTCATCACGCTCTGGCGCTCAATCTCACCTTCCGTGGTACAGCGACAGGCCCCACACACCCCGGCACGGCAGGCCGCCATCATGGTCTCCCCCGCCCCCTCCAGCGCTGCCAGCAGGGTCTGACCCGGCAGGATCTTCACCTTCTTGCCGCTCTTTTTGAGGGTCAGCCAGAAGTGGTCGCTGCTGGCCGCAACTGGCGCCGCACTCGATGTTCCAGCAGGCAGGCCGAACGACTCCTGGTGCAACTGCGCTGCCGGCAGTCCCAGCTCCGCCAGCATGGTGCAGACTGCGGTCATGTAGGGGGCAGGCCCGCACAGATAGACGTGGCGCGCGAGCAAATCCGGCGCCAGCTCCCTCAGCATCTCCGGCGTGAGCCGGCCAACCCAGGGATAAGCCGTCGGCGCCTCTTCCCGTACTTGCTCCAGCACTAACGCGTGGCGAACGCCGGCATGGGCCGCGGCCAGCGCAGCCAGGTCGTCTGCGAAGATCACATCCTCTGGCGAGCGGGCGCTGTGAATGAAGCGGATGTCGGCGTCCGGCCGTTTGGCCAGCTCGTCGCGCAGCATGGCCCACATAGGGGTGATGCCGGATCCAGCACTCAAGAGCAGCGGCCGCTCGCAGGGCAAGGCAGTCAGGTTGAAGTCGCCGAAGGGGCCATCCACCCGGATCTCGTCCCCCACTTGCAGGGTTTGATGCAGATGGTGGGAGACCAGTCCGACATCCTTGATGGTGACCTGCCAGCAGGCATCCTGCGGGCTGGAGGAGAGGGTATAGGCACGGCAGTGGGGCTTGCCGTCAATCTCGGTGTGTAGCGTCACGCACTGGCCCGCCAGCACGGCGGGCAGGCTGCCCGTCTGCGGCACAAACTGCCAGCTCGCTACATCGTGGGTATCCGCCCGGCGGCCGATGCACCTGAGGGTGAGGGAGGTGGAGGTCATCGCAAGGCTCCTCTTGTTGAAAAATGTTGGAAAGGGGTCGCTAAAAAAAGGCGAGCCATCAGGCTCGCCAAAGGCTTACAACATGCTGAGCGTGTAAGGCTGTCTCTTTGCTCAGGCCGCCAGGATCTCGGCCAGATCGGCTTCGGCCGTGGTGGTACCTTTCAGACCGAACTGCTCCTCCAACACCTTGAGCAGGGCCGGGGTGAGGAAGGCCGGGGCGGTCGGGCCGGTGCGGATGTCCTTCACGCCCAGCGCCAGCAGGGTGAGCAGAATGACGATGGCTTTTTGCTCGAACCAGGAGAGCACCAGGGTCAGCGGCAGATCGTTGACGCCGCACTCGAACGCTTCGGAGAGCGCCAGCGCCAGCTGGATGGCAGAGTAGGCATCGTTGCACTGACCCACGTCCAGCAGACGGGGAATGCCGCCGATGTCGCCGAAGTCGAGCTTGTTGAACTTGTACTTGCCACAACCCAGGGTCAGCAGCAGGCTGTCCTGCGGGATCGCCTTGGCAAACTCGGTGTAGTAGGCGCGCTCGGCACGGTCGCCGTCACAGCCACCGACCAGGAAGAAGTGGCTGATTTCGCCGGCCTTGACCTTGTCGATCACCGCAGGGGCGGCTTGCATCAGGGCGTTGCGGGCAAAGCCGATAGTGATGAAGTGCTCGAGCTCAACGTGCTTGAAGCCTTCCAGCGCTTGCGCCTTGGCGATCACGGCGGAGAAATCTTCTCCTTCCAAGTGGGTCACGCCCGGCCAGCCGACGATGGAGCGGGTGAAGATGCGATCCGAGTAATTGCCCACGTTCGGGTCGATGATGCAGTTGGAGGTCATCACCACGGCGCCCGGGAAGTTGGCAAACTCCTTCTGCTGGTTCTGCCAGGCGGAGCCGTAGTTGCCCACCAGGTGCGGGTACTGCTTGAAGAAGGGGTAGGCCAGCGCCGGCAGCATCTCGCCATGGGTGTAGACCTTGATGCCGGTGCCCTTGGTCTGCTCCAGAATGAGCTTGAGATCCACCATGTCGTGACCGGAGACCAGGATGCACTTGCCCGGTACCGGAGTAACGCGTACCTGGGTCGGCTCCGGATGGCCGAAAGCGGTGGTTTCACCGAGATCCAGCATCTCCATGATCTTGAAGTTGAGCAGGCCAATGTCCATGGCGCACTTGAACAGCGGATCCAGATCGCTCGGATCCGTACCCAGCCAGCTCATGATGCGGTGGAATTCGGCGGCTACTCCGGCATCCTGCTGATCCAGCACCCGGGCGTGCTCCATGTAGGCGGCAGCGCCCTTGAGGCCGTAGAGGCAGAGCAGGCGCAGCCCCATGATGTCTTCGTTGACCTCGTTCTTGCCGCGGTTGACCGCGGTCTGCGGTGCCTGGGCCAGCTGTTCCAGCAGCTCTCTACCCGGCTCGAAGCGGGCCGCGGCGGGCAGATCGCCAACATTCACGGCCAGCGGTGCCAGCTTGGCAGCCAGCTGCTGGCGATAGGCCAGCGCCTGATTGACATAGGCCACGATGCGGGCGGAATCGAAGTTGACGTTAGTGAGGGTGGCGAAGAAGGCCTTGGGCACGAAGGCGTCGATCTCGCTGTCGACGATGCCGTGCTCGCGGGCGGCCAGCGCCCAGGCGCTGAGCCCTTGCAGGGTATAGATCAGCACATCCTGCAGATCCGAGGTTTCTGCCGTCTTGCCGCACATACCTTGTGCATAGGCACAGCCGTTGCCGGCGGGGGTACGAATTGTCTGTTCACATTGCACACAAAACATCATGCCTCTCCTAATTGGACATTTCAGTTGTTTATTTTGTGGCGATTCTATTCCCCTCGTGGAAAACTTAATAGGCATTCAATTTGCCAATTCAATTTTCATTGATGCAGATCAAAAACAAAAAAAGCCGCCCAAACAGGGCGGCAAGCGGGTGGATAAAAGGAGAGACAACTCAGGTTTGCAACAGAACACGGTAAGGGAACGGGTTGGGCTGGCGTCTGGTCTGGCAGATCCAGCCCTTCACTTCATCAAGCCGGCATACTTCGTATGCATCCGGCCTGGTTGGCTATCAGGCCAGGTAAGCGCGCAGCATCCAGACCAGTTTCTCCTGCTGCTGCACATAGTCGGAGAGAATGGATGCAGTCCCTTCATCACCGGCATCGGCGGCCTGCCCCAGGATGCGGCGCTGGGCCACCAGCAGCTCGCGGAAACTCTCCAGCAGGGATTCGACGCAGGCACGACCGTCGTGCAGCCCCTTCTGCTCGGCAATGGCGGAAACGTTCAGGTAGTCGCTGAAGCTGTGCAGCGGTACGCCATCCAGGGTCAGGATACGCTCGGCCAGAGCATCGACCTTCAGCAACAGGTCGTTGTATATCTCTTCAAACTTCAGGTGCAGCTCGAAGAACTGGTTGCCGCGGATGTTCCAGTGGAAGCCGCGAACATTCATGTAAAGGATCTGGTAGCTGGCCAGCAACTTGTTCAGCTCGGCGGCCAGCGCTTGTGATTGAACGGTATCAAGACCAATCGGACTCTTCATGTTTCACCTCCAGATTTGACGACCTGGTCATCTTAGAACCCATCAGACTCGAAAGGTAATCGTTAAGACCTAACTGATTGATAGCGAGTGACTATCGTCCGCGTTGCCGACCGAGCGAGGCGAACTCATTCAGGCCGCCGCTCGATGTAAAGGATCACCTCCCCCAGCTGGATGCCGAACTTGCTGATGGCGGCCCGGTTGATCAAACGATCCTGGTCGAGCAGGTACATCCAGTCGTCGAAACTCACCCGCACCACGCTGCCATCGGGCAATGCCAGATCGAGCTGATAGCGCCAGTTGAGGGCAAAGCCGGCCGCCTTGCCTACCGCCTCCCCCACCACGTCGGCCGCCGTGCCGCGCCAGTGACCATCCGCCCCCTTGCTCAAGAACCAGGTGCGGGTCTGCTGGCGGCCGTCGTCAAAGTAGAACTGCTCGAACAGCTCTCCCTTGCCCCCCTGCCAGCGCCCGCGCATCTCCACCCTAAAACGGCTGGTCACCTCGCCGCTGCGATCGGTCACCAGACCGTGCGCCGTCAGCTTGCCATCGAAGAAGCGAGCGAGATCCCACTCGGGGCCCCGATCGCGATAATCCTCCAGACTGCTGCCACAGCCGGCCAGCAGCAGCAGCGGCAACAACAGCAGGTAGCGCCAGGCGTGGATGTACTGCATGAACCTCTTTTGCATCAGAACTCTCCTCGCAGGCTGCGGGTGAGCGCCGGATCACGGCTCCCTTCTGCCAGCCAGATGGCGAGAAAGGCCGCCGAAAACTGCGGATCGGCGAGGGTGCCGAGCGGCTTGTCCCGCCACCAGAAATGGCCCGCGCCCCCCTTGTCGACATAGAAGGTGAGCCGATCACCCGCCCGAACATCGGGCCAGAGTGCGGCGAGCTGACCTAGCCACTCCTGGCGCTGCTGCTCACTGCCAAGCCCCAGTCGCTGCCACTCGGCGGCGGTGGCGCGCAAGAGATCGTCCCGTTCGATGGCTCTGGCGTAGGTGAGGCTGAGCGCCTGAGGATAGTGACTCGGCCGATAGCGGCCGTTCTCGCTGTAGAGGGTGGCGTCATAGAGCTTGAACCAGAGCCAGCTCATCTCGCCGCGCCCGACCGGCTGCAGCTGCTGCCAGGGGGTGATCAGGGCTTGCCCGGTCTGGGCGAAAGGGGTCAACGGTAGGCTCAAGCCTGCCAGCAGCAGGCTAATTCCACCCCATGTGCCAATGGGCGGGATCTTCGAGTTCATGCCAGTCCATCTCCTGTTCCAGCAGCGTGTTGATGTCCTGCATCACCACCTGCTGCAGCTGCCCCTGCGCATCGCGCTGACAGGCCACCACCAGATAGAAACGCTCGGTCAGCTCGTGCCGGCTCTCTTTGGTCCACTTGGAAAACAACAAGGTGTCGGTCGAAAAGGTGTTCATCTCGCTTCACCCTCCAGCTTGACCGTTACCCACAGGAGTACGGGTAACCACCACATCCAGATCACCGCCAGCAGTGCTGCACTGACCCCGATGCCCCAAGGTAAGTGTACTGCCCCCATGGCGGCGCCCGCCACATAGGAGGAGGCCCCCCCAACCATGCCGAACAGCCCCTGCTGCCAGCGCGGCAAGGGCCGCAGCCAGCGCAGACCGTGAGAGAGAGTCAGGGCAAAGCCGCACCAGAGCAGCACCAGCCAGAGCGGAAAACCGGCGTTGAAATCAAACAGCCCGAGCTGCCAGAGCAGGGCATCGAGCAGGCTGCCGGCAAGAGCGACCGGGATGAGCCGCCAGTCACGTTGGCGGCTGGGTGAGAAGAGAAAATGAAGCAGCAGCAGTGCCAGCAGCGGGCCCGGCTGCTGCCACTTCACTGCCAGCAACCAGTAGAGGTTGAATCCCAGCAGATGAGCCCACTGCCACATGGTCAGCGACCGTCGACGGGCAGATCTCCACTCCAGCCGAGTGGGCCCGGTTTGGCCGCTTCCAGCTGCACCAGGCTGATGGTGCGCTCCCAGAATCCCCCCTCGCAGTAGGCAAAATAGAAGTGCCACAGCCGGATGAAGTCCTGGCTGTAACCGAGAGCCGGCAGCTCGGGCGCCAGCGCCAGGAAGCGCTCGCACCAATCAGCCAGCGTGCGGGCGTAGTGGTGGCCGTGATCGTGCAGCCGCACCAGTTGCATGTCGGTCTCGCGCGCCAGCAGACTCGCCATCTGGGAGACGCTCGGCAGGCAGCCACCGGGGAAGATGTAACGCTGGATGAAATCAACCCCGCGCAGGTACTGGGCATGGCGTTGATCGGCGATGGTGATGGCCTGGATGAGCAGGCGGCCACCGGGTTTGAGCAGCCGCGACAGCTGGCGGAAATAGTCCGGCAGGAAGGCGTGGCCCACCGCTTCGATCATCTCGATGGAGACCAGCTTGTCGTAAGTGCCCTCCAGCTTGCGGTAGTCCTCCAGCAGCAAGCTGATGCGATCCCCCAGCCCCTCCCGCGCAATCCACTCCTTGGCGTAATCGTGCTGGGCCCGGGAGATGGTGGTGGTAGTCACCCGGCAGCCGTAGTGACGGGCTGCATAGATGGCGAGGCCGCCCCAGCCGGTGCCGATCTCCAGCAGATGATCCTCAGGCCCAAGTGCCAGCCGCTCGCAGATGGTACGCAGCTTGGCCTGTTGCCCCTCTTCCAGGCTGGCCTCGGCATGGGGATAGATGGCACTCGAGTACTGCATATGGCTGTCGAGAAAACCCTGATAGAGGGTATTGCCGAGATCGTAGTGGGCGGCGATGTTGGAGCGCGACCCGGTCAGGGTATTGCGGTTAAGCCAGTGACGCACCTTGTTGAACGGGAAGCTGAGCCAGCCCAAACGCCGCTCAAGGGAGTCGAGCAGCGGCAGGTTGCGGGCCAGCAAGCGCACCAGAGCCACCGGATCCGGGCTGGTCCAAAGCCCCTCCACCCAGGTTTCCCCGGCGGCGATGCTGCCCCCCAGTAACAGGCGGCGGTAGAAAGCGGGATCCTGCACCACCAGCTCGGCGTGCAGATCGGTGCCCGCCACGCCAAAGCTGTGGCGCTCAGCGCCATCCCGCAGCAACAGCTGGCCATGTTCGAGGCGCCCCAGCAGATTGAGCAGCAGTTGCCTGGCCCCCTTGTCGATGAAAGAGGCAGAGAGGGTTGATTGCACAAGTTCCATTAGCGGCTCTCCGGATGGGTGAAAATGGGAGTTCGTTTGATAAAAAGACGCAGGGCCTGCCAGTAGATCCCGAGCAGCACCTTCATGGTCATCCAGGGCCAGCGGACCAGCAGGGCCGCCAACCCCTTGCACGACAGCGGCGCCCGGCGCAGCGCCAGGGTGGCGTCAAACAGCTTGGCTTCACCGGATACGGGGTGGCTCTCGATGTGGATCAGTGTCTCCTGCGCGGGCGGGCGAATGCGCCAGTGGTAGCGCATCGCCAGCCCCATGAAGGGGGAAACGTGAAAATCCTTGTCGTGGGGGGCCAGCGCCGCCAGATCCAGCAGGTAGTAGTGACGCTCGTTCCAGGGGGTATTCGACACCTCCGCCAGCAGATAGCGTGCATCCCCCTGCCGGTAGCAGAAGTAGAAGTTGACCGGGCTGAAGTAGAAACCGAGGCAACGCACGTTGCCAAGCAGCAGCACCCGCCCCTCGGGTTCGGCATCGCCACCCAGTTCACTCACCTTCTGCCACACCGCCTGCTTGAGAGGCCCCTCGCTGCCACGCAGGTAGTCGTCACGGTGAAACGAGAGCAGCCCTGCTCGCTCCACCCCGAACCAGCGCCCGCGATCGAGTTGTGGCAGCTCGTCGAGATCCAGCCCCAGCATGAAGAGGTTGTAGGAGAAGGCATGGGCGCGCGGTGCGAAGCGGCGATGGCGCACCGACCCCTGCCAGATGGCGCTGAGGGGGCCGGTCATGGCCTCGGCACTCGCCTCCTGGCCTGCCAGGACTGCATCCTTCATAGCTCGGCCCCGAAGCGCCTGGCCACGTCCAGGGCGCTGCGCACCCCGTCTTCGTGAAAGCCGTTGTACCAGTAGGCGCCGCAGAAGTGGGTGTGTTGCTGGCCGCAAATCTCGGCCCGCCGCTGCTGGGCGGCGATGGAGGCCTGATTGAACACCGGATGGTGATAGACGAAGCGGCGCAGCACCTTGCTCTCGTCTACCTTGCCTTGCGGATTGAGGCTGACACAGAAGGGCTCTGGCGAGCTCACCCCCTGCAAGATGTTCATGTTGTAGCTCACCAGCGGCCGCGCCCCGTCATCCTCCCCCAGCTGATAGTTCCAGCTGGCCCATGCCTTGCGCCGCACCGGCAGGCAGGAGGCATCGGTGTGCAACCAGACATCGTTGGCCTGATAGGGCATGGCGCCGAGAATGGCCTGCTCCCGCTCGCCCGGGTCCGCCAGCAATGCCAGCGCCTGATCGCTGTGACAAGCGAGGATCACCTCGTCAAACCGCTCCTCGCCATGGCTGCTCTGGATCAGCACCCCGTCCGCCTGACGCCGGATCCCCTGCACCGGGCAGGCCAGGCGAATGTTTGCCTGCCAGCCGGCCGTCAGCGGGCCTATGTATTCCCGCGAGCCACCCGGGATCACATACCACTGGGGGCGATTGGCCACCTCGAGCAGGCCGTGGTTGGCGAAAAAGCGCAGAAAGAAGCTCAAGGGGAAGACGCGCATATCGGCCAGGGTCGATGACCAGATGGCGGCTCCCATCGGCAAGATGTAGTGGCGGGCGAAGTAGTCGCTGAACTCACCCACCTGCAGAAAATCCCCCAGGGTCAGCTCGAGGCCCTCCCCCTGCTGTTGTCCATCCACCAGCCAGGCCCGCGCCTCCCGGTTGAAGCGCAGGATCTCGGCGACGAAGCCGTAGAAGCGCGGGCTCAACAGATTGCTGCGCTGGGCAAACAGGGTGTCGAGGTTGTGGCCGTTATACTCCAGCCCCTGCGGGCTTTTCACCGAGAAGCTCATCTCGGCCGGCTGGCGCGCTACCCCGATCCGTTCAAGCAGTCTCAGGAAGTTGGGGTAGGTGCGATCGTTGAAGACGATGAAGCCGGTATCGATGGCATAGCGGCGCCCCGCCTGCTCCACATCGACCGTGGCGGTGTGGCCACCCAGGGTCGGCGCCGCCTCGAACAGGGTGATGTCGTGCAGCTTGTGGAGCAGGAAACCGGCGGTGAGGCCTGAAATGCCGGAGCCGACGATGGCGATCTTTTTCTTCATGAAGGGCGTCCTTTCGATACGAGTGCGCGGCCAAGGCGCAGCCAGAGCCCCGTCGGCAGCGCACCGAGCAGGCGCAGCAGCCAGATGAAGCGGCGGGGAAAGTGGATCTGGTGGCGACCGGCGGCGAGCCCGTTCATGATGGCGCGGGAAGCCTCTTCCACTGTCACCAGACAGGGCATGGGAAAATCATTTTTGGCGGTGAGCGGCGTCTGCACAAAGCCGGGGCGGATCAGGGTCACACCGATCCCTTTGCCGGCCAAATCCAGGCGCAAGGTATCCGCCAGATAGTCGAGGGCCGCCTTGGAGGCACCATAGGCTTCGGCCCTGGGCAGCGGCAACCAGCTCACCGAGGAGCTGACGATGGCAAGGCGTCCGCCTGCCCCCAGCAGCGGCAAAAAGGCGGCTAGGGCGTGGCCGGTGGCAACGAGGTTGGTCTCGATGACCCGGGCAAACAGGGCGCCGTCAAACCCCTCGTCCACCGTCATGTACTCGCAGTTGCCGGCATTGAGGATCAGCAGGTCGATCCATGGCAAGCCGGCGGCCGCCTCGCTCACGGCGTTTGCAGAGCGCCCGTCAAACTGCAGCGGCGTGATGCCGTGGCGCCCCAGTGCCAGCAGCCGCTCGCCATCGCGACCACAACCCCACACCTGCCAGCCTGCGCGCCGATAATCGAGCGCCAGCTGAAAGCCGATGCCGGAGGTGGCGCCGGTGATCAGCACCCGGCCGCTCATGCGCCCAGCCTCCCCTTGATGGTGCGCACCACGGACCCAAGCAGCGGCAACTGCTCGTAGAGCATGGCGCCAAGGTCAAAGTAGTCGCGATGCAGGCACACCTTGCCCGTCTCGTCGAACTCGAGGCGGGTCGCCCCCTCCACCGTCACCGGCGCACCACCACGCAATCTGGGGTGAGAGAAGGTCATGGTCCAGCCGAGCCAGGCCTGGCGCCCCTGCTGCAGCTGGCTGGTGATGACGAAACGGCAGTAGGCCAGGCGCTGATAGAGAGCGGAAAAATAGTCAGTGAGCGCCGCCAGCCCCTCGATGCGGTGAGCTGGGTCGGTAAAGATCACCTCGCTTGCATAGACCTCGGGCAAACGGTGCAACTCATCTCGGTTTAGCTGCTGATAGAGGGCCACAAAGCGGGCCAGCGACTCATCCATGCTATTTCTCCAGGGCGCGAAACATCTCGATGGCTCTCACCCGGGCAACGGCGTGATCCACCATGGGGGCCGGATAATCGTGCCGCCCCTTGAGCCGCAACCAGTCGTGGGGCTGGTGCAGATAGGCGGCAGGCAGATCAGCCAGCTCAGAGACCCAGATACGAATGAACTCCCCTTGCGGATCAAATCGTTGCCCCTGGGTGGTGGGGTTGAACACCCGGAAATAGGGCGCCGCATCGGCCCCGGTGCCTGCCGCCCACTGCCAGCCGCCGTTGTTGGCCGCCAGATCGCCGTCGATGAGCCGGCTCATGAAGTAATCCTCCCCGAGCCGCCAGTGAATGTGCAGATCCTTGGTGAGAAAGCTCGCCACTATCATCCGCAGCCGGTTGTGCATCCAGCCGGTGGCGTTGAGGCAGCGCATCGCCGCATCGACGATGGGGTAGCCGGTACGTCCCTCACACCAGGCGGTGAAGGCATCCGGATCCCAGCTCCACGGCAGGGCCGCCGTCTCCGGTTTGAAGGGGCGATTCATGGAGAGGGTCGGGATCAGCACCAGCAGGTGGCGATAAAACTCACGCCAGATGAGCTCATTGAGCCAGACAAAACCGGGCTGGACCTTGGACTGGGGCCGGTAGCCAAGCCGCTGCTGGAGCGCCGCCACGCACTGGCGCGGGCTGATGATGCCGGCCGCCAGATAGGGGGAGAGCACGGAGGTACCCGCGATGGCAGGAAAATCCCGGGTCTCGCCATAGTCGAGCACCGCCTGCTCCAGAAAGTCATTCAGACGGCGGCTGGCCTCGGCCTCCCCCACCGGCCAACGGGGGTCCGCCGTCAGCTCGCCAAGGGCGGCATCGACGAAGTCCCGCTCGGCCAGCGGCTGCCACGGCAACGGCTCCCCACGGGGTGTAGGCACCCGATGAATGGCGAAACCATCCTCGTCGAGGGCTTTGAGCCAGGCACGGCTGAAGGGGGTGAAGACCTTGAACATCTCGCCAGAGCCGGTCAGCACCCGCCCGGGCGGCAATACGCAGCAGCCGTTGAACCAGTGACAACCAATCCCCTGTTCTGCCAGCGCGGCGGTGACGGCCTGATCCCGGCGCAGCTCGTCGATCTCGATGGCCTGATTGGCGTAGAGCTGGGTTACCCCCAGCTCGCGGCCAAGATCTGCCAGCGCCGCCGGCACCTCTGCAAAAGTTTCAACCCGCAGCAGATGGAGCGGGATGCCGAGCGCCGCCAGCTCGCGGCCCAGCGCATCGACCTGGGCCAGTAGAAAACGCTGACGAACGGGGGCCAGCTTGTGCTGCCGCCACTGGGTGGGAGAGATGATAAAGAGCGCGGCGACCGGTTCATCATTGGCGCAACCGTGACGCAAGGCCGGGTTATCGGCCAGGCGCAGATCATTGCGAAACCAGACCAGCTTCATGATTTTTTCCTCCCGCGTCCGCCGGCACCTGCCGCCGCAGGCATGTCTGCCATCACCTCGGCAAGGCTCGCCTGCCAACCATGGGCTTGCAGCCACTCACCATCGTAGAGGCGCCCCAGCTCGCCAAAGAAGCGGGTAGCGGCGGGCCAGTCGGCAGCCAGCTCCTGCTTGCCAAGGCCGGCCCCCATCAACACCAGCCAGGGGGTGACGGCGCGCCCCTCCAGCAGGCTGGCATGGCGCGGCTCCACCGCCCCCAGCAGTTGCACCTCATGGCCCTGACCGATCAGCTCGTAGGCGGCCCAGACCAGATCGAGCGGGCCCACTTGTCCCCAGCTCGCCAGGGTGACCGGTACGCCCTTCTCCTGCTCGATGAGGTGGCGGGCGAAGCGGGTATGCAGCCAGCCCAGCCACACCTGTTGCAGCAGTTCGCCATCGGGCCGCTCGCGCCACAGCCCGAGCAGCCGCTCCACCAAGGGTTGCAGTACCCGGCTGCGCACCAGCTCGAACGGATAGCTCGCCAGCAGGTCGTTGAGCTCTGCCTCCGCCTTGCGCTGGTTGAAGGCAAGCAGCGCCTGACTGAACTGCTCCAGGGTCTGCTGCCAGTGATCGCTCACCGGCTGGGCCTGGGGTTCGCTCAGGAGCCCCTTCACCTGCCCGATGCTCACCCCCCGCTCCAGCCAGCTCAGGATCTCGCCGATCTGGCGAATGTCCTGCTCGCTGTAGAGGCGGTGGCCTTTCTCGGTGCGGGCCGGTTGCACCAGCCCGTAGCGGCGCTGCCAGGCACGCAGGGTCACGGCGTTGACGCCGGTGAGGCGGGAGACCTCGCGAATGGGGTAGATCCCCTCCTCCGGCGAAGGAGAAGCGGCGTGCGGTAAATCAGACATAACGGCATCCAGCAAAGGTTGAGGGAGAGGCCCCGGCCATCCGCCGGGGCCTGCACAGGATATTCAGAGCCCGTAGCGCAGTTTCAGCGTGTCGGGATGGGGATTGAGGTACACCTGCTCGGCGAGATAGGGATTGGGGTACTCGCGCAGGTAGTGGCGGATCAGGGTGAGCGGCACCAGCAGCGGAAAGACGCCGGTACGGTACTTGTCGATGGTGTCGCACAGTTCCTGCTTCTGGGCCGGGGTCAGCACCCGCTTGAAGTAGCCCTGCAGGTGCATCAGCACATTGGTGTGACTGCGCCGGTTGGCCCGCAGGGTCAGCGCCGCCATCAGCCCCTTGATGTAGCTGTCGGCCACCTGCTGCAGGTCGGCCCTGGCCAGGTTGCCAAGCAGCTTGCCGAGCGCACGGTAGTGGGTGGTGGCGTGGGAGAGCACCAGGTACTTGTAGCGAGAGTGGAAGCGGATCAGCGCAGAGGCGGTGATGCCGCGCGCGCAGAGCTGCTGCCAGTCGTGGTAGGCAAAGACCCGCAGCACGAAGTTTTCCCGCAGGATGGGATCGCACAGGCGGCCATCCTCCTCCACCGGCAGCAGGGGATTGGCCTCCATCAGCGCCTTGGCAAACAGGCCGACCCCCTCCTTGGCACTCCCCTCGTTGTTGGCGCCATAGATGCGCACCCGCTCCATGCCGCAGCTGGGGGATTTGGCGCAGAGGATGTAGCCGGAGATGAAGTCGAGCTGGCGCGCCTTCTGCTCACTGAAGGCGATGAGCTGGTCAGTGACATCGAAGCTGCCGTTACTCGCCTCGGCACGGATCTCGCCGTTACGCTTCACCAGCCGGATGGCGGCGCGGGGTGCCCCGAGGCCAATGGCCATCTCGGGACAGACGGGGTGATAGTCAAAGTGGGCACCGAGATCCCGCTCGCAGAAACTGGAACGCTTGTGGCCCCCGTCGAACCGAACCTCCTGCCCCAGCAGGCAGGCGCTGATACCAACCTTGATCTTGTACATGTCATCACTCCTTGTATAAGTCTGAATCAGTTATAGCAGTTATACAAAAAAACGGAAGTTGTATAACTATTGCGGACTGATACGGCGCAAGGGTGAAGGGTGGATCAACCGGAAATGAAAAAACCCATGACCGAAGTCATGGGTAAAAATGAAGACACTACAGGAAGGATGATTAGAAGCTGTACTTCACACCCAGGCTGGTGATGGAACCCTGTTGCAGATCCCACTTACGATAGGTGTAGTCGGCGGTGAGGGCCAGGTTCTGGCTCACCTTGTAGGCAGCGCCCACTTTGAAATCGTGCATGTCGTCGGTCATGTTGGCGTAGCGGTAGGCGGTGGAGAGTTCGACGGCGCCGATGTCGTAGCGCAGGCCGGCCTCACCGTACATGCTGCCGCTGTTCTTGCGGGTGATGACGTCCCAGCCGCTGTCTTTCACGTTGGCAGCCACCTGACGCTCCATGGTATAGCCCATCAGGCCCGCTTCCCCATACAGGTTCAGACCTGTGCTGAGCGGGGTGTAGACACCCAGACCCAGGCTGGAGATGCCCATGCTGTCGTTGCCGCTGTTGCGGGAGGTGTACTCGCTGCCCAGACGACCGTAGAAGTTGGAACCGAAGCTCTTGGAGAGATCCAGGTTCAGACCGCCGAAGTCGCGGTTGTTGCTATCTTTGCCGCCAATGTAGTCGGACTTGGTGTGCGCCCAGGTCAGACCGCCTTTGGCGTAGCTGAAGGCATCCTCAGCCAGAGCGGAAGTAGAAGCGAAACCGGCCAGAACCAGAACAGAAAGTGCAACTTTTTTCATTTTGATGACTCCATCGTTGAGCTAGTTGAGACCTAGCTGGAATGGGGTCATTGTGCAGAGGACGGGGAGAAATGCCGAGCGGCAAGCTGTTGCCAAACCATGTCAGATGTAAGCAACTGTTGCTGGCGGTTACCGGGTTAACAATCAAGACAGGCTCCACGAAGGAGCCTGCTGCATGAGGGATCAGCGGAACTCCACTTCCTCAATCTCGACCCGCACCAGGGGTTTGCCGGTCAGACCGGCCGGGCGCGGCACCTCCAGCACCATGGAGGGGCGCTGCTGCCCCTTGCGCAGATAGGACTCCGGCAGACGGTTCTCGCCGACCCAGAAGCGGGCCTCCTGCTTGGCCAGCTGGGCCCCCTGCTCGCTGAACAGGGTGATGCTGCCGCGCACCCGCACCACGTTGCGGGTGCCGGTGTTGCTCACCATGAATTGCAGTTGCAGGGGATCCGAGCCTTCCAGCTTGGCGAGCTTGACGCCGATCCCGTCCTTGACGGCCTGGGCCAGCAGATCCGGGTTGTTCATCGCCTGCTCGGTCAGCACCGGCACGGCCACCGTGCCCTGCACCGCGCTGCCGTCGGCGGCGGGCTTGAGCAGCAGATATTCCCAGGTGAAGTCATCGTTGAGCTGCACCTGGCGACCATCCGGCAGGGTCACCTGGGTGAGCGGGGCAGCCTGTGCCAGCAGGGGCGACAAGCAGAGGGCAACCAGCAGACGGGACAAGGGTTTCATAGGGTGATGACTCGCGTCGATGGAAAAGGGCGTCAGTATAAAGAGTCCGCCGCACCTTGCCTATGACCGCACTCACGTTCCTGCCCTCGGTTGCCTAGACCACCAGCTCCTGACGCTCCTCCGCCGGCATCATGTCCAGGGTCACCAGATCGAACGCCGTGCTCTTGAGGGCGGTGAGGATATCCGGCTGCAGATCGAATGCTCGGGCTCGCAACCGGGCCGGTAGCCGTACCCGGGCCAGGGTGGTGGCCCGATCGCCCAGGGTATGGAAAAACACCTGCGCCTCCTCCAGCCCCATGTCGGCCAGCATCTGCTCCGCCATGTCCACCATCCGCAGATGACGGCGATCCACCAGCTCGGGATCGGAGAAGCGGTGGCTCAGGCAGCCATGGGCGCTCTTGCCCCAGCGTCCCAGCTGACGTTTGTTGAAGCCGTAGCGAAAGTCCCTGTGGGTCATGCCCTGCTTGGCGAACAGCCAGAGGGTGTTGTCCGGCAGGCTGCCGAAGCGGCGCAGATACTCCCGCAGCTCCTCGACCGGCGCCGGCAGCAGCATGGGCAGGTGACTCCAGTCGGTTTCCAGCGCGGTGAGGTGACAGATGTAACGCACCGGATCGATCACCTCGTTGAGGTGGCGCAGGTGATCGCAGAAAATCATCTCATCGGTCTTGATGACCCGCTGCTCGATGCCGTAACGCTGGCAGTAACGTTTGGCACGCGCCACTTCCTTGCGGCTGCGGGTCGGGCTGTCCAGGGTGATGGCGCGGATCCGGATGCCGCTGGCGCGGCACAGATCCATGCTGTAGCAGGACTCCAGTCGACCGGAGAAGGAGACCGCCAGTTCGCCGTAGCCAGCCAGGGTCTCGATAAGCGACTGCTCCCTGGTCTGAAAGGTCTGATCGTATCCTCGATTCAGCACAACGATATTGGCATCCATAACAACGGCACCGGATGATGAATTGGGCGCCATTGTGCAGCAATAATCCTGAATAAACCCTTAAAGAATGCGGATAAACTAGAATTTAATGATTATTTCATACCAATTATCATCATATTCATCCAGTTGAGTGTCATAAATCCGCAGTTTCGCCTGATGAACCTGGTGCATGCGCAGAAAACCCTCAGCCTGCTCGAGGGAGGCGAACGTCAACCTGCCCCCCTCGCTGTCGGTGAGGCACTGCATCTCCCCATCCACCTCGACACAGAGCTGATAACCGCTGCCATCCAGACAGGCGATCAGCAGCCCCGCATCCGGATAGTGACTGAGCCAATTGCGAAACCTGCCGTGTTCTATAACTTACCCCGCGTTCCCGCCCGCTCAGGCCGGCAGGTAACCCTGTGCCACCAGCTGCTGGCGACAACTGTATGCATCGGTAAACACCAGGCCGCCGATCCCCTGCGTCTGTGCAGCGGCCACGTTGGCCGGGCTGTCATCGATGAACAGACACTGCTCGGCCCGCAGATCGAACGACACCAGCAGATAGCGATAGATATCCGGCTCCGGCTTCATCATCCGTACCCTTGCCGATACCACCTTGCCGCTGAAGAAGCGCCAGAAATCCTGATGTTGCTCCAGCCAGTCGATGCTAGCATGGCCCATGTTGGAGAGTGCGTAGAGGGTGTGCCCCTCCCCGTGCAGTGCCTCTATCAGGCTCAGCATAGCGGGATCCGGCACAAGGGATGGCGGCACCGCCTGCAAAATGGCCAAATTCTCCGCCGTCGACAGGCCGGTTCGCGCCTGCGCCTGACGGGCCATGGTGTGCAGCGACAGGGTCCCTCGGTCCACTTCCAGCCAGTCGCCATGGTTGAACAGTTGCTCCGCCAGCTGCTCCGCCCCATGCGGCCCCCGTACCGAGCGTACGATACCGACCGGATCCCAGCTCACCACCACTCGTCCCAGATCGAAAATAATCGCCATTCTCACCTCCAGCTCTCTGCATCATTGCGACGGCAAGCGGGTCCATCCGACACGCATCTGCCCCCGCAGGCTCACGCCCCTACCCTGCCCCGTTCGCCACCCACGGGCAAGTTTTACTTGCATCGCACGGTCAAATCCCTTAATGCTTATGGCGTTACCTCAAGGACACACTCATGCACGCACCATTCTTTTTTGCTTTCTCGTTTATCCGGCCCTCATGAGGGAAGGCCAGTCGTCACGTGAAGCACTCGCGTAAACAGAAAGCAAAGACGAATCGAGCCTCCCCTAGCGGAGGTTTTTTTTTGCAGCCACCACAATCGATTACTTGGATAGGGAACCATCATGGCAACGCTCGACGAGATCAGACAAGACATCACCCAGTTGGATCAGGAGCTGCTCGCCCTGCTGGCCAAACGCAAGACCCTCAGCATCGAGGTCGCCCGCGCCAAGCAGGCCAACCCGCGCCCGATCCGCGATCCCCAGCGCGAGCAGGATCTGCTGGTCGCCCTGATCCAGAAAGGGCGCGGACTGGGGCTGGATGCCCAGTACATCACCCGCATCTATCACACCATCATCGAAGACTCGGTGCTCTCCCAGCAGGCCTATCTGCAGAGCCTGCTCAACCCGGAGCAGCAGGAGCCGATGACCAGCGTCGCCTATCTGGGGCCGCGCGGTTCCTACTCCAGCCTCGCCGCCCGCAAGTACCTGGCCCGCTACAAGGATCAGGTGATCGAGGTGAACTGCCAGAATTTCCGCGAGGTGCTGGATGCGGTGGAGTCGGGCCGTGCCGCCTTCGGCGTGCTGCCCATCGAGAACACCAGCTCGGGCTCCATCAACGAGGTGTACGACGTGATGCAGCACACCAGCCTCTCCATCGTCGGTGAGCTCACCTACCCCATCGAGCACTGCATCCTCACCGCCGTGCCCACCGAGCTGTCCCGCATCAAGACCTTCTACGCCCACCCGCAGGTGTTCCAGCAGTGCTCCCATTACCTCAGCAAGCTGGAAGGGGCGCGCCACGAGATCTGCGACTCCTCCTCCAGCGCCATGATGAAGGTGAAGGAACTGGCAAGCCCGGAGGCGGCTGCCATCGGCAGCGCAGCTGGCGGCGAGCTGTATGGGCTGGACGTGCTGGCCGAGCAGTTGGCCAACCAGAAGGAAAACTACAGCCGCTTCATCGTGGTGGCGCGCAAGCCCATCGACGTGGCACCGCAGATCCCGGCCAAGACCACCCTCATCATGTCCACCTCCCAGAAGCCGGGCTCGCTGGTGGAGGCGCTGCTGGTGCTGCGCAACAACGAGATCAACATGACCAAGCTGGAATCCCGGCCGGTGCAGGGCAACCCGTGGGAGGAGATGTTCTACCTGGATGTCTCCGCCAACCTCAACACCCCGTCCATGCAGGCCGCACTGATGGAGCTGACCAAGATCACCCGCTACATCAAGGTGCTGGGCTGCTACCCGAGCGAAGACGTCAAGCCGACCACAGTGCCGCCGGTGCTGATGGGCGGCTGATCCACCAAGGTTGGGCCGGCCCGGGTATCTGCCGGCCGACACCGCCCATGAAAAAGGCGACCCTGCGTGGTCGCCTTTTTGTCGTCCATTCGCTGCGGGCAGGCCGTCAGAACTGGCCAGCCATCAGCTGATTGATGTTGTAGAGGGCGCGAGTATCGAGCTCCATCTCGGTGGCATAGGTGTTGCCGCGGGGATAGGAGGCCACCACCCTGGCGCCGCGTACCATGCCGGCCACCGACACGTCCAGCGAGTTGGAGGTCTGGGTCAGGTCCTTGTAGCTGCTCTGGCCACGCACCTGCTGGCCGTTGAGCTGCTCGGCCAGCTCGCGGTAGGCATCCATCTTGGAGGCGCGGATGGCCTGCAGCATCTTCTCGGACTGGGAGGGGCCGGGCTGGATGTCGATCACTGCGTAGCCGACCGCCTTGAGCACCGGGAAATCATCCGGCTTGTTGTTGCCGCCGTAGTTGACCACCCGATTGCCGCCGCTGCACGCCGTCAGCAGCAGGGCCAGCAGGCATCCGAACAGGATTCTCATTGCGTCTACTCCTTGTCAGGGCGTCAGGTTGACCAGATGGCCGCCGGGACGCGCCTGGCTGTCACGCATCAGGTAACCGCGGTTGATCGAGGCCCGGCCAAACGAATTGTTGGCACCGAACAGGTATTTCTGCGGGATCATGCTCTGGGCCGTGGTCTCCACCATCTTGGTACGCAGGTCGATGATGCGGGCGTTGACCAGGATCCCCTTGCTGTTGCGGCTGAAGGTGCCGACCAGGATGCGGGAGATGGGCAACCGGGGAGAGAGGTCCTTGTAGTTGCGGCTCAGCACGAAATCCCCCTGCGGGGTGACCTTGATGCTGCCAGTCAGCTTGAAGTCCACCACCACCTCACCACGCCGGTTGAGCTCGTAGATAAAACTCTCCTCGATCTGCTGACCCATCCAGTTGGTGTCCTGCAGGGTATCGAGATCGACGAAGGAGGCGACCGCAATGGGCTCGGTTAGGGTAGTGAGCGACTTGCGCTCCATCAGCTGATCGGTCATGCGAGCCACCAGCCAGTTGAGTTCCATCCCCTGCGCCGCCTGGCGCGGATCACCCAGATCCCGGTTGATGGGGTCGGTGCCGCAACCGGCCAATGCCAGAGCGAGCGCCAACGCCGTGATGAGTTTGTTCATGGATACCTTTCCTGTATCTGCACCTGATTTGTTATCGGTTCGACCGGCCAAAGCTTGAGCCGGGAATGAGGCATGGATCTTGCTAAATATTCGCGGTGTGCTGTGCAACCGGCACGGCTCTGTGATCTGTATCGGCCGGCGACCTCACTTCGACAGGGGTGAATCGCGCCGACCCGCATATTCAAGGTGTTTGTCATGAAATTACCGCTGCTGTTAACCCTGCTGCTGGCCAGTCTGTCGGCGCGGGCCGAGATCATCGAGGCGCAGGGCAGTGCCGCCATCCTGGGTGGGGACGAGGTCTACGCCCGCGAGCAGGCAACCCGCGATGCCCTGCGGCAGGCTCTGCTGGCGAGCGGCGCCGCCGTCTCCAGCATCCAGCGCCTGGAAAACGGCAGCCTGCGCTCCGAGCAGATCCAGATCCGCTCCGGCGGCGACATTCGCCAGTACCGGCTCAAGCGGGAAGAGGTGCGCAACGGCCGCATGTACATCACAGTGATGGCCGACATCCAGGCCGAGCGCCAGATCTGCCAGACCCAGCACTACGCCAAGGATTTGACGCTGGTGCGGCTGCGGCTGCGCTACCCAGAGCAGGCGAGCTACGGCGCCCTCGACGACATGCCCGCCAACCTGTCACGCCGCATGTTCGAGGCGCTGGCCAGCGCGCCGCAAGGGGTGGCCGTGCGCCAGTGGCTGGACGAAAACCTGCGCATCGACCCGCTCCACCTGCAGCAGGGGGATCGCAGCGCCCTCGAGGAGATCAAGGCGCTCAGCCTGCGCACCGACAGCCAGTACCTGGTGCTCGGCAGCATCGACGATCTCTCCCTCGAGCCGCAGGGCAACCAGCTGACCAGCTGGTATGAAGACCCCATTCGCAACTTTCGCATGCAGCTCTATCTGTTCGACGGCATCAACGGCAGCCTGCTCGGCCGCAAGGAGTACCAGGGCCGGGCCAACTGGACCTTCGCCAAGCGCGATCAGGTGGGCAGCAGCAGCGGCCAGTTCTGGCAGTCGAGCTACGGCCAGGAGGTCAACTACCAGTTGCAGGAGGCGGTGCAGGATCTGGTGGCCCAGCTCAGCTGCGCCCCGGTTACCGCCCGGGTGGTCAGCCAGAACGAGCGCGGTCCCTACATCAATCTCGGCCGCCGCAACGGCGTCCGGCTTGGGGATCAGTTCCGCATCCAGCACGATGCCGATTTCATCGATCCCTATGGCAAGGCACGCATGCTGCGCAACCCGGCCGACGGCCTGTTCGAAGTGGTGCAGGTATTCGAGGATGGCGCCATCATCAGCAGCCAGAACAAATATTCGCCGTTTAACATCCAGATCGGCGATCTGGCAGTATTGGAATAAGAATCAAGGGTTTAAAAGGGAGCCGCTTCTTGTATAATGCCGGCCACAAGGTTCCCGTAGCTCAGCAGGATAGAGCGGTCCCCTCCTAAGGGACAGGCCACTGGTTCGACTCCAGTCGGGAACGCCATATAAAACAAGGGGTTGGCATCATCATGATGCCAACCCCTTGCTCGTTTTTGGCCAAGGCCGCCGTTCGGCCGATGGCGGGTGCGTCGGCAGCCCGTCGCCACCGACCCAGCCTGGACTAGCCTGCCAGCTCAGTGGAATAGTGTGCATCCCCTCCCAGCGGAACCAACGTGAGCCTGACACCGTGCTGGGCCAGCACCTCGCGCGCACTCTCGGGCAGTTGCCCGTCGCTGATGACCTGATCGATTGCTTCCCAGCCCACCACGTTGAAGGTACCCACCTTGCCGTATTTGGAGGAGTCGCAGATAAGTATTCGGGTCGCTGCAGCCTCCACCACGGCGCGCTTGACCGGCACCTTCTGCTCGCTGGGAGTGGAGATCCCCAGGGCATCCCAGGAGGAGGCCGACAAGAAGGCCACATCAAGGTGCAGATTGCGCAGGAAGTGGGCGGTCGCCTCGCCGGCGCAGGACTGGTTCTCCCGAATGACCTGCCCGCCGGTGTGGTAGAGGCGGCCACGGCCGTGCTCGATCAGGTAGGCGCACACCATGAAATCGTTGGTCACTATCATCAAGTCTTCCCGCGGCGCCAGCTCGCGGGCCAGCTCGAGGGAGGTGGTACCCGCATCCAGATAGACGGAGCTGCCCGCGGCCACCTGCGCCGCGGCACTGTGCGCAATGGCGAGCTTCGCCTCCTGCATCAGGCTGCGCTTGGTGGCGTGGGAGGGCTCGCTCTTGATCCGCTCGGAGAGGCTCACGCCCCCCGACACCGAGAGGACTCGCCCCTGCTCTTCGAGCTTCTGGATATCGCGCCTGATGGTCATGTGGGATACCTGCAGCCGTTCGGTCAGTTCCGTGATGCTGACGGCACCGCGCTCGGCCAGCAGGTGCAGGATCTGTTGCTGTCTCTCTACGGGGATCATGGGCAATCCGTAACGCTAAAACGAGCACCCATGTTACCCCAGCGGGATGGGAAATTTTGATAAAAAAGCAAATCAAGGCTCACAATTCACAACAAATCACATCCAAACCGCCACAAAAGTCACTCAATCGGCTCCATCTCGTTTAAAATAACAAAAATTAACACCACCTAAGTTAAATTTTGTGACATCTGCCTGATATTTCACCACCACAAACCCCTACTATCGGTTCATTCGTTGTAATCGAGGAACTGACAGATGAGCAGACCCTATCACGTTGCCGTCATCGGCCTGGGCGCCATGGGCATGGGCGCCGCCCGCTCCTGCCTGCGGGCCGGGCTCACCACCTACGGCATCGATCTCAATGCAGAGGCGCGCAACCGGCTGCAACAGGCCGGTGCCGCCGCCGTCATGGCTGATGCCCGCCCCCTGGCGGAGACGCTCGATGCGGTGTTGCTGCTGGTGGTCAACGCCAATCAGGTGCGCAAGATCCTGTTTGGCGAGCACGGCCTCGCCGCACATCTCAAACCGGGTACCGGCATCATGATCTCCTCCACTATCGCCGCAGAAGAGGCCGCAAGCTTGGCTCGCGAGCTGGCCGCGCTGGAGCTGCCGATGCTGGACGCCCCCGTTTCCGGCGGCGCCATCAAGGCCGAGGCCGGCGAGATGACGGTGATGGCCGCCGGCGCCGATGCCGCCTTCGACAAGCTGGCTCCTGTGCTCGATGCGGTGGCCGGCAAGGTCTACCGGGTCGGCAGCGAACCGGGCCAGGGCAGCACGGTCAAGATCGTTCACCAGTTGCTGGCCGGGGTGCACATCGCCGTGGCCGCCGAGGCCATGGCACTGGCCAGCCGGGCCGGCATCTCGCTCGATCTCATGTACGACGTGGTGACCCACGCCGCCGGCAACTCCTGGATGTTCGAAAACCGCATGGCCCGGGTGCTGACCGGCGACTATCAGGCCCGCTCGGCGGTGGACATCTTCGTCAAGGATCTCACTCTGGTGGCCGACACGGCGCGAGAGCTGCGCTTCCCGCTGCCGCTGGCGAGCACCGCCCTCAACATGTTCCTCGCCGCCAGCAACGCCGGCCACGGCAAGGAGGATGACAGCGCCGTCATCAAGATCTTCGACGGCATCACCCTGCCAGGCACGGAGGAGGCACGATGAAACTGGGCGTGATTGCAGATGACTTTACCGGGGCCACCGATATCGCCGGTTTTCTGGTGGAAAACGGCCTCGCCACCCTCCAGCTTGCCGGCATCCCGCCGGCGGTGGATCTCAGCGGGATCGATGCGGTGGTGATCAGCCTCAAGAGCCGCTCCTGCCCGGCGGGCGAAGCGGTACGCGACTCACTGGCGGCCCTCGACTGGCTCAAGGCGCGCGGCTGCCCGCGCATCTATCAGAAGTACTGCTCCACCTTCGACAGCACGGCGGCCGGCAACATAGGCCCGGTCACCGATGCCCTGCTGGCGGCACTGGAGAGCCGATTCACCCTGATCTGCCCGGCCCTGCCGGTGAACGGTCGCACCGTCTATCAGGGCAACCTGTTTGTCGGCGCCCAGCCGCTGGCCGAATCGGGCATGCGTCACCACCCCATCACCCCCATGACCGACAGCAACCTGTTGCGACTGATGGAAGGGCAGGGTTCAGGGCGCGCCGGACTGGTGCCCTTCACCACCATAGCGCAGGGCCCTGATGCCATTGCCGACGCCTTCGAGCAGCTAACACAAGCTGGTGTGCGTTACGCCGTGGTCGACACCCTCACCGAGCAGCACCTGCTGGATATCGCCGCGGCCGCCATCGAGATGCCGCTGGTGACCGGCGGTTCCGGGCTCGCCATCGGCCTGGCCAGGTTGCTCGGCAACAACAATCCGGCCGCCGCCCTCGCCGCGGGAAGACCGCTCGGCACCCGCGCCGTGGTGCTGTCGGGCTCCTGTTCCGAGATGACCAATCACCAGGTGGCCCGCTATCGGGAGGTGGCGCCGGCACTGGCCCTCGACGTGGTCGCTTGCCTGACGCAAGCCGACTACCCGGCCGAGCTGGCCCGCTGGGTGCTGGATCAGCCTTTGTCACCCGCCCCCATGATCCACGCCACCACCAGTCCGGCTCGGCTGGCCGAGATCCAGGCCCGCCATGGCCGCGACGCGGCGAGCGAGGCGGTGGAGCAGTGCTTTGCCCGCCTCGCCGTGCTGCTGCGCGCCGCCGGCATAGACAGCTTCATCATCGCCGGCGGCGAGACCTCGAGCCGGGTCACCCAGGCCCTCGGCGTCGCCGCCTTCCACATAGGCCCGCAGATCGCCCCCGGCGTGCCCTGGGTGCGGGCCACCGACGCCCCTCTCTCGCTGGCCCTCAAATCGGGCAACTTCGGTGACGAGACCTTCTTCAGCCGGGCACAGGAGTTTTTCCATGACTGAGCAGGCACTGCGCGACACCATGGTGATGCTGGGCGCATCCCTTTTCCAGCGAGGCTATGCCACCGGCGGCGCCGGCAACCTCTCCGCCAAACTGCCGGACGGCACCCTGCTCGCCACCCCGACCGGCTCCTGCCTCGGCCGGCTCGATCCTGCGCGTCTCGCCCGGGTGAGCATGAGTGGCGAGCACCTGGGGGGCGATCGCCCCTCCAAGGAGGTGGCCTTCCACCTCGCCATCTACCACAACAAGCCGGAGTGCCAGGCCGTGGTGCACCTGCACTGCACTCACCTGACCGCCCTCTCCTGCCTGGAGGGGCTGGATCCGGCCAACGTGATCCGCCCCTTCACCCCCTACTACGTGATGCGGGTCGGCCAGCTGCCGCTCATTCCCTACTACAAGCCGGGGGATGCCCGCATCGCCGAGGAGCTGGGGCGCCGCGCCCCCGAAGGCAACGCCTTCCTGCTGGCCAACCACGGCCCCGTGGTGACCGGCAAGGATCTGGTGGACGCGGTCAACAACATGGAGGAGCTGGAGGAGACGGCCCGCCTCGCCCTGCTGCTGCACGGCCAGCGGATCCGCTACCTGAGCGAACCCGAGATCAACGAATTGAGGAGTCTGAAGCCTTGAGCCAACTCTGGTCCGTCCCTCTGACCCGATACAAAAACAACGCATTGAGGAGCATCACATCATGAGCAAGTTTGCCGCCAACCTCACCATGCTGTTTACCGAGCTGCCGTTTCTGGAGCGCTTCGCGGCGGCCCGCGAGGCCGGCTTCGCCGCGGTGGAGTTCCTGTTCCCCTATGAGTGGCCAGCCGCCGAGCTGGGGCGCCAGTTGCAACTGCACGGTCTGACCCAGGCACTGTTCAACATGCCGCCGGGCAACTGGGCGGCAGGGGAGCGTGGCATGGCCGCCATCCCGGGGCGGGAGGCCGAATTTCGCGCCCATCTGCCAAGCGTGCGCGACTACGCCCTGACGCTCGGTTGCAGCAAGGTGCACGCCATGAGCGGCATAGTGGACCCCGCTCATAGCCTCTCGGCCCACCGCCAGACCCTGATCGACAACATCCGCTTCGCCGCCGACTTCCTGGCCGAAGACGGCATCAAGGTGCTGCTGGAACCCCTCAACGATCGGGATGTACCCGGCTACTTCCTGGCCCACCAGCTCGACGCCCTGGCCCTGGTGCAGGAGATAGACAGGCCCAACGTGGGGGTGCAGCTCGATCTCTACCACGCCCAGATCATGGACGGAGATCTCACCCGTCTCATCGGCAAGCTGGGCCCGGCCATCGGCCACGTCCAGATCGCCTCGGTGCCGGATCGCCACGAGCCGGACGAGGGGGAGATCGCCTACCCGCACCTGTTCAAGGTGCTGGAGCAGGCGGGCTACCACGACTGGATCGGCTGTGAATACAACCCCAGAGGCAACACCCGGCAAGGCCTGACCTGGCTGGCACAACAATAACGACCCTACACACGAACGAGTCTGAGGATAGCAAGATGCAGATCATCATCACCGGCGGCGGCGGCTTTTTAGGACAGAAGCTGGCCCGTGCCCTGTTGCACAGTTCCTTACCTTTCAGCGAGCTGCTGCTGGTGGACATTCAGGCGCCACCAGCCCTGGCCGACCCGCGGGTACGCTGCCTGCAGGCGGATCTGACCGCCCCCGGAGTGGCCGAGTCCCTCATCAGCGAACGCACCGCCGTGGTCTATCACCTCGCCGCCATCGTCAGCAGCCACGCGGAGCAAGATTTCGATCTCGGCTGGCAGGTCAATCTGGACACCACCCGCAGCCTGCTGGAGGCGTGCAGCCACACCCGTCCGGGTATTCGTTTCATCTTCACCAGCTCGCTGGCCGTCTACGGCGGCCCACTGCCGGAGCTGGTGAACGATGGCACGGCGCTGACCCCCACCTCCTCCTACGGTGCCCAGAAGGCGATGGGGGAGCTATTGGTCAACGACTACAGCCGCAAGGGTTACGTTGACGGCCTGGCGCTGCGCCTGCCCACCATCTGCGTGCGGCCTGGCAAGCCGAACCGCGCCGCCTCGTCGTTTGTCAGCAGCATCATCCGCGAGCCGCTGCAAGGAGAGAACGCCCTCTGCCCGGTGAGCCCGGAGCTGCGCCTCTGGCTCTCGAGCCCCGCCACCGTGGTGGCCAACTTCCTGCTGGCCGCCACTCTGCCAAGGGGGGATGCCCGCAGCATCAACCTGCCCGGCATCAGCGTCACCGTCGGCGAGATGCTGACGGCGCTGACCCAGGCGGGCGGCCAGGCGGCGCGGGATCGGGTGCAGTTTGCCGCCGATCCCGCCATCGAGCGCATCGTGGCCAGCTGGCCGGGACGCATCGACAACCAGCGCGCCACCGCCCTCGGTTTCATGGCAGACAGGACGTTTGCCGAGATCATCGACAGCTTCATCACCCATGACATGCAGGAGGCATCATGAGCGACATCCCAACCCCCATCATAGGTCTCATCATCGCCGTCTTCGTGCTGGTGTTTCTGGTCATCCGCACCCGGGTGCACGCCCTGATCGCCATGCTGGCGGCAGCCTGCATCGCCGGGATCACCGGTGGCATGAGCATCGACAAGACCCTCACCGTCATCACCCAGGGCTTTGGCTCCACCCTCGGCAGCATCGGCATCGTCATCGGCCTGGGGGTCATGATGGGCCGCCTGCTGGAGGTGTCGGGGGCCGCCGAGCAGATCGCCTACAGCTTCATCAAGTGGCTTGGCAAGCGGCGTGAAGAGTGGGCGCTGGCCATCACCGGCTACATCGTCAGCATCCCCATCTTCGTGGACTCCGCCTTCGTCATCCTCTATCCGGTGGCCAAGGCGCTGGCGAAAAGCGGCAAGCGCTCCCTGCTCACCCTGGGGGTGGCGCTGGCGGGCGGTCTGGTGGTGACTCACCACACTGTGCCACCGACCCCGGGCCCGCTCGGCGTGGCCGGCCTGTTTGGGGTGGACATAGGCGCCATGCTGCTGATGGGCATGGCCCTGGCCATCCCCTGCGTGGTGGGCATCGTCTTCTACGCCCAGTGGCTCGACAAGAAGTACCCCGAGTTTGCCCAGCAGGTGCAAAAGACCCCGGACGAGCTGCAGGTCACCTATGAGCAGTACCTCAAGGAGAAGGAGGGCAAGACCCTGCCGAGCCTGACCCTGTCACTGCTGCCGATCCTGGTGCCCATCGTGCTCATCTTCCTCAAGGCCATCTTCACCACCCTCGCCACCCTGGAGGGGATGGACGGCCTGATGGCGAACCCGCTGGTGCAGGGCATCAACTTCATCGGCACCCCCATCATAGCGCTGGCCATCAGCGTGCTGCTGGCGGTCTACACCCTGGTGCCGCACATGGACAGGCATGCCACCGCCGCCCGCCTCGAGGAGGGGCTGCAATCCGCCGGCATCATACTGCTGGTGACCGGGGCCGGCGGGGCGCTGGGGGCCGTGCTGCGCGACAGCGGCGCGGGCCAGCAGCTGGCCGAGCAGATCGCCCTGCTGCCCATCTCCCCCATCCTGATCCCCTTCATCGTGGCGACCCTGGTGCGCCTCATCCAGGGATCCGGCACCGTGGCCATGGTGACGGCGGCCTCCATCTCCGCCCCCATCCTGGCGCAGATCCCCGGGGTCAACATGCTGCTGGCCGCCCAGGCCGCCACCATGGGGTCGCTCTTCTTCGGCTACTTCAACGACAGCCTGTTCTGGGTGGTCAACCGCATGATGGGGATCTCGGACGTGAAACAGCAGATGATCGTCTGGTCCATCCCGACCACCATCGCCTGGGCCATCGGTGGTACCGGCGTCGCCCTGCTCAACCTGCTGTTCGGCTCCGGCGGAACCTGGCTGGATCCCTTGCTGCCCCTGCTGGTACTGGCGCTCATCATCTGGGGCGTGCGTCGCCAGCAGTTGCCCGCCATCAGCAACGCGGTGACCGACAGCAAATAATCGCACTGCCATACCACCGAGGTATGGCCACCAGGGAGGGCCGGTCTGCTAGACTGGCCCTCTTTTTGTTCATTCATCTGCAAAGGAGTGTCGGATGTCTGCTGCTTCGTGGTGCGACAAGTCCACCGGGCTGGCGCTGCTGACCATAGTGCTATGGGCCTCGCTGGCGGCGCTCACCTCCCGGGTCACCAGCGTGTCGCCGCTGGTGCTGGTGGGGCTGGTGCTGTTTTTCTGCGGGGTGGGAGCCCTGCCGTTCTGGCGTCAGTGGCGGGCTCGTCCGGTCAACTGGCTGGTGACCATCAGCGCCCTGCTGCTCTACCACCTGCTGCTGTTCATGAGCTTTCGCCACGCCCCCGTGCTGGAGGCGAACCTCATCAACTACCTCTGGCCGCTGTTCATCATTCTGTTCACCCCCTTGCTGCTGCCGGGTCACCCGCTGCACGGCCGTCACCTGCTGGCCGGCGCCCTGGGTCTGGCCGGCTCGGTACTGGTGATGGTGAACGGCGAGCTGCAGCTGCAACAGGCCTATCTGCCGGGCTATCTGCTGGCACTGGGGGCCGCCATCGTCTGGGGCGCCTACTCGGTGCTGTCGCGCCGGCTGCCGCCGGCCCCGGCGGTGATGACGGCGGCGGCCTGCCTGCCCGCCGGGCTGCTGGCGCTGCTACTGGCCTGGCTGCTGGAGGGACCTCTGCCGGTGGCTCAAATTCCGGCCGGTGACTGGGGTCTCATCATAGGGTTGGCACTCGGTCCCATGGGGGCGGCGTTCGTCACCTGGTATCTGGCGCTGCGAGACGGGGATCCGCGCCGGATCGGGGCGCTGGCCTATCTGACGCCGCTGCTGAGCACCCTACTGCTGGTGCTGCTCAACGGCGAGCAACTGACCCCCCGCCACCTGCTGGCCGGCGCCCTCATCATGGGCGGCGCCCTGCTCGGCATGCTGGGCAAGCCCCCTGCCCGCCAGCAGCAGGAGGCCCCTGCCCTGCGGCCGTAAGCCAGCCCTCTCGACAGTCAGTCCGGGCCGCCGGGTTGACTGTCATAAAAGCGCCATCTCTGCTGCTTAAGCTCACGCCGACGCCCATCGCCGTGGTTCAACAAGCAGGAATGCTGCCGTGAAAATTGCCCATTATGCCTCCCTCTCTTCTCTCGCTCTGCTGCTGGTCGCCGCCGTGCAGGTCGCTGCCCTCTGGCACGGCTGGCAACAGCTCAACCAGGCCGAGCTGGCCCAGCACCAGCACGAACGACTGCAGCAGCGGCTCACCGGTACCCTGCAGGGCACCCTGCGCGACTACCTCGCCAGCGGCGATCCGCTGCGGCTGACCGAGGCCGAAGGGGTACGCAAACAGGCGCTCGCCCAGCTCTCCCAGCAAGATGGGGCGCTCACTGCCCCGCTGCGCACCCTGCTCGAGCAGATGGGAGCGCGCATCGACAGCGACTATCTGGCGGCGGGCAAGCTCTCCGGCAACAGCCAGTGGCTGCTGCAAAATGCCGAGAACGAGCTGACCGATCAGGCCAGGGCGCTGCTGCGATACGGTCAGCAAGGGGCGACGGGAAGCGACCCGGCCAGCGCCGAGCGCTATCGCCAGCTGGCCGGCGACCTGCTGGCGGCCCTGCCCGGGCTCGCTCACCTGCGCCAGAACTACATGGAGCAGGCCAGCCCCAAGCTGCTGGAAGGGTTGCAATTCGAGCTGGCGGCCCTGCAAAAACAGGCCGAGCAGCTGGCGGCTCTGCCGAGCCTGGCGCTTTTCGAGGCGCCTCCCGCCGACGAGTTCACCCTGGGGGAGCCGGAGCGCAAGGAGCTGGGGGATCTTCCCAAGGCCGAGCTGATCTCCCTGCTCAAGCGCTACCCGCAGGAGCTGGAAAACAGCCGCAAGGCGCTGCAACAACAGCAGCAGGCGCGCCAGGCGGTGCAGCAGGACATTGACCAGATGCTGCAAGCCACCGGCCAGATGGGCAGCGAACTGGCCGCCGCCCGCCAGGCGGTCAACCAGCGGCTGGCCGTCATCCTCGGCAGCCTGGCACTCTGTCTGGTGCTGGTGGCCCTGCTGTTTGCGCTGGTGCAGCGCCGCTGGCTGGTCAGGCCGCTGCTGCGCCTGCGCGCGGCCTTTCTGCAGCTCGACGAGACCGGGCAGGCCGAGACCCTGCCAGAGGGGCGCGAGCGCAACGAGCTGACCGACATCGTCGCCAGCTACAACCGCCTCATCCTGCGCCTGCAACAGGATCAGCAGCAGAAAGAGGGCCAGCTGTCGGCGGTGTCGCAAAGCCTGCAGGGGATGGTCAACCAGGTGCAGGAGATCCATCACAGCACCCGCACCACGGAGCAGGCGGTGGACGAGAGCGATCTGATGATGAGCGAGCTGAACCAGCTGGCCGGCGAGGTACACCAGGTGGCCGCCGAGATAGCGCAGCACGCCCAGCACAACGAGCACTCCATGAGCCAGAGCGAGCAGCTGGTGGGGGGCATGTTGCAGGCCACCGCCCAGACCGGGCTCGCCATCGACGAGAGCGGTGGCGCCCTGGCTCAGCTCAAGCGTTCGGTGGAAGATGTGACCGCCATCGTCGACGTTATTGGCCACATCTCCCAGCAGACCAATCTGCTTGCGCTCAACGCGGCCATCGAGGCGGCCCGGGCCGGGGAACAGGGGCGCGGTTTTGCGGTGGTGGCCGACGAGGTGCGCCACCTCTCCGCCGATACCCAGCGCTCCCTTGGCCAGATCACCGAGATCCTGACCAGACTGACCCAGGCGGGGGATCAGCTCGGCACCGTGCTGGCGCGGATCACCGCAGAGGCCGCCGCCCAGCGTCAACAGGCGGAGCAGCTGCGCCAGACCACCCAGGCGGTGCGGGAGATGGCGCGCAGCACGGCAGTCATCGCCCTGCAGGGGGCCGACAACGCCAAGAGCCAGGAGCACAAGCTGGCCAGTTTTGCCGATCTCATCGGCCGCATCAGCCAGCACGCCCGCCAGGGCAGCCGCCTCTCGGTGCAGGTGTCGGAGCACATCCACCACCAGGCCAGCCAGATCCCGCGCATCCTCGGCCACCAGGCCTGAGCCGCGCCGGTTCAGCCGGCTCCCCCAACCCAGCCCCTGCCATCGCGCAGGGGTTTATCTTTTTTTGTGGCACAAAATTATCTGTTATCCGCAGGTTAACGAGGAAAGATCCCTCTGCACAGTGCGATCCGTCCGGATCGGCCGGCAATTTCATCTGAAAACGTTGTCATCGCCGTTATGAGCGGGCTGGGAGTGTCCACAACGAGCGTCATGATTATTTGCACTCGGTCATATTTTTGAAACTTGGTGGGAACTTTCCATTGATATTTCGCACCGCGAACGTACTCTTGAGCTGTCCGATAGCCAAGTATCGGAACACAAAAAAACAAAATATGTGATGAACAGAACTGCACCCACCGCAGATGTGCCAAGACGTCGCGGCCGCAGCCGACATACTCGAACTTTTTGCCCTTCGGGGTCTTGATTGCAATGCCAATACCGAGCGGCGGGCACCTGCCTGACTGCCGGACAAAAAAGCTAAGTCCATAAAATCAGGAGCAATACAAAATGGAAAAAGTGATCTTCAAACGTGCCGCATTGAGCGCAGCCGTCGTTGCTGCCATGCTCGCCCCCGGTATGGTGTTGGCTGCCGACGAAGCAGGTCCCACCTATGCAGCCGCCGCCAGCAAATTCTATGAAGAAGGCAAACTCAACGGTGGCCTCTTCTACTTCCAGCGTGATCGTCAGCGTATCGACGGCGACCCCACTGCCAAGAACAAAGAAGGCAAGTACCAGTCCAACCTGAGCCACGCCACCACCCAGGCCTCCCTGAACTTCAACTCCGGCTACGCCTGGGACGTGGTGGGTATCGATGTGGGCGGTTTCGGTGCCTATGACCTGGCCGTGACCGAGAACCACCCGGTCAACCAGGAGAACGAATTCTCCTTCGCCGGCAACAAATGGGGCGAAAACTACAAGGACGGTTCCCCGGAAGGCGGCTTCAGCCTGGCCAACGCCTCACTGAAATTCAAGGCGCTGGACGGTGCCCTCACCGCCAAGGGCGGTCTGACCCAGCTCTACGTACCGGGCGTGATCGGCGTGAACTGGTCCTATCAGCCGGGTACCTACCGTGGTGGCCAGATTGAAGGCAACTTCGGCGGCCTCTACCTGACCTACGCCATCGCCGACGAGTACAAATCCCCCTGGTACAAGGAGACCCAGAAGTTCTCCCGCGCCAAGGCATGGATGGATCCGTTCGCCGATGAAAACGTCATCGACTACATCCAGGGCGTAGCGGCGCGTTACACCTTCGAAAACGGCACCTCCATTACCGGTTCTTACGGTAACTCCGAAAACTACATGGACAGCTACCACTTCAAGCTGGCCCACAAGTTTGACGTGCTGGGCGGCCTCTCCACCAGCTACCAGTTCTACGGCTCCGACACCGAGACCTATCAGAAGGGCGGTGCCGACATCGAGACTTACGACGGCCTGGCATGGCAGCAAGCGCTGACCGCCGCCTGGGGCATGGGCCCGTACGGCTTCCGTCTGGAAGGTCTGTGGACCAAGGCCGAGGGTAACGAAGGCAACTACCTGCCCCGTCTGACCCGTGGCTACGGCAACTCCCAGGGCGCGAACGAAATCTGGTGGGACTCCCGCTCCGACTGGAACGCCAACAACGAAAAAGCGCTGTTCTTCGGCGTGACCCGCTCCCTGGATGACCTGGTGGGCGCACCTGGCTGGTCCGTCGGTGTCTCCGGTGCCTACGGCTGGGATATCCAGAAAGGCGACGGCACCAAGGCCACCAACGGTGAAGATACCGAATGGGCAGCCAACTTCGACGTCATGTACACAGTGCAGGATGGCAAGCTGAAGGGCACCCTGTTCAAGCTGCACTACACCGATTACAACAACGACATCAGCCAGGGCGGCGGTTGGACCGAATACCCCAACATCTTCGCCTCCGAGAAAGACGTCAAGTTCCACATCATCATGCCGTTCACCATCCTGTAAGCAGGTGGTTGAAGTTAGCAAACCGGGCCGATTGGCCCGGTTTTCTTTTTTCTGATCAGCGGGTTAACATGCAAAGCCGCAGGCGCTTCTGCCTGCCCCGTCACCACAAGGATGCGACCATGTCCCGCTTCGTTCTGATCACCGGCTGTTCCAGCGGCATCGGCCTGGCCGCCGCCAAGGCGCTCGGCCAGCACGGCTACACCGTCATCGCCTCCGCCCGCAAGGCCGAGGACGTGACGCAGCTGCGCCAGTTGGGTTTGCTGGCCGTCGAGCTGGATCTGGCCAACGAAGCCAGCATAGAGCGGGGCGCGGCCGAGGCACAGGCACTGGCCGGTGGCCGCCTGTATGGCCTGTTCAACAACGGCGCCTACGGCCAGCCCGGCGCGCTGGAGGATCTGCCCACCCAGGCGCTGCGCGAGCAGTTCGACACCAACCTGTTCGGTTGGCACCACCTCATTCGCCAGTTGCTACCGGCCATGCTGGCGGCCGGCGAGGGGCGCATCGTGCAGAACAGCTCGGTGCTGGGGCTGGTGGCCATGAAGTATCGCGGCGCCTACAACGCCAGCAAGTTCGCGCTGGAAGGGTATACCGATACCCTGCGCCTGGAGCTGGCCGGCAGCGGCGTGCAGATCAGCCTGATCGAGCCCGGCCCTATCGATACCCGCTTTCGGGCCAATGCCCGCGCCGCCTTCCTGCGCCACATAGATCCCGCAACCAGCCGCCATCAGGCCGCCTACCAGCAGACCCTGAGCCGGCTGGAGCGCGAAGGGGGTGCCCGCGGTTTTACCCTGCCAAGCGAAGCCTGCATCGCACCGCTGCTGCATGCACTCGGCAGCCCGCGCCCAAAACACCGCTACCCGGTCACCTTCCCGACCCGGCTGTTCGGGGTGCTGCGCCGCCTGTTGCCAAGCCGCCTGCTCGACCGGATCCTCGCCAAGTCGGCCTGACGGCAACCGCTTCGCCCCCCGGCACGCCCGCACACTACTGGCAACCAGAGGCGACGACGCGCATCGTCGCCTCTCGTCTCATCCCCACCAACCGGCACCAGAGTGCAGCGCCAGAGTGGCTTGAATCATTCAAGCCGCCATCCCTGGCCGTCCCCGCTCAGTAGTGCTGGCCGTTGCTGTAATAGCAGCTCTTGACGATGGGCAGCACCTGCACCACCACATAGGTCTGCTCCCCCAGCACCGCTTTCAGGTGGCGGGTGATCAGTGCCGCGGCCGCGTCCTGCAGCTCCTGCGGGCGTTCGAACCAGACCAGCTCGACAAACGGAAAGCCGGCCTCGCGCTCCCCCCCGCGCACCCAGTGGCTGTCGATGCACTCCAGGGTGACAAACTCAGGTTTGCCCCCGGTGAGGGCGCAGAGATCCGTCAGCAGGGGGGTGCTTATCTGCTTGAGGGTGTCGACGGTGACGGCCCGGAAACGAAGGTGGGGCATGGGAAAACCTCTTGGCTGTGACAAATGAGGACTTATCATAGGGGTTATTGTGACGAAGAGAAGCCATCTGCTGACATAAGGTGCCCCATGAGACTCCATCGCCTGCTGCTCCCCTTCCTGCTCTGCTTGCTGCTGCCGCTGAGCGCCCTTGCCGACCCCGCCTTCTATCGGGTCAGCAAGGGCGATCAGCAGCACTGGCTGCTGGGCTCCATCCACGCGGGCAAGCCCTCGCTCTATCCGCTGCCCGACCCCATAGAGCGGGCCTGGCTGCAGAGCCGCGCCCTGGTGCTGGAGGTCGATCTGACCCACATCAGCCAGCAGCAGTGGCAGGAGATGGGGGCCATCACCCGGCTGGTGGACGGCAAGACCCTCAAGGAGCACATACCGCTCGACCTCTACCGGCGCACCATCATCGCCGCCGGCCAGAACGGCCTGACCGAGAACATGCTGGCCCCGCTGCGCCCCTGGTTCGCCGCCATCACCCTCACCCAGGCGGCACTGGAGCGCACCGATTTTCGCAGCGCGCTCGGGGTGGATCAGCACTTCGCCAAACAGGCCACCGACGGCGGCAAGCCCATCATCGGCTTCGAGACCCTGCTCGAGCAGCTTGGCTACCTCGCCAGCGTCGGTGACAACCAGACCCTGATGCTGGAGAGCACCCTGGACGAACTGCCCGAGCTCGAACGCGGTTTTGGCGAGGTGATGAAGGCGTGGGAAGAGGGGGACGAGGCGACCCTCATCAATCTGCTCAAATCGGAGATGGCACCGCCCAAACTGCAGGCCTGGCTGGAACAGACCCTGCTGGCGGAGCGCAACCACAACTGGCTGAAGAAGTGGTCCACCCTGCCGAACGAGAGTTTCATCGTGGTAGGGGCGCTGCATCTTTACGGCGACCAGGGGCTGCTCGCCCTGCTGGAGCAGCAGGGCTGGCGCATCACCCCGCTCACCGAGCCAGGCCCGCGCAAGCCTGCCCGCCAATAGGCGCCGACGGGGCCACACCGGCCCCGTAAGGGTCTTGAACTGGGAGGAGGCTCACAGATCCGGCTGCCGATTAAATAACCACAAGGGGACTTGATCGAGATCATCTCTTTGCTCCCAAAGAGGTATCTATCATGCCTGTCATCAATGGGATGACAGGAGTGCACGAGATGGATTTTTGGATGAACCTGATGTTCGGCAACAGCGTGGGACTGATGTCCATGTTGGTGATTATCGGTACCTTCCTGCTGATCAGTTCCTACGCGGCTTATTTCATCTACAAGGTGATGAACGCCAAGCCGCCGAAAGAGGGCCAATAAGCCTGCGTCAGGCGATCCCCGATCCCCGATCGCCTGATCCCGCCCTCGCCTCCCCTTTGCTCAGGGTCTGAGCAGACCCGCGCCACTGCCGCGCCCGCCACTTTCAGATCCGCCCCCGCCCGCTATAATGGCCGCTCATTCCACCTGCGGGGAGCCTGCCGTGTCTCAAAACGACGAACTCTCACTGTTTCGCAATGAAGTGGCCGATGTGCGCCCCATTCGCAACGACCATGTCCGCCTCCAGACGGCCAGCAGCCCGACCGACGCCCAGCTGGCGCGGCGCCAGGCCGCCACCGCCGAACAACTCGCCCTGGATCACCTCAGCATGGAAGCGGTCGAGATGCTCGACCCCCACGCCATCGTCGGCTTCAAGCGCGACGGGGTGCAGGAGGGGGTCTACAAGAAGCTGCGACTCGGCAAATACGAGCTGCAGGCGAGCCTGGATCTGCACCAGAAGACCCTGAACGAAGCGCGCCAGAGCCTGGTGCAGTTCATCGCAGATTGCGAACTGCGCGACATCCGCTGCCTGCTGATCCTGCACGGCAAGGGGGAGCGCAGCACGCCGCGCGCCCTGCTCAAAAGCTATGTCAGCGCCTGGCTGCCGCAACTGCCGGCGGTGATGGCCATGCACAGCGCCGAGCGTCGCCACGGCGGCGGTGGCGCCCTCTACGTACTGCTGCGCAAGAGCGAGCGCAAGAAGGCGGAGAACCGCGAACGCCACCAGAAGCGGCTTGGCTGAGCGGCGGCTCGCGCCGACCGGTGAGCGGTGGTAGCATCGAACGGCCCCGAGCATGCCAGGTACGGGGTGTACGCCATCAGGGACGATAACAAGGATAATCCCATGTCATATCAGAAACTTGAACAACATCAGCAACAGCTGCACCGGCTCTCCCACCTCTCCGCCATCTGTGGCTGGGATCAGGCCGCCATGATGCCGGAGGGGGGCAACGAAGCCCGCGCCGAGGCCATGGCCGAACTGGGGCTGCTGATCCACCACAAGCGCACCGCCCCCGAACTGGGCGACTGGATTGCCAAAGCCGAGAGCGAGCCGCTGGACGAAACCCAGCGCGCCAACCTGCGCGAAATCAAGCGCCACTGGCAGGATGCAAGCCTGCTGCCCGGGGATCTCGTGGAGGCGCTGTCGCTCGCCGGCAGCAAGTGCGAGCACGCCTGGCGCCGCCAGCGCAAGGAGAACGACTGGGCCGGCTTTGCCCCGAACCTCGCAGAAGTGGTGAAACTGTCGCGGGAGGTCGCCTCCTTGCGTGCCGAGGCGCTGGGGGTGCGCCCCTACGACGCCATGCTGGCGCTCTATGAGCCGGGCATGACCAGCGCCCGGCTCGACGAGATCTTCGGCGATCTGACCGGCTGGCTGCCCTCCCTCATCCAACAAGTGAGTGAGCAGCAAAAGAGCGAAACCATCCTGACCCCGCAAGGCCCCTTCCCCATCGCCGCCCAGCAGGCGCTCGGCCAGCAGGTGATGGGGCTGCTCGGCTTCGATTTTGCCCATGGCCGGCTTGATGTGAGCAGCCACCCGTTCTGCGGCGGGGTGCCGACCGACGTGCGCATCACCACCCGCTACAACGAGCAGGAGTTCGTCTCCAGCCTGATGGGTATCGTCCACGAAACCGGCCACGCCCGTTACGAGCAAGGCTTGCCGCGCCAGTTGCTTGGCCAGCCGGTGGCCGAGGCGCGTTCCATGGGCATTCACGAGAGCCAGAGCCTGTTCTGCGAGATGCAGCTCGGCCATGATCCCGCCTTCCTGACACTGCTGGCGCCGCACATTCGCGCCCACTTCGGCGAGCAGGCGGCGTTGGCGCCGGCAAACCTGGTCAAGCTCTACAACCGGGTCGAGCCCGGCTTTATCCGGGTCGATGCGGACGAGGTGACCTACCCGGCCCACGTCATCCTGCGCTACGAGCTGGAGCGCGATCTGATGGAAGGTCGCATCGAGGTGGCAGACATCCCCGCGCTGTGGGACACCAAGATGCAGCAGTGGCTGGGGCTCTCCACAAAGGGCAACTACCAGAATGGCTGCATGCAGGACATTCACTGGACCGACGGCTCGTTCGGCTACTTCCCGAGCTACACGCTCGGTGCCATGTATGCGGCGCAGCTGCGCTTCGCGCTCGAGCGGGAGCTCGGCAGCATGGGCGAGCTGATCGCGGCGGGCCGCCTGCCGGAGATCTTCGCCTGGCTGGGCCGCCACATCTGGTCCCAGGGCAGCCGCTACGGCACCGACGAGCTGGTCAGCCGCGCCACCGGCGAGGCGCTGAATCCGCACTGGCTGCGCCGCCATCTGGAACAGCGCTATCTGAAATAAGGTGCCAGCGCGCCCGCCAGCAGATAACAAACGGGGCCTCACGGCCCCGTTTTTCATGGCGGCGTGGCGTGTCAGCGCCCGTCCGACACGCCGGTGAACTCGCGCAGCTGCAGGATGTTGCCCTCGGGGTCAAACGCATTGCGCACCACGAAGCCTGGGCCTGACCACTGCTGCGGCAGCAGGCCTCCACCGAGATCGGCCGCTTTCGCTTCCGCCCAGGCGAGGCTAGGCTAGGCACGGTGAAAAACAGCTTGATGGCGCCCTGCTCGCGCAGCTGCGGCGGCGTGGTGATGACCACCTGCTCGGCATAGGGGGCTGGGATCGCGTGCAGCAACAGCTGGATGTCGGCGTTTTCCTGCACGATCAGCTCGTCACTCTGGCTGCGGATCTCCATCTGCAGCAGGGTGCGATAAAAGTGGCTCAGCAGGCCGGGATCCCTGGCATAGATCAGGGCACCGGCACGTGCGGGTCCTGGCATGACTCTCTCCTCCTTGGATGTTGTCAGCCCAGATTCGCACACTTGCCCCCTCAAACCGATCTGTTTTTCATACCGTGCACGCGGCATCGGCTTTATTTCAATTGCTGTCCGTTTCTGGCTAGTCATAGCCCCCGTTCCTGCTTAGTCTCTCACTCATCCGGGCCACCGTGCCCACCCCGTTTTCGGCGCAAGGAGCCACCGATGCCAACAGATCACGTCATGACGATGCCGCCGGCCCCAGAGGATGAGTCAGGCCTGCCGCTCAGCGCCGAGCAGTGCCATGCCGCCCGCCTGGCCCGCGATGCACGTTTCGACGGTCGCTTCTTTACCGGCGTGCTCTCCACCGGCATCTACTGCCGGCCTGTCTGTCCGGCGCGGCCACCGCACGAGCACAACGTGCGCTACTTCCAAAGCGCCGCCGCAGCGGAGCAGCATGGCCTGCGCCCCTGCCTGCGCTGCCGGCCTGAGCTCGCGCCCGCCACCCCCGGCGATCTGCCGCCGACACTGGCGCGCCTGCTGGCCCGGATCGATCGCGGCGAGCTGGCGGAAGGCTCGCTCACCGCGTTGGCTGAACAGGCCGGCATCAGTGAGCGCACGCTGCGCCGCCAGTTCGAGCAGCACCTCGGCGCTTCGCCAAAACAGGTGGAGCAGACGCGCCGGCTGCTGCTCGCCAAACGGCTGCTGACCGAAACCCGGCTGCCCATCACCGACATCGCGTTTGCGGCGGGCTTTGCCAGCATTCGCCGCTTCAACGACGCCTGGCAGCAGGCATATGGGCTGGCACCGCGGGCGCTGCGCCGTCAGAGCGAGCCAACCGACGACGCCACCGCCCTGTCGCAGGCTGCGCCATTGACCGAGGAGGGGGCGATGCTCACGCTGCAACTGCCCTACCGCCCCCCTTATGACGTGGCGGCCATGCTGGCGTTCTACCGGCTGCGCGCCATTCCGGGGCTGGAGCGGGTAGATGGCGAGGTGTATGAACGCCTGCACCGGGTCGGCGATCGGCTCGCACGGGTACGCATCAGCCAGGGCAAGGGGAACAGCCTGCAGCTCAGCGTCCATGATCTGCCGCCCGCCGCACTGCCGGATCTGCTGTATCGGGTGCGCCGGATGTGGGATCTCGATGCTGACATGCAGCGCATCGGTGCGCGGCTCGGGCAGGATCCGCTGCTGGCACGCCTGCAGGCGCGCTGGCCGGGGGTTCGGCTGCCCGCCGGCTGGGATGAGTACGAGGTGATGCTGCGCGCCATCGTCGGCCAGCAGGTGTCGGTGAAGGGGGCCATCACCATACTCGGGCGGCTGGTGGCGCGCACCGAGGCGCAATTCGGGGTGGCGCAGTTGCCCACCCCCACCCAGCTGTGCGAGCTCAATCTGGACGGTATCGGCATGCCCGGCAGCCGGATAAGAACGCTGCAGGGGCTGGCACAGGCGCTGGCCAGCGGCGAGTTGAGCTTGACCTGCGCCAGCGATGAACAACTGCTGGCGCTACCCGGCATCGGCCCCTGGACGGTCGCCTACTGGCGGCTGCGCTGCGGACTGGATCCGGATGCCTTCCCCGCCTCGGATCTGGTGCTGCAAAAAGCGCTGGGAGGCGGCACCAAGTTGCCGGTGAAGGATGTACTGGCCCACAGCGAAGGGTGGCGGCCCTGGCGCGGCTACGCGGCGAGCTGGCTGTGGCATGCCATGAGCGAGCAGCCGGCACTGTTGACCGAGTCAGCACCAGGCGGCGCTGCAAGCGACAACCAAGCAGAGGAGACAACCCCATGATCCGTTACGACTTCTTGCCCAGCCGCTGCGGCGATCTGCTGGTGGCCATCGACGAGCGCGGTCTGGTGCACGTGGACTTTGTGGCGGGGCTGCGCGCACTGCCCGAGATGCGCGACTGGCAACAGGACAAGACGGCGCTGGCCCCTTTTCTCGCTCAATTTGAAGCCTACTTTGCCGGCCGCCTGCAACGCTTCACCCTGCCGCTCGCACCAAGAGGCACGGCGTTTCAGCAAGCGGTCTGGCAGGCCCTGTGCGACATCCCCTACGGCGAGACCCGCAGCTACGGCGACATCGCCCGCGCCATCGGCAAGCCCAATGCGGTGCGGGCGGTGGGGGCTGCCAACGGCAGCAACCCGCTCTCGATCATCATTCCGTGCCATCGGGTGATCGGCCAGAACGGCAGCCTGACCGGCTATGCGGGGGGACTGGAGATTAAAAAGGCGTTGCTGCAACTGGAGAATATCAGTGAAAGATAATGTAATGCCTATAAGCCATAGACACTATCTATCATAAAATAATATCCACCACAGATTTACGATTTCATCGACTTTTCTAACCCGAGTATAGTGGCAGAACCATATTTATTAAGGAGAGATTAAATATGGAGCAACTACTATCGGCCTTTAGACAGGGCAACGTCATTCTTTTTGTTGGGGCCGGGGTATCGATGAACCTTGGTCTTCCATCATGGTCAACCCTGCTCGACAAGATCGCCAAGGATCTTGGCTATGAGCCTGAAATATACAAATCTTTTGGCGATCACTATGCGCTGGCAGAATATTATCGTTTACAAAAAGGCAGCATAGGCCCTTTAAGAAGCTGGATGGACAGAGTTTGGCATTCACCTGACATTGATATTTCAACGTCCAAAGTCCATGAATACATTGCCAAAGCTAACTTTCCGATAATATACACCACCAACTATGATCGCTGGATAGAGCATGCCCTTGCATATTATGGCAAGCCATTTACCAAAATCGCATCGGTATCAGACTTTACCAGGATCAAAAGTGACAAGGTACAAGTTGTAAAATTTCATGGTGATTTTGATGATGACAAGTCCATTGTCATTGATGAGACCAGTTATTTTGAACGACTTGAATTCGAAACACCACTGGATATAAAACTGCGTTCGGATGTGCTGGGTAAATCAGTGCTGTTTATCGGATATAGCTTGGCCGATATCAACCTGCGGCTTTTATTTTACAAACTTTCCAAATTATGGAAAGCCAACCAGGCGGGTGATGCCCAGCCGAAATCGTATATTTTCTCGGCCAAGTCGAATCCGGTACAAGAGGCCGTCCTTGAGCAATGGGGGATCAGCATGATCTCATCTGAAAAAGAGAACCCAGGAGAGGCATTAGAGGCGTTTCTGAATAAATTCCAATAATTGAAAATCTTGAAGGCACCTCCCCGCACCGGCAATCCAGCAGGGGTGCCATCCCTGTAGATGCCGCTCGCACTGCGCAGCATCGAAGGGGCTGTGCGGCCACCTCACCACCTCCGATAACACTCTCCATGGGTATCAACCCACAAGCCGATGCCTGTTCCTCTGACCAGCCCTGTTTTAGCCGCAATGTGCGCCCAGAACGCCCGAGCCGTCTACCTCATACAACTTCCTCTGCGCCGGCACCACGGGCCCATCGACCACAGGACGCACGTTGGACAGCCGCCATGCAAAGTAACCCGGCTCCCAGCCCCCGGAGCAGGCGGCCAACACCTCATCGGGTTGCCACTCATGGGCCTCCTCGATATCAACCAGGGCGACCGCTCGACCGGCCGAATCCCCAGGATGATCGGCGCTGAGGTATCGGCCATTTTCAACGATCAGCAGGTCGCGAATGGGCAGTGAGGGAGGCAACCACGAGCGAACTTCGAGCGTCTTCTTGCCCGAAGCAATATTGGCGCCATGGGGCGCCACGATGGAGAGTGCGAGCATAGGTCCTTCCTTGCAGCTTGCTGGGGATCCCTGGCACAGGATGATAACTCAATTCCAAATGGGCCACACTGCCCGAGCCATGGAACCTGGCGGCATCGTGCTTCTCAGCGTTTCAAACTCCCCATCACATGCATTTCACAGCGGTGACAGTCAAAGCGCAGGCGGAAGGTGTCCTTGCCCATCTTGAGTTCCAGCGGCTCGGCCTTGAGGCCGGGCACCTCGTTCGGGCAGAGGTTCTGGCTGTAACGGATACAGTGTTTGGTGATCATCAGCACCACTTCCCGCTCCTCCTTGTTCGCCTCATAGGCGGGGGCGATGCGCTCCACCCCGTGCTCGCGGAAGAACTGCTCGGCCGCGCTGTTCAGCACGTTGCCAAGGTAGGAGAGACGGTGCTGGGGATAGTGGATATCCCGCAGCGCGATGCGCCGCTCGGGACGCTGGTAGCCGGCCAGACGGGCAGCCTCCAGCGCGGCGATGCCATCCCGGCGCAAACCGTTGAGCATGGATGAGGCAATGAATAGCGGGTGAGTAAACGCCAACTCAACCTTGCGCGCCACGAACAGGGTATTGCCGAGTTTGCCGAGCTGATCGCGCGCCTGTTGCAGCGCCCGCTCCGGATTGTCGGCCGGCTGTTTGTCACAGGGGAGCGTGACGGCGGCGCTGATACCCTGCTCATCGGTGAGCGTGAGGCGCAATCCCTCATCACACTCTGCCAGCACCATATCGACCCGGATGCGGCGATCGGCGCTCGCCTTCTCCAGCACCTTGCTGAATGCCTGATCGTGGTTGCGGTAGATTTCTGTGCCCACCTTCAAGCCAGGCATGCGCTCTGACAGGAGTAACTGCTTACCTTCTACTTTGTTCAGGCGCATCCCCACCAGCTCGTTGTTCGGCTTGAAGAAGCCGAGACCGTCGCCGTTGTTGAGGGTGACCTGCTTGCCGTCAATCTCGATGCCATCCCTGGTGACACTGGTAACCCGGCCCAGCGGCTCGCCCACATATTTCGGGCTCTTGGTGGAGTCGATCCCGGGCTGGCGACCATGGAGGAAGTAATCGGTGCTGCCGCGGTTGAAGCTCTTTTTCGGATCCGGTGTGAAGCTGTAGCTGCAGCGGCCGGCCGAAGCGGCCACCAGATCGCTGCGGCGCTCCAGAATGGCGTCGAGCTTCTGCCGATACCAGGCCGTGACATTTTTGACGTAGTCGAGCCCCTTGAGGCGCCCCTCTATTTTGAAGGAGCGGATCCCCGCTTCGATCAGCGCCTCCAGGTTGTCGGTCTGATCCATGTCCTTGAGGGAGAGCAGGTGGCTGTCGGCCACCAGCACTTCACCGTCCGGCTTTTGCAACGAGCAGGGCAGGCGGCAGAGCTGGGCACATTCGCCGCGGTTGGCGCTGCGGCCGGTGCGGGCATGGCTGATGTTGCACTGACCGCTGTAGGAGACGCAGAGCGCACCGTGGATAAAGAACTCCAGCTGCACATTGGTCGTGGCGCTTATCTCGCGGATCTGCGCAAGGGACAGCTCACGCGCCAGCACCACCTGGGAGAAGCCCACATCCTGCAGAAATTTCACCTTCTCCGGGGTGCGGTTATCGGTCTGGGTACTGGCATGCAGCGCGATGGGGGGCAGGTCGAGCGCCAGCAGCCCCATGTCCTGCACGATCAGCGCATCGGCCCCGGCTTCGTAGATCTGGTGGGTCAGCCGCCGGGCCTGTTCCAGTTCGTGATCGTGCAGCAGGGTGTTGAAGGCGACGAAGACCTGGGCACCGAAGCGATGGGCATGGCGCGCCAGCACTTCGATATCCTCAATGGAGTTGCCCGCCGCGCTGCGGGCGCCAAAGGCGGGGCCGCCCATGTAGACGGCATCGGCGCCGTGGTTGATGGCTTCGATGCCGTAGGCGAGGTTCTTGGCCGGAGCCAGCAGCTCCAACCGGTTGTGGTGGCTTAACGGGTGCTTGTTCTGGTGCATGGTCTCGGGATCAGGGCGGACAGCAAATGGGCGCCACTCTAGGGCATTGCCCCCCTCCCCGCCTTGATCCCGCTTAAGATCACCGCAAAATACAGGATTGGATCAGAGCACCACCTTCAGGGCCAGCCCCAGCAGCACCAGACCGCTTACCTTGTCGATGACGAAGGACTTGGCCTTGAGCCAGGCAAGCACGGGGCCACGAGAGAGCACCAGCGCCACCAGCACATACCAGATCGCATCTATGCCACCGGCGGTGAGCATCATGATGCCCCCTTCGCGCCAGCCGGTATCGGCATGCACAAACTGGCTGAACAGGGCGATGAAGAAGACCGCGAGCTGGGGGTTGAGAAAGGCCACCATAAAGCCTTCGAAGGCGCCTTGCCGACCGCGCAGCTGATGCACCTCTTCACTCACCTCCCCCTTGGCGGGTTTGGCCAGCAGCGCCTTGACCCCGAGCCAGGCGAGAAACGCCGCACCACCGTAGCGGATAACGTCAAACAGCAGCGGGGTCTGGGTGATCAGGATGGCCAGACCCAAAGCCGTGATCAGCGCATAGATGCCGACTCCGAAGCCGTGGCCAAGCGCGGTAGCCACGCCGTGCCCCTGCCCTCCCTGCACCGTATTGCGGATGATCAGCGCCAGGCTCGGCCCCGGGCTGATGGCGCCCATTACGCAGATTGCGGCCAGTGCCAGCCAACTCGTCAGTTCCATGGTGTTCCTTGTCTCAAGCGGAATATGAATGTCTGCGCTCAGGGTAAAGGGCCCCTGGTTATGCCAGAAGTGAAAGTTGGGAATAGAACCCATAGCCAATGGTTATAGGCCAACAGAAGCGTCTGTTGCTAGCGGGGCGGGTTCAACACCTTGCGGCTCGCCGCCACCGTGCGCTGCAGGTGCTCGCGCAGGAAGGGATAGGCCAGTTCGCGAAACCACCTGTGGGCCGGGTCCTGATGGTGGCGCTGATGCCACAGCAGATGATACTGCTGGGTGCGGCTGACAAACGGCAGATCACAAAAGTACAGGGCATGCTCGCAGGAGAGCTGCCAGGCGATGTGGGCCGGGGTGGTCAGCAGGCAGTCGGTACGCAGCAACACCTCCACCGCCGCCTGAAAGAAGGGCACCCGGGCAAACCAGCGCCGACTCAACCCCTGCGGTGCCAGCACCTGCTCCACCGGGCTGTCCTTGTCGCCCCCGCCGCTCACCTGCAGGTGAGGCCAGGCGAGGTAGTCATCGAGACTGAGCGAGCGCCCTGCCAACGGGTGGTGGCTACCCATCAACACCACCAGCCGATCTTCCCCCTGATGCAGGCCGCGGATCTGATCCGGCACCAGCTCGGTGATGGTGGAGACCATGTCCAGCTCGGATTGCCACAGCTGCGGCAGCAGGCGCTTGTCCCACAGGCTGTACTCCAGCGCCGCCAGCGGCGCCTCCCTGGCCAGCGCCGCGCAGATGTCCGGCAGGATGTGCTGGGCCACGTAATCGGAGGAGGCGAGCCGGAACACCCGCTCGCAGCGGCTTGGGTCAAAACCGGGGGCCTCGTAGAGTCGCTCCAGCGCACCGAGGGAATCCGCCAACTGGGCAGCCAGCGCCTCGGCCCGTGGCGTCAGCAGCCAGCGCTGCCCCTCCCGCACCAGCAACTCGTCGCCAAACTCGCTGCGCAGCTGGCCGAGCTGCTTGCTGATGGAAGGCTGGCTCAGGTGCAGCAGCTCCGCCGCCCGGCTGATGTTGCGGGTCTCCAGCAGCACCTTGAGGGTCGGCAGCAGGTTGAGATTGGCTTTGTGCAAGGGAGAGGTTCCATCCAGTGGCGAAAGCCCTATCTTAGGGCAGCCAAGCCCTGTGGTTTAAGCGAAATTTCCCGCCGGCCCCCGCAACCTGGCGTGACCCTGCAGCCAGATAACCATGACCACAAGATGACAGTGGTTGCCCCGTGCGGCATAATTGCGCGATTTTCCGCCCGCGGGCGATCCACTTGAGAAGCGGTAACAAGATGAAATACGCCAATATCACAGGCTGGGGCAAATGCCTGCCTCCCTCCGTACTGACCAACGACGACCTCAGCACCATCATGGATACGTCGGATGAGTGGATCTACCCGCGCACCGGCATCAAGGCTCGCCGCATCTCCCATGTCAGCACTTCCGATCTGGCCACCCTGGCCGGGCGTCGTGCACTAGCCTGCGCCGGGCTGGAAGCCAGCGACCTCGACGGCATCATCCTGGCCACCGCCACGCCGGACAACCTGCTGCCGAGCGCCGCCTCCGCGGTGCAGAAGAAGCTGGGCGCCACCAATGCCGCCGTGTTCGACCTCAACGCCGCCTGCACCGGTTTCGTCTACTCCCTCTCGGTCGCCACCTCGCTGGTACAGACCGGCATGATGAAGAAGGTGCTGGTGATCGGCGCCGAGCGACTCACCTATCTGCTGGACTGGGCCCGTCGCGATACCGCCGTGCTCTTTGGCGACGGCGCCGGCGCCGTGGTGATCGAGGCGAGCGAGCAGGAGAGCGGCCTGATTGCCAACAAGCTGGGTTGTGACAGCGAGGCACGCGAGATCCTGCACGTGCCGAACTTCGGTACCGACCGGGTGCGTTTTGCCGACATCGACGGCCTCTTCACCTTCAACTTCGAAGGTCAGGAGATCTTCAAGCGGGCCGTACGCGGCATGGGCGAAGCCACCAACACGGTACTGGCACAGGCCGGCATCGCACCGGAGCAGATCGATCTGATCGTGCCGCACCAGGCCAACATCCGCATCATCGAGACCCTCGCCAAGCGCATGAACGCGCCGATGGAGAAGGTGATGGTCAACATCGAGCACTACGGCAACACCTCCGCCGCCACCGTGCCCATCGCCCTGTGCGAGGCACTGGAACAGGGCCGCGTCCAGCCGAACAGCTATCTGCTGACCGCCGCCTTCGGTGCCGGCCTGACCTGGGGCGCCGCCATCATCAAGTGGGGCGAGCGCGTGACACCCATCAAGGCGTGCGAGGCCGAACTGCCGCCGTGTGACAAGAGCGCGCTCGAACTCATCGCCCATGCCGTGGAAGGGTGCCAAAAAGCCCACGCCAACGAGGCATAAAGCCGCCCGCACAACGCCGAGAGCCTGCCATATGCAGGCTCTTTTTCGTTCTCCCCTCCTTCCTTATTGTGCAGATACGCCATTCCCCGCCAGCAAGGGGCGGCAAGCCGCCAAACGCCCCTCCATATTCCATTTTTCTCAGTAACACCAAGCAAGAAAGAGCAATTTGTAACCAGGCGATTTTTTTGCGCTAACCTTACTGAGTTATTGATAATTAGCGGGTTGCGCTTGGCTCATTCGGTCTGACTGAAATGACGGCTCACCCTCTTCACATTCAAGAGCAGGGGCGAGTTTGCGTATGACAGACAACACACGGGCACACACCTTAGCCTTCTGGGAGCCGGTCAGCTGGGCTTGCGGCCTTGGCCTGGGCCTGTTCAGCACCCTGCTGTTGCTGCTCGCGGGCAGCCCCCTTCCTTATCTGCTGGCCAACCTGGCGGCTGCACTGGCCGCCACTCTCTGGAGCGCCCGCCACTACCACGCCAAACCCACCGGTCTAGAGAGTGAGGCAAAGCAGACCCCCCCATTTGCCGATAACGGACTCAACCACTCCATCATCGGGCTCGAGCAGGTATGTGAAAAAGCGATGCCTATCTGGTCACAACAGATTGAAAACTCTCGCCAGCAAACCGAAGGAGCCATGATCGATCTCACCCAGCGCTTCGCCGGCCTGACCACCAAACTGGAAGAGGCGGTCGCCGCCTCCCACAATGCCGCCGGCGATCTGGGTGGTGAAAAATCGGCCGGCATGGCCGCCGTGCTGGCCCAGAGTCAGGCCCAGCTCAATCAGGTCATCACCATCATGCACTCCACCCAGGCCAACCGCGATGCCATGCTGGCGGAGATCAAGACGCTCACCGCCTACACCATAGAGCTCAACACCATGGCGCTCGACGTGGCCAAGATAGCCTCCCAGACCAACCTGCTGGCCCTCAATGCCGCCATCGAAGCGGCCCGGGCCGGTGAGGCTGGTCGTGGTTTCGCCGTGGTAGCTGACGAGGTGCGCACCCTGTCGCGCCTCTCCAGCGAGACCGCCCAGAAGATGACCGACAAGGTTGACACCATCAATGCCGGCATCGGCCGCGCCTTCCAGATTGCCGAGAGCGCGGCCGGGCGCGACCAGGTTGCCGTCAGCGACGCCGAACACGCCATCGAGCAGGTACTGGAACGCTTTCGGATGGCCACCACCAGCCTGGCAGAATCCGCAGCCCTGTTGCAGAGCGAGAGCAGCGGGATCCATCGCGAGATATCCGATGTCATCGTTTCGTTACAGTTCCAGGATAGGGTCAGTCAAATCCTCAGCCATGTGCGTCAAAACATGGACAGCCTCAACGACCACCTGGTCTCGTCTCGCAACAGAACACACCAGTCAGGCCCCATCCGGATCGATGCGGAGAGCTGGTTGGCGGACATGGAGCTCTCATACGCCACCGATGAACAACGCAACATTCATCATGGTCGCCAACACCAGGCGGCAACCCCATCCAGCAATGCTGATGTCACTTTTTTCTAGGAGAGAGATATGCCCAAAACAGTCCTGATCGTGGATGACTCGGCCACCATACGCCAGGTCGTCGGCATGACGCTCAAGGGAGCCGGTTACGAGGTGATGGAGGCCAGTGACGGCAAGGATGCCCTCAAAAAGCTCGACGGCAAGAAGATCAACCTCATCATCAGTGACGTCAACATGCCGAACATGGACGGCATCAGTTTCGTCAAGGAGGCCAAGAAGCTGGCCAGCTACAAGTTCACTCCGGTAATCATGTTGACGACAGAGTCCCAGGACAGCAAGAAGCAGGAGGGACAGGCCGCTGGAGCCAAGGCCTGGGTGGTCAAGCCGTTCCAGCCGGATCAGATGCTGGCTGCCGTGGCCAAGCTCATCATGCCCTGAGCCGGGAGGCGTTCATGCCGCTGCAAATCGAAACGGGTGAGCACAAGTGTGTCGTGACCATCTCGGGCGAGATGACCATCTACACAGCAGCCGAGCTGAAACAGGCGCTAACACCCCTGCTCTATCGCCAGCAGGAGCTGGAACTGAACCTCTCCCAGGTCAGCGAAATGGACAGCGCCGGTTTGCAGCTGCTGCTGGCGGCCAAGAAGACGGCGCAGCAGGGAGGCTATCCACTGCATCTGGTCATGCACAGCCATGCCGTACTCGATGCCCTTGAGCTATGCCAGCTGGCGGCCTTCTTCGGTGATCCCACCCTCATTCCCCACGCCGATCACGCCTAACCGGTTCCGCGGACAAGGAGTCATTCGTGAGCATCAATCTTGATCAGGCCCTGCAAACCTATATCGCCGAGGCGCGCGAGCTGCTGGAGGAGATGGAGTCCGCGCTGCTGACCCTGGAGAACGACCCGGACAATGGCGAGCTCATCGGCGCCATCTTCCGGGCGGCGCACACCATCAAGGGTTCCGCCGGCTTGTTCGGCCTGCAACCCATCGTCAGCTTCACCCACATCGTCGAGGACCTGCTCGATCAGGTGCGCAACCAGCAACTGGCGATAAGTACCCCCCTCATCAGGGATCTGCTGGAGAGTCGGGATCACATCGAACGCCTGGTCAGCCTGGTGGCTGAGCAAGGGGAAACCCTTAGTGCGGATGAACAGGCTCAGGATGAGCAGTTACGGCGCAATCTGGCTCGTCACCAAAGCGGCAACCAGACCACGCTGCCGGAGCGGACCCAGCCTACCGATGCCGATCCGGTCAGCAAGGAGGAGAGTCATGTCAGCGCTACCTCCCTGTGGCACATTTCCCTGCGCTTTGGTCCTGACGTGCTGCGCAACGGCATGGATCCCACCTCTTTCCTGCGCTACCTAGGTACCATGGGCACCCTCTGCGCCATCGAGACCATTCACCATGCCCTGCCGGAGTGGGAACACTTCGATCCGGAGAGCTGCTACCTCGGCTACGAGATCGATCTGGACTCCCAGGCCGACAAGAGTGCCCTGAGCGACGTGTTCGAATTCGTGCGAGATGACTGTCTCATCAGCATCTTGCCGCCCCACAGCAAGATCGCCGAGTACATAGCGCTCATCAACGCCCTGCCGGAAGACAACGAGATGCTGGGGCAACTGCTGGTCAAAACAGGCGCACTGACGGCCAGCGAGCTTGCGCTCGGCCTGCAAGCCCAACATGAGCAGCCGCAGGCCGACACCAACAAGCTGGGGGAGATCCTGATAGCCCAGGGTGCCGTCAATGAAGTGGTGGTGGACGCCGCGCTCAAGAAACAGAATCAGAGCAAGGAGAACAAGAACAAGGAAGGGCGTTATGTCCGGGTCCACGCCGACAAGCTGGATGAGTTGATCAATCTGGTGGGAGAACTGGTCGTGGCCAGCTCCGGCGCCAACCTGCTGGCCCAGCGTTCACGGGACAGCCAGCTGCAGGAGGCCAATTCCACCATTGCCATGCTGGTCGAGGAGATCCGCGATGGTGCCCTGCGCCTGCGCATGGTGCCCATCGGCGATACCTTCAACCGCTTCCAGCGGGTGGTGCGGGATGTCAGCCACGAGCTGAACAAGGACATAGCGCTGGTGATCACCGGCGGCGACACCGAGCTGGACAAGTCTGTAGTGGAGAAGATCGGCGATCCCTTGATGCATCTGGTGCGCAATGCCATGGACCACGGCATAGAAGCGGCCGAGAAACGGCTGGCGGCCGGCAAGCCGGCACGGGGCACCCTGACCCTCAACGCATATCACGACTCCGGCAGCATCGTCATCGAGATCCAGGACGATGGTGCCGGCCTCAACAAGTCTCGGATCCTGCAAAAAGCGCAGGAGCGGGGGCTGGCAGCCGCCAATGCCACCCTGTCGGATCAGGAGATCTACCAGCTCATCTTCGAGCCCGGCTTCTCCACCGCGGAGGCCATCACCAATCTCTCCGGGCGTGGGGTGGGCATGGATGTGGTCAAACGCAATATCCAGGCCCTGCGTGGCAGTGTCGAGCTGGACAGCAAGCCCGGCCTCGGCACCCGGGTACAGATCCGGCTGCCGCTGACTCTGGCCATCATCGATGGTTTTCTGGTGCGCGTCAGCACCACTTACTACGTTATCCCCCTCGACATGGTGATCGAGTGCGTGGAGCTGACCCAGAGCGCGCTGGCCGATACCCAGGGGCGCAACTACATCAATCTGCGTGGTGAAGTGCTGCCATTCGTCCGGTTGCAGCACTACTTCGATGTCGAGGGAACCCGTGGCCGCCGGGAAAATATCGTGGTAGTCAGCCATGGCGGCAAGAAGTCAGGGCTGGTGGTCGACGAGCTGCTGGGGGAGTTCCAGACCGTCATCAAGCCGCTCGGCAAGCTGTTCCAGCGCCTGCAGGGGATCAGCGGCTCCACCATTCTGGGTGGCGGCGAGGTAGCCCTCATTCTGGATATTCCCTCTCTAATCCAGCATGCCATCGACCAAGAGCTGGGCCAACTGAGCCAGTACGCCATTCCACGTCTGCAATCCCAACCAAGAGTCAATTAACATCAGGAGCCTGACATGTTCAAAAACTCCACCATCAAACTGCGACTCACCATTCTGCTATGCCTGCTCTGCGTACTGCTGTTTGGCGTAGGAGTGCTTGGGCTCTACAACATGCATAGCAGCAACAAAGGGCTGCAGCGGGTCTACAACGACCGGGTGGTGCCGCTCAAGCAGCTCAAAACCATCTCGGACAACTACGCCGTCGCCATCATAGACAATGTCAACAAGGCCAATGCCGGTCTCGTCAGCGCCGAGGAGGCGTTGCAGCAGATCCAGCATGCCCAGCAGCAGATCAAGCTGGAGTGGCAACACTATCAGGCCACCAAGCTGACCGCAGCCGAACAGAAGCTGTCGGCCGAGGCCAACAGCCTGTTCAATACCGCGGATCGAGACATCACCAGGCTGGAGGTCTTTCTCTCAAATCAACATGGTGTCATTGCTGATACGCTCAATGAGTTTGACGGCAAACTCTACAGCTCCATCGACCCCATCGGCAGCAAGATAACCGAGCTGGTCAGTCTGCAGCTCGACGTTGCCAAATCCGAATACGAACAGGCCCAGGCCTGGTATGACGTCATGCTGCTTACCATGATGGCTGTGGTCGCCGCCGGCATGGTGGCCGCAGCCTGGTTTGGCATCGTCCTCATTCGCAGCATCATCTCTCCCATCAACCAGGCCCTGCAGGTTGCCAACCACCTGGCGGACGGCAATCTCGACGTCACTATCGACATCGGTGCCCACGATGAAGCCGGCCAGCTGTTGCTGGCCATGCAAAACATGGTCAACAAGCTGACGTCCCTCATTACAGACATAGAAACGCTGGTGACTGCCGCCGTCGAACAGGGGGATTTCAGCTACAAGATTGAACTGGACGGACGGCAGGGTTACATCAAGCGCCTCTCCGAACTGCTCAATCGTCTCTCCAACGTGACCGACACCAGCCTCAACGACGTGATGCGCATTGCCACCGCCCTGTCGCAGGGTGACCTCACCCAGAAGATTGAGCAGCCCTATCCGGGGATTTTCGGTCAGACCAAGGATGGCCTCAACAGCACCATCGCCGCGCTGACCGCCATCATCGAGGAAGTACGCAACGCCGCCGACAACCTGACCAACGCCTCCAATCAGGTCAGCACCACGGCCCAGTCCCTCAGCCAGGCCACCAGTGAGCAAGCGGCCAGCGTGGAAGAGACCAGCGCCTCCATCGAGCAGATGAGCGCTAGCATCAACCAGAACACGGACAACGCCAAGGTGACCGACAACATGGCGAGCAGCGCCGTACTGGAGGCCACCGAAGGGGGCCGTTCGGTACAACAGACGGTTGCCGCAATGCAGCAGATCGCCCGCAAGGTCAGCATCATCGACGACATCGCCTACCAGACCAATCTGCTGGCGCTCAATGCCGCCATTGAGGCGGCCAGGGCCGGTGAACATGGCAAAGGCTTTGCTGTGGTCGCCGCCGAGGTCCGCAAGCTGGCCGAACGCAGCCAGATCGCGGCGCAGGAGATAGGCGAACTCTCGTCAAGCAGCGTCGATACCGCCGAGAAGGCGGGCAGTCTGCTCGACAAGATAGTGCCCTCCATTCGCAAGACCTCGGATCTGGTGCAGGAGATCAACGCCGCCTCCGGGGAACAGGCCAGCGCCGCCAACCAGATAAGCCTTGCCATGAGCCAGCTCAATCAGGTGACCCAGCAAAATGCTGCCAGCAGCGAGGAACTGGCCGCCACTGCAGAAGAGATGAGCTCCCAGGCCAACGAGCTGCAGCAGACCATGGACTTTTTCTCCCTGCTAGGCAGCGGCCGCTCACCCAGACAGGTCGAAAACCTGCACAAGGGGGTGCCTCCCAGAGGCAAGTTTGTGATGCCGGCCCAACCCCAGTTGCATGGCAATGTGGCTGCGCAAGCGCAGGTTGACGAAACCGATTTTGTCCGCTTTTAACCGGAGAGCCTCATGAGCATGTCTACCGAAGTGGTCGCCCAGCCTGGCACGCTGGTACATGACAATCAGGGTGATGCCCAGTACCTGACTTTTCTCATCAACGGCGAGATGTTTGCCATCAACATTCTCGGGGTCAAAGAGATCATCGAATACGGCAACATCACCCCCATCCCCATGATGCCGAGTTTTATCCGGGGTGTGATCAACCTGAGGGGCGCCGTCGTCTCTGTGGTGGATCTCAACGCCCGTTTTGGCAATGCCCCCTCCAGCATCACTCGCCGCAGCTGCATCGTGATCATCGAGAACGTGCACCCGGACGACCCGGAACACGGCAATCAGGACATTGGCGTGGTGGTGGACTCCGTCTCCGAGGTACTGACCATCCCCTGCAACGAGATTGAGCCGCCACCAAGCTTCGGGGCCCGCATCCGGGCCGACTTCATCAGCGGCATGGGCAAGGTCAACGGCAAGTTCGTCATTCTCATCAATACCGAGAAGGTGCTCTCCATCGACGAGATGGCCCAGCTCAGCGAACTGACCCAGCAGCAGGAACGGCTGCTGGAACAAAAACCACAAACGCCATGACAACAACATAAATCAGCGTTTCGCTCCACCACACAGCAATGACATGTCGCACAAGGATAAGGCCCATGACTCAATCACTCTTTGGCAATCTGTTTGGCAACGGCAATGCTCATGCCTTGCTGCAGGAACAACTGCGCCAGTTGACTGGTGCAACCCGCACCCTGGCTCAGGGGATCCAGCAAGGCAAACAGTCCGCCCAGCTAGAGCTGGATACGCTCACCGGCCCTCTCAAGGAGCTCTGCCAGGAGTTCAATGCCGTACTGGGGCTGCTGGGAGATCGCCTTGGCAGTGCGCTCGCCGCTCGCGAGGCCAATCAGGCGCTCTACGAAGAAAACCTGCGAGTGCGCAAGGCGCTGGATGGTGCCTCGACCAATGTGATGATCGCCGATACCAATTTGAACATCGTCTACATGAATGAAGCCGTGCTGGCCATGCTGGGACTGGCAGAGTCGGATATTCGCAAGGATCTGCCGAGCTTCGACGTCAGGCACCTGATGGGCAAGAACATCGATACTTTCCACAAGGAGCCCTCCCACCAGCGCAACATGCTGGCCAAGCTGGACAAGACCTACCGCACCCAGATCACGGTCGGAGGCCGCACCTTCTCCCTGATCGCCAACCCCGTTTTCAATGACGGTGGCGAGCGGCTCGGCTCCGTGGTGGAGTGGGCCGACCGCACCAAGGAGATCGCCATCGAGAATGAAGTGAAAGCTGCCAATGCCGCCGCCAAGCAGGCGGCCGCCGAAAGTCTGCGAGTCAAGAAGGCGCTCGACGGGGCCAGCACCAACGTGATGATCGCCGATACCGATCTCAACATCATCTACATGAACGAAGCGGTCAGGGAAATGCTGGGCCAGGCCGAAACCGACATCCGCAAGGAGCTGCACCACTTCAATTCGGCCAACCTGATGGGCGCCAACATCGACAGCTTTCACAAGAATCCGGGCCATCAACGCAGCATGCTGGCCAAGCTGAACAACACCTATCGTACCCAGATCATGCTGGGGGGACGCACTTTCGCCCTCATTGCCAACCCGGTATTCGGCGACGATGGCGAGCGGCTGGGCTCCGTGGTCGAGTGGTCGGATCGCACCAAGGAGGTCGCCATCGAGCGGGAGATGTCGGAAATCGTCCAGTCCGTCATCAATGGCGAACTGCACCGCCGCATGGACCTCACCGGCAAGAGCGGTTTCTTCCAGAACCTTGGGGAGGGGATAAACCGTATCGCCGAGGTGATCGACACCAGTCTCAACGACGTGATCAGGGTGGTTCAGTCACTGGCGCGCGGGGATCTGACCCAGCACATAGAGGCCGATTACCCCGGCGTATTCGGCACGACCAAGGACTCCCTCAACCAGACCATCGTCTCGCTCACCAACATTGTCACCGAGGTGCTGGGGGCATCCGACAACCTCTCCAGCGCAGCCGAGCAGGTCAGCGCCACCGCCCAGTCCATCAGCCAGTCCAGCAGCGAACAGGCTTCCAGCATGGAGGAGACCAGCGCCTCCATCGAGCAGATGAGCGCCAGCATCAACCAGAACACCGACAACGCCCAGGTTACCGATGGCATGGCCAGCAAGGCGGCCAAGGAGGCGGTGGAAGGCGGCGAGGCGGTCAAGCTCACGGTCGATGCCATGAAGCAGATTGCCAAGCGCATCGGCATCATAGATGACATCGCCTACCAGACCAATCTGCTGGCCCTCAACGCCGCCATCGAGGCGGCCCGGGCAGGCGATCACGGCAAGGGTTTCGCCGTGGTGGCTGCCGAGGTACGCAAGCTGGCGGAGCGCAGCCAGGTAGCGGCCCAGGAGATTGGCGAGCTGGCATCAAGCAGCGTCGACATGGCGGAGAAAGCGGGACGCCTGCTCGATCAGATGGTGCCCTCCATCAACAAGACCTCGGATCTGGTGCAGGAGATCAGCGCCGCCTCCGCCGAGCAGTCAACAGGCGTCAGCCAGATCAACATCGCCATGAACCAGCTGAGCCAGGTGACCCAGCAGAACGCATCCTGCAGCGAAGAGCTGGCCGCCACCGCCGAGGAGATGAGCAGCCAGGCCGAACAGCTGCAACTGGCGATGGAGTTCTTCACCCTTGAGCGGCACAAGCTCAATGCCGGCCAGAAGGTGGCTGCCACCCGCACCGGCCCCCGCGGCCGCTTCATGCTCGAGAACAATGCCGCAGAGGGTAATGGCAACCTGCCCCGGCCCCACAATGACGGCGACTTTGTTCGCTTCTAACTCGGATGCGGGTCAGTGGAGCTCACCCGCACCCCGTTTGTTTCGGGAGTCCTTCCGTGTATCAGACCCAGTTGCATGATGATGAATTTGCGCAGTTTCAACGCTGGATCCACCAGACGGCGGGGATCGATCTGTCGCCGGCCAAGAAGGCCCTGGTCGCCAGCCGATTGTCAAAACGACTCTGTTACTATGAGCTGGAGAGCTATGGCGACTATTTCAGCCTGATCATGCACAACCGCGGCAGTGAACTGCAGATTGCGCTCGATCTGCTCACCACCAACGAGACCTACTTTTTTCGCGAACCCAAGCACTTCGAATTTCTCGGTAACAAGGTGCTGCGCCAGTTGCCAAAAGAGCGGATGGTTCGGATCTGGAGCGCAGCCAGCTCTTCCGGCGAAGAGCCCTACAGCCTGGCCATGACCCTGGCCGACCATCTGGAGCTGGGTAACTGGGAAGTGATCGCCTCGGATATCTCGACCCGGGTGCTGGAACAGGCGAGAACGGGGCTCTATCCCATCGAACGGGCCCACAACATCCCGCTGCCATTGTTGATGAAGTACTGCCTGAAGGGGGTCGGCTTTCAGGAAGGCACCTTCATCATCGATCGCAAGCTGCGCGAGAAAGTGCAGTTTTACCATATCAACCTGAATCAGGAGTTGCCTGACATCGGGCTGTTCGATGTCATCCTGATCCGCAACGTGATGATCTATTTCAACCGGGAAACCAAGGGACAGGTGCTGCAACGGCTGGTGCCGCGCCTGAGAAAAGGGGGCTACCTCATCGTCAGTCACGCCGAGAGCCTGAACGGCCTGCCCCACGGCCTGCAACTGGTATCCCCTTCCATCTATTTGAAACCTTGAGTTTTTTCAGTATGAAAGAGGTCATGCTGCAACCGGGCGAGTTCTTCTTTGGGCAGGATGACGCCATCATCCGCACCCATCTTGGCTCCTGCGTGGCCATTACCATGTGGCATCCTGAGCAGAAGCGAGGTGGCATGTGCCATTACATGCTGCCCAGCCGCGGCCACAGCGCACCGGGTCTGGACGGTCGTTATGCCGATGAGGCAATCCAGCTGTTTATCCACGAAATAGGCAAGCACCCCGCCCCCATCCACGAATACGAGGTCAAGCTGTTTGGCGGCGGCAACATGTTTATCGAACAGCAAACGCTCAACACCATGAATGTGGCCATCAAGAACATCAAGGCGGCCTGGCAGCTGACCCAGCACCTGGGCCTGACCATCAAGGCCCACCATCTTGGCCATGCGGGACACAGAAGTCTGATTTTCGAGCTGGCCAACGGCAATGTCTGGGTGCGTCATCATCGCTTGCCACACCGCTAAGGGGACGGGAATGAAACAGATAAGAGTCATGCTGGTGGATGATTCCGCCGTGGTGCGGCAGGTGTTGCAGGCCATTCTCGAGCAGGAGCCCGATATCAAGGTGATTGCCACCGCCTCCGACCCGCTGTTTGCACAAGAGAAACTGAAGAAGGAGTGGCCAGACGTGATCGTGCTGGACGTGGAGATGCCACGCATGGATGGCATCACCTTCCTCACCAAGATCATGGCCGAGCACCCCACCCCAGTGGTGATCTGCTCCTCCCTGACCGAGAAGGGGGCGGAAACCACGCTGCAGGCGATGGCCGCCGGCGCCGTCGACATCATCACCAAGCCCACGGTCGGTCTGAAAAGCTTCCTGCAGGAGTCGGCGCAAGAGCTGGCCATGGCGGTACGCGCCGCCGCCCAGGCCAATGTCAGACGCCAAGCCAGAACCCAGTCCACCACGGTCGCCCCCAAGCTCAATGCCGACGCCATCATGGCGCCGGCCAGCCAGCATGCCATGGCCCAGACTACGGAGCGGATCGTGGCGATCGGCACCTCCACCGGCGGCACCCAGGCACTGGAGGCCGTGCTGACTACCCTGCCCCGGGTCTGCCCCGGCATCGTCATTGTGCAGCACATGCCGGAGAAGTTCACCGCCTCCTTTGCCGAGCGGCTCAACAACCTATGCCAGATAGAGGTGCGGGAGGCCAGAAGCAATGATCGGGTGATCCCCGGGCTCGCGCTCATCGCCCCCGGCGGCAAGCACATGCTGCTCAAGCGCAGCGGCGCCTACTATCACGTCGACGTGATGGATGGCCCCCTCATCAACCGCCACCGTCCTTCGGTGGACGTGCTGTTTCGCTCGGTGGCCAAGTTTGCCGGCAGCAATGCCACCGGCATCATCATGACCGGGATGGGGGATGACGGTGCGCGCGGGCTGCGCGAGATGCTGGAGGCAGGCGCCAATACCTTTGCCCAGGATGAGGCCTCCTGCGTGGTCTTCGGCATGCCCAAGGAGGCCATCAAGCTCGGCGCCGCCCGCCATGTCCTGCCGCTGCAGGATATCCATCACGCCATCGTGGGCCGCTAGCAGACAGATGAGGTGACACAGCCCGGCCTGACCCGGGCTGTGTTGTTTCAATGCGGCATGTCGTCGAGCAGGGCGAACAGGCGATCAATCTCCGCCGAGGTGTTGTAGTGCATGCAACCTATTCGCAGCACACCGTCGCTCACCCCCAGCTGCTCCACCAGCGCCAGCGCATAGAAGTGGCCGGCCCAGCTGCATACCTGATGTTGCCCCAGAAACTCGGCCATCTCGGCCGGACTATGACGGCTTGAAGTGAGGGCGAAGGTAGGAGTGCGCCCCTTGCTGCCCTGAATGCCGTGCAGGGTGAACCAGGGGCGCTCGGCCAGCCTGGCCAGCAGATGCTCGCTGAGCTGCCGCTCATGGGCCTGGCTGCGGGCAAACGCCAGATCGAGGCGAGCTTCCAGCTCATGCTCGGCGCCGTCCAGCCCGGACAAGGAGGCCAGATACTCTACGGTCGCTTCTACTCCGGCCAGCGCCTCCCAGCTCTGGGTACCGGTTTCCCACTTGTAGGGCGTCACATCTTTGGCCGGTTCAACCTTGTAGGGGGTGAAATGCGCCAGGTGGCGATGCTTGCCGAAGAGGATGCCGAGGTGCGGGCCGAAAAACTTGTAGGCGGAGCAACCGAGGAAGTCGCAATCCCAGGCCTGCACGTCGATGCGCTCGTGGGGCGCAAAGTGCACCGCATCTACGTAGAGCAGGGCACCCACCCCGTGCACCGCATCGGCGATACGCGGAATATCGACCAGAGTGCCTGTGGTGTTGGAGGCCGCCGTCACCGCCACCAGCCGGGTTTTGGGCCCGAGCAGGCTGAACAGATGCGCATAGTCCAGTCCGCCGGTCGTCACATCTACTCTTGCCTGATGCACTACCACGCCGCGATCCGCTGCCGCTTGCTGCCAGCTGGAGACGTTGGAGTAGTGATCGAGCGCGCTGACGATAATCTCGTCCCCCGCCTGCCACTCTCTGGCCAAGGCACGACTTAGCGCAAAGGTCAGGGTGGTGAAGTTGGCGCCGAACACTATCTCTTCAGCCCACTCCGCCCCCAGCAAGGCCGCCACCGCCAGCCTGGCCCGCAGGGCCTGCTGCTCGGTCGCCCTGGCCGAGAAAAAGGGGCCGCCCAGATTGGCGTTGAAGCGGCCGAGGTAATCTGTCATGGCCGTGAGCACGGCGTGTGGCACCTGGGCCCCGCCGGGGCCGTCAAAAAAAACGGGGGTTTTGCCTTCAACCAGCTGATTGAGAGCGGGGAACTGGCCGCGCAACACGGCGATATCGAGAGCCTGCATAGGAGAAGTCCACAATCCATGTTAACAGTTGAATAACATGGCGAGAGTAAAATGCGGCAGCAGCAATGTCCATCAGTGAAGCGGTCAGCCATCACACTTACAAAATAAGGTGAGTTTTTCAGTATAAAACGCTGCCTGATGGCTACCGGCTGGTACGGCACCTCGCCTCGCCACCATCGTGATCAATGCCAGACAGCAGCAGGGAAGTCGTGGATAAGCGTGAAAAATGAGCGACAAATATCAAAAAATGACCGAATGATACTTTTTTGTCGCCAGATATGCCCGCAAGGGGTTCACAAAGAGCGAAGATCTGATAGTATGCGCCTCGCACTTGGGGAGGGGTTCCCGAGCGGCCAAAGGGATCAGACTGTAAATCTGACGGCTCTGCCTTCGAAGGTTCGAATCCTTCTCCCTCCACCATTCAAGTGCAACAATCAGGAAAATACCCCGTGGAGGGGTTCCCGAGCGGCCAAAGGGATCAGACTGTAAATCTGACGGCTCTGCCTTCGAAGGTTCGAATCCTTCTCCCTCCACCATATTCCTGAACAATTTGTGTAGTACCCCTGTGGAGGGGTTCCCGAGCGGCCAAAGGGATCAGACTGTAAATCTGACGGCTCTGCCTTCGAAGGTTCGAATCCTTCTCCCTCCACCATCATTCAAGAAAACCCGGCCTAGTGCCGGGTTTTCGCTTTTCACGCATCTATCCATTTGACACTGTCAGATCTGACAATTGCCTTTGGGCCCGCTTTTGGAAACAGTATTGCCATATCGTTCAAGGACATGACCATGTTTGAGATCTGGGATGAAGCAGGGCAGGCGAAAGGATTGAACCTGCAGCAATTGCAGCAGCGGCTGACCAGCTACCGGGGTGAGGTGATGGTGCGTTATATCAACCGCATCGGCTTGCCGACCACCCTGTTTCTGACGGTCGACAAGGGCCTCGCCTATCAGCGTTTCAAGGCAGACACCCCCCTGCTCGACTGGGACTGGCTGGCACAGGCCATAGAGCCAGAACAGCGCAAAACCCCATTGCTGCCGCTTGAGGCCGTTGCCCGCTGATAGTCAGCGCCCGCGATACCGTTACATGTAGAAATGAACTCAATATCGGTATTTATTTTAAAAATTCTCTCCAAGACTTTTACCACAAGCTACTCACTATAGCTGGCCATGCGGCGGGATATATCTTCTCAACCAAGCAGCACATTTCTTTAATTCCAACCATCATCCCCCCCACTCATCATGCCCCCTGCGAAATATCCCGCCAAGCTATGATTCCATGAAAACAACCTTGATAAAATACATCGAAAGCTCGCCATCAATATTTTTGGTCAGTCACCAAGCCTGTTTCTCATAAACATTCTATTTTCCCCTCCCCTGCAGGCCTGGTTGATGACCCCAGAGGGTACACCACCTAAACCCTGCCGGCTTTGCTCTGCTCAGGTGGTGACCAAGGCAGGCCGGCTAGCGGGTAATCCAATGAATGGCAACTCTCGCCAACAGCTTGGCACCCGACAGTTTGCGTGCCCAATTGTTACCAAATCATGCTGACCTGCCATACAGCGTTGACATACTTGTTCAAGCCGACATTTATGCGCTGTTATTTAATACCAGCATCCGGTTAACTTCTTCTCTGCATTATCACATGCAGTCAGGAAGTATTGAACTTATATGAAAATATATTTCATCGAGACACGTCCATATATAAATCCGGCTAGCTCACCCATATTATCAGAGGATTCCTACAGAACATTCCGCGCTCCATCCGCTATTATCCACAGCCATATCCGTCAACAGGTGAGTGCCGTGTTTGCATTTCAAGAAGAGTACCCAATGAGTGACATGGCAAGCATCCCGGCGGCCGAGCTTGCTGTGCCCTTCTATCAGCCGATCATAGGGCGGGACCATCAGGTCAAGGGTTATGAGGTGCTGGCCAGACGCTGGGATCCGGCTCAGCTGAGTTATCAGGGCATCGACTTTCTCTCCCTCAGTGAGGATCAATCCCTGCATCTGGACATCGTCATGCTCAGAGCCGTCATGCGGGATCTGCCGACCCTGGCAAAGGCGGGCTCCTATCTGCTCTCCATCAACCTCAACCCGACCCTGAGCAGCCCCACCTATCAGAACCTGTTGTTGCTGGTGTTGATCCAGGCGCGCAAGCTGGGGATCGAGATCTGGTTCGAGGTGCTGGAGCACGCCCCACTGCACCCTCCGCATCGGGCGCTGATCGAGGTGCTGCGTGAGCACGGTGCCCACATCGCCTGCGACGATTTTGGCACCCAGGCCTGCAACTTCCAGCGAGTGATGGCGCTACCCTACGAGATCATCAAGCTGGATCGCTCCCTGCTGCTGCAAGCCAGCAAGACACCCCATGCCCTGCGCATGCTGACCGGTCTGGTGGAGTACCTGCAGCGGCTTGGCATCAAGGTGGTGTGCGAAGGGGTCGAAACCCTGCAGCACATCGAGACAGCCAACCGGCTCGGCTGTGAATATCAGCAGGGCTATGCCTACGCCATGCCTTCTCCCCTCTCCCGCTGTGCCTGAGCGGCCCATTTTACCCGTCGACTCGCGCCGGGGATGATTCCCTGCCAAATTGCATGATGCGGTGAGGGCGAGTACAATCTCGCACCCCGTTTATCCGGCCGATGCCGGGTATGCCGTGACCGGGTGTGCGGTGTGAGTATCCACTCCCGGCGCAGCTCAACCCATACGACGCCATCAGGTGGCGCCGTCCTGATTTGCAATCAGACATAAGAGTCCGACATGTTTAAACCAGAATTGCTCTCCCCCGCAGGTTCCCTCAAGAACATGCGTTACGCCTACGCCTATGGCGCCGATGCCGTCTATGCCGGCCAGCCCCGCTACAGCCTGCGGGTGCGCAACAACGAATTCGATCACGAGAACCTGCAGCTCGGCATCAACGAAGCCCATGCCCTCGGCAAGCAGTTCTACGTGGTGGCCAACATCCAGCCCCACAACTCCAAGCTCAAGACCTTCATCCGCGACATGCGCCCCGTGGTGGAGATGAACCCGGATGCGCTGATCATGTCCGACCCCGGTCTCATCATGATGATGCGTGAAGCCTTCCCGGACATGCCCATTCACCTCTCGGTGCAGGCCAACGCGGTCAACTGGGCCACGGTGAAGTTCTGGCATCAGATGGGCCTGACCCGTGCCATCCTCTCTCGCGAGCTGTCGCTGGACGAGATCGAAGAGATCCGCATGCAGGTGCCGGAGATGGAGCTGGAAGTGTTTGTCCATGGGGCGTTGTGCATGGCCTACTCCGGCCGCTGCCTGCTCTCCGGCTACATCAACAAGCGCGACCCCAACCAGGGCACCTGCACCAACTCCTGCCGCTGGGAGTACAAGGTGCACGAGGGTAAAGAGGACGAGGTGGGCCAGATCGTCCATCGTCAGGAGCCCATCGCCGTGCAGAAGGTGGATCCGACCCTGGGCGCCGGCAAACCGACCGATGCGCTGGTGCTGCTGGAAGAGTCCAACCGTCCGGGCGAGTACATGAGCGCGTTCGAGGACGAGCACGGCACCTACATCATGAACTCCAAGGATCTGCGCGCCGTCGAGCATGTGGAGCGGCTGACCAGGATGGGCGTCCATTCGCTGAAGATCGAAGGCCGTACCAAGTCCTTCTACTACTGCGCGCGCACCGCCCAGGTCTATCGCAAGGCGATCGACGATGCGGTAGCCGGCCGGCCGTTTGACCGCAGCCTGATGGGCACCCTGGAGAACCTGGCCCACCGCGGCTACACCGAGGGCTTCCTGCGCCGTCACAACCACAGCGAATACCAGAACTACGACTACGGCTACTCGGTCTCCGATACCCAGCAGTTCGTCGGCGAAATCACCGGTCGCAACGGCGACATGGTCGAAGTCGAGGTGAAGAACAAGTTCCTGGTGGGCAACAGCCTGGAGCTGATGACCCCGCAGGGCAACCTCAGCTTCAATCTGGAGCAGATGCAGAACCGCAAGGGCGAGCTCATCGACACCGCGCCGGGCAACGGCCACGTGGTCTACGTGCCGGTACCGAAGGAAGTGGACGTTGACTACGGCATCCTGCTGCGCAACCTCGGCGAGCGCGAGGATACCCGTCAGCCCCACTCGGCCGCCTGAGATGTCCCTGCTCATCACCGACAAGTGCATCAACTGTGACATGTGCGATCCCGAGTGTCCGAACCAGGCCATCAGCCTTGGCGAGGAGATCTACGAGATCGATCCCAGTCGCTGCACCGAGTGCGTCGGTCACTACGAGAAGCCGACCTGCATCAGCGTCTGCCCTATCGACTGCATCATCTGGGATCCCGCCCATGTGGAAACCGAAGAGCAGCTGATGGAGAAGTTCGTGCGGATGCACAGGCAGTAAGAAGAAGCTGCAGGTCGCAACAACATCATAAAAAAAGCCCCGCATGCGGGGCTTTTTCACGTTTGGCGCTCACGGCAGCTAGACGTATTCCATAAAGACCCGGGAGGTAAGCTTGGTGATGAGCTCGTAGGGAATGGTGCCGATCTGGTCGGCCACCCGCTCCACCGGCAGCCCTTCACCCCAGAGCACCGCCTCGTCGCCGGCCTTGTCGGTGGCGCCTGGGCCGAGATCCACCGTGGTCATGTCCATGGAGACCCGTCCTACCAGGGGTACGATGCGGCCATTGACCAGCACAGGTGTGCCGTTGGGGGCCATGCGCGGATAGCCGTCGCCGTAACCGATGGCAATGACCCCGAGCCGGGTATCGCGATCCGCCACCCAGTTGGCGCCATAGCCCACCGGCTCGCCCGCCTTGTGATCCCGCACCGCAATCAGTTGTGTCTTGAGGGTCATCACCGGCTGCAGATCGTAATCCGCCGCCACCGTATTGGGGAAGGGCGAGACGCCATAGAGGATGACACCCGGACGCACCCAGTCGCAGTGGGAATCCGGCCAGGCCAGGATGCCCGCCGAGTTGGCCATGGCCCGCTCACCCTTGAGCGGCGCGGTCAGCTGGCTGAACAAGTCGATCTGCTCGCGGGTGGTGGGCTGCTCCAGCTCATCGGAGCGGCTGAAGTGAGTCATGATGTTGAACGGCTGCACCACGTTCTTGCACTTGCCGAGCCGCTCGATAAAGGCAGGCATCTCGTCGGCCCGTACCCCGAGCCGGTGCATGCCGGTGTCGAGCTTGAGCCAGGCCACCACGGGAGCGGGCAAGTCCGCCTGCTCCAGCGCCTCGAGCTGCTCCCAGGTGTGCACCGCGGTCTGCAGGTTGTTGGCTGCCAGCACCGGCAGGTCGGCGGCGCTGAAGAAGCCCTCCAGCAGCACGATGGGCTTGACCACGGCGCAGGAGCGCAGCATCAGCGCCTCTTCGATGCGGGCCACCGCGTAGGCGTCCGCATCCACCAGGGTGCGGGCGACCGGCAGCAAGCCATGGCCATAGGCGTTGGCCTTGACCACCGCAATGATCTTGCATTGGGGAGCGTGGCGTTTGACCACGGCGAGGTTGTGGCGCAGGGCCGCTGTATTGATTTGGGCGATAGCCGCTTTCATCTGTTTTCCCTTACGAGGGCATGATAACGCGCCAACGCGTCAGGCACCGGGTGGTGTCAGCCCTCAAATCTCATCGTCTAAGGCCGGACCGGCAGAATTGTCGAACCGGGAAAACTGTTTATGGATGCCGGGAGCAGGCTCCCGGCTTACTTAGTAGTCATCATCAAACGCCGGGCCCGCATAGTTGTCAAAGCGCGAGAACTGACCCTGGAAGGTGAGCCGCACTCGTCCTATGGGGCCGTTACGCTGCTTGCCGATGATGATCTCGGCGATCCCCTTGTCGGGACTGTCGTCGTGATAGACCTCGTCGCGGTAGATGAACATGATCAAGTCCGCATCCTGCTCGATGGAGCCGGATTCCCGCAGATCCGAGTTGACCGGGCGCTTGTCGGCACGCTGTTCCAGGCTTCGGTTCAGCTGGGAGAGCGCCACCACGGGGCACTGCAGCTCTTTCGCCAGCGCCTTGAGGGAGCGGGAGATTTCACCGATTTCCAGAGTACGGTTGTCAGACAGCGCCGGCACCCGCATTAGTTGCAGGTAGTCCACCATGATCATGCTGATGCCGCCGTTGTCCCGCGCCACCCGGCGGGCACGGGAGCGCACTTCGGTCGGGGTCAGGCCGGAGGAGTCGTCGATGTACATCTTCCCCTTCTCCAGCAGCAGCCCCATGGTGGAGGAGAGCCGCGCCCAATCCTCGTCGTCGAGCTGGCCGGTCCGCACCTTGGTCTGGTCGATGCGCCCCACCGAGGCGAGCATACGCATGATGATCTGCTCGGAGGGCATCTCGAGGGAGAAGATCAGCACCGGCTTGTCGGCGGTGAGGGCCGCGTGCTCGCACAGGTTCATGGCAAAGGTGGTCTTGCCCATGGAAGGACGGGCGGCGACGATGACCAGATCCGAACGCTGCAGGCCGGCGGTCATCTTGTCCAGATCGTTGTAGCCGGACGACACGCCGGTCACCCCGTTGTGGGGGGTCTTGAACAGCTCTTCAATCTTGTCGACGGTCTGCTCGAGGATGAGCTTGAGCGGCTGGGGGCCCTCGTTGGCGCTGGTGCGCTGCTCGGCGATCTGGAACACCTTGCTCTCGGCAAGATCCAGCAGATCGTTGGAGGTACGGCCTTGGGGCTCGTAACCCGCTTCGACTATCTCGTTGGCGACCGAGATCATCTCCCGCACCACCGCCCGCTCACGCACGATCTCGGCGTAGGCGCTGATGTTGGCGGCACTCGGGGTGTTCTTGGCGATCTCCACCAGATAGGCGAAGCCACCGGCCTCTTCCAGTTGCTCGGAGCGCTCGAGCTCCTCCTGCAAGGTGATGAGGTCAATGGGGTTGCCCGCATTGGAGAGGCGGGTCATGGCCTGGAAGATCAGGCGGTGCGGGCGGCTGTAGAAATCCTTGTCGATCACCCGTTCGGCGACCCGATCCCAGGCCTCGTTGTCCAGCATCAGGCCGCCCAGTACGGACTGTTCGGCCTCAAAAGAGTGGGGAGGTACTTTCAGCTGTTGTGTCTTGGCGTCTTTTTTCGCCGTCACTTGCTCTGCCATACACATAAAAACCGCAGCGGGAAGGGGACGGGAATTTTACAAAAGAAACCCCGCCATCGCGAGCGCAAATACGCGCTATTCACTTCTCTGTGGCCCAACCGCCCTCCTGTTGGTTGCTGCCATCGCCTCCTGATGACCGTTGCCGCGCAAAACGGGGCTCAAACCACGATAAAGGGCCAGACCAGGGTCAGTTCACCCTTGCTCTGTCTGGTTTTGCTGCGCAGTTTGCGCTCCTTGCGGCTCAACCGTCTGTTTTTCATGGGACACACTCCTGCCATTGACACCCACACGACGTGGTTCTTCGTTCATGAATAATTCATGCCAATCATGGTACATATCGGCCCAAGCTGCGACACATTTAGGGACATGCAGCCTGCCATGCGCCTCGCTGAGCTTGCCAAAGCAGAGCATGCCCCACCCACAGACGAGAGTGAAAAGAGTCAAAATGAAAAAGATGCTGACCCTGTTTGCCGTGATCCTGGCCATTGGCCTGGGGGCACCTCACGCCGAAGCCAAGAAGTTTGGCGGCGGCAAATCCTTCGGCAAGAGCTACAAGACGGCGCCGGCCCAGCCCGCCGCCAAGCCGGTCGACACCAAGAACCCCACCGTGGGCGCCCAGACCCCGCCGAAAAAGAGCGGCATGATGGGTGGTCTGCTGGGTGGCCTGCTGGCCGGCGGCCTGTTCGCCTACCTGCTGGGCAGCGGTGCCTTCGAAGGCCTGCAAGGGATGGACTTCCTGCTGATCGCCCTGCTGGCACTGGGCGGCGTATTCCTGTTCCGCACCCTGCGCAAGGGCAAGATGGCGGCATCGCAGCAGCAACAGACGGCCTATGCCGGCTATCAGCCGCCCCAGAGTGCGGCTCCCCAGCAGTTCGAGCAGAACCACAGCGCCCCGCAGGCCACCGGTTTCGCCGACAGCGATGTGCCGTTCCGCCTGCCGCCAGGTTTTGACATGAACGGTTTCCTGGCCGGCGCCCGCGATCACTACCGCACCCTGCAGGAAGCCTGGAACAAGAACGATCTGGAGAAGATCCGCGAATACGTCAGCCCCGAGCTGTTCGAGCAGCTCAAGGCCGACCGCGCCGAGCTGACCGGTGAGCAGCACACCGAGGTGATGTATGTGGATACCCAGCTGGTGCGCGCCGACTACGGCAGCGACTGGGCCCAGGTGAGCGTGCGCTTCAGCGGCCGCTACATGGATCGCCAGGAGCAGGTCGAGGAGGACATCAAGGAGGTGTGGCACCTCGAGCGCAACCTGGCCAAGGACAATGCACCCTGGCACATCGTCGGCATCGAGCAGCTGTAAGCTCGACCAGCCAGTGATGACGGATAAAGGCGGCCTGCGGGCCGCCTTTGCTTTTTGGAGGTCGCTGAAGCCCCTTGTAGTGGCTAGGAGATTGAGGTGTGATTGTGTAGTATGTCCGACCTTTTTTTGTTCAATTGAACCTTCACGAGGCGTGGTACATGGTGTTCCCCTTTCTGCGTAGCAGCAACATGCCTCGTCTCCTGGCCAGCCTGCTCTGCTGCGCCACCCTGATCCTCATCTCCCTTGCCACCCTCTACTGGCAAACCTGGTCGATGACCCGGCAGCAGGCCCAGACCGCCGCCGAGCGCGCCATCACGCAGATCGACAGCGCTCTCTCCCATTCGACCCAGGCGGCCAGGGCGGCCCTGCCACTGGCCAGCCGCCCCTGTCGCGAGGTGGCCCGCGAGCTACGGGTGCTGGTCGCCACCTCCCCCTATGTGCGCTCGATCAACCTCTCCCGCAACGGCCGCCTCTACTGCTCCTCCATCTTCGACGAGATCGATCTCGAGGACCGGCTGCAGGACGATCGCCACGAGCGGCTCAGGCTGGAGGCCGTGACCCGGCTCGGACGCAAGCCGTCGCTGCTGTTTTATCACCTGAGCGAGGGGAGCAACGCCGTGGTGGTCGCCATCAACCCCTATCACCTGAGCAAGCCGCTGCAGTGGCGCCTCGCCGGGGCGAACAGCTGGGTACAGATAGGCGAGCAGTGGCTCGACCTGCGTGGCAAGGTGCATGATGGCCAACCCCCCAGGCTGCGGGGCTTCAACTACCGGCTCGACTCGGCGGCATTCAACTACAGCCTCAATCAGGGATTTCCGCTGAGCGCAGTGCTGACCACCACCCTGCAAAAACAGAGCACCATCATACTGCTGATCCTGCTCCTGGGAGGGCTGGCCGGCCTCGCCACCTACCGCTGGTGGAGCCATATCTCGACCCCGACCCAGGAGCTCAGACGCGCCATCATCAAGCAGGAGTTCATCCCCTATCTGCAACCCATCGTTGTCAGCCAGAGTGGCCAGCTGCACGGCTGCGAGGTGCTGATGCGCTGGCAGCATCACAGCCAGGGGCTGATCCGGCCGGATCTCTTCATCCCGCTGGCGGAGGAGAGCGGCCTCATCATCCTGATGACCCAGACCCTGATGCAGCAGGTTCGGCTGCAGTTCGCCCCCCATGCGGCAGCGTTGCCACCCCGCTTCCACTTCAGCTTCAACATCTGTGCCCGTCACTGCCAGCAGCTGAGCCTGGTGGATGACTGCCGCACCTTTCTCGCCGCCTTCGCCGCCAACGAGGTCACCCTGGTGCTGGAGCTGACCGAGCGCGAGCTCATAACCCCCAACCAGCTCACCGGGCGGCTGTTTGACGAGTTGCGGCAGATGGGGGTCAGGATAGGGCTGGACGACTTTGGTACCAGCCACTCCAGCCTCACCTACCTGCAGCAGTTTCACGTGGACTATCTCAAGATCGACCAGAGCTTCGTCGCCATGATCGGCACCAACGCCCTCTCCCGCCACATTCTCGACAGCACCATCAATCTGGCGACCCGGCTGGGGTTGAAAACCATCGCCGAGGGGGTCGAGACCCGGGAGCAGGCGGACTTTCTCACCGAGCGTCACGTCGACTACCTGCAGGGCTATCTCTATGGCCGCCCGCTCACCCCACAACAATTTCTGCAGCGGCTGAACATCATTTCGGCACCCTGAATCCCGGCTGGGCACGGCAGGGTTGCATCACCCGCCGTGCTGATGGAAAATCCCCGCCGCGCCCCAGTCCTGCTGCGCAAAATCACGCAAACGTTTATTTGCTTTATTAATGTGCAGTAGCTCAAAGGAATCAGCTCTGTTTATTTCCAATTATTACTTTTTGCCTAGAATCGCCACACTCCTGTCATGCAGGAACGATATACAGGACTATAACAACAAGAGGAATATTACCGATGAAGAAGACGCTACTGGCCGTCACCGTCTCTATTACCCTGTTCGGGCTGACCGCCTGCAATTCAGAAAACAGCAGCAAGGAACATATTCCGCTGGATCTGACCATTGCCCACATCAATGATACCCACGCCCACCTCGACCCGACCGAAAATGCCCTGGCGATCCAGCCGAGCGGGCAGGAGCTGTTCAAGTTCAACGCCAAGCTGGGCGGCTATCCGCGCCTGAAGTTCAAGCTGGACGAGCTGCGCAGCCAGGCGGCCAGCGAAGGCCGCAACTTCATGGTGCTCAACGGTGGTGACGCCTTCCAGGGCACCCTCTACTTCACCCAGTTCAAGGGGGAAGAGGAGTCCCGACTGCTCTCCGACATGGGTATCGATGCCATGGTGCTCGGAAACCATGAATTCGATCTGGGCAACCAGGCAATTAAAGACTTCGTCTCACGGGTGAATTTCCCGGTATTGGCTTCCAATATGGTGAAATCCAGTAGCGCCACCCTGAAGGACAGCGAGAATATTCACGAATATGTCATTAAGGAAGTCAATGGCGAGAGCGTAGGTATTTTCGGACTGGTGCTGGAAAATATGCATGATATTTCCTCACCGGACAAAGACACCCAATTCCTGCCGATGATTGAGACCGCCCAGAAAATGGTCGATACCCTCAAGTCCAAGGGTGCCAACAAGATCATCATGGTCACCCATATCGGCCTGCAAAATGACCAGGCGGTCGCCAGGGCCGTCAACGGCATCGACCTGATCGTCGGCGGTCACTCCCAGACCTTCCTCGGCGACATCACCGAGCTCAACAGCATCGGCTACACCGCCCACAACCAGAACCCGGCCGACGACAACACCTATGCCCAGATCGTCAACAACCCGGACGGTGGCAAGACCTGTATCGTGCAGGCCGGTGAATGGGCCAAGGGCTACGGCCTGGTCAACGTCTCCCTGAGCAAGGAAGGCGAGCTCACCAAGTGTGAAGGGCGCAACACCCTGATGACCGGCGACGACTTCACCAAGGAAGTGGCCAAGAAGAAGGTTCCGCTGAGCGGCACCGAGCAGACCAACGTGGTCGACTTCATCAGCAAGTCCCCGGTCATCGAGATCGTGCCGGAAGACACCGCCATGCGCGACGTGATCGACACCGAGTACAAGCCGGCCGTGGCCGAGCTCGAGGCCAAGATCATCGCCGACGTGCCGACCAAGCTGCCCCACGTGCGCGTACCGACCACCCCGGACGGCGCCGGCCTCATCGATCCCCTGGTGGCCGAGTCGCTCTACTGGAAGCTCAACAAGCTCAACACCAAGGTGGACTTCACCATCCAGAACGCCGGTGGCGTGCGTGCCGACGTGAACGCGGGCCCGCTCTCGGTCGGTTACGTGATGGGGACCCTGCTGCCGTTTGGCAACAAGATCGCCGCCTTCAACCTCAAGGGCAAGGACGTGCGTGCCACCCTGGAGTATGCCGTTGACTACTCCATCGGTCTGGAGACCGGGATCGCCGCCTCCAGCGGTGCCTTCCCCTACGTCGGCCACCTGAGCTACACCTACGACGGCAAGCTGGCCAAGGGCTCCCGCATCACCAAGCTGGAGATGCTGGACGCCAACGGCCAGTGGCTGCCGCTGGATGACGAGAAGGTCTACCGCGTTGGTGCCAACACCTACATCGCTTCCGGCAAGGATGGCTACAGCGGTCTGCTCAAGCGCGAAGAGCTGCCCAACAAGGGTGACTACGTCGACTCCGGCGTGGGCGAGAACGAGATGTTCATGGAGTACGCCGAGTCCCAGGGCACCCTCAATCCGCTGCCCTATGCGACCGTGACCTACTACAAGCCCTGATCCGGCTCACAAGCTGTTGCAACGGCGCCTGAGGGCGCCGTTTTTATGGCATACTCCCCGCCAATCGATGCCGAGGAGACCCTTTGATGGCGAAGTACGACAAGATTTCCCCCGAGACCCAGCAGGAGGCGATGAACATTGCCCGTGCCAACCAGAAACCGGGACAGACCAAGGAGCAGACCCAGCTGATCGCCCAGGGGATCCAGAAAGGCATAGACGAATACAAGAAGCAGATGAAGGCGCGGGCCCGCGAGGCCAATCGCCAGAAAAAACTGCAGGCCAAGGCCAAACAGTCTCACCCAGCGCAGCAGGATGAGGAGCAGGACGACATCGTCGAACTGGTGGAAGTGACCCGCCAGCATCCCCTGCCCTGGCTGCTGCTGGTATTGAGCTGGCTCGGCTTTGCCGCCTGGTACTGGCTGCGCTGAGACGCCGCCGGCAAACCTTTGCCTGGGATCTTCTTCACAGCCCGGGCCCTTGTGGCTGGTCATCCCGGCTGCGGGCTGATTAAATCCCGCCACTGCTGTTTACCCCCCTTTTTCAGGATACCCGTTATGAACCCGGCTCCCCTCTACCTGTTGGCCCCCCTGGTGCTGTTTATCGTGACCCTGCTGCTCTATCGCATCTCGCCGCTGCGAGCGGTCGCGGCCGGCAGCGCCCGCTGGTTCATCCTGCCCGCCTTCACCCTCTTCATTCTGCTCATCATCATCAATGGTGCGGCAGACCCGAGCCTGCGCAACCCGGCCTTCCACTGGCTGATGCCGGGGCTCGGCTTTGCCCTCAGCCTGTTTCCGGCTCTGCCCAAGGCACTGGTGCCGCGCCTCGCCATCAAGGAGGGAGCCTTCGCCGCCCTCGGCCTGATGCTGATGAGCCTGGCCATGGTCTACTGACCGGCTGGCCGCAGCCGTTGCCATTACTCAAGGGGCGCTCTGTGACGAGGGCCCCTTGTACAAACAATGGCTTGCAGGCATCTTGGTGAAAGGATCGCCAGCAAGGAGGCCAGATGGACAATCCGCCCGATTTCATGGCGCAGTGGGATTACAAGGACCCCGCCGCCACCGCCCTGCGTTTTCATGCTCTGCTGCCCGAGGCGCGCGCCGCCGCCGACCTGCAATACGAGCTGGAGCTGCTCACCCAGATAGCCCGCACCCATTCGCTGCAACGCCAGTTTGCCGAGGCGCACCAGCTGCTCGACGAGATAGAGCCCCGCCTCACCGAAGCGACCCCGCGGGCCCGCCTGCGCGCCCTGCTGGAGCGCGGCCGCACCTTCAACTCCGCCGGCGACAAGGCCAGCGCCAGGACGCTGTTTGAACAGGCGTGGCAGCTTGGGCTCAAGCACAAGGAGCTCTATCTCGCCATCGATGCGGCCCACATGGTGGCCATCGCCGCCCCGCTGGAGGAGCAGAGCCGCTGGCATCAGCTGGCGATGGAGCTGGCGGAGCGCAGTCCGGATCCAAAGGTGCGCGGCTGGCTCGCCACCCTCTACAACAATCAGGGCTGGACCCTGTTCGAACTGGGCCGGCTGGAAGAGGCCCGCCAATGTCAGCAAAAATGCCTGGCCTGGCACGAGCAGCACAACAATCAGGCCAAGGCCTTTATCGCCCGCTGGAGTCTGGCCCGCCTGAGCCGGGCCCAGGGACAACACGAGCAGGCCCGGGCCGAGCTGACCCAGCTGAAGGACGACATGGCCGCCGCCGGTGCGCCCGAGGATGGCTATGTGTTCGAAGAGCTGGGGGAGAATGCGCTGGCGCTGGATGATCCGGCCGCCGCCGAATACTTCGCCCGTGCCTGGTTTCTGCTGTCGCAGGATCGTTGGCTCAAGGCCAACGAGGCCGAGCGGCTGGCCAGGCTCAAGGCGCTGGGCAAGCTCTAGTCAACCATCGTCAAAAACGCAGCGGGGCGGCCAATGGGCCGCCCCGCATGCTTCATCCCCCGAGGGGGTAGCCCCAGGACGTCAGACCAGGCTCGCCTCCTCCCAGCTCTGTTTCTTGCGATAGATGGTGGAGGGGCTGATCTCCAGCAGGGCCGCCGCCTTGGGAATATTGCCGTCACAGCTGGCGATGGCCTGCTCTATGGTCTCTTTTTCCACCAGCCAGAGCGGGCGGATCGGGGCATTGGACACCACAGGCTCGGTGCTGCCGACCGGCGCCGGTGCGGATACCGCCAGCGGCAGGCCCCCCCGGCTGCCGTTGAGGGGCGGCGGCAAGATGTCAGGGCTCACCAGCTCGCGGTCGTTGAGCACCACTATGTTGCGCACCACGTTCTGCAGCTCGCGCACGTTGCCGGGCCAGGGGTAGTCGAGCAGCACCCGCGCCGCCTCGGCATCGAAATCCTTGAAACGCTTGCTCTCTTCCTTGGCGTAACTCTGCAACAGGTTGCGCGCCAGCAGCAGTATGTCCTCGCCCCGCTCGCGCAGCGGCGGCAGGCTCAGCGGGATCACGTGCAGCCGGTAGTAGAGATCCTCGCGAAAACGCCCTGCTTTTACCTCCACCAGGGGATCCCGGTTGGTGGCGCAGACGAAGCGCACGTCCACCGTCTCCAGCTTGCCGCTGCCAACCCGCTGCAGGGTGCCGGTCTGGATGAAGCGCAGCAGCTTGCTCTGCAGGTCGAGATCCATCTCGCAGATCTCGTCGAGGAACAGGGTGCCGCCGTCAGCCAGGCTGGCCGCCCCCTTGCGATCCCCCTGGGCGCCGGTGAACGACCCCTTCACGTGACCGAAGATCTCGCTCTCCATCAGGTCGTGGGGGATGGCGGCGCAGTTGAGGGCGATGAAGGGTTGCTCCCGACGCGGGCTGCACTGGTGGATGGCCTCGGCGCACACCTCCTTGCCGGTGCCGCTCTCGCCGGTGATGAACACGGTCGCCTTGCTCGGCGCCGCGCTCTCTATGATGCGATAGACCGCCTGCATCGGCATGGAGGCGCCGATGAAACCAGCAAACGAGCTGCGCTCGAAGTTCTCCCGGTACTGGGCCACCAGCGAGCTGAGTTGCTGGTGCTTGAAGGCGTTGCGAACGGTGGCGCACAGCCGCTTGCCGTCAAACGGCTTGGTCAGAAAGTCGAAGGCACCGAGCCGCATCGCCTCCACCGCCACGTCCACCGAGCCGTGGGCGGTGATCACCACCACAGAGCAGGGCAGCTGCTGTTCGGTGATCTGCTGCAGAATGTCCATGCCGGACATGTCGGGCAGCTCGAGATCCAGCAGCACCACGGGGGGCGGGCTGCTCAGCAGCTGGGCCAGGGCCTGCTGGCCACAGTCGGCCCGCAGCACCTCATAGCCATCCTGGGCCAGATACTGTTCATAGACCACTGCCAGACTGCGGGTATCTTCCACCAGCAGGACTCGGGGTTTGCTTTCCGCCACGGCGCCATCCTTGCAATTGATTTTGTTGTCTATTTCGCCATCTTAGCACAGTTGGCGACTCTCTCTTTTATCCCGCCATTCGGCAGGATATACAAGCAAAAACGGCTCCCTAAGGAGCCGTTTTTTTCAACGCGGGCCGTTTACTTCTTGGCGTTCTCACCATCGGCAGCCGGCTTCTCGATGGCCAGCAGCTCAACGTCGAACACCAGCACGGCGTTGGCCGGAATGGAGCCTGCACCGTGCTCGCCATAGGCCAGCTTGGACGGCAGGAAGAACTTGAACTTGGAACCGACCGGCATCAGCTGCACGCCTTCGGTCCAACCCGGGATCACCTGGTTGAGCGGGAAGGTGGCCGGCTCGCCGCGATCGACGGAGCTGTCAAACTTGGTGCCGTCGGTCAGGGTACCGGTGTAGTGTACCTTGACGATGTCGGTGGCCTTCGGCTTGGCGCCGGTCCCCATCTTCTCGACCTGGTATTGCAGGCCGGATTCGGTGCTCTTCACGCCCTCTTTCTTGGCGTTGGCGGCCAAGTACTCTTCACCCTTCTTCAGGTTTTCCACCGCATCCTTGTCAGCCTTGGCCTTGGTCAGCTCGTTGATCTTGGCATCGTATTGCTGCAGAACCTTCTGGATATCCTCGTCGGTCATCTTGGCTTCTTTGCCCAGACCGTCGGTGACGCCCTTCAGGATCACGGCATTGTCCAGCTTGATGCCGAGCTCCTGCTGGCGCTCCAGGGTATTGGCGATATAACGACCCATGGAGAGGCCAATTGCATAGCCGGATTGCTCTTCAAAGCTCTTGGCTTCAGCCTTGGGGGCCTCTGCCGGCTTGCTGGCTTCTGCCTTGACCTCTGCAGTATTCGCAGCAGTCTTCTCGTCTTTTTGGCAAGCAGTCAGACCTACGGCAACCGCCGCAGCCAACAGGGACACCTTCAGAAAATTGTTCATCAGTTTCTCCAAAACTCTAAATACCGCTCTCGGTTCCTTCGTGAAATGAGAGGTTTATCGTGATAAGCGCCTTATACTAACGCCGTGATCGCAGGTAACGAAAGCATGAGACAGGAAAAATGATAAAAAGTGCCATTTATCTCGTCGCGGTTTGCCTGATACTGACAGGCTGCGAACAGAGCTCATCGCCGGACCGGCAACTGACCCTCGCCAGCCAGGGGCTGCTGAGCGCCGATCTGGCCAGTGACGGCAAGCAAGCCATCGTCTCCAGCCTGGGCCAGGGCACGGTAGTGTGGGACCTGGAGCAGGACAAGGAGCGCTGGCGCTGGCGCCAGTCCGACAATCCGGACGACTTCGTCATCATTACCCGCTTCTCGGCGGACAACAGCCACGCCGTGACCGCCAGCCTGAATACCTTCGGGATCTGGCGCCTCAAGGATGGCCAGTCCCAAGGCTACTATTCGCTTCCTGAATCCAGGCTGAGGGACATCGCCCTCTCCGCCGACGGTCGCCAGGTGCTGATCGGCCGGGAAGACGGCAAGGCGGAGGTGGTGGACACCCGCACCGGCCGCAGATTGCAATTCCTCGGCCACACCGAGCAGGTCAACACAGTCGACATCTCCCCCAACGGCCGTTACGCCCTCACCGGCGGCAACGACTACAGCGCCTATCTGTGGGATACCCGCAGCGGCCAGGTGGTGTGGCGCTTCAACCACGCCGGCCGGGTGGTACTGGCCCGGCTAGACCCGAGCGGACGGCTCGCCTTCACCGCCGACAGCCGCCAGGCCAGCATCTGGGATCTGACAACCGGCAAGGAGCTGAGCCGGCTGCAGTTCGACCACCGCTTCGAGGTCTACACCACGGCGCGCTTTGCCAACGACGGCAAGTGGCTCATCACCGGCGCCCCCTCCCGCCAGCTCTCCCTGTGGCAGGTGAGCGACGGCAGCCTGCTGCAGAGCTGGCGCGTCTCGCCCCATCCCAAGGTGAAACCACCGAGCGCAGTGGTCTACGGCGTGGCTTTGCGCGACAATAGCCATCTTGTCAGTGCCAGCTCCAGCGGCCTGGCCGAAATCTGGACTATCAAGTAAGGACCAAAAGGCCCATGAGTCAGCAATTAAACGATCGCCTCGAAACCCTGGAAAGCCGCCTCGCCTTTGCCGAATACACGGTGGAGCAGCTCAACGAGGAGGTCACTACCCAGGGGCGCGAGCTGGATCGGCTCAAGCATCGGATCCAGCTGCTGGTGGACAAGCTGCAGAGCGTGCAGCCAAGCCAGATCGCCAGCATGGCCGAAGAGACCCCGCCGCCGCACTACTGAGTGCGCAGCCATAAAAAACCCGCGCCAGGCGCGGGTTTTTTATCATCGGCAACGCCGAGATCAGTGCTGATGGCCCTTGCCACCGCAACCGCCGCCACCGCAGCAGCCGCCGTGACCATGGTCGTCGCCGTGGTCATGACCGTGATCGTGGCCGTGATGACCACCGCCGCAGCAACCGCCGTGTTCATGGTCGTGACCATGATCGTGGTCGTGGCCATGATCGTGACCGCAACCACCGGCACCGTGCACGTGGCCGTGGGCCAGCTCTTCGGCAGTGGCGGCGCGCACGTCCTTGATCTCGACCTTGAAGCCCAGGGTCACGCCGGCCAGCGGATGGTTGCCATCCACCTTGACGAACTCTTCGGACACTTCGACCACGGTCACCGGACGGTGACCTTCGTCGGTCTCGGCCACAAAAGTATCCCCTTCAGACACTTCCATGCCGTCGAACAGCTCGCCCGGCACTTCTTGCACCAGGTTCTCGTCGTACTCGCCATAGGCCTGGCTCGGCGTCAGGGTGACGTCGAACGCCTCGCCCACGCTGCGCCCTTCCAGCTCGGCTTCGAGGCCGGAGACCAGATAACGGGTACCGTGCAGATACACCAGAGGCTCTTTACCGACAGTGGTGTCGATGACTTCACCGTGTTCGTCGGTGACCGTGTATTCCAGCGTAACCACGCTCAGGGGAGCTACTTTCATGTCAGGGATCCTGCGGATAGAAAAAAACGGGCCCAGAATACCTCAAAAAGGCAGACAAGCATATGGTGGGCCCGGCTCAGTCGTGATGAAAAAGCCAGCAGGGGATGGCAATGCAAAGCAGCCCGCCATCCCGTTGGCCGGCACTCATGGGAGTGAGCGGCGCGGTGGTCCGTGCAGGCCGGCGACCGCCATCAGCCCGAGGGATGGGCACAGTCCGCGCTCTGCCCCTCCATTATTCCGGGCGAAACACCCCGATCACCTGCTCGGTCTCGCGGGTTACCCTGGCCACCTCGGCCTCGGTCTGCACCTGGGTGTCCCCGCACTCGACGCAGGTCACCTTCTCGACTCCATGCTCCATATACAGCATCATGGTGTCCATTTTGCCGCACGCCGGGCAGACAGCTCCGGCAATGAAGCGTTTTTTACGTCTGGTTTCCATTTTCGTTACCTCCGGGCAGCATCATATCAGGGTTTTTACATGCATCACGCCATCGAACATCAGCATTTTTTCACCCCCCATCTGCAAGTCGGCGTTCGCAAACGCGTACCGGCAGGGCAACTGCTGCGGATTGCACGGGGTGCGGCGCTGCTGCGACTCGGCGCCCATGAGCTGCTGCTGACGGCGGGAAGCCACTTCTGGCTCTGTGCCGATGCCCTTGCCGCGTTCAGCCCGCTGGCCGGCTGCCGTTACGATCTGCTGACCTGCTCGGTGCGTGTCGACCAGCCCGCCCAGGCGGGCTGGCTGCAACCCGGCCCGCTGCTGGATCCCCTGTTCGACAGCCTGGCCGACTGGCAGCGCCCCCGCGACTGGCACGGCGCCTACGGTCACCGGCTGCAGGTGCTGCTCGACGAGCTGCAGGGCTGCCCCATCCAGTCGCAGGCGGATGTTGCGCTGCAGACCGCCTGGCAGGGGTTGGCCGCTGGCCAGGCTGGCGGCAACGAGGCATGGCAGCAGGCGCTGGCGCAGCGCGGTCTCAGCGAACCGGCATTGGCGGCCGATGCCCTGCGGGCGCAGTGGCAGCTGCTGCAGGCGGTGCGTCTGCTCAAGAGCGGCAGCAAGGCTCCCCAGGTGGCGAGCAAGCTCGGTTACGAGGATGAGCGCGCCCTCGATCGCGCCTGCCAGCAGTGGCTCGGCTGCCCGCTGGCGACCCTGCTCGCGCTCTGACCGCCCCCTCGCAGCTCGGCCCCCGGCGGTTCGCACCAGGGCGGATCGCCGCAATAAATGGATGAAATGAGTCCAGTTTTACGGCAAACGGTCGTTAATAACGGAAGGGCCATTTCTCCTATAATCCTTTATGCTAGGGGCCTGAATCGACTGATACCGTTTTGACTCACAGGACATCTGCCATGAAAAGCAAGGCCAACCAATCCCAGGGCATGTTGCTGTTTCATCTCTCGGCCAAGCAATCCTTCGCCATCGGCACCCTCAAGGTAAAAGAGATAGTGCCCTACACCCAGCTGACGGCCATGCCGCACTCGCACCCGACCGTGCTCGGCGCCGCCAGCATGCGTGGCACTACCATCCCGGTGATCGACATGGCCATGGCGGTGGGTTATCGCCCGATCAGCCAGGAAGAGATGCCGCACTGCTTCATCATCATCACCGACTGCCGCCGCACCCTGGTGGGCTTTCTGGTGCGCGGCATCGACAAGATCACCGAATGCAACTGGCGCGACATAGCGCCGCCCCCCGCCTCCCTCGGTCACAACGTGTTCGTGACCGGCGTGACCCGGGTCAATGACCAGCTGATCCAGCTGCTGGACGTGGAGTTGATCCTCTCCCGGGTCTACCCGGACGACCCCAGTCACCTCTACCCGGTGCTGACCGACGTGCAGCGGGAGCGGATCAAGCCGATGCGGATCCTGCTGGTGGATGACTCCTCGGTCGCCCGCCGCCAGCTGATGGCGGCGCTGGACTACATCAACATCCCCTACGAGGTGTGCACCAACGGCAAGGATGCGCTGACCCTGATGCAGACCCGTGCCGCCCAGAAGACCCCCATCGACATCCTGGTGAGCGACATCGAGATGCCGGGGCTGGACGGCTACGAGCTGGCCTTCGAGGTGCAGAGCGACGCCAAGCTGGCGGGTGCCTACATCATCCTGCACACCTCGCTCTCGAGCGAGATCAGCGTGGAGCGGGCCCACCAGGTGGGTGCCCACGAGGCGCTGACCAAGTTTGAAGCCAACGAGCTGATCCAGGCCATGCTGCGCGGTGCCGAGCACCACGACAGCCTGCCGGCCTGATCCCGACGGCGAGCAGCCCGGCTGCTCGCCGTTTCCTTTTCTGTCCCGGACCCAGCATGCTGATCGAAAGCCACTTTCACGCCCCCTGGTGGGCGCGCAATCCCCACCTGCAAACCATCCTGCCCAAGTGGCTGCGCCGCCAGCCGGCCCGCTTCGTGGCCGAGCGCTTCGAGCTGGCGGACAGCGACTTCGTCGATCTCGCCTGGAGCGGCGAGATCAGCCGGGATGAGCGACCGCTCATCGTGCTGTTTCACGGGCTGGAGGGAAGCATTCACTCCCACTATGCCAAGGGGCTGTTCGCCCACCTGCAACGCCAGGGCAACGAGGCGGTGCTGATGCACTTTCGCGGCTGCAGCGGCGAGCCAAACCGGCTGCTGCAGGCCTATCACTCCGGTGCCATCGAGGATGCCCAGGCGGTGATCGCCGAGCTCGGCCGCCGCTTTCCCGGCAAGCCGCTCATCGCCATCGGCTATTCGCTGGGGGGCAACATGCTGGTCAATCTGCTGGCGCGCGCCTGCCCGCGCGAGCTGACGGCGGCGGTGGTGATCTCGGCGCCGCTGCGGTTGGACAGCTGCGCCGATCGGGTCAATCAGGGCTTCTCGCGGGTTTATCAGCGTTATCTGCTGGGCACCATGCGCCACAACCTGCAACAGAAGATCCGGCGGCAGGCGGCGGCCAGCGCCCGCTGGCAGCCGCAGCAGGTGCGCGCCATCGCCACCCTGCGCGACTTCGACGAGCAGGTCACGGCGCCGCTGCACGGTTTTGACAGCGCCGATCACTACTACCAGCGCTGCTCTGGCCTGGGGATGCTGGCGCAGATCCCCATCCCCACCCTGGTGATCCACGCCGCCGACGATCCCTTCATGACCGAGGCGGTGATCCCGCAGGCGGAGCAGCTCTCCCCCATGGTGCGTTACGAGTTGAGCCGGCGGGGCGGCCACGTGGGCTTCCTGCACGGCACGCCCTGGCGGCCAAGATTCTGGCTGGAGGAGCGGATTAGCCAGTGGCTGCAGGAGCAGACTCAAGGTACGGGCCGGTAGCCATGGCGGCCGCTCTCTCACCTCATCGGCTGGCGGCCAGATAAATCCCTTGCGCTGGCCGACCACAGATAGACAATACCCGCTCTCTGGTAACGGAAGATGAAACCATGATAATCCCCTGGCAAGAGCTGGATGCAGACACCCTCAACAACCTGCTCGAGCACTTCGTGCTGCAGGAAGGCACCGAGTATGGCGAACAGGATGTCAGTCTGGCCGACAAGGTCGACGATGTCAGAACGCAGCTGCAGCAGGGCGTGGCGGTAATCGTGTACAGCGAGCTGCACGAGAGCGTGAACATAGTGCCCAAGGCGACCCTCGACAGGGCGCAGGTGGACGACCTACCGCAATAGCCTGCCCATCGCCGTTGCGGGCCTGCCCCCTAACCGCCCTTCTCGCGCAGTTCCCGCCGGATCTCCCCGCCCCCGATAAAACAACATGGCCCTGCGCAACTGCGCAGGGCCATGTTGACTGGCATTGCTGCCATCTTGCCAGATCTTGTTCGTGCCGGTTCTGCAAACACCCTGCGCCCCTGGCGCGGCCTGCCCTCGCTCCCCGATAGCGGATAACGACAAGGGTGACCGCAATAATTAAGCGCCTGGCCATATCGACAAAATAGAATAAATAAAGTGAAACGGTTCACAATATTAAATTATGATGACAAAACTCGCCCTCACCATAAAAATAGTGAGAGCAATATCTCGCTTCAGCCAATATCCAGCAGATTAATCCGCCACACAGCTGATTATTGATGGCGGCCCAATATGACAAGATATTATTTCATTACCGATTCGCCCCGGCCGATGGCGTAATAATGGAACCCATGATCTTTCATGCGACCTGGATCAAACAGATTGCGACCATCCACGATCAGGGGTCGCTTCAACGCCTGCTTGATGGCGGCAAAGTTGGGGGCCTTGAAGTGGTTCCACTCGGTGCAGATCACCAGGGCATCCGCACCAAACAATGCGGCCTCCTTGGTACCCATCAAACGCAGCTTGTCGCAGTTGCCGTAGATCTGCTGGGCCTCCTGCATCGCCTCGGGATCATAGGCCTGCACGGTCGCACCGGCCTGCCACAACGCCTCCATCAGGGCCCGGCTCGGCGCCTCGCGCATGTCGTCGGTGTTGGGCTTGAACGCCAGACCCCACAGGGCGATGGTCTTGCCGGCCAGGGTCTCCCCTTCGGAGCGGAAGAACGCTGACAGCAGCTGAAAGAGCCGCGATTTTTGCAATTCATTGACCCGCTCCACCGCCCGGATCAGCGGCGTGTCGTACTCCAGCTCCTGGGCCGTGGCCAGCAAGGCTTTGACATCCTTGGGAAAACAGGAGCCGCCATAACCACAACCCGGGTAGATGAACTGATAGCCGATGCGCTGATCCGAGCCTATCCCCTGGCGCACCATCTCGATGTCGGCACCGACCCGCTCGGCCAGTCCGGCCATCTCGTTGATGAAGCTTATCTTGGTGGCCAGCATGCAGTTGGCGGCGTACTTGGTCAGCTCGGCGCTGCGCACATCCATGAACAGGATGCGGTCATGGTTGCGGTTGAACGGCTCGTAGAGCTCGCGCATCAACTGGCGGGAAGCCTCGTTGGCGGTGCCCACCACGATGCGATCCGGCCGCAGGCAATCCTGGATGGCGGAGCCCTCTTTCAGGAATTCGGGGTTGGAGACCACGTCGAAGGCGAACGACTGATCCCGCTGCTGCAAGATGCTCTTCACCCTGGCGGTCACCTTGTCGGCGGTGCCCACCGGCACGGTCGACTTGTTGACTATGATGACGGGCCGGTCACGATGCCGGGCGATGGTTTCGGCCACCGTCAGCACGTGGCTGAGATCGGCGGAGCCATCTTCCCCCGGTGGTGTCCCCACTGCCAGAAACTGCACATCACCGTGTTCGACGGCCTGTACGGCATCCGTGGTGAACACCAGGGCGCCGCTTTTGATGTTGCGTTGCAGCAGGGTGTCGAGCCCGGGTTCATAGATAGGGACATGGCCGTCCATCAGGGCAGCCACCCGCTGTTCATCGACATCGACACAAATGACCTGGTGACCGACGTCGGCCAGCACGGTGGCCTGAACCAGGCCCACGTAGCCACTTCCAAATACAGTAATGTTCATATTGATACAACCAGAATGTCAGAGAATTTGTAATTTGGAAAAACAAAGAGTTTGGGGGGTTATAAATATTTATCACACTACCTAAGATGTCCACACCAGTTAATTGTTACCAGCTGTTTCTGGACTATTGCAGGCCCGCTTTTATATCCGTATGTTGAGTAAAACAGTTTGGGGGAGCCCAATTTAATGGGCACTGATTAATATTCTTTGTTGGATCTCATATGCAAGATTTTCTGCCATTTTCACGGCCAGCCATGGGCGATGCCGAGATAAGTGCTGTCTGTGATGTATTGAAATCGGGCTGGATCACCACGGGCCCGAAGAATCATGAACTGGAGCAGCAATTCTGCCATACCTTCGGTTGCCAGCATGCCGTCGCCCTCTGCTCCGCCACCGCCGGTATGCACGTCACCCTGATGGCGCTGGGCATTGGCCCGGGAGACGAGGTGATCACCCCCTCCCAGACCTGGGTCTCCACCATCAACATCATCACCCTGCTGGGGGCCGAGCCAGTCTTCGTCGACGTGGACCCGGATACCCTGATGACCAGCGCCGAGCTGATCGCCCCGCTCATCACCGCCAGGACCAAGGCCATCATCCCGGTGCACTATGCCGGTGCCCCCCTCGACCTGGACCCCATCCTCGAGCTGGCCGGCCGGCACGGCATTCCGGTCATCGAAGATGCCGCCCACGCGGTCGGCACCCGTTATCGGGAGCGCTGGATCGGCGCCAGCGGCACCGCCATCTTCTCCTTCCACGCCATCAAGAACATGACCTGCGCCGAAGGGGGCATGCTGGTGACCGACGACAAGGCGCTGGCAGACAAGGTGCGGATGCTCAAATTCCACGGTCTGGGAGTGGATGCCTTTGATCGCATGAGCCTGGGCCGCAAGCCGCAGGCGGAGGTGATCACCCCGGGCTTCAAGTACAACCTGGCCGACATCAACGCCGCCATCGCCCTGGTGCAGCTGGCACGCCTGCCCGAGCTCAATGCCAGACGGGTCGAACTGGTGGCCCGCTACCAGGAGCGGCTGGCCGGTCTGCCGCTGGCCCCCCTCGCCGTGCCCGGCTACCCCCACCTGCACGCCTGGCACCTGTTCATGGTGCGGGTCGATCCCGAGCGCTGCGGCCTCGATCGGGATCAGCTGATGCAGGCGCTGCAGGAGCGCGGCATCGGCACCGGTCTGCACTTTCGGGCAGCCCACACCCAGAAGTACTACCGCGAACGCTACCCGACCCTCAGCCTGCCCCATACCGAGTGGAACTCCTCACGCCTGTGCACCCTGCCACTCTTCCCGGACATGACGCTGGCCGACGTTGACCGCGTGGTCGCGGCCCTTATCGACATATTGGAGTAACCAAACGTGAACAACACTGACATCAAGCTGGTTTCGGTGGTCATCCCCGTCTACAACGAGGAGGCCAGCCTGCCCGTGCTGCTGAGCCGGGTCACCGCCGCCTGCGATCAGTTGTCGCAGGATTACGAAGTGATCCTGATCGACGACGGCAGCCACGACGGCTCCACCGAGCTCATCAGCGAAGCCGCCGCCCGCGAGGACAGCAAGCTGGTCGGGGTGCTACTCAACCGCAACTACGGTCAGCACGCCGCCATCATGGCCGGCTTCGAGACCGCCAAGGGAGACCTGGTGATCACCCTGGATGCGGATCTGCAGAACCCGCCGGAGGAGATACCGCGTCTGGTGGAAGCCGCCATGCAGGGCTACGACGTGGTGGGCACCATGCGCCGCAACCGGCAGGACTCCTGGTTTCGCAAGACCGCCTCCAAGCTCATCAACAAGTCGGTGCAAAAGGCCACCGGCGTGCACATGAGCGACTACGGCTGCATGCTGCGCGCCTATCGCCGCCACATCATCGACGCCATGCTCTGCTGCCAGGAGCGCAGCACCTTCATCCCCATCCTGGCCAACAGCTTCGCCCGCCGCACCATAGAGCTGGAAGTGGGCCATGCCGAGCGGGCCCATGGCGAGTCCAAATACGGGCTGATGCACCTCATCAACCTGATGTATGACCTGGTCACCTGCATGACCACCACCCCGCTGCGTCTGCTCAGCATCGTCGGCAGCGTGGTGGCGGGCATCGGCTTTACCTTCTCCATCCTGCTGATCCTGATGCGCCTCATTCTGGGCGCCGACTGGGCCGCCGATGGCGTCTTCACCCTCTTTGCCATTCTCTTCACCTTTGTCGGCGTGCAGCTGCTGGGCATGGGGCTGCTGGGAGAGTACATAGGCCGCATGTACACAGACGTGCGCGCCCGTCCCCGCTACTTCATCCACCGGATCGTGCGCACCGCCACCACCCCTTCGCAACAGGAAGCTGAACAATGAAAGTCGTCGTCTTTGCTTATCACGATATCGGTTGCACCGGCATCGAGGCCCTGCTCGAGGCAGGCTACGAGATCCAGGCCGTCTTCACCCACGCCGACGATCCGGGCGAGAACCGCTTCTTCGGCTCGGTCGCCCAGCTCTGCGCCGAGCACAACCTGCCGGTCTACTCCCCCGAGGACGTGAACCACCCGCTCTGGATCGAGCGCATTCAGGAGCTGGCGCCCCAGGCCCTCTTCTCCTTCTACTACCGCAACATGCTCAAGCAGGCGATCCTCGACATCCCGACCGTCGGCGCCTTCAACCTGCACGGCTCCCTGCTGCCCGCCTACCGCGGCCGCGCGCCCATCAACTGGTGCCTGGTCAACGGCGAGACCCAGACCGGCATCACCCTGCACCAGATGACCGCCAAACCCGATGCCGGCGCCATCGTCGCCCAGCAGGCGGTAACCATTGCCGACGATGACACCGCGCTGACCCTGCACGGCAAGGTGCGCCTCGCCGCCCGGGCGCTGCTGGAGCAGGAGCTGCCCAAGCTGCGCGCCGGCGACATCCGCCTCACCCCGCAGGATGAGAGCAAGGCCAGCTACTATGGCCGCCGCACCCCGGCCGATGGCGAGCTGCACTGGCACCGCCCGGCCCGCGAACTGCACAACCTGGTCCGCGCCGTCACCCAGCCCTACCCGGGCGCCTTCAGCTTCGCCGGTGATCGCAAGCTGACGGTGTGGAAGAGCCACTGGCTGGCCCAGCAGAGCGACAAGCAGCCGGGCACCATCCTGAGCCAGGAGCCGCTGCGCATCGCCTGCGGTGAAGGGGTGCTGGAGATAGTGGCCGGTCAGGCCGAAGGGGGTCTCTATGTGCGCGGCGCCCAGCTGGCCCGTGAACTGGGGCTGGTGGAAGGGATGAAAATCGGCGCCAAGGCAAGCAATGCCCTGCGCAAGGCGCGGCTGACCCGGGTGCTGATCCTCGGCGTCAACGGCTTCATCGGCAACCACCTGACCGAGCGCCTGCTCCAGGATGGCGGCTACGAGGTGTATGGCCTCGACATCGGCTCCAGCGCGGTGGATCGTTTCATCGGTCACCCCAACTTCCACTTCGTGGAGGGGGACATCAGCATCCACACCGAGTGGATCGAGTACCACATCAAGAAGTGCGACGTGATCCTGCCGCTGGTGGCCATCGCCACCCCCATCGAGTACACCCGCAACCCGCTGCGCGTGTTCGAGCTCGACTTCGAGGAGAACCTCAAGATCGTCCGCTACTGCGTGAAGTACCACAAGCGCATCATCTTTCCCTCCACCTCCGAGGTGTACGGGATGTGCGACGATCACAGCTTCGATGAAGACAGCTCCCGCCTCATCGTCGGCCCCATCAACAAGCAGCGCTGGATCTACTCGGTCTCCAAGCAGCTGCTGGACCGCGTCATCTGGGCCTACGGCAAGAAAGAGGGGCTCAACTTCACACTGTTCCGTCCCTTCAACTGGATGGGGCCGCGTCTGGACAGCCTGGACTCCGCCCGCATCGGCAGCTCCCGCGCCATCACCCAGCTGATCCTCAACCTGGTGGACGGCACCCCGATCCAGCTGGTGGACGGTGGCGCCCAGAAGCGCTGCTTCACCGACATCGAGGACGGCATCGAGGCCCTGTTCCGCATCATCGAGAACAAGGGGAACCGCTGCGACGGCCAGATCATCAACATCGGCAACCCGGACAACGAGGCCAGCATCCAGCAGATGGCCGAGATCCTGCTCGCCAAGTTCGAGGCTCACCCGCTGCGCGACCGGTTCCCGCCGTTTGCCGGCTTCAAGCTGGTGGAGAGCAAATCCTTCTACGGCGACGGCTATCAGGACGTCTCCCACCGCCGGCCGAGCATCGCCAATGCCCGCCGCTTGCTGGACTGGGAACCGACCATCGAGATGGAACAGACCATCGGCAACACCCTCGACTTCTTCCTGCAAGGGGCGGTCACCACGGGAGTCGAGCATGACTGAGGTAGGTCTGCGGATCGACGTCGATACCTTCAGGGGGACCCGTGACGGGGTGCCCCGCCTGCTGCAACTGCTCGACAAGCATCAGGTCAAGGGGAGCTTCTTCTTCTCGGTCGGACCGGACAACATGGGGCGCCACTTGTGGCGCCTGCTGAAACCCCGCTTTCTGCTCAAGATGCTGCGCTCCAACGCAGCATCCCTCTATGGGCTGGACATCCTGCTGGCCGGCACCGCCTGGCCCGGCAAGTCCATCGGCAAGCAGCTCGGCTCCCTGATGCGCGACACCGACAGCGCCCATCACGAGGTGGGGCTGCACGCCTGGGATCACCACGGCTGGCAGGCCAACACCGGCCGCTGGGACGAAGCCGAGCTGATTCGTCAGACTCGGCTCGGGGTGGATGCGCTCAACCAGATCCTGGGGCGCGAAGTGGACTGCTCCGCCGCCGCCGGCTGGCGGGCCGACCCGCTCACCACCCAGGCCAAGGAGCTGTTCGGCTTTCGCTACAACAGCGACTGTCGCGGCAGCGGCCTGTTCCGGCCCCTGCTGCAGGACGGTCTCCCCGGCACCCCGCAGATCCCGGTCAACCTGCCCACCTTCGACGAGGTGGTGGGCCATCAGGTGACGGTCGACGGCTTCAACCGTTTTCTGCTGGATCAGCTGGCGACCCCGCCGGTGCAGGGCCCTCACGTCTACACCATCCACGCCGAAGTGGAAGGGATCGTGATGGCGGATCAGTTCGATGCCCTGCTCGGCGAAGCCAGGGCGCGCGGCATCCGCTTCGTGCCGCTCGGGGATCTGTTACCATCGGACCCGACCGGCTTACCTACCGGCCGGCTGGTGCGCGGCACCCTGCCCGGGCGGGAGGGCTGGCTCGGCTGCAAGGCCGAGGCCTGAGATGCCTGAGATGCCTGAGATAAATGACGCCACCTCGGGTGGCAGGACTAACCATCGCGCTAATCACACCATGCAACAGAGGATGTCATGACGTTGACCAAGTGGGCCCTGCCCCTGTTCTTTCTCTTCTTTTACCTGCTGCCGCTCGACCAGCGGCCGCTCTGGAGTCCGGACGAAAACCGCTACGCCGAAATAAGCCGGGAGATGGTGAGCACCGGAGACTGGGTCGTCCCCCACTTCCTGGGCCTGCGCTACTTCGAGAAGCCCATCGCCGGCTACTGGTTCAACAGCATCAGCCAGCAGCTGTTCGGTGACACCAACTTCGCCGTGCGCTTCGCCTCGGCCGCCGCCACCGGCCTCAGTGCCGTGCTAGTCTTCTGGTTCGCCCTGCAGCTTTGGCAGTGCCGGCGCAAGGCCTTCCTCGCCGGGCTCATCTATCTGTCGCTGCTGATCGTCTACGGCATCGGCACCTACAGCGTACTGGACGCCATGGTGACCCTCTGGCTCAACGCCGCCATGGTGAGCTTCTACATCATCCGCAAGGAGGGCTCCCTTGCCAGCAGGGTCGGCGGCTATCTGCTGTTCGGCCTCGCCTGCGGCATGGGCTTTCTCACCAAGGGCTTCATCGCCCTGGCAGTGCCCGTGGTGGTCATAGTGCCCTACGTCATCTATCAGCGCCGCCTGCTCGAGCTGGTGCGCTTCGGGCCGCTGGCCATCCTGAGTGCGGCCCTGCTGGCAGCCCCCTGGGCCATCGCCGTGCACCTGCGCGAGCCGGACTACTGGCACTACTTCTTCTGGATTGAGCACATCCAGCGCTTCGCCGCCGACAACGCCCAGCACAAGGCGCCGTTCTGGTACTACCTGCCCATGGGGCTGCTCGGCACCCTGCCCTGGCTCGGCCTGCTGCCCGGCGCCCTGCGCAAGGGCTGGCAGGAGCGCAAGATAAACCCGGAGACCCTCTACCTGCTGGCCTGGGTGGTGTTGCCCTTCCTCTTCTTCAGCGTGGCCAAGGGCAAGCTGCTCACCTACATACTGCCCTGCTTCGCCCCGCTGGCCATGCTGATGGCCGCCAGCGCCGTCGACCTGCTCAAGGAGGGGAAAGAGCGGGCCTTCAAGGTCAACGCCTGGCTGAACGGCCTGTTCGGCCTCATCTGCCTGATCGTGCTGGCGGTGCTGGCCTTCTCCCCCCGCCATGCCGTCTACGGCGAGGAGGATCACGGTGCGCTGGCGGTGGCCATGATCATCTTCGCCGGCTGGAGTCTGCTCGGTTTCGTTCAGCTCAAGGCCATCAGCCAGCGTTGGACCCTGAGTGCGCTCTGTCCCATGGTGCTGGCCATCGGCCTGCCCTGGGCGCTGCCGCAATCGCTGATCGACTCCAAGCTGCCGGAGCGCTTCATCGAGGCCAATCAGGCCGTACTGATGAAGTCAGGTACCCTGCTGGCCAACGACGTCGGGCTGGCCTCCTCCCTCGCCTGGGGCACCCGGCGCAGCGAGATCAACCTGTTCGACAGCAAGGGCGAGGTCCATTACGGCCTCGGCTACCCGGATGCAGCGGGGCGCTACGTGGCCCGCGCCGACTTCCCGGCCTGGCTGGCACAGGCGCGCAAGAATGGCCAGGTGGCCCTGCTGATGAAGACGGATCGTAACGGCAACACCGGGCCCGTGCCCCCTGCCGACGAGACCATCGTCAGCCACCGGCTGACCCTGCTCATCTACCACGGGGCCCAGTGATGGACATGCTGCTGCTGTTGCTGGTGTGTCTGCTGACCTGCAGCGGCCAGATGCTGCAAAAGCAGGCGGTCATCAGCTGGCAGCGCCGCCCCTGCAACCACTGGCAGAAGCTGCGCTCCCCCTGGCTCATCGCCAGCGTGGCGGCCCTCGGCAGCGGCATGCTGCTGTGGATCTACCTGCTGCAGCGGCTGCCGCTCGGCATGGCCTACCCCATGCTCAGCATCAATCTGGTGCTGGTGCTGGTGGGCTCCAGACTGTTCTTTCACGAGCAGATCAGCTACCAAAACTGGCTGGGGGTGGGCGCCATCATAGTGGGCGCCCTGCTGCTGGGAGGTTTGCTATGAGCGGCGGCCATCAGCAGGCGCTGAAGGGGTATCTCTACGTGCTCGGCAGCATAGTGCTGGTGACGGTGGCCCAGCTCGGCATGAAGTGGGGGGCGATCCAGCTGCCGGCCTGGCAGCCGGATCTCGCCCTGATGCTGGCCCATCCGCTGCCGCTGCTGGTGATCCTGGCCGGCATCGGCTGCTATGCCCTGTCGCTGCTCTGCTGGCTGGCGGCGCTGCACTCCACCCCGCTCAACATCGCCTACCCCCTGCTCAGCACCAGCTATGCGCTGGTCTACCTGCTGGCGGTCAACATCCCGCTCTTCGCCGAGCCGCTGGAGCCGGGCAAGGCGCTCGGGGTGCTGTTTATCCTGCTGGGGGCCGTGCTGGTGGGGATCAAGCCTGCTGCCGGCAACAAGCAGGCAGACTAGTTTTTCTCTTGTTTGTCGCAAGGGCTGCCATGGCAGCCCTTTTTTCGTCTGCCGCCGATGCTGGCACGCCAGCGAAGCAGTTGCGCGGCGGTACTGTCAGACCGCACACTTGACCGTACTCGGAACATGCCCTTATAACGGAAACTCCCAAGGAAGAGAGAATTCTATGTCGGCCAAGCATCCCATCATTGCGGTTACCGGTTCGTCCGGTGCCGGCACCTCCACCTCCACCATCGCCTTTCGCTCCATGTTTCATCAGCTCGGATATCAGGCGGCCGTGGTGGAAGGGGACAGTTTTCACCGCTACACCCGCCCGGAAATGGACGTGGCGATCCGCAAGGCGCGCGAACAGGGGCGCCACATCAGCTATTTCGGACCCGAGGCGAATGACTTCGGCCTGCTGGAGAGCTTCTTCCAGGAGTACGGCCAGAACGGTAGCGGCCAGTATCGGCGCTACCTGCACAGCTTCGACGAGGCGGTGCCCTTCAACCAGATGCCGGGCACCTTCACCCCCTGGCAAAACCTGCCAAACGACACCGACCTGCTGTTCTACGAGGGGCTGCACGGCGGCGTGGTCACCGAGGAACACAACGTGGCCCGCCACGTGGACTTTCTCATCGGGGTGGTGCCCATCGTCAACCTGGAGTGGATCCAGAAGCTCATTCGCGACACCTCGGAGCGCGGCCATTCCCGCGAGGCGGTAACCGACTCCATCGTCCGCTCCATGGATGATTACATCAACTTCATCACCCCCCAGTTCTCCCGCACCCACATCAACTTCCAGCGGGTGCCGACGGTGGACACCTCCAACCCCTTCAGCGCCAAGGTGATCCCGAGCCTGGACGAGAGTATGCTGGTGATACGGTTTCGCGGCATCAAGCAGGTGGACTTCCCCTACCTGTTGTCGATGATCGACGGGTCCTTCATGTCGCGGATGAACACCATAGTGGTGCCGGGCGGCAAGATGGGCTTCGCAATGGAGCTGATCCTGCGCCCGCTGATCCAGCAGCTGCTCGAAACCGGCAAGATCACCTGAGCCAAGGAGCTGACGATGCGGTTAGCATTTATCTCTGTGGGATTGGCCGCCCTGCTGGGCGGCTGCAGCAGCGGCCCCGCTGCACCGACCCTGGAGGCGGGCACCATGGTGGTGCGCCCGGCGGCCAGCTGGCCGTTCGGGGCGACACCGCGCTATGCGCTGGCCGAGCAGTTCCAGTATGCCGGCGACAGCGCCGAGGGCTGGCTGGAGCCGGTCCAGCAGGCGGTCAACCAGGCGCTGGGCAGCAAGGGGTGGCAGAGCGTGCCCCTCGACGAGGCCGACCTCTGGGTCGCCATCGGGGTGGCCGGCAGCAAGGATCTGAGCGACGGCGAGATCTTCGCCCGCCTTGGCATGACGCCGGGGCTGCAGGCCAAGGCCGATGCCCGCAAGGGAACCCTGGCCATCGTGCTGCTCGACCGGCGTACCCAGCAGGCGGTGTGGAGCAGCGCCATCTCCCTGGCCAGCGACGTGGCCATCGCCGAAGGGGATCGCCAGCAGCTGAGCCGGCAGCTGGCCGCCAAGATGCTCGACTCCCTGCCCACCCGCTGATCCCTTCCTTTGAATGCAAAACGGCCTGCATCAAGCAGGCCGTTGCGATCACACCATGACAGTTACTTGCGCTGGCAAGTCAGCAGGGTTACCCCTTTCTGGCTGAGGATGGCCTGCTTCTCCTGGTTCCAGAAGGTGGTGACACCGTCGGAATACTTGGCACCGGACTCCGCCTCGACCCGGCCCAGCTTGTGGTAGACGCCGGCATAGGGGAACTGCACCATGTCGGCCTGGGCGTCATAGGTCACGGCCAGCATCTCTTCACCACACTGGTACTGGCTGAACTGGTATTGGGTCGGCTGCGGCATGCTGCAGGCCGCCAGTCCCAGCAGGGGGAGCAACACTATCATTTTTTTCATTGCACTTTCCTTATGTCATGGCGTTATTCGATCGGAATAATCACGGCTATCAGGCTTCAACAATTTGATAACTATGGGTAATTTCTACCGCTTTTTCCAACATCAGGGAAACTGAACAATATTTTTCCATCGACAGATCCACCGCGCGGGCCACCTGTTTCTCGGCCAGCCCCTTGCCGGTCACCACGAAGTTGAGGTGGATCTTCTCGAACACCCGCGGTACCGAGTCAGCCCGCTCTCCGGCCAGCTCCACATGACAGGCGGTCACGGATTGACGCGCCTTCTCCAGAATGGAGACCACATCAATTGAGCTGCAACCACCCACCGCCAGCAGGATCATCTCCATCGGGCTGGCACCCTCGCCGGGGTTGGCGCCGTCCAGGATCACCTGGTGACCGGACTCACTCTCGCCCACAAACTTCATGCCTTCCACCCAGCTGACCTTGGCTTTCATTTCACTTTTCCTCTTGATGACGACAGATCTGACCGACATAGCATACCCCAGACGGCGCGACAGCGGCACATATCCGCCATTTTCACGAACTTCCGGGCTAACTAGATCAAAATCAACATCTGATGCCCCCAGCTTCCTTACAATGGCGAACGGAGCGCAGCAGGGGTTGCAAGGGGAGCTGGCAAAAGCCCTCAAAGCCTTGTCAGCACAGACAAAGGCTCTTATCCTACTGCGACTAATACAAGGAATGGCAAGGTTGGCAGCTTGCCCGGACGCACGAGTCCATAAAAAGACACTACAGAGGAATTCTCATGGTCATTGGCAAACCGCAAAGCGATCCCACCCTGGAATGGTTCTTGTCGCACTGCCACATTCATAAGTATCCCGCCAAGAGCACCCTGATCCACGCGGGTGAGAAGGCGGAAACCCTCTACTACATCGTCAAGGGCACTGTGGCCGTCTTGATCAAGGACGATGAAGGCAAGGAGATGATCCTCTCCTATCTGAACCAGGGCGACTTCCTGGGCGAGATGGGCATGTTCGAGGAGAACGAGAATCCCGAGCGTTCCGCCTGGGTGCGTGCCAAAGGCTCCTGCGAAGTGGCCGAGATCTCCTACAAGAAGTTCCGCCAGCTGATCCAGGTCAACCCGGAAATCCTGATGCGCCTCTCCGGCCAGATGGCCAAGCGGCTGCAGCACACCAGCCAGAAGGTCGGCAACCTCGCCTTTCTGGACGTGACCGGCCGGATCGCCCAGACCCTGCTGAACCTGGCCAAACAGCCGGATGCCATGACACACCCGGACGGCATGCAGATCAAGATCACCCGTCAGGAGATAGGCCAGATCGTCGGCTGCTCCCGCGAGACCGTCGGCCGGATCCTCAAGATGCTCGAAGAGCAGGAGCTGATCTCCGCCCACGGCAAGACCATAGTGGTGTTCGGCACCCGCTGATCCCCGCTACTGGCGGCCCCGCACTGGGCCGCCGGATAAAGAAGGCTGCCACGGCAGCCTTTTCTGATCGCCTCCCCTATAATCCCGAACGCCCCTGCCAGCACGGCTTTCGCCAAGAGAGATCCTATGCACCTTCAATGCCCCATTTGCCGCAGCCCCCTTCAACTGCATGACGCCTCCAAGGGGCGCTACTGCGCCAACAAGCACCACTTCGATCCCGCCCCGGAAGGCTATCTTGATCTCATCCCCGGCAAGAAGAATCCCAAGGACAGCGACAGCCGCGCCCTGATGCGCGCCAAGCGTCACTTCCTGGAGCAGGGCCACCAACTGCCGCTGGTCGAGGCGATGGCCAGCCTGCTCGCCCCCCTCGAACCACGCGAGCTGATCCACCTGGGCTGTGGCGAGGGTTACTACTGCCGCGCCCTGGCCGAACGGCTGCCGGGCTGGCAGTTTGCCGGCGTCGACATCGCCAAGAACACCATCTTCGCCGCCAACAAAGCGCAGCCGGAGGGTCAGTTCGTCATCGCCGATCCGGCCCGTGCCCCCATCATGCCGGGCACGGCCCAGCTGCTGCTGGTCAACGATCTCAAGGTCAAGACCGAGCTGCTGGTCAACTGGCTGGCACCGGGCGGCTATCTGCTCTACCTGCAGCCGGGGCCACGCCACCAGTGGCAGCTGAGGGTCAGCCTCAACCCGGTCAGCATGGAGCACCCGCTGAGCTGGCCGAGCCTGGCCGGCCTCGACCCCATGGGTCAGCTACGCTGCCAGTTCAGCATGCAGATGGATCAGGGCCTGCGCGAGCACATTCTGGAGACCAGCCGCCTCGGCTGGCGTGCCAGCGGCGAGCAGCGCCACGCCTTCACCCACCAGGGGCCGGACGCGCTGGAGCAGGATCTGCTGCTGAGCCTGTGGCAAAAGCCGCTGTAAGCGCATTCATCCCATGAAAAAAGGCCCTGACGGGCCTTTTTTATTGCGCGGAGATGTCGTTACAGCTTGATCCAGGCATCGCTCCAGGCCGTGCCCTTGCCGGGCTCGTAGGCCCAGGCCGCGCCGGCACACCAGCCGGTGTAGGGATGGGGTTTGCACTGGTAGTTGCCCCCCAGGTTGCTCACCTTGTCACCGGCTTTGTAGGCAGTACCCTCCTTGTAAGGCGGATTGCCATCCGGCGGCGTGGTGCCGCCGCTGCCCTTGATCAGGATCTCGTGGGTGGCGCTGCGGCTCAGCCCCTTGTCGTCGGTCACCTTGAGCACGAAGCCGTAGCGGGTGTCGCTGGCCGGGGTCGGCGGCAGGGTGGCACTCAGGGTGGACTGGGTCAGATCCGAGGCGCTGGCCCCGGCCGGCAGGGTCCAGGCGTAGCTGAGGGGCTTGCCTTCCGGATCGCTCGAGCCCTGGCCGGAGAGCAGCACGGTAGCGCCGCCCAGCGCCTCGCTCGGGCCGCTGATGCTGGCCACCGGCGGCAGGTTGGTGCCACCGCCGTTGTCCTCGATCACCACCTCGGGGAAGAAGTGCTGTACGCAGCGGCTGTAGTCACGCTCCTTGAAAGCGCTGAAACGGGTCTGGTAGCCCACCAGCTTGCAGGCGTAGCTCTTGCCGCCGTTGGGGTTGCCAGGCACATAGCTCCAGTCGTTCTCCCAGTAGATGGGCAGGGCGCCGGCACCGGCCTCGTCAAAGACCTTCATGTTCTTGCAGCCGAGTACCTCGTCGGCGGGCACCGGCACCCCCAGATACTGGGCCTGGGCCTGGTAGTAGGTGATGCGGTTCTGGGACTGGGCATGTTCGGCCACACCGCCACACTCCACCCCGCCGTTGATGATCTGGGTGGTCACCCCGAAGCCCGGCACCAGGCCGTTCTGCCGATCGTGGGCATTGGGCTGCCAAGTGCCGTCAACCACGTGCAGCATGGAGGGCTTGGGCGGCTGCGGATAGACGAAGAAGAAGACGGCGCTGGCCAGGTTGAGCCAGGTGTCTGCCACTTTCTCCGGGTTGTCCAGCAGGGTGCGCACAGTACCGAACATGGCCTCGGAGAAGGGGCCGTAGTTGTAGTTGTACGACAGCTGCTTGGCACCGCGACCGAAGTAGCTCTTGAACTCGCCGTTGTCGAACTTGCCACACGGCCACTGCTGACCCTGCCACACCTCGGGGTTGCACTCGGCGTTGTAGCCGCCGCGCATCTGCTCGGTCCAGCCCATCTCCCGCACCCACACCAGCCCCTGGCGCCACTCGGGCTCGGGTCGCCAGTTCTCGTGGCCGCCGGTCTCCTGGGCGAAGTGGGCGAACATGGTGGCCAGCGACTTGCGGCAGATGGCCTCGGCGTTGCGCCCGTCGCTGTAGTCACCACAGAAGGCCGGGAACTTGGCCACCGCCTGCAGGAAGCCGCGATAGGTGTACTCCGGCGCCCGCAGCGGGAACAGGAAGTTGAACTGCGACTCGCTGAGCAACCCCTCCACCCGTTTGACGTTGGCGGGGTTGAGCGGCAGACCGGGGGCCACCGCCTCGACCACGGCATTGTCGCGGGTGGCGATGGAGGCCTTGACCGCCGTCATGGCCGGGAAGTCGGTGAGCGCCTGCTCCTTGGCATCCAGCTCGCTCTGGCTCAGGTAGACGGTGCTGCCGTCGGCGGCGCCGCTGCCTCCCTGCGCGGGCGGAGTGACCCCCTCTCCGCCGCTGGGGGGCGTCACCTCACCCTCCCCCATCAGCGCCCACGGCGAGTCCCACTCGTTGGCCACCTGCACCCCCGGGCTCTGGCCCGGATTGGCGTACCACTTGGCCTCGTAGATCTGGCCGTTGAAGCTGACCTGGCTGCCGCCGGCATAGCCCTGATTGATGTCATAAGGGGTGGCGGCCCACAACTGGCCACTCAGACAGAGCGCGGCCAGCAGGGTGGCCACAGAGGACTTTCTTGTCATCATATTTACCTCTTGCTAGAGAAGGGCGGGGCTTGGCCCCCGCCCGTGGCACCTCGCGTTGCGCGAGGCGAAAAGGGATCAGCGCGTCGCCAACGGCATGCCGTTGACCGTGTAGCCGAGCCCGGCCGGGGCAGCCGCAAGCTGGGCCTCGGCCTGTGACTGGTTGCGGCACAGCACGCTGGCACTGCGCGGCTCGCTCGCGGTCGGCACGTTGACGTGGAACTTGTTCATCACGCTGGCGTTCAGCCTGTGGTTGGCCAGCTTGAAGCGCAGCAGACCGTCGCGGGTCTCCACCTGCAGCTGGCAGTCGCTGTTGCCGAGCCGCTCGCCGTCATCGCCATAGGCAAAACCGTAGGCGCCGTGCAGCGCCGGGTAGAGGTAGCTCGGCAGCTGACCCTGCGGGTCGTAGTAGCCGACCAGGGTGGTCACCGGCACGCCGAAGGCGGCGGGCTTGCGATCTACCGCCAGATCCGCCGGCGCCCCCTCGTTCCAGCGGCTGCCGTCGGAGGTGTAGCTCTTCTTGAAGCCGCGCGAGACGGTGATCTGCTGACCGTTGATGAAGAGGGTGCTGTTGTAGCCGGCATTGTGGTCGATGCTGACGATGCGGCCGCGATTGACCGCCGAGGCCGCCGGCAGCTGGATGTTGCGGGTCCAGTTGCCATCCCACATGGCCACCTTGACCAGATCGTACTCGGCCAGCAGGGCGGCCAGCCTGACCTCACCCAGGTCGCTCACCGGCGCGGTGATCTGCTCGGCGAGAGTGACCCGGTGGCGGTAGGGCTCCATCTTCGCCTGGCTTTCGTTCCACTTGCTGAAGCCGGTGGGCGAGCTGGCGTCAAACACCGCCTTGCTCTCGAGGAAGCGCTGGATGATTGCCGCCGAGTTGGGGGTGTAGAGGGTGAAGCGGTTGAAGCCGGAGAGCGGCTCGCCGCCGGCCATGGCGTCGAAGCCGAACTTGCGGCCATCAAACGGGGCCTGGCACTGGCCGTCCAGGCAGGCGCTCTGGCCGCTGCGGCTCGCAAAGAAGTTGGGGATGAAGCGGTTCTTGTCGCCATCCCAGCCCCAGGTGGCGTTGATCTGGTCGGCGCTGCGGTGCACCGAGCCGGCAAAGCCGCCCACGTAGTGGCCGAGGCCGTAGTTGTGGCCCACCTCGTGGCTGAACTCGTTGCCAAGGGAGGCGTCCAGGGTGACGATGCCGCCCCCGCCGGAGCCGCCATGCACCTGCACCCCGTTGGCGTACTTGCCGCGGCTGTTGTGGGCCGCCAACTGGGCCACCACGTAGGGGTGGCTGCTCTCCCCCTCCCCGGCGGTGCTGTTGATGCCGTAGTTGGCGTTGTCGATGCCAAGGGAGACCAGCTCCTTGCCGATGCGCTGGCGCATGGTGCCGGTGTGCCAGCCCCCCTCGCTCGGATCAAAGTCGGTGAGCAGGGTGCCATCGGGCAGCATCACTTCCGGCAGCGCCAGCGGCGCATACTGGCTGACGACGAGGCGGCTGGCGGGAATGGTCTGGAAGTACTCCCGCTGGGCCTCTTTATCTTTGGCAAAGGCGAACTGGTCGCGCGGGCTGGTCAGCATGCCGATGTCGATGGTGTGAATGAGCAGCTCCCCCGGCGCCCCCACCTTGAGGTCGCTCAGCTCGCCGCTCAGATCCCCCTGGCTCAGGCGCAGGGTGAGGCCGGGCATGATCCACTCGGCCGGCAGCACGGCGCTCCAGGCGTCGCTCGCATAGGTGATGCCGTTGTTTTCCAGCTCGCCATCGCGGATCCACTGGCCGCGCACGAACTTGAACTGCTGGCTCTGGCCGCGGGAGAGGGTCACCTGACGGCCGCTGAAGTAGACGGTGGAGTTGTAACCGGCATTGGAGGAAAGGCGCACCATCTTGCCCTCCAGGCTCGCATCGCGGGGCAAGAAGATGTCGCGCACCCAGCGGCCGTCTGCGGTCTGGATGGTGACCAGGGCATGGGGCTGCAACTTGCCGAGCAGGAAGGCGCCGCTCGGATCGCTCAGCCTGGCCAGCTCGCTGCTGCTGTTGATGACGGTACTGGTGCCGGGGCCCGGGGTGAAGTCGACCCCCTCCTCCGGCGTTCCTTCTAGGTAGTAGGCGGTCTTGGGCAGGCGGGAAGGCGGCTCCAGCGTGAGGCTGCCGAGCAGCTTGCCGGCGCCGTCGCGGGCCTCGAGCGCCAGCGGCGCCTCGTTGCCGGTCTGCAGCGGGCGCACCAGCAGCAGGCTCTTGCGCAGGGCGGTGAGACGGGGCTGGTTGTCACCCTCCCGCGGATGGGCGGGCAGGATTTGGCTCTGGGCAAACTGGACCCCGGCCTGCAGCGATCCCTGCAGATCGTTCTGCGGCCGGGTGGTGTCAAAGACCAGTGGCGTGGGTGGCTGAACGGCGGCCAGCAGCGGGCCGCTTGCCAGGGCTGCGCCGATCAGGCAGGCAAGACGTGTGGTGCATGTGGTCATGGTGGTGCTCTTTTGTTGTTATGGGGGAAAAGGAGGGGCATGTCCTGCATGCCCCTGTGGATGGTGAATTACTTGCAGCTGGCGGCGCCGATGTCCTGCCAGACGTCGTGCTTGCCTGGCTCGTTGCCGCGGGTCCAGTACTGGGCCTTCCACTGGCGACCGTTGTGGCTGGTCACGTCACCTGCGTTGTAGGCAACATTGGCATCCCAACCCAGCTGCACCTGGCTTATCAGCTTCCACTGATCGGCGGTGCGGCTCGGCTCATTGCCCTGGGTCCAGTATTTGGCCTGCCATACCAGCTGGTTGTGGCTCACCTTCTCGCCACCGTTGTAGGTGGTCGCGGCTTTCCAGGCCGGCCAGTTGGCGGCATCCGGATCGGTGGCGTTGCAGTCGCCACCACCGCTGACCGGAGTCACGGTGAGGCGGGTAGCGGCCTGGGCATCCAGTGCGCCGTCGGTCACGGTGACGGTGAGGTCATAGCCGGTCTCCACGGTTACGCTGGGGCCGGTCACTACCAGGGTCTTGCTGTTCTGGCCGCTGGCGGTGAGCCCGGCCGGCACGCTCCACTGATAGCTCAGGGTATCGCCGTTGGGATCGCTGGCGTTGGCGGTGATGCTCACCTGCTTGCCGGCCTGCACCGAGACCTTGTCCTGCACGGTAACGACCGGCGGCAGGTTGGGCTGTGGCGCCTTGTTGGTCACCACCACCTGATCCTTGGCGCTGAGGTTGTGGTCATCGGTCACGGTCAGTTCGAACACCAGGTTGACGTCCTGGCTCACTGCATCGACGGCTACCTTGGCCTTGGCCTGGGTGGCGTCGCTCAGGGTTGCCTTGGGACCGGAGATCTGGGCCCAGCTGTAGCTCAGTACCGCCCCCTCCGGATCGCGGGAGGAGGAACCGTCCAGCACCAGCTCGGCCGGGCCGGTCACCGCGAGATCGGTGCCGGCATTGGCCACCGGCGGCTTGTTGACCGGCGGTGTGCTATCGCCGTGGCCCAGCCCCTCGTGCATGGCGTTGAGAATGTCACCGTTGTCGGCGTCGATTTCCCAGGCGAACATGCCGCCGAGCTGGTTGGCCAGCACGTACTGCCCCTTGGCCTTGACCGAGCGCTCGTCATCGAAGGTGATGAGCTCGCCGGTGGCAGCCTTGAACACGGACGGTGCCTCGGCCACTTCGTCATAGCTGTACTGCCAGTCGCCGGCCATCTTGCTCTTGGCGATGCCGCGGTAATCGATGACCCCCTTCTCCCAGATCCCTTCCGCTTCGGTGCCCGCAATCGGGCCGGTGGCGGTGCCGGTGAAGGGGTTGTTGCCCTGATACCCGCTGACGCCGGTCCAGCCGCGGCCATACATGGCGGCCCCCACCACCACCTTGCCGGGCTCGACGCCCTGACCCAGCAGCGCCTTGACCCCCTTGTCGGTGGTGTACTTGGTGTTGGGATCCCAGCTCGACTCGTAGAGCGCGGTCTGGTGACCCAGCCCGGTGTTGGTCCAGGCGCCGTTGAAGTCGTAGCTCATCAGGAAGATGTGATTCATGTATTGCTGGGCGGCGCGATAGTCCACCTTGGCAATCTTGTCGCCGCCGGCACTGATGGCGGAGGTGAGCTCATAGGTGCGGCCCGTCTCTGCGCTCAGCTCGTCGAGCATGGCGCGCAGCTCCTTCATCAGCAGCACGTAGGTCTCGCCATCGGAGGGGCTGCCGAGGTTGGGGTTGGCCCCGAGGCCGCCCGGGAATTCCCAGTCGATGTCCACCCCGTCGAAGAATTTCCAGGTCTGCAGGAACTCCTTCACCGACACGACGAAGGTGTCGCGCTTGGCCTTGTCACCGAAGAAGAAGAAGGGGTCGGAGAGAGTCCAGCCACCGATGGAGGGGAGGATCTTCAGGTCCGGATAGGCCTTCTTGAGCGCCATCAGGTTGCCGAAGTTGCCCTTGTAGGGTTCGTCATAGGCTGTGAGGTTGCCCTGCCCCATCTGGATGGCGGCCCAGGGATCGTGGATGGAGACCTTGAAGTCCTCGCGGCCGGCACAGGAGCGCTGCAGCGCCTCGAAGCTGCCGGAGATCTCTTTGAGGCTGTCGTTGATGCCGTTGCCACCGCAGATCGGGGTGAAGCCGTAGAGGATGTGGGTCAGGTTCTGGGCCGGGATCTTGTCCACGGTGAACTTGCGACCATAGACCCCCCACTCCACGTAGTAGGCCCCCATCACCTTGCCGGTCTTGTTGACGTAGGGCTTGTTGTTCTCCTTGAGCGGCGCCTTGAGCGGCAACAGGTGGCTGCCGTCGGTGTCGGCCACCAGGATCTCTTTCTTGTCGGAGAGGGTGCAGCCGTCGGCGTTGCACAGGGCCACCTGCATCTGGTAGCGGCCCCCCTGGGTGACCTTGAAGTTGGCGGTGCCGGAGGCGGACGCAGCGCCGGACCACACCTCCTTGCCGTCGAGCAGCACCTTGGCGGTCTGGCCGACATCACCGGACCAGAGGTTCCAGCTCACGCTGACCGGGGCACCATCCTTGTGAACCGTCACCAGCTTGTTGTAGGAGGTGGCGGCCTGGTCCACTTCGACGATGGCGAACTTGGTTTCGCCCCAGCCGATGGTGGGTTTGCCGGGGGCGGCAGCGAAGGCGGAGGAGGCGCAGAGCCCCCCGACGATCAGTGCCAGTACGGAGGGTTTTGGACTTAACATAGTTGAATATCCTTATTTCGTTCTTGGAATAGATAACGAAAAAGGCAACGCAACCTGACAGGTAACGCAGACAACATCGCACCATGGCTTGGCCCATGGACGAAACAACCTGTGGTGGCCCCGCTATCCTAGGTACCGCTGACCCTTAGACCGGAAGCTTTGCGTCCCGGACTTTCGTCCGGTTTGCCTTTTGCACAACTTGATTTGCGATAAAAATAATCGCGACCTGACTATAAGGGAGTCAAAGGAGAGAGGGCAAACCCCTGATTGATTATTAATAAGTCACTTTTTACCGATTTTGAGCCTCAAACGAGAAGAAAAGGCACATTTCCGGGTCGGAAAGTGCCGATCTTGCCACTTGGGGGCTGCCGATTAAAAATCGGACGAATTCCCGGATTCGTGATCACCATCAAGTTTGGCCGGCCGCAAGATGCTGTTCATCAGCGCCCGCAGCTTGAGGGGTTTGACCGGTTTGCTGATGTAGCCGTAGCCGTGTTCCCGGATCTGTGCCTGCAGCTCGCTCTTGCGATCCGCGCTGATGATGATGCCGCCGATGTGGTTGCCGTGAGCGAGGCGCAGCATGTGCAGCGCCTGCAATCCGGTCTTGCCGTCGTCCAGATGGTAATCGGAGAGCACCAGCTGCGGCAGGAAGCCGCCGGCGATGAGATCCTCTGCCTGGGCCTGGCTCTGGGCGCACACCACCTCGCAGCCCCAGCGCCCCAGCAGTGACTGCATGGCGATCAGGATATCGCTCTCGTTGTCGATGCAGAGCACCCGGATCCCCTCCAGTTGGCTGTCGCGCTGGGCAGGGGCCGCCACCTGCGTCGTTGCGACAGGACGGGTCGCCAGGTTGAGGGTGACGGCAAACACCGAGCCCGCCCCCGGCCAGCTGCGCAGGGTCAGGTTGTGGCCGAGCACCAGGGCGATGCCGCGAGCGATGGCAAGGCCGAGCCCCAGCCCCTGCTCCCGCGCGGTGCGGGAGTGATCGAGGCGGGAGAACTCGTCGAAGATCGCCTCCTGCTTGTCGGCCGGAATGCCGGGGCCGTTGTCCCACACCTCGATGCGCACCTTGTCGCCGAGCCGGCGACAGCCGAGCAGCACCCGCCCCCCCGGGTTGTAGCGAAAGGCGTTGGTGAGGAAGTTTTGCAGCACCCGCCGCAGCAGGCGCACGTCGCTGTAGACCGCAAGGCTGCTCTCCACCACCGAGAACTGGATCTCCCCCGCCTGGGCCAGCACCCCGAACTCCGCCTTGAGGTTGTCGAACACGTCGCGCAGGGCAAAATCCAGCTTCTTGGCCTTGAACTTGCCCGCCTCGAGGCGCGAGATGTCGAGCAGATCGGTGATGAGATCCTCGGTCGCCCCCAACGCATCGTCGATGTGGCGGGCGATGCGGGCCGGCTCGTCCGCCGGCGGCAGCATCTCCAGCAGGGAGGAGGTGAACAGCTTGGCGGCGTTGAGGGGCTGGGTCAGATCGTGGCTCACCGCCGCCAGGAAGCGGCTCTTGGAGTGGTTGGCCCGCTCCACCTGCTGGTTCACCAACAGCAGCTGACGGTTGAGCTCGGAGAGCTCGTGGGTGCGCTCGGCCACCCGCGCCTCCAGGTGTTCGTTGGCCTCGCGCAGCACCCGCTCGGCGTCGCGAAACGGGGTGATGTCGGTAAAGGTCATCACGAAGCCGCCCGCCGGCATGGGGTTGCCCTGCATCTCGATCACCCGGCCATCGGGGCGCTCACGGGCCGAGATGTGCTGACTGCCCCGCTGCATGAAGGCGACCCGCCGCGCCACCTGAGCCTCCACATCGCCGGGGCCGCACAGCCCCTGCTGGGCGTTGTAGCGAATGATCTCCTCGATGGGGCGGCCCACCTGGATGAGGCCGGGGGGATAGTGGAACAGCTCGATGTAACGCCGGTTCCAGGCCACCAGCTTGAGTTCCCGGTCCACCACCGAGATCCCCTGCCCCATGTGTTCGATGGCCCCCTGCAGCAGGCCGCGGTTGAAGCGAAACACGTCGGAGGCCTCGTCCACTATGGTGGCGATCTCTTCGAGCTGCATGTTACGCCCCTGCAGGGCCGAGGCCAGCACCAGCCGCGCGGACGAGGTGCCGAACACCCCGGCCAGCAGCCGCTCGGTGTGGGCGATGAGCTCGGCAGAGGCCTGCATCTGGGGCGCCAGGGTACCGCCCCGCTCGCCAGCGAAGCGGCCGAAGGCGCGCTTGACCCGGCTCGAGCCGACGAAGCGGGCCGCCAGCATCTCCAGCTCCTTGACCGAGACCCGCGCCTGATAGAGCGCAGTGGTATCGCGGCTCGGCTTGCCGACGAAGTTGGCCGCCTGCAGCCGCTCGCTCACCGCCGGGCGGGAGAGCAGGGAGCCCGCCACATAGCCGACCAGGTTGAGCAACAGGCTCAGGAAGATGCACCAGGCCCCCAGGCTCAAGTCGCGTACCGCGGGCCAGTCGGGCGGCGCCAGCAGGGTCGCCAGCGGCGAGCCGGCCAGCAGGCCGCTCTCCGCCAGCAGGGTGGCGAACCAGAGGCTGACCCCGAGGGCGAGGCCGAGATATACCCCCTTGCGATTGCCGTGCCGCCAGTAGAGGCCGAGCAGCAGGGCTGGTGCGAACTGGGCCACCGCACCGAACGACAGGTAGCCGATGCGCGACAGGCTGGTGAGATCCCCGAGCCAGAGGTAGAGCCCCCAGGCTGCCAGCAGGATCAGCAGGATGGCGCCGCGGCGCACCTGCAGCAGCAGGCGCACCAGCCGCTCGTCCCGCCCCTGCTGCCAGAAGCGGCGCAGCAGCACCGGCAGCACCAGATCGTTGCTGACCATGATGGCCAGCGCTATGGTGCAGACGATCACCATGCCGGTGGCCGCCGAGGTGCCGCCGAGAAACGCCAGCAGCGCCATGCCGTCGAACCCGAGCGACATGGGGAGGCTGATCACATAGGTATCCGAGGCCATGCCGGCCCCCACCCACTGCTTGCCCGCCAGCGCCAGCGGCCAGATAAAGAGCCCCATCATGAACAGGTAGAGCGGGAACAACCAGCGCGCCCAGTGCAGATCCTGGCCCTGGTTGTTCTCCACCACGGTCACGTGAAACTGGCGCGGCAGGCAGATGACGGCGCACATGGCCACCAGGGTGTAGATGGCGAGCTCCAGCAGGCTGCCCGGCGTCACCGCCACCACCGCATCGAGAAAATCGCTGGCCACCAGGGTGCGGGCCTGGCTCGGCTTGCTGAGGATGAGCCAGAGCGCGAAGCTCCCCACCGCCATGAAGGCGAGCAGCTTGACCACGGATTCGAAGGCGATGGCCACCACCATGCCGCGGTGGTGCTCGGTGGCATCCAGGTGGCGGGTGCCGAACAGTATGCTGAACAGGGCCAGCAGCAGGGCCACCCCGAGGGCCAGCCCGGCGGTATTGCCGGTGGGGCCGGCGGGCACAGGGTTGGCCATCAGCAGATCCAGCCCGGTGACGATGGCTTTGAGCTGCAGCACCAGGTACGGAAGTATGCCCATGATGGCGATCAGCGCGATCACCATGGCCAGGCGCTGGGACTTGCCGTAACGGGCGGCGATGAAGTCGGCGATGGAGGTGATGTGTTCGCGCTTGGCCACCAGGATGAGGCGGGCCAGCAGTCGCCAGCCGAACAGGAACACCAGCATGGGCCCCAGGTAGATGGGCACCGGCGACCAGGGCGACTCGCTGGCCTGGCCCACCGTGCCGAAGAAGGTCCAGGAGGTGCAGTAGACCGCCAGCGACAGGCTGTAGAGCAGGGGCTGGCCCTGGAGGCGACGCCGTTTGTTCTTGTCCGCCACGTAGGCGATCAGAAACAGCAGCCCCAGGTAGGAGAGCGACAATCCGATCAGCAACCATCCCTGGTGCATCTGTAACCTCTTGTCAGTGTTGAAGATTCAAGCGCAGCAGCAGCCAGTCTAGAGAGCTGCCCGGAAAATGTCATCTCCTTATTGCGGCGAGAATTTATCGTTTTTCAATAAAAAACGGTTGAATAAATATCGAAAAACGATAAACATCAGTCTGTGTTTATTGATAAACGATAACTCGGCGCTACGCGTGGCCCACCCTTTCACTCAAAGAGGTAAGCGATGAAACACAACAAGCTCGAACGCATGAGCAGCCTGATCGAATGGATCCTGCTGGCCACCCTGCTGGCCACCCCCGTCCTGACGGTCATGGGGGTCTGGTCACATCTGATCGGCGGCAGCGACTACCTGCAGCAGGAGCTGCAAGAAGCGCTGAATGTGGAAGAGAGTTCGGTGCTCGGCAAGGTGCCCCTGACCACGGAATCGCTCCCGCAGGCCAGCACCCAGCCTGCCGTTGCCGACTATCCCCTCACTTTGGGGACCCGCCTGCTGGGCACCCTGGTGATGCTGCTGCCGGATCTGGTGTTCATGCTGATGCTGTGGCAGCTGCTCCAGCTGTTTCGCGGCTACCGACAGGCCATGCTGTTCACCTTCAGCCAGATCCGTCGCTATCAGTGGATCGGCCTGCTGCTCTGCGTCAGCTTCGTCACCAAGATCGGCACGACGCCGCTGCTGGACATAGTGCTCACCCTGCCGGGACCCGAGCTGCACGGCAAGATCAACATCAGCTCGTCGGACTTCCAGCTGCTGCTGGCCGGGCTGATCGTCTCGGCACTGGCCCTGGTGATGCGCGAGGCCAAACTGCTGGCCGATGAACAACAACTGACGGTGTGAGGATCCCATGCCCATCATCATCCGACTCGATGCCCTGCTGGCCGAACGCAAGATGACCGCCCGCGAGCTGGCCCTGCGGGTCAACATCACAGAGGCCAACCTCTCCATCCTGAAAAACGGCCATGCCAAGGCGGTTCGCTTCTCCACCCTGGAGGCAATTTGCCGCGAACTGGGCTGCCAGCCCGGGGATCTGCTGGCCTTCGAGGAGGAGCGTTGATCCCCTATGAGTCGCCATCTCCCCCTGTGTGCCCTGTGGTTGCTGCCGCTGTGGGCCTGCGCCGCCGATGACACCAGCGGCCCTCGCTACCATATTGAGCAGGGCAGCCGTGCCAATCAGTTGCAGGTACGCCTCACGATGCAGGGCAATCCCCCTTTTACCCTGCTCCCCGCTCGTCAGTTGTCGGGCAGCACCGCGCCGGTTTCACCCAAGCTGATCTGTCTTGCAGACAACCAGCCGGTGGCCCTCAACCAGCCCTTCTCCTGCCAAGAGGTCGGCTGGCAGGTAACCCTCACCCCGGCGCCAGCCCTGGGGGCCGATGCCTCGGCCCAGGCGTCGCTGCTGTTTGCCCCCAATCGGTGGCTATTGACCGAATGGGGCAATCTGGTACGCCAGCAAGGGAGTCGCCAAGGGGACGTCTGTCTGCCGGACGGCAGTTGCCAGCCGCTGCCGGACCTCAACCAGCCGCCGCTGATCCTGCCATTTGGTCTGGCCACAGTGCCCGTCGCCAAACGGGAGCCCAGGCTGCTGCTGAGCCATGACGAGACGGCCAATCAGCTCGATCTGCCGGCCCTGCAGCAACAAATGAATGAGATCATCGACTATCTGGCCTTCCAGCTCGATGTCACCCCGCCCACTCACCCGTGGCGGCTGGTGTGGCTGGGGCGGGATGTGGCGACCCGCTCCCTCGGCGGCGCCGCCGGGGATCAGGTGTTTGTCGCCAACTACCCCACCATGGATGGCAAGCCGACGCAACAGGCGCCACTGCGTCTGCTGCGCACTTCCGCCCACGAGGCGGTGCACATCCTCAGCACCGCGCCACAGCCCACCTGGGTCAACGAGAGCCTTGCCGAGTACCTTGCCATCAAGGCGCTGCGCCGCTTTCGGCTGCATCAGGTCACGGCGGTCAACGAGCTGGCCGAACGGGGCAAGCAGTTGCCCCATGGCGAGAGCGGCCTCTATCGGGCGGCCCGCGAGGTGATGGCAGGGGATCGATCCTACTACCCGCTCTTTTACGTCAAGGGGAGCGCCTTCTGGGAAACCCTGGACAGGGAGCTGCAACACAATGACGCCGCCCTGGCCCGGCTGCTGCCCCAGCTGGGCTGGCTGGCGGATGGTCGCTTTGATACCGCATCCAATGAGCTGCTTGCTGGCACCATAGGCTCGGAGACCTGGCGCCGTCTGAGCCGCCACTATCTTGGCGAAGCGCGGTAACGCCGCACGCCGCAACGAAAAAGGGAGAGCCATGGCTCTCCCTTTTGCTGCGTGATGATTCAGACGGGTCGGTATCAGGCCGGGACATGCCCCTGCCCAGACGGCGCAGCTGGGCGCAGGCGCAGCACGAACACCGGCAGCACCACCAGCACCATCAGGAAGAAGATGCTGCCCCCCAGCGGTTCGTAGAGCAGACCGCACAGGGTCATCAGGGCGGCCACCGTCATGCCGAGCCCCAGCGCCGCATAGAGCGCCTGGGTCGGGATCAGCTGCTCGGCCGGCAGCTGGCGGGTCATGAAGCGCACGGCGCCGAGGTGGCTGACGCAGAAGGTGACCGCATGCAGCAGCTGGCCCGCCACCAGCACCAGGATCTCGGTGGAGGCTCCAAGCAGGATCCAGCGCACCACGCAGCCCAGCGCCCCCACCAGAAACAGGGTCTGGGCGCCGAAACGGTTGAGGAAGCGCTTGTCGGCGGCGAACATGCCGATCTCCGCCACCACCCCCAGCGCCCACAGATAGCCGATGGTGGTGCCGCTGTAGCCCGCCGCCTTCCAGTGAATGGCGCTGAAGCCGTAATAGGCGGCGTGACTGCCCTGCAGCAGGGCCGAGATCAGCAGGAAGCGGCGCACCTGGGGGGACTTGAGGGTATCGAGCAGGGAGGCCTTGGCCCGCTCGCCCTGGATGTCCCGCGGCGCCGGGTGCAGCGGCAGCCAGCTGAGCAGCAGCATCAACAGCAGCCCGGCCACCATGGTGTGCAGCACCCACTCGCTGCCAAAATTCCCCACCAGGGCCCCCACCAGGGTCGAGGCGACGATGAAGGCAAAGGAGCCGCACAGGCGCACCTTGCCGTAGTCGAGGTGCGCCTGCACCACCATGCGGGTGGCCAGCGCCTCCCCCACCGGCATCAGGGTCGGGTAGATGAAGTTCGCCACCAGGGTCAGTCCCACCAGCCACCAGAGGTTGTGGCTGAGATAAAAGCCGAGGAAGGCCAGCAGACTGAGCAGGCAGAGCAGGCGGGTGACCGGCAGCAGGTGCCCCGCCCCCTTGATCTGCCCCATCACCATCAGGTTGCCGGCAAAGCGGATTGCCATGCCGGCACCGAGCAGCAGGCCTATCATCTCGGCGCTCACCCCGATCCCCTCCAGCCAGAGCGACCAGAACGGCAGATAGGCACCATAGACGAAGTAGAAAGCACCAAAAAACAGGGCTAACCAGGAGAAGGCGGGCATAGAACCTCGGCAAGGGGGAAGATGGGGCACAAATGATAACCGATTTGCCGGTGGGGATCCTGCAATCCCGGGTGGGAAGCCGCGCAGGCAACAATGAAAAATATCAATAGAATTGAACTATTGGCGCAAGACCGGTGTCTATCGAGTAACACCTCCTCCTGGTTAGTGTTGCAATCCTTCCACCCGCCACCGGCGGGTTTCTTTTTGGCCGTTCGCTTGCGCCATGAAAAAGGGGCCCGCAGGCCCCTTGTCGTGATGGGTATTCATCAGAACACGTACTTGACCCGTGCACTCAGGTTGCGACCCGGCTCGGTCTTGTTGCTGATGCTGGCACTGGCGCTCTGGCCGGTGATGCTCTCGTAGTTGACGTACTCCTTGTCGAACAGGTTGAAGACGCCCACGTTGAACTGCAGATCCTGCACCGGCTTGAACTGGGCGTAGATGTCCACCACGCCCCAGCCTGCGCTCTTGATGTTGTCGTTGCCCTTGGCATCCTTGCCCACCTTGCTCATGTCGTCGGCAAAGCGCAGGGCGGTGTTGATGTTCCAGTTGGCCTGCTCCAGTCGTACCCCCAGGGTCCCCTTGAGCGGGCTCAGGCTGTTGATGTAGTTGCCGTCGCCATCCTTGCCCTCGATGTAGGAGAGGTTGCCCCAGACGTTGACCAGATCGTTCAGCCAGTAGTCCGCCTTGGCCTCGGCCCCTTTGGTGGTGGCCTTGTCCAGGTTCTGGTACTGGTAGACGGCGGTGCGCCCTTCGGTGCTCACCTGGCCCAGCTCGATGAAGTCGTCGTACTTGTTGTAGAAGGTGGCCACTTCATAGCTGAAGCCGCCGGCGCTGCCGCGCACCCCCAGATCGATGCCGTCGCTGCTCTCGGGCTTGAGGTTGGTGTTGGGCTCGATGCGATAGCCGTACGCCTGGTGGTTCAGGGTGGAGAAGGCGTTGTCATACATGGGAGTCTTGTAGCCGTGGCTGTACTGGGCGAACAGGTTGGCCGCCTCGTGCGCCTTGAATACCAGCCCCAGCTTGGGCGAGAACTCCCCTTCGGAGAAGCGTTTGAGGTTCTCGCCCGTGTAGGCGGGGTCCTGATCCGGGTTCATCCGATAGTAGTCATAGCGAGCCCCCGGCGTCAGCACCCAGCGCTCGCCGAACTTCAGCTCGTCAAAGGCCCACAGGGCGCCGTGCTCTGTGGTGGTGGAGGGGAAGCTCAGCTCGCTGTAGCCTTCAAAATCCCCCGCCACGGTCGGCGCCTTGAAGCGGGTCCGCTCGTTGTCGGTGTGCTCATACTCCAGGCCCCAGGCCAGCCGCTGGCTATCCAGCGCCTTGCTGAACTTCACCTGGGCGCCCAGGCTCTTCTGCTCGAAACCGTTGTGATCCAGCGAGTTCTTGGTCACATAGGGGTTGGTCGGCCGCACCGGGTATTTGGATGAGGCGTACTGATCCATGGTCTGCTTGGTGCGGGCGTAGTAGATCTTGCTGTCGATGCGATCGACCCAGGGCGCCTGCAGGGCGATGCCGTGATCCAGCACCAGCGACAGGTTGTCGGTATCCTTGTCGGTGATCGGCTGGTTGAAGACCGAGCCCGCCTTGGTGAGGTCGACCGCGTCGGGATCCTGACCCTCGGTGAAGTAGTCGACGGTCAGCTTGAGGAACTGGCTATCGCTCAGGTTCCACTGGCTCTTGAACAGCACGGCCTGACTGACGATGTCGAACTCGTTCTTGTCGCTGTCGTAGTTCTGGGTCACCCCGCCGTCACGCCAGGTGTAGCGCAGCAGGTTTTCCAGCTCGCCGGTACGCAGGGCACCGGTAAAGCCCGCCATCTTCTGGTGGCTGCTGGAGGCATAGCCGGAGGTGGCGTCCAGATAGCTGTCGCGCCCCTTGAGGAAATCCGCCGCATCCTTGGTGGTGATAGCGATGACGCCGCCCAGTGCATCGGAGCCGTAGGCGGCCGAGGCCGGCCCCTTGACCACCTCGACCTGCTTGATCATGTCGGTGTCGAAATAGCTCTGGCCCACGCCGCCGTTCTTGTAGGCGTCGTTCTCGCGCACGCCGTCGCGCACTATCTTGACCCGGTTCTCACCCATGCCGCGAATGATGAAGGTCTGGGCATCGCCGGCACCGCCGAGAGCGGTGACGCCCGGCTCGTAACGGAACAGGTCGGCGACGTTGCTCACCACCTGCTCTTCAATCTGTTCGGCGGTAATGACCGAGATGGGACCGGAGACATCTTCCAGTTTCTGCTCCATCCGGGAGCCACTGACCACCATGACGTCATCTGCTTTCTTGTCCGCCGCGAAAACCGGGGAAGCGAGGCCGGCCGCCACGGCAAGGGCGACCAGCGATAGGGTGTTGTTATGGGCCACTGCAAATCCTTATTGAGAACTGTTATCAAACAGCAGGCATCTTACTCACCTCTCAATAAAGATCAATAATAAACGGAATCATTCTCATTTTCTTTTGTCGTAATTAGGTTCTACACTACGCCCCTCTGTTTTCCCGCCCGCCATGCTGCCATTGTATAGTGCAGGCACCTCATCGCTGCGAGACCCCCATGACCCGACTTCTGCCCCTGCTCACCCTGCCCCTGCTGCTGGCCGCCTGTGCCACGACGGCCCCCGTCAACGATGCCGGCACCCTCTATCACTATCAGCTCAAGGCCACCCAGGGGGATGCGCTGACCCTGGAGCAGGCCCTGACCCGGGTGGCGGATGCCGACATAGTGCTGGTGGGCGAGCTGCACACCCACCCGGCGGTGCACCTGCTGCAGGCCAGAATGCTGGCGGGCCTGGCCGACACGGCACAGGCAGACGGCCGCCCCCTGGTGCTCTCCATGGAGCAGTTCAGCCGCGCCGATCAGCCGGTGCTGGATGCCTACCTCGCCGGTCGCATCGGCGAGGCGGCCCTCATTCGCGACGGCAACGCCTGGCCCAACTACCCGAGCGACTATCGCCCGCTGGTGGAGTTCGCCAAGGCGCGCCACCTGCCGGTCATCGCCGCCAATGCGCCCAAACCGCTGGTGAGCTGTGTCGGCCAGGAGGGGCCGGCCTGGCTGGATCAGCTGCCCGCCAGCCGTCGCAGTCAGCTGGCCCGCACCCTCACTCTCGGCGATGACCCCTATCGCCAGAAATTCATGGCCTCGCTCCATCATGGGGATGCCGACGGCAACGCCCGCCGCTTTGCCGCCCAGACCAGCTGGGACGACACCATGGCCGAGAGCATGGTGGATTACCTGCGCAGCCACCCGGGCCGGCGCATCATGCACATCGCCGGCAACTTCCACGTGGAGGGGGGACTGGGGCTGGCCAGCCGCATCGCCAGTCGCAACCCGGCCCTCAAGGTGGCGCTGGTCGTGCCTGAGCTGACAGCGCCGCAAGCGGGCAAGGAGCAAGCGGCGGCAGCCGGCCGGGTGGCCGACGTGCGGGTCGGCATCGCCCCCCTGCCGGAACGCTGGCTAAATGCCGATGAAATGAAGCAAGATATGGGCGCACTGCATCAATCCCGCAGTCGTGACTGCAGCCAGTGGCTGCAACCCTGACCTTGAGTCTGAGGAGCCCAGTGGCTGCCACCCTGACAAACAATTGCCCAAGGATTTCATATGGATGTGTTACTGGTCATCGACATGCAACAGGGGCTGTTCACCCAGCCTCGCCATCAGGACGCCCAGGTCATCGCCAATATCAATCGATTGGCCGAGCGCGTGCGGGCAGAACAGGGTCGTGTCATCTATGTGCAGCACGATGCCCCCGGTTCCGAAGTGGATCCCGCCAGTCCGGGCTGGCATCTGCACGCCGATCTCGCCCCGCAGGGGCATGACAGCCGGGTGAGCAAGACCGCCTGCGACAGCTTTCTCGACACCGAGCTCGGTTTCCTGCTGGCGGAACAGGCGGTGGACAGGCTGCTCGTCTGCGGCTGTGCCACCGATTTTTGCGTCGACACCACATTGCGCAGCGCCGCCGCCCGCGGTTTTGAGGTGGTGGCGGTGACCGACGCCCACACCACGGCTGACCGGCCCCACCTGAGCGCGGAGCAGATCATCGAGCACCATCACTGGATGTGGCGTCACCTCAGCCTGCCAAAAGGCAGAAGCGTGACCCTGCTCACGACGGATGAGCTGCTCGGCGCCACCCAACCCGAGCCGGCATGTTAATCTGCCCGCTTTGAAGCGATCACCCGATTGGAGTCTTGTGTGCGTCTACTCTCTGCCGTTGCCTTCACGCTGCTGTTACCGGCAATCACCGCCTGCTCGGGCTTGCCGGGGCACCAGCCGGATGGCCCGGCCCCCCTGTTCATGACCCACATCAATGAGGAGGGGAGCAAGCGCTTCACCTTCGAGGCCGCCCCGCTCGATACCCTGCCCACCCGCCTGCAGAACGATGACGGCAGCAGGCTGAGCAGGAACAAGAGCCTGCTGGAGCGGCGCGAAGCGCTGCAGGATGCCCAGCTCACCCAGGCACTGACCGAGCGCAAATACTGCCGCGAAGGCTACATAGTGCTCAGCCAGACTTCCTGGAAGATCCGGGGCGAGTGCAACGAGACCGCCACCCGGGCCGACCGCGACGCCTTTCCCAACAAGGCCTCCTGGCAGGATTGAGGGAAAACCGTCCATAAAAAAACGGGCAGCCCCAGGGCTGCCCGTTTTGTCATCTTGGCGATCCGCGCGGATCAGACCGGTGCATCGGCCGGGCTGGTCAGCTCGGCGCCATTGTCGATGCGCTTGTGCCCTTCCACCAGGTGGACGAAGTCCACCAGCTCGTCGCCGGAGACCCGGAACGCCTGGCCGAAGCCCTTGACGAACAGCCCCTGCTCGGGCTTGAGACGAAACAGCACGAAGTCCTTGAGATTGGAGAGCCCTTTGACTATCTCGCCAAAGCGCCCTTCCAGCGCCGCCACGGCCTTCTCCCAGCGCACGTCGTCGCGGGCCACCACTTCGGCCAGCGCATCGAAGGTGAGGCGTTTGCGGGCAAACAGCTCGCGGGCCCCGTTCTCGTCCTCGATCAGCATCAGCGACACCTTGGGTACCTGTTGCAGGTTGCGGGCGTGGCGGGCGATCTCGGAGATGAGCACATAGTAGCCATCTTCCTGCAGCACGAAGGGGGCATAGCTGGCATTGGGGTTGCCTTCACTGTCCACCGTCGCCAGCTGCAGGGTGCGGCAACCGTCGCGAAACTCGCGGATCTCCGGTTGCAGGCGGTTCTGCAGACGCTCCTGACGTTCACTCATGCTTTGACTTCCTCTTGATACTGGTGGCGCAGGGCCATGAAGCGTTCCACCTGGGCCGGCAGCAGCTGACGCTGCTCGTCACGCCCCAGATAGACCTTGAAAATGCAGCGACCGCTGTGGCCGAAGAACTGGAAGGAGTGTCCCTCCTTGCCCATGAACAGCTTGCTGACCAGAGCAATACCGACCACGTTGTCGAGCTTGAGGTGGCCGTGCATCTCGCCGTCACGCCCCATCAGGTTGTAGTAGCCACGGGCGCTCTTGCCGCGGGGGAAGGGGGCCTTCACCTCGAAGATGGAGCCGTCGGACTCGACGATGGTGGTCACCTGGCCCCAGTCGGCCAGGTCCGCCAGCAGGGCTTCTGCCTGCTCGGCGGGCACCAGGGTAACCAGCTCGGCCGGCAGGTGGCGCACCACCTCCCATTCGCTGACGGCCAGCTCGGCGGCGATGGTGGACGGGTGAGCGCCGGGATCTTGTGCCAGCAGCCCATGAATGCGTTGTGCAATGCTCATCGGTTCTCCCTTGGGATGCCTGCGACATCCCTGTTCTGTCATGGCGGATACTGTAATGAAGGCCCCAAACCAATGCAATTGATAATCGCTTTCATTCTCAGTGCATTTTTTTCGACGGCTTGATATTCTCGGCGGCAATCCCACTTCATTCACCCTTCGGAGGTTAGCATGGGCCGTCGTTTTGCCCTCGCACTCAGCCTGCTCGGCTGCTCAGCCCTGTCCCTGCCCACTCTGGCGCAGGAACGTATCGTCAGCATAGGCCCGGCCACCACTGAACTCATTCTGGCACTCGGGGGCGAGCAGAGCCTCATTGCCACCGACATCAGCAGCCCGGAGCCGAAGAACCTGCCGCGGGTTGGCTATCACCGCGCCCTCGCCGCCGAAGGGATCCTGAGCCTGGCGCCGACCCGGCTGGTCGGCAGCGACGAAATGGGGCCACCACCCGCCCTGGAACAGCTGCGCCGGGCCGGGGTCGAGGTGGACGTGCTGCCCACCGCCCCCACCCTCGCCAACCTCAACCAGCGCATCGATACCCTGTCCACCCTGCTCAAAGACCCGGCCGCCGGCACCCGTCTGAAGGCCGAAATCCAGACCCAGAGCGAGCTGCTGGCCGCTCAGGCCAAGCAGAACAAGCCGCTCAAGGTGGTCTTCCTGCTACTGCACAAGGGCCAGCCCACCAGCATCGCCGGCGGCAACACCACCGCCAGCGCCCTGCTCACCCTGGCCGGTGGCGTCAACCCGGTGGCCCAGCTGCAAGACTACAAGCCCGTCTCCACCGAATCCCTGATCGAGCTGCAGCCCGATCTGGTGCTGGTGAGCGGCCGCGACTGGCAGCAGTATCAGGATCCTGAAACCGTGCTGAGCCAGGTGCCCGCCCTTTCCGCCACCCCGGCCGGCAAGAACAGGGCCATTCACGCCATCGACGGTCACGCCCTGCAAGGGGGGCTCAGCCTCACCTCGCTGCAGCAGGCTAGCCAGATCGCCAAGTGGATCAAGCTGGGTTCATGATGCGTCTGCCACTGCCCTGGCTGCTGTGCCTCACCGGCGGCGCACTGGCTCTGTTGCTGGTTGGGTCGCTGGCCACCGGTCCCATGGCCCTCTCCTTTGGCGAGAGCCTGCGCGCCCTGTTCGCCGGCCAAGGGAGCGGGATTGAGGCCCACAAGTTGCTGATCGTGCAGGAGATCCGCCTGCCACGCACCCTGCTCTGCATCGCCGTAGGGGGGATTCTCGGCCTCTGCGGCGCCGTGATGCAGGGGCTGTTTCGCAACCCCCTGGCCGACCCCGGCATCATCGGGGTCTCCGGCGGGGCGGCGCTCGGCGCGGCGCTGGCCATCGTGCTGCTGGCCCCCCTCGGCCAGCAGTGGCAGAGCCTGCTCGGCATCGGCCTGCTGCCCCTGCTCGCCTTTCTCGGCGGCGCGCTGACCACCACCCTCGTCTACCTGCTCGGCACCCGAGAGGGGGGCACTTCGGTCACCGTCATGCTGCTGGCCGGGGTGGCCGTCACTGCGCTCTCCGGCGCTGTGATCGGCCTGCTCACCTATCTCGCCGACGATCAGATGCTGCGCAACCTGAGCCTGTGGCAGATGGGGTCGCTGGCGGCAGGCAAGCCGGTGGACGTGGCGCTGGCGCTGCTGACCCTGGTTGCTCTGCTCATTCTGTTTATGCGCGATGCCAACCCCCTCAACGCCCTGCTGCTGGGTGAAGGGGAGGCCCGCCACCTCGGCATCCAGGTACAGTCCCTCAAGCGGCGGCTGATCCTGTTCACCGCCGCCGGGGTCGGCGTGGCGGTGGCGGTGGCCGGCATGATAGGTTTCGTCGGTCTGGTGGTGCCGCACCTGGTGCGGCTGCTGGCCGGCCCCAACCACGTCCGGCTGCTGCCGCTCTCAGCCCTGCTCGGGGCCGCCCTGCTGCTGGGCGCCGACATGCTGGCCCGCACCCTGCTGGCGCCGGCCGAGATGCCGGTCGGCATCATCACCGCCCTGCTGGGCGCCCCCTTCTTCATCTGGCTGCTGGTCAAGGGCCGCCGCACCCTTTAACCGGAGGACTCATCTTGTCAGCTTCATCGACCCTGCTGCACTGTCGCCAGCTCAGCCTCAGCCGGGGCGGCCGCCCCATCCTGGACAGGCTCGACCTCAGCCTGCAGGCGGGCAGCCTCACCGCCCTGCTCGGCCCCAACGGCGCCGGCAAGAGCTCGCTGCTCAAGTGCCTCACCGGCGAGCTGGAACATGAGGGGGAGATAGATCTGTTTGGCCGGGAGCGGCGGGAGTGGGCCGGCAACGAGCTGGCCCACCGTGTAGGCGTGTTGCCGCAGAGCTCGTCCCTGAATTTCCCCTTCCTGTGCGAAGAGGTGGTGGCCATGGGCCGACTGCCCCACAGCGAGCCGGCCAGCCGACGCGACGAGATAGTGCGGGCCGCCATGACCCATGCCGGGGTGGATCATCTGGCCGGCCGCCTCTATCCCGGTCTCTCCGGCGGGGAACGCCAGCGGGTACAGTTCGCCCGGGTGCTGGCCCAGATCTGGCAGGCCCCGGAGGAACCGCAACAAGCGCGGCTGCTGCTGCTGGACGAACCCACCTCGGCGCTCGATCTCAAGTACCAGCACCAGCTGCTCACCATGGCGCGCGCCCTCGCCGCCCGTCATACCGCCGTGCTGGTGGTGCTGCACGACCTCAATCTGGCGGCCCGTTACGCCGACCGGCTGGTGATGCTGGAGCAGGGCAGAGTGATGGCCGACGGCACCCCGCGCGAGGTGCTGACGCCTGATCTCATCGACCGGCTCTACGACTACCCGGCCCGGGTGATCACAGACCCGCAGGGGATGTATACCGTCGTCCTGTAGGGCGATTTCTCGCTCATACTGCAAGGGTGTCAATCACGGATGCTTGCCCCATGCCTGCTCGTCTGCTGTTGCTCTGGCTCCTCTCCCCTCTCTGCGTTGCCGCCCCCCTGCGTCTGGTCGTCCAGGAGTTTGCTCCCTACAGCTTCATGGGCAGTGACAACCAGCCGACCGGCGCCATGGTGGACATGGTGAAAGAGGCGTGCAGCTACTGGCCTGAAGGGTGCCAGATCACGCTGCGCCCCAATCTGCGGGCCAGAAAGGAGCTGGATCTGGGGGAAGTGGACGGCATGTTTCCGCTCGCCTGGAGCGATGCTAGGGCAAAGACGCTGAGCTACTCGGTACCGCTGTGCAAGGCGAGCTGGGGCATCTTTGCCCACGTCGACGAAATTGACGCGCCGCTGACTCTGGCTCGCCTTGGTCACGCACGGATCGGGGTGACCAGAGGCTCCTTCAGCGAGACCTTGCTGCGCCAGCTTGACGACACCCTGCACCAGCAGGGGATCTCCCCGATGCAGCTGGAACTCAACGTCAACGATGATTATGCGAACCTGCTCAAGATAGAGCGACAGGGGCGCTACAACCTCTACTTCTCCAACCTGGATGTGGCCCTCTATCGACTCAACCTCAGTGGCGCCTCGAAGATCAGGCTATGGCAGAAGAGTCACGAGGCGAACTACTACATCGCCTTCAACCGCCAACGCATGAGCGAGGCGCAGCTGGCAGCCTTCAACCAGATCCTGACCCGGCTGGAAGCCCAGGGCAATCTGCTGCGGCACAGGGTGCACTGGGGTCTCTCCTCACCGCTGCCCGATCATCGGCTGCACACCCTTTTTCCACCCGGTTCACAGAGGCCTCACGCCAACTGATAGCGACCCGGCTTGTGGTTGAGTGTCAACACCAGGTTACAGATGATGGCCGCCACCACGGAGAGGGCCAGGATCCAGGGCTGCACCACGAAGAAAGAGGCGATGACGATGGTGCAATCCAGCCCCATTTGCAGCTTGCCGGCGCGGATGCCGAAGCGATCCTGGATAAACAGCGCCAGGATGTTGAAGCCGCCCAGGCTCGATTTGTGGCGGAACATGATGAGCAGCCCCATGCCGATCAGGGTGCCACCGATGAGCGCCGCGTAGACCGGCTCAATCTTGCCTATCTGCAGCACGGCATTGAGGTGATCCGTCATGAAGGAGACGGTCGCCACCGAGACGAAGGTGTTGAGGGTGAAGCGCGGCCCCATCCTGAGCCAGGCCAGGGCATAGAAGGGCAGGTTCATGCCGAAGAACAGCAGGCCGAAGCTCTGCCCGGTCACCTGCTGCAGCAGCAGTGCCAGCCCGGCGGTACCGCCGGTGAGCAGGCCCACCTGATGAAACAGAAAGATGCCGAGAGAGACGAAGCCGGCGGCGGTCAGCAGGGCGATGATGTCTTCATAGAGGGGGTGCGCAGTACGAGCGGACTGCGCCGAGACGGGGGTGTTGTCCATAACCGGTATCCAATAGCGAAGTAAAAGAGTGTCTGTGGCCCATATCGCGGGCGCGAGCCCTGTCCACAGGGCTTCGTTATGGGATTCAGTCTATTTTTTGCGACCATGATCACAATAGTCGCCGCCCACGCCCCGTTTTGGTGCCTGTCATTCTCCATTGACAGCCGCTGCACCAAGATGCAGCATGCCGCGCCTGAGCCGCCCCCACCTTGACGAAAAGGGCGGTTTGCCATGGCACAGACGCGCCGGCTCTGCTACAACGCGCGCAGCCCCAACTCCAGCACCACCATCAGGAGCCCCATGATCTGCACAGGACCCCAGCCATGAAGTATCTGGTCACCGGCGCCGCCGGTTTTATCGGTTTTCACGTCGCCAGACGGCTGTGTGAGGCGGGTCATCAGGTGGTGGGGCTGGACAACCTCAACGACTACTACGAGGTGAGCCTCAAAGAGGCTCGCCTGTCGATGCTGACCCCCTTCCCCCATTTTCGCTTCGTAGAGGGCGAGCTGGCGGACCGGGCCGGCATGGCCGCCCTGTTTGCCGAGGGGCAGTTCGAGCGGGTGATCCACCTGGGTGCCCAGGCGGGGGTGCGCCACTCGCTGGAAAACCCCTTTGCCTACAGCGAGAGCAACCTCACCGGCATGCTGACGGTGCTGGAGGGATGCCGCCAGCACGACATCCGGCATCTGATCTACGCCTCCTCCAGCTCGGTCTATGGCATGGGCGAGCAGCTGCCGTTCAGTGCCGATCAGCAGGTGGACCACCCGGTTTCCCTCTATGCCGCCACCAAGAAGAGCGGCGAGCTGATGGCCCACGCCTACTCGGCGCTCTACGGCCTGCCCACCACAGGGCTGCGCTTCTTCACCGTCTACGGCCCCTGGGGCCGGCCCGACATGGCCATCGCCAGGTTCACCCGCGCCATCCTGGCGGGCGAGCCCATCGACGTCTACAACCAGGGCGATCTCAGCCGCGACTTCACCTTCATCGACGACATCGTCGAGGGGATCCTCGCCGTCGCCGAGCTGCCACCCCGCCCCAATCCTCACTGGCACGCCGGCGAACAGAGCCCGGCCGAGAGCGCCGCCCCCTACCGCATCCTCAACATCGGTCATGGCCAGCCGGTGCGGCTACTCGACTTCATCGAGGCGCTGGAACAGGCGCTGGACAAGCCCGCCATCAAGCGGATGCTGCCGATGCAGGCGGGCGACATGCACGCCACCTGGGCCGACAGCGAGCCCCTTCACACCCTCACCGGCCTGCGCCCCGCCACCTCCATCGAGGAAGGGGTCGCCGCGTTCGTGCGCTGGTATCTCGACTACTACCAACCCGCTGAGCTGGAGTAGCCATCCCGACCGGACACTGGGTGCGCCCTGCTACGGCCGGCTGAAAATTGTTTGATGAGTTAATGGAATGGCGCCGCACCACCTCCCCCCTTAGGATGGGGATGTGAGGCGGATGGCGGTTTGCCGGGCACCGGCTGGGGTATACTGGCCGCACTTGGTGCCACACGGGCACGCATCCGCCCCCTCACCATGATGAGAAGGAGTCACCTCATGATCCGTATTCTGCTGTTGCTGGGCGCCGCCCTGTCTGCCTACGGACTGCAACAGAGCCACACCCTGGCGCCGCTGCTGAGCCTGCTCGGTCTGCTCTCGCTCTGGGTAGTGAGCGAAATTCGCCTGATGTATCGCCAGCTGCCCGCCGCCGAGCCGGACGAGCAGCCCTATCACCTCGACGTCTGAGGGGGCCGGGGGCAACTGATTTAGCCACCTCTTTATCGCCACCGACCACCTGGATGCACGGCCAGCCCCTGATAGGACTGCATCGGCCATTGGTTCCATACCGTTTTGATCTCTGGATACCCGGATCAATAACAACAGGATCCACTGGATTAATGGCAGAACGGGCCATGTTCCCCTATATCTTCTGTACCCCAACAGGAGAGAATCCATGTCGAGCCTCAGCGAAAACAGGCTGTTTTTGCTGCTTTTTTTATCGCTGTTGCTGGCCGGTAACGTGCAGGCAGCGGCGCAAAGCAGGGATTTCAGACAGGCGCCCAAGGCGCTCAGCGCACTGAAGCAAGGGCAACAGGCACAGAGTCAGGGCAACCTGACCCAGGCCATCCACTTCTACTGCGCCGCCGCCACCACGGGTAACCCGGAAGGGTATTTTCGCATCGGCCGCCTGCTCGCCACCGGCCCGGGCTCGGTTCGCAACCCCCGCATGGCCAACGCCTACCTGGCCATGGCGATCCGTCTTGGCAACCAGCAGGCCATCCGTTACTACAACAGCCGGGTCGGCAATGCCGTGATGGGGGATCAGTGCGGCAGCGGCGTCGGCGGATCCGGCGGTTACTTCGCCGCCATCCCCACCACCCCTTTCAATCTGGAGGCCTATCTGGCCCGCCAGTCACCCGCCAAGCAGAAGCTGGCCAACATGCTGCGCCATGCCGCCAAGCGCCACCGCATCGACGAGCGGCTGGTGCTGGCCATCGCCATCGCCGAATCCAACCTCGACAGCCGCGCCGTCTCCCCCAAGAATGCCCAGGGGCTGATGCAGCTCATTCCCGAGACCCAGCAGCGCTTCGGGGTGACCCGCCCCTTCGATCCGGAGCAGAACATCAAGGGGGGTGTGGCCTATCTCAAGTGGCTGCACACCCATTTCGATGGCAACTGGACCCTGATGTCGGCGGCCTACAACGCCGGCGAAAAATCGGTGGAGCAGTATGGTGGCATCCCCCCCTATCAGGAGACCCAGCAATATGTACGGCGGGTGCTCTACTTCGCCGGCCACAAGCAGCCCTGAACCCGACTTCCTGCCGGCCTGCTATTGACAAAAACCACCCCCTCATTTGCGCAATCGTTTGCCTTTCGATAGGATCCGGCGCTTTCTCGCACGTTCTACAGGTAATCCATGAATTTCATCAAACGCTGCTCGCGCCTGCTCACCCTGTTTGCCCTCTTCTCCTCCGCCGTCGTGGCGGCCAATCCGGCACCCATCCTGATCCAGGGGGCAATGGACGTCGAAGTCGAAACCCTGGTGGCCGCCCTCAAGGAGAAGCAAGAGCTGACCGTGGGCACCTGGACCTACTGGCAGGGCACCCTCTCGGGTTATCCGGTGGTCGTCTCCCGCACCGAGGTGGGACTGGCCAATGCCGCCGCGGCCACCACCCTCGCCATGGAGCGCTTCCGGCCGCGCCTCGTCATCAACCAGGGCACGGCGGGCGGCCACGATCCGGCGCTGCACCGGGGCGACATCGTCATCGGCACCAGGAGCTTCAACATGGGGGCTTATCGCAGTGATCTGACCCCCGCCGAGCAGGGCGTCGATCCGAGCAAATGGCACAACTTCGAGGTCACCATGCGCCTGCGCGACAACGGCAAACTGGTGGAGCACGCCTCCTTTGCCGGCGATCCTGAGCTGGTCGGCCGCGCCCTCGGCATGGCCGACGGTTATCGTCACGGTCGGGTGGTCCCCGGCATCATAGGCACCGCCGACGAGTGGAACCGCCAGGTCGCCCGCATCAACTGGCTGCACCAGACCTACCAGACCGCCGCAGAAGAGATGGAAACCTCCTCCGCCGCCCTGGTAGCGGAGGCCTACAAGGTGCCCTTCGTGGGTATCCGGGTGCTCTCCAACAGCGATCTGCACGGCGAGGAGTTCGATCCGCAAACCGCCATTCACTGCCAGCAGTTCGTCATCGACTACGCAAAGGCGCTCATCAACGGCTTCAACAAAGCCTGACATGCCAGAGAGGCCGCCACAGTGGCGGCCTCTTTGCCTTACAACACCCATTCTGCAGCATTACCCGCTTTTTTCTCGGCAGACCGACCTCAGCCGGCAGGTAACACCCTGTGCCCATAGTGGCGGTAGTAGCCCACCAGATTGCTGACCAGAAACAGCCCCTCCATCAGCGCCGCCACGGGCGACCCCACCAGCAGGTTGTTGGCCAGCCAGCAGAGGGTGCCCAGCAGCATCCAGCGCCGCAGCAGGCGATCATCCAGGCAAAACGCAGCCCGGGTCTGCAGCAGACTGGCCAGCAACCCCAGCAGGGCGAGCGGCCCCTGATAGGTGGCGAGCACCGCGAGGCAGGACAACCCCATAAAGAGCCACATCAAGAGGCGGCGCGTGGCCAGCATGCTGACCACGAAGCGCAGGCTCGCCAGCCAGAGCAGCAGGGCGGCAGACCACTGTCCCAGCAGCGCGAAATGGGCGCCATTGAGGGCGCAGGAGAGCGCCAGGCAGGCCAGAATGGCCCGGCGCGTCCGCAGCTGAAACGACAGCAGATCCAGCAGCAGCGCCAGGCTCACCACCAGTTGTGACCACAAGAACAGCGACATCATCCCCACTCCAGACTTGTTCGAGAGGCCCAGCATGGCGGGAATGGACGCGGCGCGGCATTAACCCGGGTTAATGCGTCGGCGGATCCGCGACAGGGTGACCGGGCTGATGCCGATGTAGTTGGCGAGCTGCACCTGGGTGAGCCGCGCCGGCCAGTGGGGGAAGGTGCGGCAGAGCTCCCGGTAGCGCTCTTCGGGGGAGTGGAGCAGCAAGAAGGCCTCCTTGCGCTCCTTGTAGCACAACTGCTGCCGCAGCAGGGCCATGCAGACCGGCTGCCAGGCGGGCTCGTCCAGCAGGGCGAGCGGCACCCGCACCAGCTGCAGCGTCGTGACGGCCTCCAGCTGGTAACGGGCGGGAGCCCCGGTGAGCCAGCTGTCGTAGAGCAGACAGAGCTCCCCTTCGAAGTAGAACTCCTTGCAGCGCTCCTGCCCGTCCCGGGCATAGTGGCAGGCGCGGGCGATGCCCCGCTCGATGTAGAAAGCCGACTCCTGCATTGCCCCCTGAGCCAGCAGCGGCTGACCCGGCTGCAAGGTCAAACGGGGCAGGCGGCCGGCAAGCGGCTCGCCGATGGCGGGTGCCAACCCCATGGCGGCGAGGGTGGCCGCCAGAGGCGGGGCAGAGGGCAGGCTGGTCATGCAAACTCCGGGGCAAACTGGGCCTTCATCATGCCAAGTTTGGCGGCCCGTTGCAGCAGGCTGTGATGGCCCCGGCAAAGGGAATGGCCGACCGGGTGCCACCTTTGCCCCCCCTCGCCCATTGGTTTACAATCGACGGGTTTTTTGGAACCCGGTCGACCTGCGTCGACCTGGCCCCACCACGACATCAGTCTGTTAGTGCCAAGACATTAACCTGCTGAAAAGGAAGAGAATTAGCCAATGGCTCAATTTATTTACACCATGAACAGGGTCGGCAAGGTAGTGCCGCCCAAGCGTCATATTCTCAAGAACATCTCCCTCTCCTTCTTCCCGGGCGCCAAGATCGGCGTTTTGGGTCTGAACGGCGCCGGTAAATCGACCCTGCTGCGCATCATGGCAGGCATCGACACCGAGATCGAAGGGGAAGCCCGTCCGCAGCCCGGCATCAAGATTGGCTACCTGCCACAGGAGCCCAAGCTGGATCCGGAGCAGACCGTGCGTGAAGCGGTCGAAGAGGCGGTCGGCGAGGTAAAACGCGCCATGGCCCGGCTGGACGAGGTCTATGCGGCCTACGCCGACCCGGATGCGGATTTTGACAAGCTGGCCCGCGAACAGGGCGAGCTGGAAGCCATCATCCAGGCCCAGGGTGGCCACAACATGGAAAACCAGCTGGAGCGCGCCGCCGACGCCCTGCGCCTGCCGGCCTGGGATGCCAAGATCAAGCACCTCTCCGGTGGTGAGCGCCGCCGCGTGGCGCTGTGCCGCCTGCTGCTGGAAAAGCCGGACATGCTGCTCTTGGACGAACCGACCAACCACCTGGATGCGGAATCCGTGGCCTGGCTGGAGCGCTTCCTGCACGACTACGAGGGCACCGTCGTGGCCATCACCCACGACCGTTACTTCCTCGACAACGTGGCCGGCTGGATCCTGGAGCTGGACCGCGGCGAAGGTATCCCGTGGGAGGGCAACTACTCCTCCTGGCTGGAGCAAAAAGATGCCCGTCTGGCGCAGGAAGCCAGCACGGAAGCGGCTCGTCGCAAGTCCATCGAGAAAGAGCTGGAGTGGGTTCGCCAGAACCCGAAAGGCCGTCAGGCCAAGTCGAAGGCTCGTATGGCACGCTTCGAAGAGCTCAACACCAACGACTACCAGAAGCGCAACGAGACCAACGAGCTGTTCATTCCGCCCGGACCGCGCCTCGGCGACAAGGTGGTGGAAGTGGCCAACCTGCGCAAATCCTACGGTGACCGGGTGCTGATCGACGATCTGTCGTTTGCCATTCCGAAGGGGGCCATCGTCGGCATCATCGGCCCGAACGGTGCCGGTAAATCGACCCTGTTCCGCATGATGTCGGGTCAGGAGCAGCCGGATTCCGGCGCCATCACCCTGGGTGAAACCGTGGTGCTGGCCTCTGTCGATCAGTTCCGCGACAGCATGGACGACAAGAAGACGGTGTTCGAGGAAGTCGCCGACGGCCAGGACATCCTGCGCATCGGCAACTACGAGTTCCCGAGCCGCGCCTACATCGGCCGCTTCAACTTCAAGGGCGCCGATCAGCAGAAGCGGGTCGGCGAGCTCTCCGGTGGTGAACGCGGCCGTCTGCACCTGGCCAAGCTGCTGCAAACTGGCGGCAACGTGTTGCTGCTGGATGAACCGACCAACGATCTGGACATCGAAACCCTGCGCGCCCTCGAGAACGCCCTGCTGGAGTTCCCGGGTTGCGCCATGGTCATCTCCCACGACCGCTGGTTCCTCGACCGCATCGCCACCCACATCCTGGACTATCAGGACGAGGGCAAGATCGAATTCTTCGAAGGCAACTTCACCGAATACGAAGAGTGGAAGAAGAAGACCTACGGCGCCGAGGCGGTCCAGCCGCACCGTGCGAAATACAAGCGCATCGCCAAGTAACAGGGCAAACAAGTGCGGCTTCTGCATCAGCCGCACCGTTCCCACCACGACGAGTACAAGCGCATCGCCAAGTAAACCGGCAAATGCGACAAGGGGAGCCCAGGCTCCCCTTTCTTGTGCCCGATGGCTTACAATCCAAGACGGATACCTTTTATGCATGGATGTAGCAAGATGACGACCCAGCCCACCACAGAGAAGAAACTGACCATCCAGATCCGGGTTGAACCGGGCTGCCTCGGGCCGGACGGCAAGGCGCACATCGAGACCTTCTGTGCCGCCGCCGCCAGGATCTTCGCCGCCGTGGAGCCGGAGCTGGTGAACTGGACCCTGCTGCCCCGCTATGACAAGCAATTGCCGGAGCAGGAGTTCTTCATCGACGGCCGCAAGCTGAGCGAGGAGCAGGCCAGCCTCTTCCTGCGCCGCATGGGGCGGGAACTGGGAGAGGTGCAGGACAAGCTCGACTCCGTGCTGGCCCAGCTGGTGGAGCGTTACTTCAAGACCCTCTGACCCGATCCCTGCCCCTCAAAAGGTTCTCCAGCGAGAACCTTTTTTATTTTCGGTGGGGAAAACGTTTGAATTTTTACTCTATTCATTGATCCGCCTCGCAGATCCGGGGTTTGTAAACGGCGCCGCCTGTGTAAAAATGTGCGCGCTGTCACGGTATCAGGACGAGTCTGGTTGTTTAACCACCAGAAAGCGGGCGTCACTCCCCCATGGAGGATGCCCCTCTCCTGCTGCTTATTTCACGTCACCTATTGGAATCCAACATGAATCAACCACACCAGGCCCCCGCACAGGCCGCCGGGCAAGGATTGCTTGAGCGTCTGTTTGCCCTGAAGGGCCATGGCACCAACGCCCGCACCGAAGTGATCGCCGGCATCACCACCTTCCTGACCATGGTCTACATCGTCTTCGTCAACCCGCAGATCCTCTCTGCGGCCGGCATGGACACCCAGGCCGTGTTCGTCACCACCTGCCTCATCGCCGGCATCGGCAGCATCCTGATGGGCCTGCTCGCCAACCTGCCTATCGCGCTGGCTCCCGCCATGGGCCTCAACGCCTTCTTCGCCTTCGTGGTGGTGGCCGGCATGGGCTACTCCTGGCAAGTGGGCATGGGCACCATCTTCTGGGGCGCCATGGGCCTGCTGATCCTCACCCTGCTGCGGGTGCGCTACTGGCTCATCGCCAACATTCCGCTCACCCTGCGGGTCGGCATCACCGCCGGCATCGGCCTCTTGATCGCCCTGCTCGGCCTGCACAACGCCGGCATAGTGGTGGCCAGCCCAGCTACCATGGTGACGGTGGGCAACCTCACCTCCCTGCCCTGCCTGCTGGGGCTGCTCGGCTTCTTCCTGATCTGCATCTTCTCCGCCCGCGGCGTCCACTCCGCCGTGCTGATCGCCATCGTGGTGACCACCACCCTGGGCTGGCTGTTTGGCGACGTCACCTTCAAGGGCTTCGTCTCCATGCCTCCGAGCATAGAGCCGGTGTTCGGCCAGCTGGATCTGATGGGGTCGCTCGACATCAGCCTGGCCGGGATCATCTTCTCCTTCATGCTGGTCAACCTGTTCGACTCCTCCGGCACCCTGATCGGCGTCACCAACCGCGCCAAGCTGGCCGATGACAAGGGTCACTTCCCGCGCATGAAGCAGGCCCTGCTGGTGGATAGCGCCAGCTCCGTCGGCGGCGCCTTCATGGGTACCTCCTCGGTCACCGCCTTCATCGAGAGCAGCTCCGGCGTCGCCGTAGGCGGCCGTACCGGTCTGACCGCCATCGTGGTCGGCCTGTTGTTCCTGCTGGCCATCTTCTTCTCCCCGGTGGCCGCCATGGTGCCAGCTTATGCCGCAGCCGGCGCCCTAATCTACGTGGGTGTGCTGATGTGCTCCGAGCTGACCCGGGTGAAGTGGGAAGACCTGACCGAAGCGGTACCGGCCTTCATGACCGCCGTCATGATGCCGTTCAGCTTCTCCATCACCGAGGGGATCGCCGTGGGCTTCATCTCCTACTGCGTGATGAAAGCGGGCACCGGCCGCTGGCGCGAGATCAACCCCTGCGTGCTGGTGGTGGCTCTGCTGTTCGTGCTCAAGTTTGTCTGGGTCGACAGCCACTAAGCCGCGACGCACAAATACTGCGCAAACAAAAATGCCCGTCAGCGACGGGCATTTTTTTATGGCTAATGAAGGGGCGCTCAGCGAATGCCGCGCGCCTCGCGGATCCACTCCCAGGCCTGCTGGATCTCCTGGGTCTTCTCCTTGGCCATCTCCATCATTTCCGGCGGCAAGCCCTTGGCGGCCAGCTTGTCCGGGTGGTGCTTGCTCATCTCCTTGCGGTAGGCGCGCTTGATCTCCTGATCGCTGTCGCTCTCGCTCACTCCCAGCAGCTGGTAGGCATCCTTGAGCCTGTCACGGGAGGGGGCCTCCTGCCGATACTGCTGACCACCCTGCCCGCCATTCTGATACTGACCGCCGTGGGCCCGCTTGAAGAAGTTCATCTGCGCCTCGGCCATCGCCAGGATGCGGGCCAGCTCGATGCGGCTAAAGCCCAGTTCGTCGGCGATGGTGTGCAGGATGGCGCGCTCGCTGGCCTCGACCTTGCCATCGGCGAAGGCGGCCTGCAGCTGTACCTCGAGGAAGAAGCGCAGGATATCGCGCTGGCCCTGGCTGGCCTGGCGAAACTCGGCCAGGGTCTCCCGCAGCGGGAAGTCCGCCTCCTTGCCCTGGCGGAACGATTCCTGGGCGCGAGCCCGCTGCTCCCCTGCCAGCCGCATCCGGTCCATCAGGTTGGAGGCGACCCGGATCTCCTGCTCGGTCACCTGGCCGCTCGCCTTGGCGATGTGGCCCATGACGGCGAAGGTGGCGTGGAAGAAGACCGCCTGTTGCTGCTGGGTGGGGGCGCGGCGAAAATTCAAGCCCATGCCCCGATCGAAGCGGTGGCCGATCCAGAGGCCAAGCAGGGCACCAAAGATGTTGCCGAGCAGAAAACCGAAGAAGGCGCCAAGCACCTTACCCCAAATACGCATGGTTCAAGACCTCGTGAAATTAATGAGTGCGTCCTTGCAACTGATCGTCCAGCTCGTGCAGCCGCTGGGCCGTCCCTATGTCGCGCCACTCGCCGGCCAGCAGGCTGCCGCCCACCCTGCCTTGCGCCATCCACTCCCGCAGCAGGGGCGCCAGCTTGCGTGCCCCCGCCGCCAATCCGGCAAAGGCGGCGGGATCATAGAGCCCGACGCCGCTGAAAGTCAGCGCAGGGGTGTCAACCACCTTGCCCGCCTGCAGCGCAAAATCCCCCGCCGGATGCTGAGGCGGGTTGGGCACCAGCCAGAGGTGGGCCAGCTGGTCGCCAAGGGGCTGGCTCACCAGGGTGCGATAGTCCAGGTCGAGCCAGGTATCGCCGTTGATCACCAGAAAAGGATCGCTGCCCAGCAGCGGCAGCGCCTGAATGATGCCGCCGGCGGTCTCCAGCGCGCTCTCCTCGGCCGACCAGTGGATGGAGACCCCGAACGCACTGCCATCGCCGAGCGCTTCCACCAGCTTGTGACCAAGCCAGGCGTGATTGATGACCAGGTCGGTCACACCGGCCGCCTTGAGTTTTTCGATATGGTGCACGATGAGCGGCCTGCCCCCCACCGCCAGCAGTGGCTTGGGCAGGCTGTCGGTGAGCGGGCGCATCCGCTCGCCGCGACCGGCGGCCAGGATCATCGCCTTCATGACGCCACTCCGCTGCGGGCCAGCCCGGGCAGCACCACCTGCTCCAGCCACTGGCCGAAGCGGGCCAGCACCGGATAGGCGACGCCATGGCTGCGGCAGACATCCACCACGTAGCCCAGGGTGCGGGGAATATCCTTGAGGTAGCCGGACTTGCCGTCGCGGTGGTAGAGCCGGGTGAAGATGCCCGCCGCCTTGAGGTGGCGCTGCATGCCGGTGAGGTCAGCGGCGCGACGAAACGCGGCGTAATCGAGCCCGCCGAGCAGCTTGGCCTGCTGCAAAGTGTCGAAGCCGAGTCGCATGCCCTGCTCGATCACCGCGTCCGGCCAGCGCACGTAGCAGTCTTTCAGCAGAGAGACCAGGTCATAGCTGAGCGGCCCGATGACCATGTCCTGGAAGTCGATGACCGCCAGCTCACTGTCGGCCGGGGTCTCACCGCCGCACACCATCAGGTTGCGGCTGTGAAAATCCCGGTGCATCACCCCCTGGGGCTGGGCCAGGTTGTTCTCGGTAAGGCAGGCGAAGGTCTCGGCCAGCAGTTGCTGCTCTTCATCGCTCAGGGTCAGTTGCAGATGGTGACCCAGCAGCCACTCGGGGAAGATGCTGTTCTCCCGCGCCATAAAGGCGGAATCAAAAGGCTCAAGGTCCAGCTCAACCGCGCCGAGACGGGGCAGCAGCGCGATGGCCTTGCCGTACCAGGCCTGCACATTGTCTGCGTTCAGGCAGCTAATAAGTTGGGTATCCCCCAGATCGGTCACCGCCAGCAGCCCCTGCTCGTAGTCCACCGCCCGCACCTCGGGGGACAGCAGGCCGCCTGCATGCAGGGCCGAGGCATTGCGGACAAACTCATGATTTTTTTCGGTTTTAGGGTTGGCATCCACCCAGATCAGGCCACCGCCACGGTGGTAGCGGCGAAAACTGGCGTCACCGGAAATGAGGGTCAACTGAAGGCTGGCATCACCGGAAATCCGGCGCGCCCAGTGCAGCAAGAGGGAATCGCGATCGTGCATAAGTCGGGGACCAAATTGGAAAGCAGCACTTGGCTGTTAGCCCTGGCCGCAATAATGCTTTATCATTGCCGGCTAACATAAAGCAATGACATGCAATGTCAACTCGATGAATCCTGTCGTAAAATGCATGTCTTGAATCAGCCGTAGCTACCACGGATTGCGCGAGTCTTTCACATGACAAAACGGACACTGGGATACTCCTATCCCATCGCCCTGACCATCAGCCTTGTTCCTGCCCTGACCCCTGCCATCGTGCAGGCAGCGCCGCTGACGCCGCCTCCCGCCACCGGGATCCTGGACGGGCTCTGCTATGACTATGTCCCCAAGATTGAAAAACTGGCGCCCGGCACCGACGCCAATGCCCAGCCCGTGGAGGTGGATGCCGATCGCCTCGAAGCCAAGCAGGGCGGCACCGCCGTCTATCAGGGCGACGTCAAGGTGCGCCAGGGCGTGCGCAAGTTCGATTCCGACTACGCCGAGCTCGATCAGAAGAGCCGGGACGTCATCGCCATCGGCAACATCTATTACAACGACGGCCAGATCACGGTCACCAGCGACAAGACCCTGAAATCCAACCTGGATACCAAGAATTCCGAGCTGGAAGAGGGCAAGTATCAGGTGCATGGCTCGCCGGTGCGCGGCTCTGCCGACCGGGTCACCATGACCAACAACAACCAGAACATCACCCTGGAAGGGGCCCAGTACACCACCTGCCCACCGGGCCAGGAAGTGTGGACCCTGAAGGCGGGCAGCATCGACATCGATCAGACCGAGGTGTTCGGGGAAGCCTGGAACGCCAGCCTCTGGCTCTACGACTATCCGGTGTTCTACTTCCCGTACATCAACTTCCCCATCAAGGATGAGCGCAAGACGGGCCTGCTCTACCCGGGTTACACCCAGAGCTCCAAGAACGGCATGGACATCACCCAGCCGTTCTACTGGAACATAGCCCCCAACTACGATGCCACCATCACCTCCCGCTTCATGGACAGACGGGGCCTGATGGAGCAGGTGCAGTTCCGCTACATGCCGGATCCGGCCCACGTAGGCAGCCTCTATTTCGAGAACCTGGCCAACGACAAGCAGTACGACGAGACCCCGAGCCTCAACCAGGCCATGTCCGACGGGCACCGCTACCTGTTGAATGCCCGTCACACCTCCATGTTCATGGACAACGCCATGCGGGTATCAGTGGACTACACCAAGGTGCGGGATCGGGATTACAACTACTTCAACGACTTCTCTCCCAAGGTGGGTACCCAGGTCGAGAACCAGTTGCAGCAGTCCCTGATGGCCGGTTACTTCCAGCCCAACTGGAACATCAACACCGAGGTGCGTACCTACCAGATCCTGCTGGCCAGCGCCCAGCAGCCCCACGAGCTGATGCCGCGCATCGACCACAACTACTACCAGCAGGGCAGCTGGTACGATCTGGCCTGGAACACCGAGATCACCAAGTTCGGCTACAACAATGCCCAGGCCATCGCCCAGAACCAGGGCGGCGCCTATACCGGCACCCGGGTCTACACGGCCCCGACCCTGACCATGCCGCTGATCAACGAGGCAGGCTACTACCTCGACAGCCAGTACAAGCTGATGTACACCCGCTACGATCAGGAAGTGCCGGACAACATGAGCCAGACCTTTGTCAGCCGCTTCACCCCTGCAGGCGCCAACGGGGTTACGCTGGACGAAGGGATCATCACCCGCACCCTGCCCTCGTTCCGCCTCAAGGGCGGCATGACCTTCGAACGCAACCAGAACTGGTTCGGCGGCGATGCCAACCAGACCCTGGAGCCGGAGTTCCAGTACCTCTATGTGCCCTACAAGGATCAGGACAACATAGGGGTCTATGACTCCACCACCATGCGCCAGGACTACTACAGCCTGTTCAGCGACCGCCGCTACGCCGGCCTGGATCGCATCAGCGACTCCAACAGGATCTCCATCGGCCTCACCAGCCGGGTATATGATGAGGTCGGCGATGAACGAATTCGGCTGGCCGTTGCCCAAGCTTTCGATTTCGTTGCGCCCAGGGTCAAGCTCTATCCCAGCGAGACCCTGACCACCAACACCCGCTCCCCGCTCTCCTTCGAGGGGGATGCCAAGATCAACGAGCAGTGGTTTGCCCATGCCGGCGCGCAATATGATATGGACCAGAGCCGGCTCAGCTCCGCCAACAGCGCCCTCGAGTATCGCCACGAGAAGCTGATCAGCCAGTTGAACCACCGTTTCGTGCGCGACGCCAACTACGATCTCGAAAACCGGGGACAGGTCACCGACCTCAACCAGATCGGCCTGCTGTTGACCACGCCGCTCAACGATCAGTGGCACCTGTACGGGGGTTACTACCAGGAGCTCAACCAGAGCGTGAAGTCTGATCGCAAGGTGGGCCTGAAGTACGACTCCTGCTGCTGGAGCATCAACTTCAACCTGGAGTGGGTCAACACTCCGGACAACGTGACCCTGCGTCCGACTTCGGAGCGCAGCCTGGGCATTCAGTTTGAAATGAAAGGATTGGGTAGCGTGGGTACCGGCACCAAGGGCACCTCCCTTGACACCGAAGCACTGCCTTACATTCGTCCGTTTAACCTGCGAGACCAATAAGCGGTCTGGCAAACGCCTTGAGAGATGGATATGAAGAAGACGTTGATTTCCCTGCTGACTGCAGGCCTGTTCGGAGCCATGAGCCAGGGTGCCTTCGCCGCCCCCGAGCTGATGGACAAGGTGCTTGCCGTGGTCAACAAGGACGTGGTGCTGGCCAGCCAGCAGGAGGCCCTGGTCCAGAAGGTCAAGATCTCCGCCCAGGAAAACGGCCAGTCCCTGCCCGATGACGCTACCCTGCGCAAACAGGCGCTGGACCGCCTGATCCAGGAGAGCCTGCAGTTGCAGCTGGCCGAGCGCCAGGGCCTCAAGATCAGCGATACCCAGTTGGAGCAAGCGATCCAGAGCATCGCCGCCGACAACAAGATGACTCTGGATCAGCTGCGTGCCCAGCTGGATCGCGAGGGACTGACCTATGCCCAGTATCGGGAAGAGGTGCGCCGCGAGATCCTGATGAACGAGGTGCGCCGCAACCAGGTGCGCCGCCGCATCAACATCTCCGAGCAGGAGGTGAAGCAGGTGGTGGATATCCTGGCCAAGCAGGGTCAGCAGCAACAGCAGTACCATGTCGGCCACATCCAGGTTGCCCTGCCGGACAACCCGAGCGCCGAGCAGCTCAACGCCGCCAAGAGCAAGATTGAACGCATCCTGGCCGCCCTCAAGCAGGGCGCCGACTTCCGCAAGATGGCCATTGCCGAGAGCAGCGGACCCAAGGCGCTGGAAGGGGGTGACTGGGGCTGGATGAGCCCGCAAGAGATGCCGACCCTAATGGCCGAAGCGGTGCAGGGTGCCAAGAAGGGCGACATCGTCGGCCCGCTGCGCTCCGGTGCCGGCCTGCACATCATCAAGGTGTTCGACAGCAAGGGCCAGCAGCAGGTGGTGCAGACCGAAGTGCGCGCCCGCCACATCCTGATCAAGCCCTCCATCATCCTGAGCGAAGAGAAAGCCAAGGGGATGCTGGACGGCATCCTGCACGACATCAAGAGCGGCAAGGCGAGCTTCGCCAGCTTGGCGGAGAAGTACTCCGAGGATCCGGGCTCCGCGGTGCAGGGTGGCGAACTGGGCTGGTCCGATCCCAACGTCTACGTGCCCGAGTTCCGCGACATGGTCAACCGCCTGCAACCAGGCCAGATCAGCGAACCCTTCCGCACTACCCACGGCTGGCACATCGTCCAGCTGGAAGAGCGCCGCAGCCAGGATGCCACCACCAAGGCCCAGGAGCAGCGCGCCTATCAGCTGATCTACAACCGCCGCTTCACCGAAGAGTCCCAGGCCTGGCTGGACGAGCTGCGTGACGAGGCCTACATCCAGATCGAAGGCGCCGGCAGCTGATGACCTGTCGTCGCCTCGCCATTACCCCGGGTGAACCGGCCGGGATCGGCCCGGATCTGGTGCTGCAGATAGCCCAGCAGGACTGGCCGCACCAGCTGGTGGTGATCGCCGATCCGGCGCTGCTGCGCGAACGGGCCGCCCTGCTGGAGCTGCCCGTCGAGCTGCTGCCCTATGATGCCGGTCAGCCGGCACAACCGCAGCGGGCGGGCACCCTCACCGTCTGTCCGATTCCCCTCGGCGCCACCGTGATACCGGGCAAGCTGGACGAGGGCAATGGCGCCTACGTGCTGGCCACCCTGCAACGCGCCTGCGACGGCAACATGAGCGGCGAATTTGCCGCCGTGGTGACCGGGCCGGTGCACAAGGGGATCATCAACCAGGCTGGCGTCTCGTTCAGCGGTCACACCGAGTTCTTCGCCCAGCAATCCAACACCGCCGACGTGGTGATGCTGCTGGCGACCGAAGGGCTGCGGGTCGCGCTGGCGACCACCCACATTCCGCTGGCCTATGTGGCGATGGCCATCACCGAGGATCGCCTCGGCAAGGTGATCCGTATCCTGGATGCGGATCTCAAAGCCAAGTTCGGCATCGCCAAGCCCCGCATTTACGTCTGCGGCCTCAACCCCCACGCCGGGGAAGGCGGCCACCTCGGCCGTGAAGAGATTGACGTGATCGAACCCGCCCTGGCCGGCCTGCGCCAGGAGGGGATCGATCTGGTCGGCCCGCTGCCGGCCGATACCCTGTTCCAGGAGAAATACCTCAAGGATGCGGATGCGGTACTCGCCATGTACCACGACCAGGGGCTGCCCGTGCTCAAATACAAGGGCTTCGGCAGTTCGGTCAATATCACCCTTGGACTCCCTTTCATCCGCACTTCGGTGGATCACGGCACCGCACTGGACCTGGCAGGCAAGGGCCTGGCCGACTCCGGCAGCCTGATCACCGCGATCAACCACGCCATCAAGATGGTAGAGAAAAAAAGATATGAGCAGTAAGGTGCACATGGGCCACACGGCCCGTAAGCGTTTCGGTCAGAACTTCTTGCACGATCGCTACGTGATCGACCAGATCGTGGCCGCCATCAATCCACAGCCGGGTCAGAACCTGGTGGAGATAGGCCCGGGTCTGGCCGCGCTGACCGAGCCGGTCGCCGCCCAGATGGACAAGATGACCGTGGTCGAGCTGGACCGGGATCTGGCGGCGCGCCTGCGCGAGCACCCGACCCTGAAGGATAAACTCACCGTCATCGAAGCCGATGCCATGCGTTTTGACTTCAGCACCCTGATGGGGGAAGGCAAGGGGCCGCTGCGCATCTTCGGCAACCTGCCCTACAACATCTCCACCCCGCTCATCTTCCACCTGTGCGAGTTCGCCGATCGGGTAGAAGACATGCACTTCATGCTGCAAAAGGAAGTGGTACTGCGTCTGGCCGCCGGCCCAGGCAGCAAGGCCTATGGCCGGCTGAGCGTGATGACCCAGTACTACTGCCAGGTAGTGCCTGTGCTGGAAGTGGGCCCTGGCGCCTTCAAGCCGGCGCCCAAGGTGGATTCTGCCGTGGTCCGTCTGATCCCGCACAAGAACCCGACCATAGTCGCGAAAGACATTCGTTGCCTGAACCGGGTCTGCACCGAGGGCTTCGGCCAGCGTCGCAAGACCATTCGCAACAGCTTCTCCAACTTCATCACGGACGCCCAGCTGACCGAACTTGGCATCGATGGCAACCTGCGCCCGGAGAACCTCTCCCTCGAGCAGTTCGTCATGATCGCCAACTGGCTGGCGGATCAGCCAAAGGCCTGATCCCGTGGCAACCCCGCACATCCTGGTCCGCCCATACCCCTCGTATGTGGCGGACAGCAAAGACCCTTACCAGTTCCACTATCTCATCGAGATCGAGAACCTGGGGCCCGGCCCGGCGCAACTGCTGCGCCGGCGCTGGCTCATCACAGATGCCAATGGCAAGATGCTGGAAGTCGAAGGCCCCGGCGTGGTCGGCGAGCAGCCGGTCATCGCCCCCGGCGAGACCTTCCGCTATCAGAGCGGCGTGCCGCTGGCCACCCCGCTCGGCGTGATGGAAGGGAGTTATACCCTGCAAGACGAGTCGGGGCAGCAATTCGAGGTGCCCATCGCACCCTTTACGCTGGCCGTCCCCCACATTATCAACTGAGGTTTCATGGCGAACTGTTTTGTTGGCGATATCCAGGGCTGTTACGACGACTTGCGCCGTCTGCTGGATCTAGCCGAGTTCGATCCCGCTAACGACGTACTCTGGCTGTGCGGCGATCTGGTCGCCCGCGGCCCGGACTCCCTCAACACCCTGCGCTTCGTCAAAGGGCTGGGCAACCGTGCCGTCACCGTGCTCGGCAACCACGACCTGCACCTGCTGGCGGTCGCCGATGGGGTCGCCCCACTCAAGAAGAAAGACAGACTGCAGGAGCTGATGGAGGCACCGGATCGGGACGAGCTGCTGGAGTGGCTGCGCCACCGCCCGCTGCTGGCGGAGCACCCCGACCTGCCCATCATGATGGTGCATGCCGGCATCTCCCCGGCGTGGGACGCCCGCACCGCCCGCAACTGTGCCCGCGAGGTGGAGAGCCTGCTGCGCGGTGATCAGTACCAGTGGCTGCTGCACAACATGTATGGCGATCAGCCCGATGGCTGGCAGGACGATCTGGTCGGGATCGAGCGCTACCGCTACATCATCAACACCTTCACCCGAATGCGCTTCTGCTATTTCGACGGCCGGCTCGACTTCAAATGCAAGAAGGGCCCCACCGAGTCGACCCCGGGCCTGCGTCCCTGGTTCGAGCAGCGCGAACACCATGTGGACGACCCCATTCTGGTGTTCGGCCACTGGGCGGCCCTGATGGGCAACACCGGCAAGCAGGATATCAAGGCGCTCGACACCGGCTGCGTCTGGGGCAACAGCCTCACCCTGTGGCGTTATGAAGATGATGCCCTGATCGCGACCCCCTGCCCTACCTACGCCAAGTGACGATAAGCGGCTGAACCTGAGCAACCCTGTGGTGCCATGAAGATGATGCCCTGATCGTCACTCACTGTCCCGCCAACGCCAAGTAGGCTGCAGACAATAAAACAGGCCCGGTATTGCCGGGCCCGTTTTTTATGGTGCACTGCTCACCCTAGAGCTTGCGTCCCAGTCGTTTCTCGATCTGCTGTCGCTCCCACTCGGGGCCGAACAGCTTGAAGGGCTGGAACAGGTTGATGGCATGGGAGATCAATCCCAGCCCCCAGCCCAGTGCCGGCCACCAGGCCCAGATATAGCCCGGGTTGCTCAGATAGTTGATGACAAACAGCCCGCATATTACCAGCAGGTAGCTGGCGATGTGGTAATAGAAGCCCTTGAGCCCCTCCACATAACGCATGGCGGCCCGCTCCTCTACCGATACCCGGATCTGATCCCGTTCCATCGTGTCACTCCCTCTCATCTCATGCTCCTGTTGGCTTGTACCGTCAAGTTGCGCCACCTCGAGCTCAAAGACGGCGGCCAGGGCCTTGAGGGATTCCAGTCCGGGCTGCTGACCCTGCTCGATCCGCTGAATGGTGCGAACGCTCAGGCCGGTAAAGGCGGCCAACTGCTCCTGTGACCAGCCCCGCTGCAATCTCAACTTCCTGACGATCATCTCGAACTCCTTGTGGTTGATTGACGGGGCCAGCATAGGGGCCGGAGGGTGGCATGCGACACGACAGCGCCCTGACACCGACCTGACTTTCCTTTTAATTCAGTGCATTAGATAAAATAGAGAGGGCAGAAACCCCATCTTTCCTCCCCACAACGCCCCCTCTCGATGACCTGACAGCAGGGCGACAGAGGCACTTCTAGCAAGATAGCGCCCTGCTCTTCGGGGAGTCGAGCTTATAGAGCCTGCATCAGCTCAGCGGCAATTTCAAAGGAGCGCAGCCGCGCCTGATGATCGACGATGGGACCGTTGAACATCAGCTCGTCGGCCCGGGTTTCCGCCAGCAGCGCCTTGAGGCCGTGACGTACCTGATCCGGGTTGCCCACCAGTGAGCGGGCCAGGGTCTGCTCCATCGCCACCAGCTCGCGCTCGGACCACTCCTCGCTCAGTTCGACGACGGGCGCCGGCAACTTGCCCGCGTTGCCGCGATGCAGGCGCAGGAACTGCTGCTGCAGGGTAGTGAACTGGAAGCGCGCCTCCCGCTCGCTGTCGGCGGCGATCATGTTGATGCAGACCACCGCATGGGGCTTGGGCCAGCGGGCGGAGGGGCGATACTGGGCGCGGTAAATTTCCAGCGCCTGCAGCAGCATGGCGGGGGCGAAGTGGGAGGCAAAACCGAACGGCAGCCCCATGGCCGCCGCCAGCTGGGCGCTGTAGAGACTGGAGCCCAGCAGCCAGATGGGCAGATGCAGCCCCTGGCCCGGCACCGCCTGCACCGCGCCCACCTCGTCGCCAAAGTAGTCCATCAGCTCGCGCACATCCGCCGGGAAGTCATCCACCTCGCCGCTGCGCTGGCGTCTGAGCGCCCGCATGGTGCGCTGATCGGTGCCCGGCGCGCGGCCAAGGCCGAGATCGATGCGATCCGGATAGAGTGACGCCAGGGTGCCGAACTGCTCGGCAATGACCAGCGGCGAGTGGTTCGGCAGCATGATGCCGCCGGCGCCGATGCGCAGAGTATTGGTGCCGCCGGCCAGGTGGCCGATCAGCACAGAGGTAGCGGCGCTGGCGATGCCCGGCATGTTGTGGTGCTCGGCCAGCCAGTAGCGGTTGTAACCCCAGCGCTCGGCATGACGGGCCAGATCCAGCGAGCGGCGAAACGATTCGGCCGGCTGGGAGCCTTCGGCAACGGGCACCAGATCGAGCACGGAATAGGGGATGGCAGACATGGGTCACTCCATTGATTCACAGACCAGTAACAAGGGGGGCAATGTAGCACGGGATACCTGAATGAATCACCTGATCGGCCGGCAAAATTGACGGACACGGGTTCCGGGAGCACCAGCAGGGGGAGTTTCTCTCTGTCACATCCCGATCTCTCTGAATGGGTTATTGTGTTTATTGTCATCCTGCAGGCACACTGCAGGTTGATCGTCTCTGCAATCGCCCGTGTGACAAGGATGTGTCCATGACAACTGCCAGGCCAGGTCGTAAACCCTTCTATGTGCATATCGCCACCCTCTTCATCCTGTTGTTCACCCTGCTCGGCAGCGCCCTCATCGCCTTGCAGTTCCAGCAAGGGGCCCGCCAGGGGCTGGAGCACGAGCGACAGAACTTTCTGCAGTATCGCCAGCAGCTGGCCCTCGCCCTGCAACTGAACGAGCGGCCGGCCCGCATGTCGCTCAGCCTGCTGCGCAGCGGCCAGCTGGCGGCCATGACCAACCTGACCGACCGTCTGGCCTACCTGCCGCAACTGGCGGAGGTACTGGCCAACAGCCCCAGCTATGGGGCCGTCTATGCCGGCTACGAGGATGGCGACTTCTTTCTGGTGCGCAAACTGACCGAGCGGGCCAAAACCCAGCTGGGCGGCGTGCCGGCCACCAGCAGCCTGCTGGTGCAGAGCCTCAGTCAGGGCAAGGGAGAGTTTCTCTATTTCGATCAGCGCCTTAGCCTGCTCGAGCGGCGCCCCATGCCGAACTACCGCTACGATCCCCGCAGCCGCGACTGGTACAAGCAGGCCCGCTGGCGCGCGGGGATCGCCACCACCAACCCCTACCTCTTCTTCACCACCAAGGAGCCAGGCATGACGCTGGCGGTGGAGAGCGACGACAGACGCGCCGTGATCGGGCTCGACACCAGCGTCGAGGGGCTGTCGGCCCTGATCGGCAAGCTGCAGTTGCCTGCCCAGAGCCAGGTGATCCTGTTCGATGAGTACGCCACCCTGCTGGCCGCCGATCCCAGACACCTGCCCAGCTTCGAGCAGCTGAGCCAGCTGCCCATGCTGGCCAGCCTGCCCCACCCGGCCCTGGCGGACCTGCAACAACGGATCATCAGCCAGCCCACCCTGCTAAGCGACCCGGCCGAGCTCAACCTGACTGCCGCCGATGGTAGCGACTGGCTGGTCAACCTCTCCCCCCTCGGGAGCGACTCCCCCTTCCATATCGCCCTGCTGGTGTCGGCTGACCTGCTCTATCAGCAGGCCAGAGACGAGGCCCTGGTCAATCTTGGCTGGGCGCTGGCGGGCCTGCTGTTGCTGCTGCCGGTGATCTGGCTGGTCTCGCGGCGTACCGCCACCCCGCTGCTGGCGCTCACCAAGGAGGCGGAGCGGATCCAGCACTTCGATTTTGGCGAGAGCCGGGTCCCCGAGTCTTCCATCCGCGAGATCGACGATCTGGCCCATACCATGTCAGGCATGCGGCTGACCCTCGGCAACTTCATGAACATGGGGCGGGCGCTGGCGGCCGAACACCGCTTCGACTCCCTGCTCAGCCGCATCCTGCACGAAACCATCGCAGCGGTGCAGGCCGAAGGGGGTTGTCTCTACCTGGCTCAGGAGCAGGGGATGGTGGCGGTACAGGCGCTGTGGCGCAAAGCGCCGCTGCCGGCCGGGCAGATCCGCTGGCAACAGGCCCTGTTTGGCGAGCTGGTCCGGGGTGAGCGGCTCAGCCTCGCCATCGACCAGCAGGGCTGGCAGCAGCATCTGGCCGACTGGGGCCCCTTCCCCGGCCCCTGCCAACTGGTGGCCGAGCCCCTGCGCAACCATCGCCAGGAGCTGATCGGCTGCCTGCTGCTGATCCTGCCTGACTGCTCGGCCCGTGAACTGGCCTCGCGCATCAGTCTGATCGAGGCGCTGGCGGGCACCTCGGCCTCAGCCATCGAGAATCAGCGCCTGCTGGAGGAGCAGAAACAGCTGCTGGAGTCCTTCATCGAGCTGATGGCCGGCGCGATCGACGCCAAGAGCCCCTACACCGGCGGCCATTGCCAGCGGGTGCCGGAGCTGACCCGGATGCTGACCGAGGCCGCCTGCGCCCAGCAGCAGGGACCGTTCGCCGAGTTCCGGCTCAACGAGGAGGAGTGGGAGGCCATCCATATCGCCAGCTGGCTGCACGACTGCGGCAAGGTGACCACCCCCGAGTTCGTGGTGGACAAGGCCACCAAGCTGGAGACCCTGTACGACCGGATCCACGAGATCCGTACCCGCTTCGAGGTGCTCAAGCGCGACGGCTACATAGAGGCGCTGGCGGCCCGCCTGCCGGCGTCAGAGCGGGAAGCGGCCAGGGCGGCGGTGGCGCCGCTCTGGAGCACCCTGGACGAGGAGTTCACCTTCGTCGCCGAGTGCAACCTGGGCGGTGAATGGATGGCACCGGAGAAGCTGACCAGGCTGGATGCCATCGCCAGCCGCACCTGGCTGCGCACCCTGGACGATCGGCTCGGCATCAGCCGGGAGGAGCTCAAGTTGCGCCAGGGGGAGCCGGCCGCACCGCTGCCCTGCGTCGAACCCCTGCTGGCGGACAAGGCCGCCCACCTCATCCCCCGCCCCGTCCACGATCAGCTGGACGAGCGCAATCCCTGGGGCTTCAAGGTGCGGGTGCCCACTCACCTCTATAACCGCGGCGAGCGCTACAACCTCGCCATCGGCCGCGGCACCCTCACCGAGGAGGAGCGCTACAAGATCAACGAGCACATCATCCAGACCATTCGCATGCTCGAACGCCTCCCCTTCCCCCGCCATCTGCGCAGCGTGCCCGAGATTGCCGGCGGCCATCACGAGCGGATGGACGGCAAGGGCTACCCGCGCCAGCTGCTGGGCAGCCAGATGAGCATCCCCGCCCGCATCATGGCCATCGCCGACATCTTCGAGGCGCTGACCGCCAGCGATCGCCCCTACAAATCGGGCAAGACGGTCTCCCAGTCGCTGGCCATCATGCAGAGCATGGTGCGCGAGCAGCACATCGATCCCGCCCTGTTTGCCCTGTTCGTCAGCAGCGGCATCTGGCGCGATTACGCCGGGAGATTCCTCGCCCCCGAACAGCTGGATCAGGTGGATGAAAACGCCCTGCTGGCCGAGCTGGCCTAGGGCCGGGTCATATTTTCTTACATTTGCGGACTGGCCTGAACGCCCCCGGCTGGTTATAACGGTGCCCCTATAGCGAAGGGGGAGCAATAGACTCCCCCTCACTCTTTGTCACACCACACTGTTCAGGTTATCTATGTCAAAACATCTCATCATGCTGGGCGCGCTGACGCTCTCCGGCTGCTCCCTGTTGTCTCCCCCCGCCCCCACCGTCACCCCGGTGCACCTGGCCGATGCCAGTCAGCGCGGCTTCTACATCGAGTGCAGCAGCATGACGGCCTGCTTCCAGCAGGCCAACCAGACCTGCCCGCAGGGCTACCAGGAGACGGATCGCCGTCAGCAGACCCTCTACAGCACCCAGTACACGGCAGGCAGCTATGACGACGAGAAGAAGGTCTACAAGGCTGGCAAACCCTATCGCATGGCCAACACGGTGCACTCTCTGACCATCCAGTGTCCGGTCGATATGGGCATCACGCCGCGCTGATCCGCGCTTTGCGGCCGGCACGAGGCAGATGGCCCCGGTCGGCCGCGACCCACCCTTTTCTTGTTTCATCGAGCACTACTCTCTTATGTCACCCCGAATTTTCCTGCTGGGCAGCCTCTTGCTGTCCGGCTGCGCCCTGCTGCCGGCGCCCGCCACCGTCACCGAACTCGCTTCAGCCAATCCCGCACTGCAACGCTTCCAGATCGAGTGCGCCGCACTGGAGGAGTGCCAGCAGCAGGCGACGCTGAGCTGCCCGCTCGGCTATCAGGAGACCGATCGCCGCCAGCGCACCTTCACTTCCCATCAGATGAGCATGGGGGCCGCCGATCCGATGACGGGATTTCGCCCAAGCTTCCCCCAGAGCAGCACCTTCACCACCCATACCCTGCTGGTGCAGTGCCCCCGCAAGCCGGCACAGCCTCACCCGCTGGGACGCTGACAAAAAAGGGCCCGCAGGCCCTTTTTTCCGATGTCGCCACGCTCAGCGCATCGCCTCGGCGTGCTGGCGGGCCAGCTCGTCGCTCATCAGTTCCCGCATCCTGAATTTTTGCAGCTTGCCGGTTACCGTCATGGGGTACTCCTCCACGAAACGGATGTATCTGGGCACCTTGAAGTAGGCGATGCGGGCCGACAGGAACTGCTTCAGCTCCTCCTCGCTGGCCTCCTGGCGGGGCCTGAGCTTGACCCAGGCACACACTTCCTCGCCATAGCGCTCGCTGTCGACCCCGAACACGGCTGCATCCTGCACCGCTGGATGATCATAGAGCCGCTCCTCGATCTCGCGCGGGTAGATGTTCTCGCCACCGCGAATGATCAGCTCCTTGCTGCGTCCGACGATCCGCACATAGCCCTCTTCATCCATGATGCCGATGTCCCCCGAGTGCAGCCACCCTTCCTCATCTATGGTATCCGCCGTCTTGGCCGGATCCTGCCAGTACCCTTGCATCACCCCGTTGCTGCGACAGCAGATCTCGCCCCGCTCGCCGATGGCCACTATCTCTCCGCTGGGGTCGACCAGCTTGATCTCGGTGTGACCGATGGCGCGGCCGACCGTGGTGACCCGCTTGTCCAGCGGTGCATCGATGGCGGTCATGTGATTGATGGGACTGCACTCGGTCTGGCCGTAGGCGATGGTCACCTCGGTCATGTGCATCAGGGTCTGCACCTTGCGCATCAAGGGCTCGGGACAGATGGCACCGGCCATGATGCCGGTGCGCAGAGAGGAGAGATCGAACTGGTCAAACTCCGCCAGCTCCAGCTCGGCGATGAACATGGTCGGCACCCCGTGCAGGGCGGTGCAGCGCTCCTCGCTCACCATCCGCAGGGTGGCCGCCGGATCGAAGGCTTCGGCCGGAAACAGGGCGCAGGCCCCCACACTGATGCAGACCAGATTGCCGAGCACCATGCCGAAACAGTGGTAGAGCGGCACCGGGATGCAGAGCCGATCCTGCTCGCTGAACGCCATGCCTTGCGCCACCTGGCGGCCGTTGTTGAGGATGTTGCTGTGACTGAGGGTAGCCCCCTTGGGGTTGCCCGTGGTGCCCGAAGTGAACTGGATGTTGATGGCGTCATCGGGTTTGAGGGTGGCGGCCACTCGGGCCAGCCAGGCCGGATCTTGCCGGTCGCCCAGTGCCAGCACCTCGGGGAAGTTGAGCATGCCGGCGCTTTGCTCCTCCCCGAGCCGGATCACCATCTCCAGGCTTGGCAGCCGGGATGATGTCAGGCGGCCTGGCGGACAGCTCGCCAGCTCGGGGGCCAACTCGCCCAGCATGGCGAGGTAGTCGCAGCCCTTGAACGCGCTGGCGCAGATCAGGGCCCGACAGCCCACGTTGTTGATGGCAAAGGCGAGCTCGTAGCTGCGGTAGGCGGGGTTGATGCAGACCATGATGGCCCCGATGCGGGCCGTAGCGAATTGCACCAGGCACCACTCGATGTTGTTGGGCGACCAGATACCGACCCGATCCCCTGGCCGGATCCCGAGCGCCAGCAGGCCCAGCGCCAGCCGGTCTATCTGGGTCAGGTATTCCCGGTAGTTCCAGCGGATCTGCTGGTGGCGCACCACCACGGCGGGCCGCTCGGGGAAACGTTCCGCCACCTCTTGCAGGTAGGCGCCTATGGTCTGGTGAAGCAGCGGCTGATCGCAAGGACCGGCCCGGTAGCTGAGCAGTGAGGTCATGGGGTGACTCCTGGCCACATAGGTTGGAATTGCCTACTGCTCGGCTGGCGTGTTTTTTCAGCTTGTTACATTAATGTAAATTCGGGCCTCATAAAAGACTCACTTTGGTCTAATAGCGACCATAAAAAAACGGCCAACCGAAGTTGACCGTTTACAAACGCGGGGCAGATCAGAACAGCAGGTGCGCCACCCCGGCGATGACCGGCAGGGTGATCAGGGTGCGCAACAGGAAGATCACGAACAGCTCCCACAGCTTGACCGGGATCTTGCTGCCCAGCAGCAGGGCACCCACTTCCGACATGTAGATGAGCTGGGTGACCGACATGGCGGCGATCACGAAGCGGGTCATCTCGCTCTCGATGGTGGAGGCCAGCACCGCCGGGATGAACATGTCGGCGAAGCCCACCATGATGGTCTTGGAAGCGGCTTCCGCCTCCGGCAGTTGCAGCAGCTCCAGCAAGGGGACGAAGGGGGCCCCCAGCCAGTTGAAGATGGGGGTGTGCTCGGCCAGCATCAGGGCACAGGTACCCACCGCCATCACCACCGGCAGCACGCCAAACACCATGTCCAGGGCATTCTTCACCCCTTCCCGCGCCACGGCGCCGAGATCCGTCATGCTGTCGGCCTTGGTCAGGGCCCGCTCATAGCCATAGCTCAGCACGCTGTGCTGATGGGGGATCGCCTCCTGCTTGCGGCACAGGGGGGTACCGTCGCTGTAGACATCCTTCTTCCAGGAGAGCGGCGGCAGGCGCGGCACCACGATGGCGGCCACCACCCCGGCCAGGCAGACGGTCAGGTAGAAGGGCACGAACATGTGCTCCAGCTTCACCTGGGAGATCACCACCAGGCAGAAGGTGATGGAAACGGCAGAGAAGGTGGTGCCGATGACGGCGGCTTCCCGCTGGGTGTAGAACTTGCCTTCGTACTGTTTGCTGGTGAGCAGGATGCCGACGCTGCCATCCCCGAGCCAGGAGGCGAAGCAGTCCACCGCAGAGCGGCCCGGCAGGCGGAACACGGGGCGCATGATGCGGGTCATCATGGTGCCGACAAACTCCAGCAGACCAAAATCGAGCAGCAGCGGCAGCAGCAGGCCGGCGAAGATGAAGACGGAGAACAGCACCGGCAGCAGATCGTGCAGCACCAGACCACCGGTCGCACCGGAACGCAGCACCTCGGGACCGGCCTCGAAGAAGGTCAGCAGCACGAAGATACCGCCAAGCACCCGCACGCAGGCCCAGAAGGGAGAGACGTTGAACAGGCTGTTGAGGAAGGGGCGCTTCACCAGGATCGCCGGCTTGAACAACCAGGCGATCAGGGTCATCAGCATGGTGGTGGTGATGATGGCGCTGACCATGGCCACCAGATAGTCGGCAAACACCCTCTGTACCAGCTTCGCCAGTACGGCTACCGGGATGGTGACGTTGCCGTCATAGAGAACGGGGGTCATGAACAGCAGGATCCCGATGAGTGACGGGACCAGGAACATCAGCACGTTGCGACGGGTATTGAGCGCAGGTGCTTGCAGAGTCTTTTCCAGCATGGTTTACAGCCTTAATGTTACTTTTCCTTAGCCAGGCGAACCTGCATACCCATGCTCTCACCCGACAAAACGGGCGCAAGAATACTCCAAAAAAATGCACAAACAAGCTTTTAATGGATCATTTCAAGCATAAATATTTTTACAGGCAAACCTTCCATAAGAATGTACCCAAACAGATGCGCATATCAATTCATTACAAATGGTTAGCACATTGTTTCGTTAAGGTTACATTCAGGAGCGCAGTATAATCAGTTGCGGTTGGCAGGCAATAAGTGACATGAGAAATATATCTATATGGTGATCCAGTCGATCCCCATAAAAAAACCGGAGCCTGGCAAGGCTCCGGTTTTTCAGCGGCGGGTGGCTGCACTGTGCCCACCCGCAGGATGAGGGTCAGTCACGCACGTAGATGACTTCCACGCCATCATCGTCTTCGTCGTCCCAGTCATCGTCGTCCAGCGACTCGTCAAACGCCTTGGAGGCAGCCAGCGCATCCGCTTCGGCCTTGGCCAGCTGGTTCTTGTGGTAGTCGTCCCACTTGAACTCCACCTTCTCGATGGCTTCCTTGGCATCTTCCGCCAGCTGACGGGGCATGGTATCCAGCAGATCCAGGATGTCGTAGCAGACCTTCTTGGTCCCTTCCTTGCTAATGGCGGTGATGGCGTAAACCGGCCCTTCGTGGTTCAGGGCAGCCTTCACGCGCTCCATCACTTCACCTGCCTCTTCTTCTAGGATCAGGTCCATCTTGTTGAACACCAGCCAGCGTGGCTTGCTCGCGAGCTCCGGGCTGTACTTCTCCAGCTCACGGACGATGGTCACGGCATTCTCGGCCGGATCGGAACCATCCACCGGGCAGATATCCACCAGATGGACCAGCACGCGGCAGCGCTCGAGGTGCTTGAGGAAGCGGATACCGAGGCCGGCGCCTTCGGCAGCACCCTCAATCAGACCCGGAATGTCGGCAATGACGAAGGAGCGGGAGTTCTCGCCACGCACCACCCCCAGGTTAGGCACCAGCGTGGTGAAGGGGTAGTCGGCCACTTTCGGGCGGGCCGCAGAGACGGCGCGGATGAAGGTGGACTTGCCGGCGTTGGGCAGGCCCAGCATGCCGACGTCAGCCAGCAGCAGCAGCTCCAGCTTCAGGGTACGTACTTCACCCGGGGTGCCGTTGCTCTTCTGGCGCGGCGCACGGTTGACCGAGCTCTTGAAGCGGGTGTTGCCAAGACCGTGGAAGCCGCCCTTAGCAACCAGCAGCTTCTGCTCATGGTGGGTCAGATCCCCCAGCAGTTCGCCGGTATCTTCATCGGTCGCACGGGTACCGACCGGCACGCGCAGGATCTTGTCCTTGCCGCGACGACCGGTACAGTTGGCGCTCTGGCCATTCTCGCCACGCTCGGCGGCGTGGAAACGCTCGAAACGGTAGTCGATCAGGGTGTTCAGGTTTTCATCGGCAACCAGATACACGTCGCCACCGTCACCGCCGTCACCGCCGTCCGGGCCGCCGTTCGGAATGTATTTCTCCCGGCGAAAGCTCACACAACCGTTACCACCGTCACCGGCATCGACTCGAATCTGGACTTCATCAACAAACTTCATAGGTAACCGTCACCTTAATTCGAAAAACCGATACGCCATTATAGTGGTACAGACCCCTGCGGGCGATACGCATCTTGCCAGTCGCCCCTTCAGAGCCAGGGTCGGCTGCGTGCCGTTTTTTCGTCAACTACATCAGAAAAACAAAAGCCCCGCCTGTTGGCGGGGCTTCGGATCCTTGCGGTCCGTAATTACTCAGCAACGATGCTTACGTACTTACGGTTCAGCGGACCTTTGACTTCGAACTGCACCTTGCCGTTCGCGGTAGCGAACAGGGTGTGGTCCTTGCCCAGACCAACGTTCTCACCAGCGTGGAACTTGGTGCCGCGCTGACGAACGATGATGCTGCCAGCCAGAACTGTTTCGCCGCCGAAACGCTTCACGCCCAGGCGTTTAGCTTCTGAATCGCGGCCGTTGCGGGATGAACCGCCAGCTTTTTTGTGTGCCATCTATCGTACTCCTCTAATTAAGCGCTGATGCCAGTGATTTTGACTTCAGTGAACCACTGACGGTGGCCCGCTTGCTTACGGTGGTGCTTACGACGACGGAACTTGACGATAGTCACTTTCTCGCCACGGCCGTGAGCCACAACTTCAGCTACAACCTTGCCACCTTCAACGAAAGGAGCACCTACTTTAAAAGTGTCGCCTGCAGCAACCATCAGCACTTCGTTGAAGTCGATGGTAGCGCCAGTCTCAACGTTCAGCTTTTCCAGACGAACGATTTGACCTTCGGCCACACGGTGTTGTTTTCCGCCGCTTTGGAATACCGCGTACATTTGATTAACTCCGTAAAGGCGTGTCTTTTGCTCAAGGCCAGACACGCGCAAAAACCTATAACAATGGGCGGGCATTCTACGCAAATCGATTTGCTCAGGCAAGGCCAATTTAGCAAAAAGTTTATTTTGTGCGCATATCTGCCGCCGTGAATAAACGCTTAACTGTAACCCATTGTGAAATCGTGTAGAATCCCCGCCATTGCTAAAATCGCAGTCATCACTGCCGTCACGTTACGAGACTTATGGACCAACAGACTATCCGTGCGCTCTGTGCCGCCGACATGACGGCGGTCAATGAACTGATCCTGGCGCGACTCCAGTCCGATGTCAGCCTGATCAACCAGCTGGGTTTCTATATTGTCAGTGCAGGCGGGAAACGGATGCGCCCCATGCTGACCGTCATGGCCGCCCGCGCACTGGGATATGAGGGTGAGGATCACCTGAAACTGGCTGCCATCATCGAATTCATTCACACCTCCACCCTGCTGCACGACGACGTGGTCGACGAATCCGACCTGCGCCGCGGCCGGGAGACCGCCAACGCCATGTTTGGCAACGCCGCCAGCGTCCTGGTGGGTGACTACCTCTACAGCCGCTCCTTCCAGATGATGAGCGAGCTCTCCAACCTGCGGGTGATGGAGATCCTCTCCGAGGCCACCAACACCATCGCCGAAGGGGAGGTGCTGCAGCTGATGAACTGCAACGACCCGGATACCACCGAAGAGAGCTACATGACGGTCATCTACTGCAAGACCGCCAAACTGTTCGAAGCCGCCACCCGTCTCGCAGCCGTGCTGACCCATCAGCCCGCCCCCATCGAGCAGGCGATGACCGACTACGGCAAGTATCTGGGCACCGCCTTCCAGATCATCGACGACGTGATGGACTACTGCTCCCAGAGCGACGAGATGGGCAAGAACGTGGGCGACGATCTGGCCGAAGGCAAGCCGACCCTGCCGCTGTTGCGTGCCATGGAAGTGGGTAGCCCGGAAGAGCGCCAGCTGGTGCGCGATGCCATCGAGCACCGCAACGGCATGGAGCACCTCGACCGGATCCTGGCCATCCTCGACCGTACCGGCGCGCTGGAGTACTCCCGCATGCGGGCCCGGGAGGAGGCCGACAAGGCCATCGCGGCCCTCGCCATCCTGCCGGACTCCCGGCACAAGCAGGCGCTGGAAACCCTGGCCCACATGGCGGTACAACGCAGCGCCTGATGCCAGCCGGTAGACAATAAAAAAGAGGCCAGAGGGCCTCTTTTTTATTGTCCGCACTCACTGTACCACTGTCGTTTCAACCAGGAGCTAGCGGGCCAGCGCCCACAAGATAACGGCCCCGGCCACCACCAGACAGCCGCCGATACGGCGCAACTGCTTGGCCGGCTGATCGCTCAGCAGCCGCAACATCTGCTGCCAGGTGCGCGGCATCAAGAGCGGCCCCAGCCCTTCGAACAGCAGCAGCAAGCCCAGCCCCATCAGGATGGATGTCAGCATACAACCTCCTTTCTCGCCTGAATGCGCCCCAACTACAAGCGCCTCACACACAGCCCCCCGCTGCCAGCCAATAGCCGGCAAACAAAAGGGCCTGAATCATCAGGCCCTTGGGTCAAATCACGACGTGCTTACTGCTTGCTGCCGTGCGGCGACTTGAGGTAACGGAAGAATTCGCTGTCCGGCTTGAGGACCATCAGGTCGTTGCCACCGGCGAAGCTCTTGCGATAGGCCTCCATGCTGCGCACGAAGCTGAAAAACTCGGGGTCTTTCTTGTAGCTGTCGGCATAGATCTTGGCGGCCTCGGCATCCCCTTCACCACGCAGCTGACGAGCATTACTCTCGGCATCGGCGATCATGACGGTCACCTTGCGGTCGATGTCGGCGCGCAGGATCTCGGCCTGCTCGCGGCCCTGGGAGCGATGCTCACGGGCTACCGCGGTCCGCTCGGCACGCATCCGCTGATAGATGGAGCTGGAGACTTCCACCGGCAGGTTGATCTGCTTGATGCGCACATCCACCACCTTGATGCCGAGCTCGGAGGAGCGCGCCATCTTCATCAGGGCATCTTCCATTACGGTACTGCGCTCGCCAGAGACGATGTCCTTGATGGTGCGATTACCAATTTCGGAACGCAGACCGTTGTTGATCTTGCGCTTGAGCAGGTCTTCGGCCTGGATCTTGTTGCCACCGCCGGTCGCCAGGTAGTACTTGGAGAAGTCCTCGATCTTCCACTTCACGTAGGAGTCGATGATGAGGTCCTTCTTCTCGGAGGTGACGAAGCGATCTGCCTGCCCTTCCAGGGTCTGGATGCGGGCATCCATCTTGCGAACCTGGTCGATGAGCGGCACCTTGAAGTGCAGGCCCGGCTCGTACAGACGCGGCTCGCCGGATTCAACCCGCTTCACCTTGCCGAACTGCACCACGATTCCCTTCTGACCTTCATCGACGATGAAGACCGAAGAGAAGCAGACCATGGCGGCCACAGCGATGACACCAATAGCTAGCTTTTTCATCTATCAGTTTCTCCCTGAGCTGAAACGGTCGCCGCTGCGCAGCGGGGTCGGCGTGGAGTTGGCCCCTTCGTTGGACGGCGGGGTTTGTTCTACCACCGGCGCACCTGCCGGACGAGCCGGTTGCACCGCGTTGGCCTTGCCGGAGAGCTTGTCGAGCGGCAGGTAGATCATGCTGTTGTTGCCAGCCGGCATGTCGACCACCACCTTGTTGGCCTGCTGATAGAGCTCTTCCATGGTCTCCAGGTAGATACGATCACGGGTCAGCTCGGGCGCAGCCTGATACTGGGGCAGCAGCTCGTTGAAGCGAGCGACTTCACCCTTGGCCTTCAGCACGATCTGGGACTTGTAGGCCTCAGCCTCCTGCTCCAGACGCTTGACCTGGCCGCGGGCCTTCGGCTCCACTTCACGGGCATAGGCTTCGGCTTCACGAATGAAGCGCTGTTCATCTTCCTGAGCGGAGATGGCGTCATCGAACGCATCCTTCACCTCTTCCGGCGGACGCGCCGGCAGGAAGTTGACGTCGACGATCTGCAGACCCATGTGATAGGGCTCGATGATGCTGTCGATCACCTGCCAGGTCTCCTGACGCACCTTCTCACGGCCCGTGGTCAGCACGTCGTCCATCCGGGTATGACCCACCACGTAGCGCAGGGCGCTGTCGGTCGCCTGGCTCAGACTCTCGTCAGCGTTGGTGACGCTGAACAGGTACTGCTCGGGATCGACCACGCGATACTGCACGTCCATCTCGACCCGCACCACGTTCTCGTCCTGGGTCAGCATGAAGCCGGAGGCCGGCAGGGAGCGGACCGACTCCACGTCCACCGGGATCACCCGGTCGATGAAGGTCGGTTTCCAGCGCAGGCCCGGATCCACGTTGTGGGAGTACTCGCCAAAGCGCAGCACCACGCCACGTTCGGCTTCGCGAATGGTATAGAAGCCGCTGACGACCCACACCACTACCGCCACTACCAGCGCGATGGAGAGGCCGAACTTGCCGACGTCACCACCACCCGATTTGCCGCCACCCAGCAGACCACCAAAACGGCGGCTCACCTTGCGCAGCATCTCGTCCAGATCAGGGGGTCCCTGATTCTTGCCGTTGTTCCCCCAGGGGTCACGGTCTTTGCCGTTATTACCAGGCTCATTCCAAGCCATCAGCGTCTCCATTAATACATGCGGATGGATATCATCTCTATCGGGCCATCAACCGTTGATGAAGCTAGCAAACATTCATCTCATCGACGAATCAATGCCTGATAAAGCGTTGTAAACTCTCACCTTCTTGCTTCACGAGGCGGTTCCAGTCAGCCAGTTGCAGGCGGACTTCCAACACAAAATCCCCCTCCTCGCTGAAACCTTCCTGCTCGATGCCCTTGAGGCGATAGAGCGCACTGCGCAATCTGGCGGCCGAAGGGGGCAACTGCAGGGTGTGGTGCACCATGGAGCCGGCCAGCAGCTCGGTCAGGGCAACAAACAGATCGTCACACCCCTCGCCGGTCTGGGCAGACAGCCAGACCCGCACCGGGCGCCCCTCTTCGTCCCGCTCCAGCCCGACCGGGTGTTCACCCAGCTTGTCGATCTTGTTGCAGATCATCAGCTGGGGCCGGTCATCGGCTTCGATCTCGGCCAGCACCTGCTGCACCGATTCGATATTCTCCTGCATCTGCTCGTCGGCACAGTCCACCACGTGCAGCAGCAGATCCGCTTCGCGGGTCTCCTGCAGCGTCGCCTTGAAGGCCGCGACCAGATCATGGGGCAAGTGTCGAATAAATCCAACTGTATCCGCCAGAATCACATCACCCACATCCCGGATCACCAATTTGCGCAGGGTCGGATCCAGGGTTGCGAACAATTGGTCGGCAGCATACACGCTGGCAGCTGTAAGTTGGTTGAACAAAGTGGACTTTCCGGCGTTGGTGTAACCCACCAGAGAAACGGTCGGCACCTCGTTGCGGTTGCGGGCACGACGTCCCTGTTCCCGCTGCTTGGCCACCTTGTCGAGCCGGCGCAAAATCGCCTTGATGCGTTCACGCAACAGGCGGCGGTCGGTTTCCAGCTGGGTTTCACCCGGACCGCGCAGGCCGATCCCCCCCTTCTGACGTTCAAGGTGGGTCCAGCCTCGCACCAGGCGAGTAGAGAGATGGCGCAACTGGGCCAGTTCGACCTGCAACTTGCCTTCGTGAGTACGGGCACGCTGAGCGAAGATATCGAGGATCAGGCCGGTCCTGTCCACTACCCGGCACTGGAACAGACGCTCCAGGTTACGCTCCTGGGCAGGGGTCAGGGCATGGTTGAAGATGACGACGTCGGCGTCCAGCATCTGGACCTGGGACGCGATCTCTTCAGCCTTGCCGCTGCCGACAAAAAATTTGGCGCTGGGCGCACTGCGGCTGGTGGTGATCACCCCCAGCGCATTGACCCCGGCCGAGCTCACCAGCATCTTGAGCTCTTCCAGATCCTCCCGCTCACCCTCATCACTGAAGTTGACATGTACCAGAACGGCCTGTTCGCCGGCTTCATAACGGTCAAACAAGCGCTTGCTCCTTGACAGGAATCATGATGAATCTGGGTTGACGAGTCGCCTCGTCCCGGGATATCACGCCTCGGCTTCACCCTGCTCTTCGCCAGCCGCGCCCTGGGCGTGCTGGTGATGGTTGACGGCACGGGCCGGCACCACGGTGGAGATGGCGTGCTTGTAGACCATCTGGCTCACGGTGTTCTTCAGCAAAATGACAAACTGGTCAAACGATTCGATCTGACCCTGCAGCTTGATGCCGTTCACCAAATAGATAGAAACAGGAATCCGCTCACGGCGCAGCGCATTCAAAAACGGGTCTTGGAGAGATTGCCCCTTAGCCATCTTCTTTTCCTTATAGTTTGTTGTTTTTAAACACCGGATATCAATATAACAACCTGATTATACAGGAGTGTCAAGCCACTCCGGCACGGGCGACGACCCTTGCCAGATTGCCAGACTCACCAGATTCCAACCAGGTCACATCAGACCAACCGCGCAACCAGGTCATTTGACGCTTGGCCAACTGGCGGGTGGCAACAATTCCGCGATAGCGCATCTCATCATACTCCACTTCCCCCGCCAGGTAGTCCCACATTTGGCGGTATCCCACGCAGCGGATGGAGGGAAGATCCGGGGTGAGATCGCCCCGTTGGTAGAGGCCCCTGACCTCCTGTTCAAAGCCACCCTGCAGCATCTTGTCAAAGCGCAGCTCGATGCGCTGGTGCAGCACGGCGCGATCGCTCGGTGCGATGGCAAACTGCAGTACCCGGTAGGGCAGCCCCTCCCCCTGCACCTGGGTCAGCTCGGTGAGCGTCTTGCCGCTGATGCGGTAGACCTCGAGCGCCCGGCTGAGCCGTTGCGGGTCATTGGGATGGATACGGGCCCCGGCCACCGGGTCGATGCGCACCAGCTCATCGTGCAGCGCCTGCCAGCCAAGGCGGGAGGCTTCCTCCTCGATGCCGGCCCGAATGGCGGGGTCGGCGGAGGGCAACGGAGAGAGTCCCTCCAGCAGCGCCTTGAAATAGAGCATGGTGCCGCCCACCAGCAGCGGAATGCGGCCGCGCTCGGCAATCTCTTTCATCTCCCGCAGCGCATCACGGCAAAAATCGGCCGCCGAATAGCTCATGGCGGGATCCAGGATGTCGATCAGCCGGTGCGGCGCCTGCGCCAGTTCGGCCGGCGTAGGCTTGGCGGTGCCGATATCCATGCCGCGATAGATGAGCGCGGAATCCACGCTGATGATGTCGCAGGGCAGTGCCTGGCACAGTTCGATGGCGAGATCCGTCTTGCCGGAGGCCGTCGGCCCCATCAGAAAAATTGCAGTCGGCAAGTCAGCCACGTGAAAAACTCCCCTTGCATGGTCGCCCCCCCTTGGTGGCGCACCTGCAAAAAACTGGTTTATGGATTCAAGAGGGCATTTCCCTCAATGGCCATCGGCGAACTCGGCCAGCACGCTGGCCAGTGACAGCGGGCGCACCATGCGAACGTCTGCCAGTTGGTCACTGAAATCGGCAACAAGTTCCGTCAGCAAGCGGTTGGCCGTGGCAAAATCATATACTTTTTCGCGACTTATCCCCTGCTCCACCAGCCATTGGCATAGTACTTCAGCCTGCTGGCCAGCATCACTGTCAGATCCGCTCTCGATCAGTTGCAGCAATTCGGGTAATAAGCGCACCAGATCGGTCTGGCGCAGCAGCGCCGGCACCCGAGTCAGGATCATGGTGTCGCGCCCGCCGCTTTTCAACTCCAGCCCCATCCGTTTGAGCAAACGCTCCTGCGTTTCCACCAGTGCGACCAGGTTTTTCGGCAGCTTGAAGGAGACCGGCAGCAGCAGCGGCTGGGCCGCCAGCCCCTGGCCCCAGGTTTCCAGCAGCCAGTGGCGCAGCAGCAGGCGCTCGGCCCGCACCAGCGACAGCAGGGCCAGCCGGTTGTCTCGCTCCAGCAGCAGATAGGCCTGCTCCACCAGGGTCAAGGCCCGCCACGCCCCCGCCTTGGCGGCCACGGCGGCGGCAGCAGGCGCGGTTTCAGCCTCTGCCAGCGGCGTGTCCTGCACCGTCGGCAGGGTGGTGAGCAGGGCTCCCATGCCGCGCATCGCCTCCCGGCTCGGGGGCTCGGGCGGCTGGTAGTTGCCGGGTCGCCCGGCGCCACTTCCTTCCCGCACTTCCCGGGCCGGGGCCCGGTAGTTGTGCTCGGCACCATACCACTCGGCTCTGGGCGCCTGGCCCGGATACTCGATGGGGGCACTGACCGGCAGCTCGACCAGGGTCTCGGCCAGAGGCTGGTCGCTCTCGTCGCTTGCCGCCCCTGGCTGGCGCAGGGCGGTAAAGAGCGCCTGGAAGATGAAGTCGTGAATGAGGCGCGCCTGATGAAAACGCACCTCGTGCTTGGCCGGATGGACGTTGACGTCCACCTGACGCGGATCCAGCTCGATGTAGAGCACGTAGGCCGCGAACCGGTCGGTCGGCAGCAGTTCGTCATAGGCCTGGCGAATGGCGTGGTTGATGAGCTTGTCGCGCATCATGCGGCCGTTGACATAGGTGTATTGCAGATCGTTTTGCGGTCTGGCGCCGGCGGGCGTGGCCAGCCAGCCCCACAGCCGCACGTCGCTGTGCTCGCTCTCCACCGCCAGCGCGTGGTGCATGAAGGGAGAGCCGCACACCGCGGCGAGCCGGCGCTCCTGCTCCGCCACCGTGTTGGCGGCCTTGTACTGGCGCACCACCTTGCCGTTGTGGCGCAGGATCAGGGTGACGTCGAAGCGGGAGAGCGCGATGCGGCGCACCAGCTCGTCGATGTGGGCAAACTCGGTCTTTTCGCTGCGCATGAACTTGCGCCGGGCCGGGGTGTTGAAGAAGAGGTCCACCACCTCCACAGTCGTGCCCACCGGGTGGGCCGCCGGCTTGACGGTGACGCTCATCTCGCGCCCTTCGGCCTGGGCCTGCCAGGCTTCGGACTGCTCCGCCGTGCGGGAGGTAAAGGTGAGCCGGGAGACCGAACTGATGGAGGCGAGCGCCTCGCCGCGAAAGCCCAGGCTGTTGATCCCTTCCAGATCGTCGAGGGTCGCCACCTTGGAGGTGGCGTGGCGCGACAGCGCCAGCACCAGCTCATCCTTGGCGACGCCACCGCCATTGTCGCGAATGCGAATGAGCTTGGCACCACCCTTGTCGATGTCGATCTCGACCCGGTCGGCCCCTGCATCCAGGCTGTTTTCCACCAGCTCCTTGACCACGGAGGAGGGCCGCTCCACCACCTCACCGGCAGCAATCTGGTTGGCCAGAATCGGCGGCAATATACGAATTGGCATCGCTTACTCCTGCTGGTTGAACGGAATGGCTGTGGCAACCGCCCCGACTGGGAGCCACGCCGCCGTATCACAGCCCGCGCTCGTCTGGCTGGCCAGAACAGGGGACAAGGTACGGATCGGCATCGCTGGCTCCTGCTTGGTTGAAGGTGCGGGCAATCGGCGGGGTTAGATGACGGTTCACCGGGTCAGCCTCTGCCACCGGCAGGGACGGACCCGGCACCTCATCCAGCGCTACTTTTGCGGGATATAGAGCACCTGCCCTATCTGGATGTCCCGCGACTTGAGCTTGTTGATCTCCACCAGCCGCGCCTGGCTGACCCCGTATTTCTCGGCAAGCCGGGAGAGGCTCTGCCCGCGGGTGACCACATGACGGATCATGTTGGCCTTGTCATTGCTCTGCACGCTGGTCACCGGGACGCTCGGCTCCTTGGCTGCCACCACGTAGGGCTTGATCACCCCGGCACCGGACGAAGAGCCGCCGACGCTGCTGACCGGCGCCCCGCCGTCGCTGCTGCGGTTCGGTTCGGTGGCCGGCATCCGGTTGGTTACCACCTGCTGCACCGGCTGCGCCGCCGGTTTGCTGACGGCGACCGGCTTGCTGGCAGGGGCAGGTCGGCTGACCGCGGCCTGCTTGTTGCTGGCCTGCCCCTTGCCGGTGAGCATGGCCCCCTTGGTCGGGTGAGCCCTGTAGTAGTTGCGGATCCCCTCGAAGATGGCGCGAGCCAGTTGATCCTGATAGCTGGAGGTCGCCAGCAGCTTCTCTTCGGCGTGGTTGGAGATAAAGCCCGTCTCCACCAGCACGGAGGGAATGTCAGGTGCCTTCAGCACCGCCAGGCTGGCGTGTTCCGGTGCCTTCTTGTGCAACCGGGCCACCCGGCCCAGCGAGCGCAGGATCTGGCGGCTGACGTCATAGCCCTCGGCCCGCGACTTGTCCATGGAGAGGTCGAGGAAGGTCTGCGCCAGGTAGGGGTTGGGATCGGATTCGGCCAACACCTTGCCTACGCCCCCCAGCAGCTCGCCCTGTTTCTCCTGCTTCTCCAGCCAGCTGCCCATCTCGCGGTTGGCACGGTTGGTCGACAGCACCCAGACGGAGGCGCCGCGCGGGGTCGAGTTGTGGAAGCTGTCGGCGTGCACCGACACCAGCAGATCGGCCTTGGCCTTGCGGGCAATCTCGGAGCGCTTGTTCAGATCGACGAAGTAGTCGCCACGCCGGGTCAGCACGGCGCGCATGCCGGGTTCGCGGTCGATGAGGGCGGCCAGTTTCTGGGAAACCGCCAGGGTCACCCGCTTCTCGTAGGTACGGCGCGGACCGATGGAGCCCGGGTCTTCCCCGCCGTGGCCCGGGTCGATGGCGATCACCACCCCCTTGCCCTTGCCACCCACCGGTGCCGCCTGAGCGGTGGCGGAGGACTTCTCTTCATAAGGCAGGTCGATCACCAGCCGGTGGCCGTAGGGGCCGGCCGGTGCCAGCGGGAACACCACCGGCTTGATGGCTGAACTCAGGTCCAGCACCAGCCGCAGCCCGCCTTTTTCCAGAGGCGAGCTCTCGCGGATCTTGCGCACCAGCTCGCTCTTGTTCTCGATGCGGGCCAGGTTGGTGACGTTGCTCGCCCCTTTCAGGTCGATCACCAGCCGATCGGGGCCGGTCAGGGTGAAGTAGTTGTAATTGGGGGCGCTGCTCATGTCGAGCACCACCCGGGTGTTGTCCGGCGATGGCCACACCCGCACGCTCTTGAGCTGATTCGCCCAGGAGGGTAAGGCCAGCAGGGAGAGGGCAATAACAAGGATCAAGCGCACGTAGATGACAACCGTTCCAGAATGGCTTCGCCAATAGCAGTGCGGGCGTCAATCTGCACCTCGCGCTGCTCGTTTGCATAACTCAGGGTGATCTCGAGATCTGGCGCAGGCAGCCAGCCGTCGCCCTTTTCCGGCCACTCCACCAGACAAAGGGTGTTGGCGCCGAAGTAGTCGCGGATCCCCATGAACTCCAGCTCTTCCGGGTCGGCCAGCCGATAGAGATCGAAGTGGTAAAGCTGCCAGTCGGCCAGCTCGTAGGGCTCCACCAGGGTGTAGGTCGGGCTCTTGACCTTGCCCTCATGACCCAGCCCCTGCACCCAGCCACGAGTCAGGGTAGTCTTGCCGGCCCCGAGGGCCCCATGCAGGAAGACAGTGGTCGCCTGCTGGCAGGCGTGGGCCAGACGGCCACCCAGTGCCACGGTTGCTGCCTCGTCCGGCAGTGTCATCATCAACTGTTTTGCCATGTTCTTCTTTAGCTTGTTATGGTGTCGGGATTAACCAGTCGACGGATAAAGGGCAGCAGGTCTGATGCCAGCATGCCCCGCTCTCCGTCTGCAGCGGCCAGATCGGCCGCTTCCCCGTGGATCACGGCGCCCAGTCGGGCTGCCTCGGCGGCAGACCAGCCCTGGGCCAAAAGGGCGGCGATTATACCAGATAACAGGTCGCCCATGCCGCCACAGGCCATGCCGGGATTGCCCTCGTTGCAGAGCGCCATCCCCTTGCCGTCGTGGATCAGCGTCCCCGCCCCCTTGAGCAGCACCACACCGCCGAAGCGCTGCTGCAGACGCTGCACCGCGGCAAAGCGATCCGCGGCGATCTCGGCAATGGTGCAGCCCAGCAGGCGGGCCGCCTCGCCCGGATGGGGCGTGAGCACCCAATTATCCTGATGACGGGGACATTGCGCCAGCCAATTCAATCCATCGGCATCCAATACCAGTGGCACCCGCTCGTTAACAAATGACTCAAAATGGCGCCGACCCCACTCATCCTGACCCAGACCCGGTCCCACTACCCGCACCGAGGCCCAGCTTTCCTCCCCCCCGGCCTGACTGCCCATCAATTCGGCCTGGTAGAGGCTGGCGGGCAGCTGGTCAGGATGCTGGCACACCCGGACCAGACCGGCACCGGCCCGCAGGCAGGCGCGCGCGGCCAGCACGATGGCCCCCTGCATCCCCGCATTACCCCCCACCAGCAACACCTTGCCGTGGGAGCCCTTGTGGGACGAGCGCTGGCGCGGCGTCAGCCTGGCGCAAAGAGAAGGATAATCGACACGCTCGGCGGCAGCCTGCCACTCGGGCGGCGCGGTGACGCCGAGGGTGTCGCAGTCGAGTCGACCGACGCAATCCACCCCGTCGGCGGTGAGCATGCCCTGCTTGATGCCGATGAAGGTGAGGGTACGGCTGGCGCGCACCACGGCTCCCATGGCGCAGCCGGTATCGGCATTGAGGCCGGAGGGGAGATCCACCGCCAACACGGGCACCTGCAAGCCATTGATTGTTGCGACGATCCTTGTCATGAGCGGTGACAGCCGGATATGGACACCGGTGCCAAGCAGTGCATCTATCACCAGATCCGGGGCCGGCAGCCGGTCGAGTTCCCGCTCCTCGGGCGACACCACTGTGCCCCCCATCGCCAGCCACTCGTCGGCGGCCCGCCTGGCATCCCCCGTCAGCTCGGCGGGATCCCGCACGGCAATCACCTGAGGCTCAAGACCAAGCTGTCTCGCCAGGCGGGCCAGCACGTAGCCGTCGCCACCGTTGTTGCCGGGGCCGGTAAAGATCCACCAGCACCGGCTGTGCGGCCAGTGGTGGATGGCGTAGGTGCGCAGCGCAGCGCCGGCGCGCTCCATCAGGGCATAGAGACTCAGCCCCTCGCGTTCGGCCCACTCCCGCTCCAGGGCACGGATCTGTTCAGTCCGCCACAGTGATTGTGGTAAGCTCTGCCCCTCTTTCCCGCTGATAGCATCCCCGATGACCTGTTCCATGACGGCTCCTGACTCTCATCCATTGATCCGGTCCGGCGGGCACCGGGCTCATGATGCAGTATGACGGCGGCAAACGCCCCCATCGGTTAACCTTGGCAGCAAGCCCCCAGAGATGCGATACAGCATGACAGTACACTCCCATCCCGGTGCACGCTCAGGCCGCCCGCCAGCAGGACCGGCAGCGCCATGACCACGGCCGAACTCCATCAACTGGCCCAAGATATCAAGCTCTGGGCGAGCGAGCTAGGATTCGACCAGGCCGGCATCACAGACACGGATCTCACCCTCGAAGAGCCCAGGCTGCAAGCCTGGCTGGACGCTGGCTATCACGGCAGCATGGACTACATGGCGCGCCACGGCATGATGCGGGCTCGCCCCCACGAGCTGCTGCCGGGCACCTTGCGGGTGCTGTCGGTGCGGATGAACTATCTCCCGTTCGAGGCGGGCTTCGCCGCCACCCTGCGCGACCCCACCCTTGGCTACATCAGCCGCTACGCCCTCGGTCGCGACTACCACAAGTTGCTGCGCAGCCGGCTCAAGCAGCTGGGGGAGCGCATCGAGCAGCGCTGCGAGGCGCTGGGCTGGCGCCCCTTCGTCGACTCGGCCCCCATTCTGGAGCGACCGCTGGCGGCCAAGGCCGGCCTCGGCTGGGTGGGCAAACACTCGCTGCTGCTCAACGAGTCGGCGGGATCCTTCTTCTTTCTGGGGGAGCTGCTGCTCAGCCTGCCACTGCCGCTGGACGCCCCGGTGGAGAAAGAGCAATGCGGCAAGTGCGTGGCCTGCATCAACATCTGCCCCACCGGCGCCATTGTCGCCCCCTACGTGGTGGATGGCCGCCGCTGCATCTCCTATCTCACCATCGAGAACGACGGCCCCATCCCCGTAGAGTTCCGGCCGCTGATGGGCAACCGCATTTATGGCTGTGACGACTGCCAGCTCATCTGCCCCTGGAACCGCTACGCCAATGCCAGCCCTGAGCCCGACTTCAGCCCGCGCCCCAATCTGCACCGCCCGCCGCTGTTGACCTTGTGGGGCTGGAGCGAGAGCGAGTTTCTCAAACACACGGAAGGCAGCCCCATTCGCCGCATCGGCTATCAGCGCTGGCGCCGCAACCTGGCGGTGGCCCTTGGCAACGGCCCGGCCAGCCAGGAGGTAATGGTGGCCCTGCAGCAGGCGCTGGCTGAAGCCGAACCCATGGTGGCCGAACATATCGAGTGGGCGCTGGCGACCCTGGCCCGGCGCCAGCAGGATGACAACAAAAAGACCCGCTTGCTGATCCGCTGCATCGAAAAAGGTCTGCCGGATCACGCATAGACGATCTGCCCCTTGCCGGATCCAGGTCATTTTTTCATGCTCTGCCGACGGTCGATGGTCGGCACAACAAAAGGAACAAGCTGATGCAGATGTTGGGAGTGGATATCGGTGGTTCGGGGATCAAGGGATGCCTCGTCGACACCGCAACGGGCGAGCTGATTGGCGAACGCCACCGGCTGGTGACGCCGCAGCCGGCCACCCCGGCCGCCGTGGCGCATACCCTCAAGGCGCTGGTGGAACACTTCGACTGGAAGGGCCCGGTGGGCTGCGGCTTTCCCGCCACCATCCACAACGGCATCGCCAAGAGTGCGGCCAACATCGACAAGAGCTGGATTGAGACCGACGTCGCCCATCTGTTTGGCGACGTGACCGGCCAGCCCTGCCACGTGCTGAACGACGCCGATGCGGCCGGTCTGGCGGAGATGCGCTACGGCAACGGCCGGGATCGCCAGGGGGTGATCATCCTCATCACGGTCGGCACCGGCATCGGCACCGCCGTGTTCGTCAACGGCCAACTGCTGCCCAACACCGAGCTGGGTCACCTGATGCTGGAAGGGATGGTGGCCGAGCACTACTGCTCGGACGCGGTGCGCAAGCGCGAGGATCTCTCCTGGGGCCGCTGGGGCAAGCGCTTCAACAAGTACCTGTCTCGCCTCGAGTTTCTGTTCTCCCCCGACCTCTTCATCCTGGGCGGCGGCAGCGCCGCCAAGCTCGACAAGTTCATCGACAAGATTGAGACCCGTGCCCCGCTGGTAGCGGCCGCCAACCTCAATCAGGCCGGCATCATAGGCGCCGCCCTGCACGCCGCCGAGCTGACCGCCGCCCGCCAGTCGGCATGAGCCCATCGTGAACAACAAACAGCAGAGGCCCGGCATTGCCGGGCCTCTGCTGTTTTCCCCACACATTTTTCACTACGCGCCGCACACTTCACCCGACAGCGGCCATCCCCTAGAGGTCGTCGAGCCGATGGGCGCCGTGCACCAACCGGGTCAGGCGGGTCTGCTCCTGCGTGGCCAAGCCACCGAGCAGCCGCACCGTCTCCTCGGTCGGACACTCCCGGGCCAGATGGCTGAGCTCACCGATGAGTTTCTCCTCCTGCCGGCACACCAGCTGCACTATGTCCTGGGTCTGGGCCGTGGCGGGCAGGTCAAGGCGCCGGATCCCGGGCAGCAGATCCTCGCTGAAGCCCCGCTCCAGCCAGGTCTCCTTCACCCCTTCGCCAAGTTCGCTCAGGTAGTCCTCCAGCTGGGTACCCGCCGCCTCCTCCCGCTGCTGCAGATAGGCCAGCAGCAGCCGGCTGCGCTCGCCATCCACCTGGGTCATGAGGCGCCCGTAACAGAGTCCAAGCTGGTGATGCACCTGCTCCAGATAGAGCAGCAAGTCTTTGATTTGTTGAAATCGCATCAGGTTGCCCTCCTGTATGTCGTGCCCACTCAGTATAAAAAACAGGCAATTGCAAGCCAAGCCAAAGCACGGCCCTTGTTGTGCTGCATCAAGAAGCCGGCCAAGAAAGCAGCGATCGATACAAAATGGAATGATTTGTGCCAACCCGGGGGGAGTAAAAGGATGAGCAGCTGAATCCGTCTCACGACTAATAAAGGAAGTGATAATGGTGTATTTGCCATTTGATATTCGGCAATCCTACTACACTGCAAAATACAATATTGATGTGAACCGGATCACCGTCGGCCTTAGTCAACCAGTGGCAATCCTTAGCACTTTTTTAGACGTCTAGATGTATAAACACGCGTTGACACGGCCATCCAGACATCTTAGCATCATCCTCCATGATGACAGAGCAACCCAGTGAAACCTCTGCCCAATTCACCCGCCTGTAGCGCCCTGTGCTTTAAGGCTGTTAGCACGGAAGAATCCATGATTAAGTTGATCGGTCTCAACAAAGTCTACGGTAAAGGCAGTGATGCCGTGCACGCCCTGCGTGATGTCAGCCTGCATGTGCCGCAAGGCAAAATTTTCGGGGTGATCGGTGCCTCCGGTGCCGGCAAGAGCACCCTCATCCGCTGTGTCAACCTGCTGGAGCGCCCGACGGATGGCCAGGTCATCGTCGACGGCCAGGATTTGGTCGCCCTGAGCGAGCGGGATCTGACCCAGGCCCGCCGCCAGATCGGGATGATCTTCCAGCACTTCAACCTGCTGGCCTCCCGCACCGTCTCCGCCAACATCGCCTTCCCGCTGGAGCTGGCGGGCTGGAGCAAGGACAAGATCCAGAATCGGGTCACCGAGTTGCTGGCGCTGGTCGGGCTGGAAGCCCGCGCCCACGCCTATCCGTCCGAGCTGTCCGGTGGTCAGAAGCAGCGGGTCGCCATCGCCCGGGCGCTGGCCCCGGCCCCCAAGGTGCTGCTGTGCGACGAGGCCACCTCGGCCCTCGACCCACAGACCACCCGCTCGATCCTGACCCTGCTCAAGGAGATCAACGTCAAGCTGGGGCTCACCATACTGCTCATCACCCACGAGATGGACGTGGTGAAGGGGATCTGCGACGAAGTGGCCATCATCAGCGACGGCCGTCTGATCGAACAGGGCGAAGTGGCCTGGTTCTTCAGCAATGCCAAGACCCAGCTGGCACGGGATTTCATCCACTCCACCATTCACCTGGAAGTACCCCAGGAGTATCAGGATCGGATGAGTAGCGACCGGATACCTGCCAGCTATCCGCTGGTGAAGCTCGGCTTTACCGGCAGCACGGTCGACACGCCGCTCATCTCGGAGGCGAGCCGCCGCTTCAACATCGACATCAGCATCCTGAGCGCCGACATCGAGTACGCCGGCGGCGTCAAGTTCGGCTTCCTGCTGGCGGAACTGTTCGGGGATGAGGCCCAGTGCGAGGCCACCCAGCAGTTCTTCATCGACAACCATATTCAGCTGGAGGTAATGGGTTATGTCCGAAGCAATGATTAATCTGCTGTTCACGGCCCTGGGCGACACCCTCATCATGGTGTTTGCCTCCGCCCTGTTTGGCTGCCTGCTCGGTCTGCCGCTCGGCGTGGCGCTGCACGTGACCAAGGCCGGCCAGATCCTGGCCAACCCGCTGCTCAACCGCACCCTGGGCATGGTGGTCAACGTGGGTCGCTCGGTACCCTTCATCATCCTGCTGGTCGCCATCATCCCGCTGACCCGGCTGATCGTCGGCACCAGTATCGGCACCATCGCCGCCATCGTGCCGCTGACCGTCGGTTGCATCCCCTTCATCGCCCGCCTGGTGGAAGGGGCCCTGATGGAGGTGCCGGACGGCCTGCTGGAAGCGGCCAAGGCGATGGGCGCCAAGCCATTGCAAATCATCACCAAGGTGCTGCTGCCCGAGGCCCTGCCCGGCATCCTCAACAGCGTCACCATCACCCTCGTCACGCTGGTGAACTACTCCGCCATGGCTGGTGCCATCGGGGGCGGTGGACTGGGCGATGTGGGTATTCGCTACGGCTATCAGCGCTTTGACCCGACCGTCATGCTGGTCACCGTCGTGATCCTAGTAGTGCTGGTTCAACTCATCCAGAGCGCGGGTGAGCGCCTGGTCAACAAATGTGATCATCGTTAATCGTCGATTTCTGACAGGAGGTTTTATGAAATTTGGCATCAAATCCGTTGCGGCTGCCCTGCTGGCTACCCTGGTACTGGCCGGTTGCGGTCAAAAAGAAGAGAACAAGACCCTGAAGGTGGGCGCCATCGCCGGCCCCGAGACCGAACTGGTTGAAGTGGCCGCCAAAGTGGCCAAGGAGAAATACGGTCTGACCGTCGAGGTGGTCAACTTCTCCGACTACGTCACCCCGAACGTGGCCCTGAACGATGGCAGCGTTGACGTCAACGCCTTCCAGCACAAGCCCTATCTGGATGCCCAGATCCGTGATCGCGGCTTCAAGCTGGTGCCGGTCGGCAACACCTTCGTCTACCCGATCGCCGGTTACTCCAAGAAGATCAAGGCCCTCTCCGAGCTGAAAGATGGTGCCCAGATCGCGGTGCCGAACGATCCGACCAACCTGGGCCGCTCCCTGATCCTGCTGGAGAAGCAGGGTCTGCTGAAGCTCAAAGAGGGTGCCGGTCTGGAAGCGACCGTGCTGGACATCGCCAGCAACCCGCGCAACTTCAAGATCGTCGAGCTGGAAGCGGCCCAACTGCCGCGCTCGCTGGAAGACGTGGACTTGGCCATCATCAACAACACCTTCGCCGGTCAGATTGGCCTGACCCCGACCGAGAACGGCCTGTTTGTTGAGGACAAGGAGTCCCCCTACGTCAACCTGATCGTCGCCCGCGACAACAACAAGGACGACGAGAAGGTCAAACAGTTCGTACAAGCCTTCCAGACCGATGACGTCTACAAGAAAGGGCTGGAACTGTTCAAAGGCGGCCTGGTGAAAGGTTGGTAATCACTCACTCGGCAAAAAAGGCCACGCAATGCGTGGCCTTTTTTATTGCTGCCGCTATCATATCGGCGAGCACGGCAACACGAACATATTCATCACATGAAAAAATGGTATCTGGCCTACTGCAAGCCAAAAGAAGAGGCCCGCGCCCGCGCCCATCTCGAAGCCCAGGGGATCGAGTCCTATTATCCCATGGTGGAAATTGAAAAACTGCGGCGGGGCAAGCGAGTCCCGGTGCGGGAGCCCATGTTCCCCAACTACCTGTTCATCTACGTGGATCTGGAAGAGGTCACCCCGGTCACCCTGAAGTCCACCCGCGGCATCAGCCGCATCATCCACTTCGGACGGGAGTGGACCGCCATCAACAGCCAGCTGGTCTATCAGCTGATGAGCCGGGACGACAGCGACGAGGCGCGCGCCAGCTACGCCAACCTGCCGACCCAGGGTGACAAGGTATTGATAGAATCCGGTCCGCTGGCCGGCTTCGAGGCTATCTATCTGGAGCCGGATGGCGACAAGCGCGCGATCCTGCTGGTGAGCCTGCTCAATCAGGAGACCAGCAGCAGCTTCGACAACCAGTCCTTCCGCCGGCTGGAGTGACCCGCCAGGTCAGAGCAACCATCTCTTGCCAGCAAGATTGAAAAGAAATGGGGCAGGCCAAGCGGCCTGCCCCGTTCTTATGGGCCTTGTCCGCCTCAGTCATCCAGTTCGAAGCGGCTGATCACCGCCGTCAAGCGGCCGGTATCCTGCGCCAGCCTGGCCACTATCTCCTCCCCCTGCTGGCTGCGCTGGCTCGACTGCCGGCTGAGCCCGGCGATCTCCTCCACCGTGCCCGCCACCTCCTGGGCCACCCGCGACTGCTGCTCGGTCGCGGTGGCGATGGCCCCCAGCTGACCCGACAAGTCCTGCACCAGCTGCAGCATGGCGTCCAGGGTAGCGGTCACCGAGTCGACGGCGCCGCGCCCCTCTTCCACCAGCCGGGTACCGCTGCCGACCGTGTTGACGGTCTGGCGGGTCTGCTGCTGGATGCTGGCGATGGTCTGGCTGATCTCCTCGGTGGACTGGCTGGTGCGGCTCGCCAGCAGGCGCACCTCGTCGGCCACCACCGCAAACCCGCGTCCCTGCTCGCCGGCCCGCGCCGCCTCGATGGCGGCGTTGAGCGCCAGCAGATTGGTCTGCTCGGCAATGGTGGCGATCACCTCGGTGACGCGTCCCACCTGCTCGCTCTGGCTGCTGAGCTGACCCATCGCCTCGTTCGCCTGGGCAATCATGGCGGCAATTTGCTGCATGGTGGCCGTCATGCGGGCCAGCTCGTGGCCCCCCTGGCGGGTCTGCTGCTCGGCCTGCTGGGCGGCCCGCGCCGCTTCGGCGATATTGCCCGCCACATCCCGGGTACTGACCGACATCTGCTCGATGGCCGCCGCCACCGTATCGACCCGCTGATTCTGGCTCGCCAGATCGGTGACGATGGCGCGGGTGGTGGCGCTCACCTCGCCGCAGGCCCCGTCTACCTGCCCCACCGCCCCCTGGATCTCCCCCACCAGCTGGCGCAGCTGGCCGGACATCTGGTTGATGGAGCCCGTCAGCCCGCCCAGCTCATCCTGGCTCTGCACCGGCAGGGGGCGGGCCGGCAGCCGGCCATTGGCCACCTGATCGGCTCGCAGCACCAGGCTGGCGATGTCCCGGGTCAGGCGCCGGCTGAACAGCAGCGCCACCAGGGTACCCAGCACGATCACGGTCAGGGTGGCCAGCAGCAGGGTGCGATTGATGGCCTGACCGGCGCTGGTCATCTTCTGGCCCATGCTCTGTACCTCGGCACGGGTCTCGGTCACCTGGCCGGCCAGCTGGGTCGCCAGCTGGCCGAGTGCGGGCTCAATCTCGGTCGCCATCAGGTAATTGGCCTGATCCCAGTCCGGGGCCTGACGCTTCTCTATCACCTGGCCCACCAGCTCGACAAAGGGGGCCGACATCTCCTCGAACAGCGACCAGATCCCCTTCTGCGCCTCGGTAAAGTTGGCCTCTTGCTGCTTCAGTTCGGCCACCCGCTGCTGGTGGAACTGGTAATAGTCCTGGTATTTGGTGCGATAGTCCGGATCCCCCGAGATGAGGAAGTCACGCAGGGCGGAAAGGGCATTGGAGAGGCCGTTATAGGCATCCCCCACCTGCTTGAGCAGCAGACGGCGATCGCCGGGCAGCTGATCCTGCGGGGTGGCCACCTCTTCGTTGGCAAAGGACTGCAGCTGATCGAGGGCAGACTCTGCCAACGGCCCCGCCTCCTGCAACATCAGGGTATGGGCGGGCAGATTCTCGTCGGTCTGAGCTATGTCCCACACCTTCTGCTGGCTGGTCTTGAAGGCCTTGAGCGAGCGAGCAAGCTCGGCGGTGAACTGCTGGTGTTCGATCACCTGCCAGGCCCCCTCCCACTCCTGTTTGAGGCGGTCGGCCTGCGCCGGATCCTTGCCCAGGATGAGATAGGCCCGCAGGGAGGAGATAGTCGCCACCAGCGCCTTCTGGCTGGCCTCATCCCGTTGCAGGGCGGGCAGGGCCTGCTCCATCAGAGCGCTGCCGGCCTGTCCGATGCGGCCGAGCTGGTGGTAGACCAGGCTGGAAGAGAGGATCACCAGCAGATTGATAAAACAGAAGCTGAGCAGCAACTTGCTTGAAATTTTCATGAACATCCTTGTTTCTTTGCGGGCATCCTGTCCAACATTCACTCCCCGAGCAGCGCCGGTAGCCGTTCACGCCAGGAGTCGTGCCATCCCATCAACTCCTCACGCGGCATGGGCCGGGCAGAGAAGAAGCCCTGGCACACGTCGCACCCCAGCCGCGCCAGCAGCCGCCAGGTGAGTTCATCCTCCACCCCTTCGGCGACGGACTTGAGCCCCAGTTTGCGGGCCAGCTCGATGCTTGACTCTATTATGGCCAAGCGAGAGGGGTCCTCAAAGCAGTGATCCACGAAAGAGCGATCCAGCTTGAGTTCGGTGAAGGGCAGCAGGGCCAGCTGCTGCATGGAGGAGTAGCCGGTACCGAAGTCATCGATGGAGAGGCCGAAACCGTGCATGCGCAGGCGCGTCAGCACCTCCAGCGATTTGCCCAGATCCTGCACGAACGCGCTCTCGGTCACCTCCAGGGTGATGAGCTCGGGATTGATGCTCCAGCGCTGGCACTGGTTGATCAGGGTGTTGCACAGATCCCCCTCGATCAGCGAGGTGGTGGAGAGGTTCATCGAGAGGTTGAGGGATAGCCCGGTCTGCTCCCACAGGTGGCCGTCTCGCAGCGACTTGCTGATGATCACCTCGGTCAACCGATCGATGAGGCCGTTGTGCTCCGCCAGCGGAATGAAGCGGGCCGGCGAGATGAGGCCGTACTCCGGATGCTGCCAGCGGGCCAGCGCCTCCATGCCGACCCACTGGCCGGAGCCGAAGCTCACCTTGGGCTGATACCAGGGCAGCAGCTGATCCTGCTCCAGCGCCAGGCTCAGCTCATCCAGGGTCAGACGGTGGCCATCTTCCTCCTGGGCTCGCTCCTGCTGCGGGCGCCAGGCCCCGATCAGCTGGCTGATCTGCTGCTGGCTGGAGGGCTTCTCGATGCGCCCCAGCACCTGCAAGCCATAGGCGGCGCTCATGCGCAGCACGGCCTCGACCACGTCATCCTCCAGCGCACTGGAGAGGATGATGCCGCCGCGAAAGCCGCCAAGGGAGAGGCGGCGCAACAGCGCCATGCCATCCATGCCCGGCATGCGCAGATCGCAAAACAGGATGTCGACCTGATGCCGCTGGCACATGGCCAACGCCTCCACCCCGTCTTGCGCCTCCAGCAGGGAAGCGTAACCGAGCCCGCGGATCTGGTGCATCAACGCCTTGCGCTGGAAGGCGTGATCTTCCACCACCATGATCACCAACTCATGCTGTGTCTTGTTCATCGAGCCATAATCCAATTTCACCTGTAATAGCCTTCATCAGCGCCAGCACCGTCTGGCTCAGTTCGCTGAGCTCGTCCAGCTGCTTGAGGCGGGCCGCCGCTTCGAGCCGGGCCGCCTCCTCCGCCAATGCCTGCTGCCCCACCATGCGGGCAGCCCCCTTGATCCGATGCGCCGTCTCCACCAGGGCATAGGTATCCTGCCTGGCCAGTGCCTGCATCATGTCATCTCCGTCCTGGCGATTGGAATCCAGGTATTCCCGCGCCATGCTGCGCGCCACCACCTCATCGCCAAACAGCGAGATCCAGCGCTCCCCCTGCTCGCTGGCAGGGGCAGGGGCCAGGCTGGGTTCCTGCGCCTGGCTGCTCACCGGCAGCCAGCGCATCAGCACCTGCCGCAGCGTATCCAGGGTATAGGGTTTGAACAACATGTCGTTCATGCCCGCCTCCTGCATCTGCAGGCCGGCCTCTTCGGAGGTGTCGGCCGTCACCCCGATGACAGGGGCCGATACCCCCTGCTCCCGCAGCGCCCGGGTCAGGCTGTAACCATCCATCGCCGGCATGTGGCAGTCGGTCAGCAGCAGGGTGAATCCCTGCCCCTGCCAGGTGCGCAAGGCCTTGTCGCCGTCATCCACCACCTCGGCATCCACGCCGAGGATCGCCAGCTGGCGGGCCAGCAGGGCGCGGTTGATGGGGTGATCGTCGGCCACCAGCACCCGCCCGTGCAGCTTGGGCGCATTGGCTTCCACCGGGCTGATCGCCGCCTCCCCCAATAACTGATGGCAAGTCTCCAGCAACAGGTCGGGATAGAGCGGCGATTGCCCCAGCCGCCACCAGGCACTCGATCCCATACGACCGCGCAGGGCCTCCTGCGGGGAGAGCACTATGCCCTTGAGGGTCGACTGCTGCAAATGGCCCAGCCAGTCGCTGCCGAGCGTCTGCTCGAGCCAGCTCTCCTCCACCAGCAACAGGCCGTTGAGGGGCTGCTGCCACTGTTGTGGATCCAGACGATGCAGCCTGGCCCCCAGCCGCTGCATGGCGCTCTGCAAGGCAACATCTTCGCCAAACAGCCACCACTCCTGGCCGGCCAGCGGCGGGGCATCCCACTGACATTCGCTCAGCGGGAACTCGAAGGTGAGCCGGGTGCCGTGCCCCGATTTGCTCTCGAGCGTCAGCGTGCCCCCCATCTTCTGGGCCAGCTGGTGGCAGATGGCCAGCCCCAGCCCGGTGCCGCCGAAGCGTCGGGTTATGTCGGACTCCACCTGCTCGAACGGAGTGAACAGGCGATCCTGCTTCTCTTCGGCGATGCCGATGCCGGTGTCGCTGACCGTGATGGCCAGTCGCTCGGCCTGCAGGCCTACCTGGATGCGGATCTCGCCCCGCTCGGTGAACTTGACCGCATTGTTGAGCAGGTTGGAGAGCACCTGGCCCACCCGCACCGCATCGATTCGGGCCTGATCCGGCACCTCGGTGCCCCAGTCCAGCGTCACTCTGAGCCCCTTGCCATGGGCCAGGGTGGCATGGCCGCGGATCACGTCGCAGATGACGGAGGCAAGCCGGCACTCCTGATAATGGAGCTGCAACTGGCCCGCCTCTATCTTGGAGAAGTCGAGCACATCGTTGACCAGATAGAGCAGGTTGTTGGTGGAGGTGACCACGTTACGCAGCAGGTAGCGCTGATCCTCGTTCAGCTCGCTCATCTGTAGCAGCTCCAGCATGCCATGCATGCCGGAGATGGGGGTTCTGAGCTCGTGGCTCATGGTGGCGAGGAAGCGGCTGCGTACCTGCATCGCCTGCTCGGCATAGGCCCGCGCCTCCCTCAGCTCATGCTCCTGGCGCTTGAGGGCCGTGATGTCCTGGATCACCCCGTTGAGGATCAGGTGCCCCTCCTCCTGCGGCACAAAGCTGCCGCGCACCTGCAGATAGCGCGCTCCCTCCGGCCGCTCCACCTTGACCTCGAGATCGAGGGGGGCCAGGGTCTGAGCATGGTTGGCCACCTTGCTGACGAAGTCCTGCAACGCCTCCTCGGTAAAGCCGAACACCTCTCCCCCCGACTCGGCCGACAGCATCTCCTGCCGGCTGGCCCCCAGGATCTCGCTCGCCCCCTGCGAGGCATAGAGGAAGCGCCCCTTGCCGGGTCCGATCCAGAGGTACTGATAGACGATGCCAGGCATGCTGTCAGTGATCTGGGTGAGGCGGGTCTCCGCCTTGCGGGCCCGCGCCTCGGCCTCCTTGATGCGGGTCACGTCGGTCAGCACGGTCAAGACACCGAGCATGTCTCCATCCGGGGAGGTGTAGGGACGCTTGGTATAGATGACGTGGAACATGGCGCCATCCTGGCGGCGGCTGTTGCCCGCCCCCTCCAACTGTGCGCCGCTCTGCCACACCTTCTGCTCTTCTTTCAGTACCCGCGCCCGCTCTCTGGCCGGCATGCGGTCCAGATCGTCGCCCCCCTCCTTCATCGGGTCGCCGATGAAGGCATCCCGATAGGCCCGGTTGCACAGGGTGATGCGCTGCTCGCGATCCCGCAGCACCACCATGTTGGGCAGGGAGTTGAGCAGGGTCTGCACAAACGTCAGCTGCTCGTTCAATTTGTGCTCGGCCAGCTGGCGCTGCACTATCTGGCGACGCAGGGTCCGGTTCCAGCCCATGAACAGCAGCACGCAGAGCAGGAAGGCCCCCAGCCCCAAGGCGGACCAGAGCGCCACCGTGGTCGGATTGATGCCGGTCTGGATGGTCAGAGTCAGCCACTTGTGCTCCAGCTTGGTCATCTCTTCCGGCCGGATGGAGAGCAGCACCTTGGTCAGGATCTGCTGCAACATGGGATCCTGTTGATGCACCGCCATGGCGACCGGCACCCTCAGCTCGTTGCCGGAAAACACCACCTGGTAGCGGTTGTTGAACCCTTTCTGCAATGCCTGCTCCAGGGTGGTCATGCTCATCAGCACATAGTCGACCTGGTGTCCGTCCAGCAGCGGCAGCAGTTTGGTATCGCTGCTCACTGCCACAGGGTTGGCGCCCACCTCCTTGAGCACCAACTCCTCCACCGAGCCGCCGACGATCCCCACCCGGCGTCCCTTGAGCTCGTTGAGACTGGCCAGCTCTTCACTCCCCTGCCTGGCGGCAATCACCCGGTGGATGAAGGCGTAGTCGGGGGTAAACAGGGCGTACTGGCGCCGCTCTGCAGTCGGGGTGATGGCCGGAATGAAATCCAGCTTGCGCGCCTGCAGCAGGCTCTGGGTCTCGGCCCAGCTGCTGGTGGGTACCAGGCTGAAGTGCAGGCCGGATCGCAGGCTCACCAGCTTGAGCAGGTCGGCGATGAAGCCCTTGAGCTGGCCATTGCCATCGATCTCGCTCACCGCTGGCCAGTCCGGCGCCACCCCGAAGCGCAGGGTCGGGTGGCGGGCCAGCCAGTCCAATTCGCTCTGGTTGAACACTATCTGGCGAGGGCCGTTGGCCAGCTCGTAGTCGACGATACCGCCGGTCTCCAGAATGCGGCGGCGCTCATCCAGCGACATATCGTTGAGGGCCAGCTCCAGCAGATCGCGCAGCCCCTGATTGTCCAGCCTCACCGCCATGGCCAGCGAGGTATCCGTCACCCACTCCGGGGTGATCACCCTGAGCCCGGTCTGCGGCTGCAGGCGCTGCAGCCGCATCAGCGAGGGCAGATCGGAGAGATAGGCATCCGCCAGCCCCTTCTTGACCATGAAGACGGCTTCGTCGCTGCTGTCCGCCTCGGTCAGCTGGGTCATCCCGAGCTGGGTCAGCTCCTCGCAGGAGCTGAAGCCGTGCTCGCACACCCAGCGCAACTGGCGTGCCGCGGCCAGGGTCGGCTCCCCCTCTTCCCGCGTCAGCAGGACGGCGCGCTGCAGGGTCATCAGATCCGAGGTAAAGCGCATCTTCTCCTGACGCGACTGGCTGGGCGTCACGCCGATCAGCATGTCCACCTCCCCATCGAGCAGCGCCTGCTGGGCATCGGCATAGTAGGGATAGGTCTTGTAGCGCACGGTCAGCCCCAGCCGGCCGGCAATCTGGTTGGCAAAGTCGTCGAGCGGACCGTTGAAGCCACCCCGGCCATTGGTATAGATGTAGGGGGGCCAGGCCATCGAGGGCATGCCCACCACCAGGTCATTGCGCGAGGCGAGCCACAGCCGTTCCGTCAGTCCCAGCTGATCCTTGTCCAGAGAGGTTTCTGCCGCAGCCACATGGCTCCAGCAAGCAAACCAGCACAACAGAATGGCGCGATAACAGAGGCGCAGCATGGGTGACTCCTGAACAGATCGGAGAGCGATCATAGGGATTTTGGCAAAATGTGTGAATAAAAATTCATAACAGAACTTGTGCGGATACGAAAAACGGCAGGCTCACGCCTGCCGTTTTCTAGCAAGAAGGGGGCCAGGCCCCACCTTATCAGGTTATTCGGTTCCCAAGCCGGAAGCCGGTTTGATACTCCTGCTCACGGATGTGGGCGATCTGCACATTTTGCCCTTCCAGACCGATGTCTTTGAGCAGGGCGGGCGACAGGTGCAGATAACGGGTGCGGCGTTCCAGCCGGGTGATCCGTTTCTGGACCAGGGTCTCGACGGTGCGCAGCAGGGTCAGTTCGATAGACATAATATTCTCCAGTTGAACGTGCGGTTCCCCCGGAGAGAAGAGATCACCCTGCGGGACAACCGCGGGTGATGAAAAAGCAGGTGTTACCTGTTTCCTCCACGCGGCAGAAAAAGAGCACGAGTCTTCGCGCTGCTGATGCAGCGGTCGAACGCAACGTTTAGCATTGAATGTTGCATATCCGTCTCCTTACCGTGTGAAAGTTGAACAAGTTGCCACAGTCTAAAAAAAGACCGAATTTTATACAAGAACCTCACCCCCCATATGGGGAGGTGAGTCATCTATCAATACTCATCCGGAACAGAGAGCCTGACGCCGTCCCGCTCAGATCCCGGACAGCAGCCGAAACTCCTCCAGCGCATAGGTGTCCGTCATGCCGCTCACGTAATCCAGTAGCAGCCGCACCCGGTAATACCACTCCTGCTCCGCCTCCTCGGCAAAACGGGGATCCCGGTTGGCCACCGCCAGTCGATAGGCCTTGAGATGGCGGGCCGACAGGCGATGGTAAAGCCGCCGGGCAAAGAACAGCTCGCTGCCCCCCTGCCCCGCCAGCAGGCGTTCGAAGTGGCCAGCAGGCAGGGCCAGCAGGCAGGCGTAGGTGGAGAGCACGCCGCGCAGGGCGGCGTAGCCCTCCAGCTCCAGCGCCTCCACCTCGGGACGCATGAACACCAGCTCGCGAGCGACCCGCTTGAGGATGTCGAGCACCCGCGCCGCCGGCGCCTGGCCGTGCAGCAGGGCCTGAGGATAGGCGCCGCTCAGGATCTGGGCGTGCTCGCTCACATAGGTGCTGGCGGCCAGCGCCACCAGATCCCGAGTCAGCTGTTGGCGGAAATGGGGAAAGAAGCCGCGATCCGAGTCGACGGCCGCACTCAGCAACGCCGCCATGTAGTCACCGCCATCCGCTTCCCGCAGCGCCTGCAGCAGTTCGCCGAGGCCGAGGATGCGCCGATCCACCGCATCCTCCAGATCCGCGATGCAGTAGGAGATGTCGTCCGCCGCTTCCATGATGTAGACCAGCGGGTGACGACAGCCGGCGGCTAGCCCCAGGCTCTGGCCAAGGGCGCTGTAGAGGGGTTGTTCGCTGAAGAAGATGCCGCGCTTGCTGCTCCAGCCGTGATGCTGGCCATAGTAGGGGGTTGCCTGCCGGCCCACCGGCGGTTGTTGCGGATACTTGCACAGTGCCGCCAGTTGCCCCAGGGTCAGATTCAACTCGTGCAGGCTGTGTACCAGCCGCAGGCTCTGGGCATTGCCGTCAAACACCAGCAGATCCTGGCGAAGCTCGGCCCACTGCGGGCTGGGCGCCTTGCCCAGCGCAGCGGCAAACAGGCCGTCCAGCTCCTGCGCCAGCCACTGGCTCATCACCTGCTCGCCAAAGTGGCCGAACGGCGGGTTGCCGACGTCGTGCAACAGGCAGGACATCTCCACCAGATTGACGAAGGCCCCCTCACACACAGCGCCGGCCGGCAGGGCCGCCAGAACGCGGCGGCTGATCTGGCGACCGGTCTCCTGTACTTCCAGCGAGTGGGTCAGTCGGCTGCGCACCGAGGCCTTCACGTCGAGCGGGAAGACCTGGGTCTTCTGCTGCAGCCGGCGCACCGGCGCCGCCTGCACGATACGGGCACGATCCTGCTCGGTCGCCTCCAGCAATTCTTCGTCACCCCAGGGGTGGATCCGCTCGGGGGTAATCAAACGGCTATACATGTTGCAGCTCCTTGCCAGCGCAGCGCGTTTATGAGAGCAACCAGCGCCGCAGGCGGGCGATATCGCCCGGGTACTCCCGGCGCAGCGTCTCAATCCAGTCTTCCACGTTCTCCCACCAGGCCGGATGATCCGGACTCTGGATCAGCTGGGCCGTCTGCTGCAGCCGGCGCAGGCCGATGGAGCCCGCCGCCCCCTTGATCTTGTGCGCCTCCTCCACTACGCCGGCCTGATCCCGGGCAATCATGTTGGAGTCGAGCACCGCCATGTAGTCGGGCATCATCTTCTCGAACAGATCGACGCTGGAGAGCAGCACCGGTTTGCCCACGGTATCGGCATAATCGGTGAGGAAGGGCAGGTCCAGCAGCGCATCCTGGCTGACGGTGTCGGCCTGCTCGTCCGCCTCGTCCCCGGCCAGATCGGCAAACAGGTGACCAATCACCTCCCGCACCGCCTTCGAGCCGAGCGGCTTGTTGATCACATCCTGCATACCGTGATCCCGGTAGTACTGGCGATCGCCGGTGGCGTTGGCGGTGAGTGCCACCATGGGCGGCAAACTTTCGCCGTAGCGGGCGAGCAGCTGTTCCGCCACATCGAACCCCGTCATGTCCGGCAGCTGGATGTCGAGCAGGATCAAGTCGAAATCATCCGGGTTGGCCATGGCCAGCGCCTGGGCGCCATCGCGCGCCACCTTGACCTGATGGCCAAGCTTGCTCAGCAGGGCGCAGGCCACGGTCACGTTGAGCTCGACGTCCTCCACCAGCAGGATGTCGAGGGACGGCATCTCGGGCTCGAGGGCGGCAACCTCTCCTTCGATACACTCCACCTCCAGTTCGGCGGTAAAGCAGGATCCCTCGCCCGGATCGCTGTCCACGTAGAGCTGGCCACCCATCGCCTGCACCAGCTGGCGGGAGACCGCGAGGCCGATGCCGGTGCCGGTGGCGTGCTTCTTGCCCTGTACCTGATAGTACATGGCGAAGATCTTCTCCTGCTGGGCCCGTGGAATGCCGATGCCGGTATCCTCCACCTCGAAGTGCAGCGCCAGCTTGCCCGGCGCGTCGGCGGCATGGGCGAGGCAGCGTACCGTCACCCCGCCTTCGTCGGTGAACTTCACCGCATTGCCCACCAGATTCCACAGCACCTGGCGCAATCGGGTGCCATCTGCCATCACGAACTGCGGCACCTCACCATCCCGATCGAAGTGCAGATAGAGCCCCTTCTGCTCCGCCTGGATGCGCGACAGCGTCTCCAGCTCGTCGAGGAAGGCGGGCAGATCGATGCGGGTCGGCGCAATCTCCAACCGGCGCCGATCCAGTTTGTCCAGATCGATGATGTCGTTGAAGATGTTGCCGAGCGTCACCGCGCTCAGGTGAATGGTCTTGAGCTGCTGATGCCGTTTGGGATCGAGCGGCGTATCCATCAGCATCCGGCTCAGGCCGACGATGCCGTTAAGCGGGGTGCGCAGCTCGTGGCTGATGGTGGAGATGAAGGTGGTCTTGTCGCGGCTCGCCTTCTCCAGCTTGTCCTGGTACTGCTTGCGCTCGGTGATGTCGCGGCCAAAGCCGAGCAGGCCGAGCCGCTTGCCGAAGCGGTCGAAGAAGGGCACCTTGCGCAACTCGAAGTAGGCCTTGCGGCCATCTGGGTACTCCAGCCACTGCTCATAGGTGAGCGGCTCATTGCTGGCGAAGACCTGCTTGTCGGTCTCCACCACCTTGCTGGCGATGTCGTGCTTGTAGACGTCGAACGGAGTCAGCCCGATGAGTTCGGCCTCCACCTTGCCGGTCAGCTCCTCCATGGCGCGGTTGCAGCCGGAGAACTGCTCGTCTTCGTTGCGGTAATAGACCAGATCGGGGGAGCAGTCGATGAAGGAGCGCAGCAGGGCGGTGCGCTCGCCCAGGTGCAGCTGGGCCTTCTCGCGCTGGAACACCTCGTTCTCCAGATCCTCGATGGCCTGCTGACGCAGGGTCTCGGCCCGATTGGTCTCGGCGATCTGGGCGTTGAGGCGGCTGATGTTCTCCTGCAGCTGGCTGTTGAGCTCGAGATCCCGCTCGCGCATGTCCTGCAGCTTGCGCACCATGCGGGTCAGCCGCTGGCGGGAATCCTCCAGCTGATCCACCACGATGGAGAGAAAATAGACGGCCCAGGGGGTGACCAGCAGGCCGAAGAAGACCGAGCGCACCAGGTCGACGATATCCACGGTGCCGCGCAGAAACAGGGTGACCCCCATCTGGATGGAGACGGCCAGCACTATGATGCCGGTGGCCAGGAACATGCTGAATCGCACCAGCCCCAGCTTGGTCATCAGGTCGACGTAATATTGCGCCCAGGATTTTATCTGTTTCATCTTATTGTTTTCTCCCCGATATTCGCCGAACAGAATACCAGCACGACGCGCCGAACTCTTCTGCCGTCGCACGATAAATTATCGATTAACCTCCTCCGCCCGCTGGGGTAGCATGCCGGAGTCAATTCGGTCAGCCCGGATTAAGCCTGGCTGGCTATAATGCCAGGCCGTTCAATTCAACCAACTGATAATTCAGGAGTCTCATCGATGCGCAATCTCACCCTGCTGAGTCTTGGCCTGCTGGCAGCCAATGCCGCCCACGCCGACCTGGGCGAGATCCCCAAGCAGTCAGGCTGGTCCGGCTTTCTGCTGGGCGGGGTCAACGCCGTCAGCTACCAGTCCAACTTCTACGCGGGCGATGACAACCACAGCCGTATCAATGATCTCGGCTCGCCCGACAGCGAGAGTGGCCTGACGCCGCTGCTCAACGCCGACATCCGCTATACCTTCGCCGATACCCGCACCCAAATATTCCTCGGCAACCTGATCCAGGATGCGGTGCGTTTCGACTTCACCCAGCAGCTCGGCCTGCGCCAGGAGATGGGCGACAAGGGTATCGTTGCCACCTCGCTGGTGTTCAACGTCATGCCGGTGGAGCTGTGGAGCGATCCCTTCGCCACCGGCGTGGACCGCAGCTCGACCGACCTGAAGTCAAAAGGGGCCCGTTTCGCCTGGGACAAGATCTGGGGCAGCAACTTCTACGGCAACCTGACCACCCGGGAGGTGGACATGGACGAGGAGCGCAGTGGCCAGCAGTATGATCAGAGCCACGGCACCCACTACGCCGGCATGCTGGATCGCAACGGCAAGGTGCACGACATGGAGCTCTCCTACCAGTTCCATTTCAACGGCAACCAGCTGCTGGAGCCGGCCATCCTCTACAAGGAGGCTCGCCTGGACGGCAGCGCCGAGAGCTTCAAGAACACCGGCCTAAAGCTGACCTACGCCAAGCGCGGCCCCCAGTGGTCCTTCGTCAGCAACCTCTACACCGGCAAGCGCAAGTACGACGAGGCGAACCCCATCTTCGGCCAGCATGCCGACGCGGACGAATTCGCCGTCAACGGTACCTTCTTCTGGCACAACCTGTTCGGCGTCAAGGCCCTGGCCGCCACCTTCACCGCAGCCTACTCCAATGCCGACTCGGACATCGACTTCTACGACAGCCAGTCCACCCGTTTCAGCACGGGTCTGCTCTACAACTTCTAACGGCGATCAGCACCAACAAACGAGGCCACCCCATGGGTGGCCTCGTTTGTTGGCGGACAGCGGGAAAATCAGATCCCGAGGGAGTCCAGTAGATCGTCGTGATCGTTGGCCACCGGGGCGGCGGCCGGCACAGGCTGGGCAGCATCGCGTTTGGTCTGGGCGATCAAGGCATCGGGATCCAGCTCTTCCTGATCCATGCCATCGTTGTGGATGCGGATGAACTCGGTCTTGTCCATCGCCAGCTCCAGATAGAAGATGTTGTTGCGAGCGGTGAAGAAGGTGACCCGGCGCGACTCCGGGCTGTCGAGATTGGTATCGACGCTCAGCATCACCTGTTTGTTGAGGGCCAGCATCTTCGGCTGGTTTTGGGTGATGTGGGTCTGCAGATCCCGGCCCACCTTGACGGTGAAGCTGCCGACGATCTGGTTCATCAGCTCGCCCATGACGTTGCTCACCTCGTCCGAGGTGTGGGAGATGGCGAGATCTTCCTTGGATAACCCCATGCTGAGCATATAGCTCTCGTAGAGCTCCATGGCGGCGGAGGCGGAGAAGTTGATCACCACCAGGCCGGAGAAGCCGCCGTCAAACAGCACGAAGCAGCCGATATCCGGCTTGAGGCAGGTTTTGCTGATCCGCTGCACCATGCCGGAGAAACGCACCTGACTCTGGGTTGCCGCACTCAATACATCCGTCACCGAATGGCACAGGCTCAACAGCACGTCCTCTGTGGTCAATACGGTATCATCGTCGGCTCTTGTCACTATCATGGGACCTTCCTGAACATCGAAAATGGGCTTATCTATACCATAACTCTAACAGATAGCGCGGCCCGGGCGTCGAAATAGCGAGCCGCCTCTCACTTGATTCAACTGTCAGTTTCAAGGGGAGTGAATCCGGCCAGATTGGCCAGCTTGAGTCGCCAGCCGGCGGCTTCCCGCTGCAGGGTCGATTCATCATAGGGCAAGGAGGGATGAGCCCCCCAGATGGGGCCAGGCCAGGCCTTGTCGGTACTGAAACGGGCCACGTGGTGCAGATGCAGCTGGGGCACCAGGTTGCCAAGCGCCGCCACGTTGATCTTGTCCGGACGCAGCGCCTGCTCCATCAGGGTCGCCACCGCGCAGGACTCCTGCATCAGCTGCTGTTGCTGGGCCGGCGCCAGGTGGTGGATTTCCCGCAGATTGGCCACTCTCGGCACCAGGATGAGCCAGGGATACTGGCTGTCCTTGGCCAGCAGGACGCGGCAGAGAGGCAGATCGCCAAGCAGGCGGGTATCCGCCTGCAGGCGACTGTGCAATTCAAACATGAAGACCTCGTTGCAATAAGATGGGCGCTAGACACGATGAGAGCCCCCACGTTACTGCAACGGACGGCAAACTTAAAGCCGCGGCACGGCCCAGCTGACAAAGCGCTTGCGCAGGGCCGGATCCGCCTTGAGGAAGAGTTGCTGCAACTGCCCCTCCAGCTCGCTGGCCGCTACCGGCGCAACCTCGCTGGCGACCACGGCCGCAGGAAGTGCAGAAACAGAAGCCGCCGTCAGCGCCGCCTTGCCACCGCGCTGATTGTATTCGGCCAGCTTGGCGCGCCAGTCCATGCCGATCAGCATGCCGCTGGTCACCAGCGCATCCTGCTGGCTGGCAATGCTCTGGCCACCGGCCTGCAAGCCCATAACTGGAGACTTGGCATACTGCGCCATACCCCGCTCATCCCTCGGCAAGTTGGCGACCAGCTGTAATTGTTGCTGGCTCGCCTGATAGCGCAGCACCTGCGGCGCGGAGCGCAGCTGGCGGTCATTCTCGCTGCTGCTGCGACTCGGGATCACCCCTTCATAACGCACCAGCAGCTGCTGTTCCCCATCCGGCAGGGTGGCGTGCTGCTCGTCGTGCAGGGTGCCAGCGCTCACCGCCAGGATCTGGAAATCCGCCGGCACCGTCACCTCAACCGCAGCATGCACCGAGCCTGTGCCCAGCATCATGTTCATGCCCAGTGCGGCGCACAGCAGCGACACACGGTTTTTATATCGACAGCCCTTCATCTTCGTTCATCTTCCTGATCGCGTTGATGGGCGCAGGCTAGCAGCCGAAGATGACAGAAAAATAACGGCAGTTCAGAGCAGGTAGTGGGGCCGCTCGGCAAACCACTGAGCCAGCACCTGCTTGAACAGCCGGATCTTGCGCGGCACCCGCCGCTGCTGGGCATGCAGGATATGAAGCGGGTGCAGACCGCTGTGCCAGCCGTCGAGCACGGTCACCAGCTCCCCTGCCGCCAGCAGGGCATCCACCGCAACCAGCGGACATTTGGCATAGCCCAACCCCGCCCGGGCCAGCTGCAGCGCCGTGCTGTAGTGATTGGCCCGCACCTTGCCTTGCACCAGGATGTGCGCCTCCTCCCCCTCCCGGCTGAAGTGCCACTGCTCCCAGACCGGATTGCTCCCCATGAGCAGGCAGGCACGGCCGTTGAGCTCATAAGGGGTGGCCGGCTTGCCCTCCCGTGCCACCAGTGTGGGGCTCGCCACCACCACATCCCTGAGCCGGCCCAGCGGCATGGCCACCAGGTTGTCGGGCACCTCGCTTATGGCGCGCAGGGCGATGTCATGCTCACCCTGGCTCATGTCGACCATCTGATTGGTGAAGTTGAGCTCGACCGCAACCCCGGGGCAGAGCTCGGCGAAGCGAGCCAGCAGCTCGCTCACCATGCGATCGCCGGCGCTGATCGGGCAGGTGAAGCGCAGCCGGCCGCCATCTTCCTCGGTCAGGGCCTGGATATCCTGCTCCGCCTGACGGGCCAGCGCGAAGATCTCCCCCGCCTGCTGGTAGAGGGTCGAGCCCGCCTCGGTCAGGCTGAGCCGGCGGGTGGTGCGTTGCAGCAACTGGGCATTGAGGGAGGACTCTAGCGCACTGACATGACGGCTCAGCATCCCCTTGCTCACCCCTAGCGCATCGGCGGCGGCGGAGAAACTGCCCCTTTGTACCACTTCGTAGAAACTGGCCAGATGGGCGATATCCATCATTAGCTCCAATTTGGAAACAATGGGTTTATTTTACGCGCTTTTTCCCCTTTTTTAGCGCACTAGAATCAACACATCCCAACCAGGAGTGACTGAGATGAAAATTGTGATTGTGGGTGCATCCGGCACCATAGGTTCTGCCGTCAGCGACTTGCTTGCCAAGGATCACCAGGTGATCCGGGTCGGCCACAGCCAGGGGGATGCCAGGGTCGACATGCGCGATCCCGCCTCCATCAAGGGGCTGTTTGCCAAGCTGGGGCAGTTCGATGCGCTGGTGGTGGCCAGCGGCAGCGCCGCGTTCAACTCCCTGACCGAGATGACCGATGAAGAGTGGCAGCTGGGGATCCAGAGCAAACTGATGGGCCAGATCAACCTGACCCGCGCCGCCATCCCCCACCTCAACGACAAGGGCTCCATCACCCTGATCAGCGGCATTCTGAGCGAGGAGCCCATCAACTGGGGCGCCAGCGTCACCACCATCAACGGCGCCGTCGAGCACTTCGTCAAGGCGGCCGCCTGCGAGCTGCCGCGGGGCCTGCGCATCAACGTGGTGAGCCCGACCGTGCTGACGGAGTCGATGGATAAATACGCCAGCTTCTTCCCGGGCTTCGTCCCCGTGCCCGCCGCCAGGGTGGCGCAGGCCTACCAGAGATCGGTACTGGGCGTACAGACCGGCCAGGTGTTCAGGGTCAACGGCTGATCGCCGCCCTTCTGCCGCCCAGTCGGCACGGCAACAAAAACGGGCCCCTTGATGGGGCCCGTTCCGTGACCGCTGCCGTACCGGCAGGTGGCAAACGTTTGTTTTTACGACAGTAAAAAAGGCGGTACGCCTCAGTCGATCAGCCCGTACTGCTCGCGCAGCACCTCGATGATCTCCTGCTTCGGATTGGCGCTGCGAACCAGCGGCTGACCGATGATCTTCTCGGCAATCCCCACGTAGGTGTTGGAGATGTCCATCATCACCTCGGTCGGCAACTTGTTGTCGCGGGCCAGGGCGAAACGTTCCGGCATGCGGTGCTTGTTGAGCAGGATGTCCGGATCCGGGAAGTGATTGAGCAGCCACTGGCGGAAGCCCTCTTTCGACTTCTCGACGATCTGGCCGTCGCGCAGGGCGGCGCCGTCCCAGATACGGGAGCTGTCAGGGGTGCCCACTTCATCCATGTAGATCAGCTTTTCGTTGCCGGCGGCATCCTGGACGTAGCCAAACTCGAACTTGGTGTCGACGAAGACCTGATCCAGCTCGGCCAGCGCGTCACTGATGACGTTGAAGCCCTCTTTGAGCAGCACTTCGTAGCGGTCGATGTCGGCCGGCTTGCTGAAGTTGAAGCCCTGGTAGTGGCGTTCGATGTCGGCACGGGAGACGTTGACGTCATCGGCCTCCGGCACGCCGTCCAGCCCTTTCAGCACGCCCTTGGTGGAGGGGGTGATGAGGATCTCCGGCAGCTTCTGATCCTTTTTCAGTCCTTCCGGCAGGGTGATGCCGCAGAACTCGCGCTCGCCATCCTTGTAGGCACGCCACATGGAGCCGGTGATGTACTGGCGGGCGATCGCCTCGATCATCACGGGACGGGCTTTTTGCACGATCCAGACGAAGGGATGGGGGATGTCCAGGATATGGCTGTCGGCCAGCCCCTTCTCCTTGAACAGCTTGAACCAGTGGCTGGAGATGGCGTTGAGCGCAGCCCCTTTGCCCGGCACACCGTTGAGCCCGTCCACGCCCTGCCAGATGCAGTCGAAGGCCGAGATCCGGTCGCTGATCACCATGATGGCGAGCGGCGCATCCGCCGGCACGTCGTAACCCTTCTCACGGATGAGGCGGGCACTGTCTGCGGCGGTCAGCCAGTAGACGCTGCGCACTTTACCGGAATGGACGGGTTTATCGGTACGGATCGGCAAATCATCGTTCACCGCCAATACTTGGTCTGCAAGACTCATGGCTAATAACACTTCCTGTTTGTGGGGGGTTAACATAACAAAACAGGGGCACAAGGCCCCTGTTTCTATTCTGTTTTTGCAGCTTGGTCAGCCAGACCCTTGGCGAATGCCTCGGACAGGCTGATGTACATCTGGGAGATGACACCGGACGACACGGGCTTCTTGTCCTTGTCGAACAGGGTGATGGAGGTCTTGCCCCCCGCCATCTCGCCAAGCTGGAAGCGATACTTGTCTTCGTCCAGTTTGAACGGCTCGCTGCCCTTGGCCTTCCAAAACTCGCTGCCCGGCTCGTCGTACTCCACGTCGATCCAGCCCAGCGACTGCTGGGTATCCTTGATGGTGAAGCCGTAGGCCGGCAGCACCTGATTGAGACGACGCCACACCTGGTCAAACGAGCCATCGACGATCCAGGCGCTCAGCTCGTTGTTGTCCAGACCCAGCTCCAGCCCCATGCCATCGTTGGCCTTGTGCTGCTCGCGGGACTTGAGCTGCTTGTCGTAGTAGAGCGAGAACTGGTTGAGGGCCCTGGTCGCGTAGCGCTGGGCATCGGCCGGGGTCAGCTCCTTGCTGGTCTCGCCATCGATGGTCTCCTCGTGATCCAGTACCCGGACCGACATGTTGACGGCGTGGCGCTGGGGATCGTTGCGCAGGGTGAACTGATAGCGCTGGCGAATGACGAAGTCGTCGTCCTCTTCGCTCCAGCCGTCGAGCGCCTTGGTATTGTCAAACCAGCCGGTCTGCAACACGCCGGCCTGCTGGTCCAGCTTCTCGGTGGTGACCTTGTACTGGGCGAGGAAGTTCATCAGGAAGGCCCAGGTATCGCGCTCCACGCTCTGGGAGGTGCTGAGAGCGTAGAAGGCCATGGTAGGTTCACCGGCATTGGTTACCACCTGGCTGCCCGGTACCACGGTCAGCAGCTGGGCGGGCGGACGCACATCCACCTTGGCCCCCAGGGCGCCGTCACGGCTGCTCTCTGGCAGGGGCGGAATGTCGAAACTGCTGTTAAAGGCGGGGGCACTCAACCCGGCCGGCACCAGGAAAGCACGGCCTTCAAGGCGGGCATCCTCGTACTCGAAACCACGGTTGGCCATCTTGCGTTCCTGGGGTGAGCTACAGGCTGCCAGCACGGCAACGGTCGCCACGCTCAGCACCAGGCGCACTGCATTTCCCTTTCCATTTGCTTTAAACACTCGCCATCAACTCCGCAGTCGTCAGTGCTCGCGCCATCGCCCGCTCGCCCTCGGCAGTGAGGTCGGTGAGCGGCAGACGCAAGGTGGCCGTCGCAATCAATCCCAGCTGGGCGCAGGCCCATTTCACCGGGATGGGGCTCGGTTCGCAGAACAGAGTCTGATGCAACGGCATCAATCGATTGTTGATGTCATGCGCCCGCCCGGCATCGCCGGCCAGCGCAGCACGACACATGTCGGCCATCTGGGCCGCTGCAATATTGGTAGTGACCGAAATGACACCGTCACCGCCTTGCAGCATAAAATCACATCCACTGGCATCATCGCCACTATAAAGTGCGAATTGCGCACCACACAGCTCACGCAGCAGCGGCGTACGGCTCAGATCCCCGGTGGCCTCTTTCAGGCCTATGATGCCGGGCACCCTGGCCAGTCTGGCTACCGTTTCCGGTTTGAGATCGCAACCGGTACGACCGGGCACATTATAAAGAATTTGGGGCAGACCACTAGCCTCGGCGATCGCACAATAGTGACGATAGAGACCTTCCTGAGTGGGTTTGTTGTAATAAGGTGTGACCGAGAGACCCGCTACTACGCCTGTTTCGGCGAAGCGCTTGGCCAGGGCGACGGCATGGGCGGTATTGTTGGAGCCACAGCCGGCGATGACCGGGATGCGTCCGGCGGCCAGTGCCACGGTTTTCTCCACGACGGCAATGTGCTCCTGCTCGCTCAGGGTCACCGACTCCCCCGTGGTCCCCACCGCGACGATGGCGCTGGTTCCGGCGCTGACATGATACTCGACCAGATTGGCAAGACTGGCCCAATCGACTTCACCTGAAGCCAGCATGGGGGTAACGAGGGCAACAATACTACCGCGCAACATGGATATTTCTCCCGATTTTCAGGGGCGTTATGGTAAAGCTGCCCCCTTGGAAAAACAAGGGAGGCCACGGCCAAGCCGTGTTACCATCCGGCACAAACAGCCGTGCGCAAGCGCCGGAAACTGGCGCCGGAACCGGGCCGCCACCACCCGGCAGGACGCTTGCCACAACGAGATTCTCAGCAGGGTCGCCACGCGGCCGCGCGGGCCAGACCCCTTCGGTCGACGTGCCCGCCGCCCGCATTCGCCACCCGCTAATGGACGAGAGAAGATTTATGACTCATTACCTGGTCGTAACGGCCATAGGCACGGACAGGCCTGGCATCGTCAATGAGGTCACCCGCCACGTCAGTGGTTGTGGCTGCAACATTGTCGACAGCCGTCTTGGCATCTTCGGCAATGAATTCACCTTCATCATGCTGCTGTCCGGTGACTGGAACAGCCTGATGCAGCTCGAGATAAGCCTGCCCCTGCGCAGTCAGGAGTGGGACCTCATCACCATGATGAAACGCACCGAGCGCCACCAGTCGCTGCAATACGACATCAGCGCCAACGCCGAGATCCTGATCCGGGACCAGCCGGGTATCGTAAGCCAGTGCACCCAGTTCTTCAGCGATCACGGCTGGGACATCCAGGCCATGCAGACCATCACCCTGGAACAGCAGCCGTTCAACCTGCTCAAGGCCAGCTTTCAGCTCAATCTGGCCAAGCAGGGAGAGGCGGCCGGCTCGCAGGCGGCCTTCGCCGGATTCTGTCGTGAACTGGGCGCAGAATCGTTCGAATTCATCGTCAACAACAAACACGCCTGACGGCTCATCAAGGAGATCCCATGCAACCTTTATCCGCTGGCAGCCTGGCCCCCGACTTTTCCCTCTCCGACCAGGACGGCAACCAGGTGCGCCTGGCCGACCTGCGCGGCAAGAAAGTGCTCGTCTATTTCTACCCCAAGGCGATGACCCCGGGCTGCACCACCCAGGCCTGCGGCCTGCGCGACGTCAACGCCGAACTGGCCGCCCTCAATGTGGTGGTGCTCGGCATCAGCCCGGATAGCGCCAAGCGGCTGAAAAAATTCGAGGAGCGCGACAGCCTGAACTTCCGCCTGCTGGCCGATGAAGATCATGCGGTGGCCGATGCGTTTGGCGTCTGGGGCCCGAAGAAGTTCATGGGCAAGGAGTATGACGGTATCCACCGGCTCAGCTTCCTCATCGACGAAGAGGGCAAGATTGCCCACCGCTTCGACAAGTTCAAGACCAGCGATCACCATCAGGTGGTGCTCGATCTGCTCAAGGGCTGAACCACAGATACCGGTACTGCTGATATGAAAAGGGCCTGCAAGCGCAGGCCCTTTTTTATTCGCATGTCGCAGCCCTTCCGCATTGCAGGCGGGGCGCGCGATACCGCCCTTTCGGTCGCCTGCCCGAATGAGGGGCGGCAGCCTTGTTGTTTTCCATGGCGGGGCTGTGTGCATCCATAACGGGATGCCTTGGTGACGGGTCTTTCGGCGCAAGCCAAATGACGCCCTTATTGTTGCGCCAACTGGCCAGAAAGCAAGGTGCCAGCCGTTACATTTAATTAACCAGCCCACGCCTGCGTTGATTTCCCGCCCCGCAATCTCGCCAACCTCCCCTGCCAGATCAAAAAATTCATCCTATATATGGGTTAACGTGACCCCAGTTTCATTTTCCAGTGAGAAAAGCCCATGAACATGAGCCACACCGAACGTCTGATCCTGAGCAACCAGTACGAGATCCTGGCCAAACTCAATCCGGAGAAGGCGGCGTTTTACCAACGGGCCAGCACCATCATCGAGCGCGGCTACTGCCTGCAGATCCTCGAACTGGAGAAGAGCTTTGGTCATCTGGATCTCGCCACCTGCCAGGAGGTGATCGATACCCTGGAGCTGCACCATGCGCTGGCCATCTCCTGGGGCAACCTGGACGCAGCCGATCAGGGCGAAATCAATGCCAGCCGACTGGAGTTCAACGGCTACAGCCGCAGCCAGGAGCGGGAGCTGGCCGACTACGTCTGCTTCCTGCTGGAGGTGGACAAGCGCTTCCCCGAGCTCAATTGCCCCTGCGACGAGCTCTCCAGCGACATCGCCATGCGTGACAAGTACCAGCGCATGCTGGCGGTCTGGCGCCAGTGCCCGCGCCAGTACAAGCTCTCCATCCAGGAGATCCGCAAGGTATTGGCGGCCTGATCCGGCAGCCATTAAAAAGGCGCCGCGAGGCGCCTTTGTCCGGTTGGCAGGCCGTGGGGCCTCACTCGTAGAGGAAGGATTTGTCCAGCTGCTTGAAGGCGGCGTTGAGGGTATCAGCCAGCTCTTCGTATCTGGGCTGGGCCACCAGCTGGCGCTGACCGCCCTGTTCGTTCATCTTGCCGTTGATCTCGCGATACCAGCTGGCAAGGGAGGGCGGCAACCGGGTATCGGCACGCTGGCCAAGCCAGTAGTAGCCCTGCAGCGGCAAGCTGAGCAGAAACAGCACCGAGGTCATGACGGAAGGCCAGTAGTGCTGCTCGCCAAACTGGAACTGCAGCATGACGCTGAGCACTGCCAGCGCAGGAATCACCTTGAGGGCGAACTCGGTGGCCTTGATCACCCGATTCTCCGGGAACATGGAATTAAGCTCGGGACGGCGGGGCCAAAGGGTCATATAATGACGGCCTTGCTGTAACTTAGTTCCAAAAATGTTCATGCTCATGCTACCTCCGAGCTCTTTTTGAACGTATTAACGGCAAAACCACGACAATATTTGATGCGCAATAACAAAGGTTGAGGATGACTTTGTTATTTTTCAACAATCGGGTTATCCTTTGTACGCCCAATTTTTGCGCCAACGGCCTGCCGTTGAGCCGTCAGGGACGTCTGGATTTCGGGTCTTGTATCACTATACAAGGGGCAAGCAACAGATTGCCAACCCTCATAAGGATAAGTTGAAAGTTTTTGGACACAGCGCGTCCAACGCATCCTCCTACACAACCCAATCTGCGATAGGATTTATTCATGAGTAAGCTGGTTCTTGTTCTTAACTGTGGCAGCTCTTCCCTGAAGTTTGCTGTCATTGACGCAACCACCGGTGATGACCTGCTGTCCGGCCTGGCCGAGTGCTTCAACCTCGACGACGCCCGCATCAAGTGGAAACTGAACGGCGAGAAAGGCAGTGCCGATCTGGGCGCCGGTGCCGCTCACCAGGAAGCGCTGGACTACATCGTCAACAAGATCCTGCCGCTCAACCCGGAGCTGTCCAAGAACCTGATCGCCATCGGCCACCGTGTCGTACACGGCGGCGAGCGCTTCACCTCCTCCGTGCGCATCTGCGACGACGTGATCGCCGGCATCGAAGCCGCCGTACCGTACGCCCCGCTGCACAACCCGGCTCACCTGATCGGTATTCGTGAAGCCCGTCGTGTGTTCCCGGCGCTGGCCGAGAAGAACGTGGCCGTGTTCGACACCGCTTTCCACCAGACCATGCCGGAAGAAGCCTTCCTGTACGCCCTGCCGTACAAACTCTACAAAGAGAACGGCATCCGTCGCTACGGCGCCCACGGCACCAGCCACTACTACATCAGCCTGGAAGCTGCCAAGCAGCTGAACAAGCCGGTGGAAGAGCTGAACATCATCAACTGCCACCTGGGCAACGGCGGCTCCGTCTGCGCCATCAAGAACGGCCAGTCCGTCGACACCTCCATGGGTCTGACCCCGCTGGAAGGCCTGGTGATGGGTACCCGCTCCGGCGACATCGATCCGGCCATAATCTTCTTCCTGCACGACAAGCTGGGCATGAGCGTTGATCAGATCAACACCATGCTGACCAAAGAGTCCGGCCTGCAGGGTCTGACCGAAGTAACTTCCGACTGCCGTTTCGTTGAAGACAACTACGACAGCAAAGAAGAAGCCAAGCGTGCCATGGACGTTTACTGCTATCGCCTGGCCAAGTACATCGGCGCCTACGCTGCCGCCATGGACGGTCGTCTGGACGCCGTGGTCTTCACCGGTGGTATCGGTGAAAACTCCGCCCCGATCCGTGAAATCACCCTGAACAAACTGGGTCTGCTGGGCTTCGACGTCGATCACGACGCCAACCTGAAGGCTCGCTTCGGCAAGGGTGGCGAGATCACCAAGGCTGGCTCCACCAAGGCCCTGGTTATCCCGACCAACGAAGAGTGGGTCATCGCCCACGACGCGCTGGAACTGGTCGGCGCATAATTTCGCTGTAGAGCAAGGCCGCCCAAGGGCGGCCTTTTCCTGATCCCAAAAATGAACAAGGGGTATAAAGTGGCACGCACTATTATGCTTATCCCGGTCGGCACTGGTGTCGGCGTAACTTCCGTGAGCCTTGGCGTCGTTCGCGCCATGGAACGTCACGGTGTCAATGTCAGCTTCTTCAAACCGGTCGCTCAGCCGCGTCCGGGTGAAACCGGTACCGAGCGTTCCACCGCCGTGATCCGCGCTGCTGCCAACATCAACCCGCCCGAGCCGTTCGCCCTCTCCTACGCCGAGAACATGATCACCTCCAGCAACACCGACATCCTGCTGGAAGAGATCGTGGCCCGCTTTGAAGAGCACGTGAAGGCCAGCGGTGCCGAAGTGCTGGTCATCGAAGGCATGGTGCCGACCGACAAGCAGCCGTTTGCCAACAAGCTGAACTACGACGTCGCCAAGGCGCTGGACGCCGACATGGTGTTCGTGACCCACCCGGGCAACGACTCCAGCCAGAAGCTGAAAGAGCGCATCGAGCTTGCTTGCTCCAACTTCGGTGGCGTCAGCAACCCCCGCATCGTGGGCTGCGTCATCAACAAGGTGGGTGCACCGGTTGACGAGCACGGCGTGACCCGCCCCGACCTGACCGAGATGTTCGAAGCCCATCACCACGGCGCCGACACCGCTCACAACCTGGAAGTACTGCAGGTATTCGGCAAGAGCCCGCTGCGCATCCTCGGCTGCATCCCCTGGAACACCCAGCTGATCGCCCCGCGCGCCAAGGATCTCGCCAAGCACCTGGCTGCCAAGATCCTGCACAAGGGTGAGCTGGACAGCCGCCGTCTGCAGACCGTGACCTTCTGCGCCCGCTCCATCCACAACATGATCGAGCACTTCCGTCCGGGCAGCCTGCTGGTGACCTCCGGCGACCGTTCCGACGTCATCGTCTCCGCCTGCCTCTCCGCCATGAACGGCGTCAAGCTGGGCGCCCTGCTGCTGACCGGCAACTATCACCCGGAACCCCAGGTGATGGCGCTGTGCCAACAGGCCATGGCTACCGGCCTGCCGATCATGATCACCGGCACCAACACCTGGCAAACCGCCGTCAGCCTGCAGAACTTCAACGTCGACATCCCGGAAGATGACCGCGAGCGTATCGAGCTGGTGCAGGACTATGTGGCTGGCCACATCGACAAGCACTGGATCGAGTCTCTCTCCGCCAAGTCCACCCGCTCCCGTCGCCTGAGCCCGCCGGCCTTCCGTTATCAGCTGACCGAGCTGGCCCGTCAGGCCAACAAGCGCGTCGTGCTGCCGGAAGGGGAAGAGCCGCGCACCATCAAGGCTGCCGCCATCTGTGCCGAGCGTGGCATCGCCCGTCCGGTGCTGCTGGGCAACCCGGAAGAGATCCGTCGCGTCGCCGAACAGCAGGGCGTGGTACTGACCGACCGCGTCGAGATCATCGATCCGGTTGCCGTGCGCGAGCGCTATGTGGCCCGCCTGGTCGAGCTGCGCAAGAACAAGGGCATGACCGAAGTGGTTGCCCGCGAACAGCTGGAAGACAACGTGGTACTGGGTACCATGATGCTGGAGCGCAACGAAGTCGACGGTCTGGTATCCGGCGCGGTGCACACCACTGCCAACACCATCCGTCCGCCGATGCAGATCATCAAGACCGCCCCGGGCTCTTCCCTGATCTCCTCCATCTTCTTCATGCTGCTGCCGGATCAGGTACTGGTCTACGGTGACTGCGCGATCAACCCGGATCCCACTGCCGAGCAGCTGGCCGAGATCGCCATCCAGTCCGCCGACTCCGCTGCCGCCTTCGGCATCGAGCCGCGTGTAGCCATGATCTCCTACTCCACCGGCACCTCCGGCGCCGGCGCAGACGTAGAGAAAGTGCGTGAAGCGACCGAGCTGGCCAAGGCCAAGCGCCCCGATCTCATCATCGATGGTCCGCTGCAGTACGATGCCGCCATCATGGAGAACGTGGCCAAGTCCAAGGCCCCGAACTCTCCGGTAGCAGGCAAGGCCACCGTGTTCGTGTTCCCGGATCTGAACACTGGCAACACCACCTACAAGGCGGTACAGCGCTCCGCTGACCTGGTCTCCATCGGCCCGATGCTGCAAGGCATGCGCAAGCCGGTCAACGACTTGTCCCGTGGCGCCCTGGTTGACGACATCGTCTACACCATCGCCCTGACCGGTATTCAGGCAGCCCAGGCCGAGTAATCGTCCGAGGCTCTGCCTGCTGAAAAACCCGCCGCAAGGCGGGTTTTTTTATGGCTGATTTGGGGAAATGTTGATCCACAAGATCAAATCGGGATCCTGGCAGGATCACCTGCTCGGCGACAGGCGCCAGTCCCGCAAGGGCGGCGGGATAAGCAAACACTCACACCCGCCAGAGTCGATTGCACAATTGCGCCCCAGCGCAGATCAGATCCAAATATCCTTTTAAGATCAGCACACTAACGCCAGACACACCGCTAATCTACAGAGTTTTCCACAGCTTTTGTGGATAGTTTACCGATCATTTGAAAGAAAATGACAGACTCGTGCCAGCCCTCCATTCCACCAAGCGCCCACAAGAAAGGGGCTCCGAGGAGCCCCTTTAATCTGCCTGCTGCCAAGCGATGGCTCAGGGACGCAGCGCCTTGTCGGCGCGGGAGATGCCACACACCCCGGAGCGCACCACTTCGACAATCTCGTTGGTCTGAGCGGCAGTCTTGATGAAGGCATCCAGCTTCTCGCTGGTCCCCACCAGTTGCACCGTGTAGAGCTCGGGAGTGACGTCGACGATCTGGCCGCGGAAGATATCCGCCAGCCGTTTCAGCTCGTCGCGACCACCACCGGCGGCGCGCGCCTTGACCAACGCGATCTCGCGCTCGATGTGCTCCCCTTCGCTCAAGTCGCACACCTTGAGCACGTCCACCAGCTTGTGCAGCTGCTTCTGGATCTGCTCCAGCACTCGTTCGTCACCCATGGTGACGATGGTCATGCGCGACAGGGTGGGATCCTCGGTGGGGGCCACCGTCAGGGTCTCGATGTTGTAGCCGCGCTGGGAGAAGAGGCCCACCACCCGGCTCAGGGCGCCGGATTCGTTCTCCAGCAGAACGGAAATTATATGTCTCATCAGGTTCTCTCCGTCTTGCTCAGCCACATCTCGTCCATGGCACCGAACTTTATCTGCATTGGATAGACGTGCTCATCCGGGTCTACCGATATGTCCATGAACACCAACCGATCCTTCATGGCGAAGGCCTTCTCCATGGCGCTCTCCAGCTCCGCCGGATCGCTCACCGCGATGCCGACGTGGCCATAGGCTTCCGCCAGCTTGACGAAGTCAGGCAGGGATTCCATGTAGGAGTGGCTGTGGCGACCGCCGTAGAACATCTTCTGCCACTGCTTGACCATGCCCAGCGCACGGTTGTTGATGGAGATGATCTTGATGGGCACCCCGTACTGCATGCAGGTAGAGAGTTCCTGAATGTTCATCTGCACCGAGCCGTCGCCGGTGACGCAGCAGACCACGGCATCCGGGTTGGCAAACTGGGCGCCCATGGCGGCCGGAATGCCGAACCCCATGGTGCCGAGGCCACCGGAGTTGATCCACTGGCGCGGCTTGGCGAACGGGTAGTAGAGAGCAGCAAACATCTGGTGCTGACCCACGTCGGAGGCCACGAATGCCTCCCCCTTGGTCACCTTGTAGAGGGTCTCGATCACCTGCTGCGGCTTGATCAGGGTGGGGTGGGTCTCGTAGGCCAGGCAGTTGCGCGAACGCCACTGGCCGATCTGGCTCCACCAGTCCGCCAGCGCCTGCTTGTCGTTGTCAAAACCGCACTCGCGGATCACTTCCAGCATCTGCTCCAGCACGGTTTCCACTGAGCCGACGATGGGCACATGGGCCTGCACCGTCTTGGAGATGGAGGTGGGATCGATGTCGATGTGGACTATGGTGGCGTTGGGACAGAACTTGGCCACATTGTTGGTGACGCGGTCATCGAAGCGGGCCCCCACGGCGAAGATGAGATCCGCGTTGTGCATGCTCTTGTTCGCTTCGAAGGTACCGTGCATGCCGAGCATGCCGATGAACTGCGGATGGGTGCCGGAGAAGGCCCCCAGCCCCATCAGGGTGGTGGTCACCGGCAGGTTCAGCAGCTCCGCCAGCTTGGTCACCAGGTGATCCGCATTGGCATTGATGGCACCGCCGCCGACATACATCACCGGGCGGCTCGCCTCCACCAACAGCTTGGCGGCACGCTTGATCTGGCCCTTGTGACCCGACTTGGTCGGGTTGTAGGAGCGCAGGGAGACCGTCTCCGGGTACTCGTAGGGGAATTTCTCTTTCGGGTTCTGCACGTCTTTGGGCAGATCCACCACCACCGGCCCCGGGCGGCCGCTGGCGGCAATGTAGTAGGCCTTCTTGATGGCGGCCGGAATGTCGCTGGCTTTCTTGCACAGGAAGCTGTGCTTCACCACCGGGCGGGAGATGCCGATCATGTCGGTCTCCTGGAACGCATCCTCCCCGATCATGCTGGTCGGCACCTGGCCGGACAGGATCACCAGGGGGATGGAGTCCATGTAGGCGGTCGCGATCCCTGTGATGCAGTTGGTGGCGCCGGGACCCGAGGTCACCAGCACTGTGCCCACCTTGCCGGTGGAGCGGGCGTAACCGTCCGCCATGTGCACCGCGGCCTGCTCGTGCCGCACCAGGACATGCTCCATCTTGCCGTTTTCAAAGAGAGCGTCATAGATGTCGAGCACTGAGCCACCAGGGTAGCCGAAAACGTGCTCAACTCCCTGATCTTCCAGCGCTCTAACCACCATCTGGGCGCCTGATAACATCTCCATGATAAAGCCCTCCAGGCTTTGCTCCGTTAAGCGAAAGCTATCGGCAGTCCGCTGCTTCCCGGCACCGCCGGCCCGTGCGTTGTTGTTGTCTGAATACGGACCCGGCGAGTTCGGCACTGTCGATAGTAGAAAAATAGGTTTTTTCCATCATTCACCCGCAAAGCGGGTGAAAAACCAACTTAACCCGCTTGTGAACGGTTGTCCACGGCTTTGTCTGACCACAACAGTCATAAATTTCAAACAACTATTAACATTCAGTGACTTGCTGGAAAGAGTGGGAACAATGCGGGGAAGATGGGTGGCAAGCCAGCGGATCATGCTGCAACAACCGCCAAAAGCGGAAAAAAATGGCCCACCGCCAGGGTGGGCCTTGGTGGCAGGCTGCGGATCAGTGATCCTGTTCCGGCTCCGCCAGCCAGATCTGCTGATCCGGATCCGTCTCTTCGCAGACCGAGATGCTGACCCCCATGTCCAGCAGCTCGTGCAGGGTGAGATTGTCCGCCAGGTTCATGGTGTCGCCGTTTTCATTGGTAAAGCGCATGGTGTCCGTCCTCTCCTTGGTGGGATCCCTCTCAGTCTAGTCAAAGGCGCTCACTTGCGATAACCAGCAACTGCTGAGGGCACTCCCCTCCTCCAGCTCGCTCAGCCGATCGCACACCTCCTCCGGAAACAGGGTTCGGGCCCACAGCCGGCGGGAGAGATCCGCCACGCTCTCCTGGGCGCCGGCGGCGAGCCAGCCGGCCAGCTCCCCCGCCACATCGGGGTAGCAGATCTGGCCCGGGGCCGTCGCATCCAGCCAGGCCCGCACCGCGTTGGCATCGAGCGCATCCATCAGCCGCGCCAGCCCCATCAGTTCGAGGGTCTTGCTATTGGTCAGCTGCTCGAACTGGCCTCCCAGCGGCTTGACCAGCAGCTTTTTGCCAAGGGAGAGCGCCTCCGAGGCGAGCTCGAAACCACCGTTGGTGATGACCCCGCGACAGCCGGCCAGCACCTGCTTGAACGCCTCACGGGCCTGCGGCTCGAAGCGAATGTTGCGCCACTGGCTGGCATTGCGAATGGCCGGATGAAAGCAGACGAAGTGTTGCTGGTTGAAGCGCGACAACAGGGCCGCGATCGCCTCGGTCTGCTCGAACGGCAGATAGACCAGGATCTGCTGGTTGTCGGGCCCATGACTGATGGGATCTATGATGGGCGGCAACAGGGGCTGGCCGAAGTGAAACCAGTGCAGCCCGAGCGACTGGCGCACCGGCGCGAAGTAGCGCATCAGCTGGCGGTTGAAACCGCTCTCCCCCCAGCGTGGAATGGGCCAGTCGAAACTCGCCTGATGGCTGATGGTGAGGCTCGGCTTGTCCCAGCGGCGAGCGGCATGGGCGCTGATAGGCTCGAAATCGCTGATGACGAGGTCGTAGTCGCGACAATCGAGCGCTCGCATGTCGCGCCAGAAGCGCAGGGGCGAGAGCCCCTTGAGGGTGCGCCAGTTCGAGATGGCCCCCTCATGGCTGACGAAGGTGATACCGGGAAAGGTGCGGTAGTCGCCGAATTCGGCCATCTCGAAGTAGCCGTCCGCAGGACGGCCGCTGAACAGATAGTCCACCTCGAGACCACGGGCCCGCAAGGCCCGCGCCAGGGTACGACTGCGACTGATGTGGCCGTTGCCGGTCCCCTGCACACCGAACAGTATCTTCATCCCTGCCCCCACATGAGCGCCAGCAGGGCGCAGCCACCGCCGAGCAGGGCGCCGGCTACCAGGTCACTCAGATAGTGGACCCCCAGCAGCAGACGGGATGCCCCCACCAGCGCGGCCCAGACGAACAGCAACGGCGCCCAGAACGGGAAGCTGGCCGCCAGCACGGTTGCCATCAGGAAGGCGGCGGCGGTGTGGCCCGAGGGCAGGCTGTAGCGGTCGGAGGGGGTGATGAAGACCGGCAGCCCCACCGGGCGCTGGCGTTTGAGGGCATTCTTGAGCAGCAGGTAGAGCGGCAACTCGAGGGCGAAGGCGAGCAGTGCCAGCTTCACCAGTTCGCGCTCGGCTTCCCCCTGCCACCAGAGCAGGGCCGCCAGCACGGCGTAGAGCGGGCCGTCACCGGTACGGGAGATGAGCCGGCTGATCCTGGCCTGTGGCCGGTTGTAGGCGTGGAGCAGGCAGATGCGGCACACCTGCAGGTCCCATTGCTGGATCTTGTTCATAACCCCTCCTTCCCTAGCGTCACAGAGCAGACTAGGGTGGCGGGGTGACACTTGGTTGACGTTCAAATAACAGATTTATGAAAAAAGGGCCGAATGGCCCTTTTTGCTACCAGCGTGGCAAATGATCAGTTCAGGGTGCCGCGCAGGCCGTTTTCCATCAGGCGGCAGTTGTGATCCGCCAGGCGAGCCATGAAGTGCTCGTCCACGGTCAGGCCGAACACCTGCTCGTAGAGATCCTTCATCACGAAGGGCTGCCACATCATGCTGAGGAAGGAGATCTTCAGCATCTCGGGATCCAGGTTGTCACCCAGCTCGCCGTTGTTCTTCATGGACTCCAGCAAGGCATCGAACTGGGGCAGCTGGCGTTCCAGCAGGCGGTTCAGCACAAAATCCCGACCCGGACTCTTCTCGGTCGATAATGCGCTGGAGATGGCGGAGGTCAGCTCGCTGTTGGGCGCCATCACCTGGTAGTAGGTGTTGAGCAGATCGTTGAGGCTGCGGTTGCCGGTCTCGTCGTGCCAGGCCTGGTCGAGCGGCTCGGCCACATCCCCCAGCACCGCCTTGTAGAGGCCCTCTTTGCTGCCGAAGTAGTAGTGGATCATGGCCAGATTGGATCCAGCCAGCTCGGCGATCTCGCGGGTCGTCACCTTGCTGTAGGGGGTGTTCAGAAAACGCTCGCGAGCGGCACAGAGCAACTTGTCACGAATGTCAGAACGTCCGACCGGACGACCAGGTCTACGTTTTTCCATTTAATACCTCGGATAATTCAGCAGAAACTGACAAGTCGATCTGATTGTACAGATGATCGAGTACAGCAGGAATGACCAGATAATCGGGCAAGGGCCGAATATGGGACAAGTAAATTTGCACTCCTTTACAATCCGATTAAATAAACCAGCGAAATGAACCGGGTGCGTACGGTTGACACAGCATAAAAATCTCGATATTGGTAAAGCGTTATCGACTGCAAGGATTGATTCATCATGCGTATTGCCGCTCCGCTACTACTAATCGCCCTAATCGCGACCTCTCGCGCGGGATCCTTGTAGCCGGGCTCAGGCATAGCCGGAATTTACAAAAACCCGTGCACCCTGCACGGGTTTTTTTATGCCAACGCAGGATGCACGTCACCGAACTTAGGAAGAGGGAAGTCACATGTCAGATCGGGTCATCATATTCGACACCACCCTGCGCGATGGTGAGCAGGCCCTGGCGGCCAGCTTGACGGTCAAGGAGAAGCTGCAGATCGCCCAGGCACTGGAGCGGCTCGGTGTCGACGTCATGGAGGTGGGGTTCCCGGTCTCCTCCCCCGGCGACTTTCAATCGGTGCAGACCATTGCACGTCACATCAAGCAGAGCCGGGTCTGTGCCCTCGCCCGCGCCCTGCCCAAGGACATAGACGCCGCCGGCGAGGCCCTGCGGGTCGCCGACGCCTTTCGCATCCACACCTTTATCTCCACCTCCTCCATCCACGTCGAGAGCAAGCTGAAGAAGAGCTTCGAGGACGTGCTGGAGATGGGGGTCAGCGCCATCAAGCACGCCCGCCGCTATACCGACGACGTGGAGTTCTCCTGCGAGGATGCAGGCCGCACCCCGATAGACAACCTGTGCCGCATGGTGGAGGCCGCCATCAAGGCCGGCGCCCGCACCATCAACATTCCCGATACCGTGGGCTACACGGTGCCGACCGAGTTCTCCGGCATCATCCAGACCCTGTTCAACCGGGTCCCCAACATCGATCAGGCCATCATCTCGGTGCACTGCCACGACGATCTGGGCCTCTCGGTGGCCAACTCCATCGGCGCCGTGCAGATGGGGGCCCGCCAGATCGAGTGCACCATCAACGGCATCGGCGAACGGGCCGGCAACTGCTCGCTGGAAGAGGTGGCGATGATCCTGAAAACCCGCGCCGACCTGCTCGGGGTGCACACCAACATCCGCCACAGCGAGATCCATCGCACCAGCGCCCTGGTCAGCCAGCTCTGCAACATGCCGGTGCAGCCGAACAAGGCCATCGTCGGGGCCAACGCCTTCTCCCACAGCTCCGGCATCCATCAGGACGGCGTGCTCAAGGCGAAAAACACCTACGAAATTATCACCCCAGAGAGCATCGGCCTCACCCAGAACAACCTCAACATGACCTCCCGCTCCGGCCGCCACGTCATCAAGCACCGGATGGAGTCCATGGGCTACGCCGAGAGCAGTTACGATCTCGACGATCTCTACGCCAAGTTCCTCACCCTGGCCGACAAGAAGGGGCAGGTGTTCGATTACGATCTGGAGGCGCTCGCCTTCTTCAGCCAGATCCACGAAGAGCCGGAGCACTTCAAGCTGGAGTACCTGGGCGTGCAGAGCGGCAGCTCGGTGATGGCCACCGCCTCGGTGAAATTGAAGGTGGGCCAGGAGATCGTCAGCGAAGCCGCCACCGGCAACGGCCCGGTGGATGCGGTCTACCAATGCATCAACCGCATCACCGGCTACGAGATCAGCATCGACAAGTACGAACTCAAGGGCAAGGGGGAAGGCAAGAACGCCCTCGGCCAGGTCGACATAGTCGCACAGTACAAGGGCCGCAAATTCCATGGCATGGGCCTGGCCACCGACATCATAGAGTCTTCCGCCCAGGCGTTGATCCACGTGATCAACAGCATCTGGCGCGCCGATCAGGTGGCCGAACAGATGGAACGCAACGTCGCAAAAACAGACAAGATCAATACGGAGAGCGTGTGAGTATGAGCAGTTATCGGATCGCAGTATTGCCGGGTGACGGCATTGGCCCGGAAGTCATGGCCGAGGCCGTCAAGGTGCTGGAAAAGGTGCAGGCCAGATTCGGCTTCGCCCTCGACTACGAGCGCCATGACGTGGGCGGCATCGCCATCGACAACCACGGCACCCCGCTGCCCCAGAGCACCATAGCCGGCTGTGAAGCGGCCGACGCCGTGCTGTTCGGCTCGGTGGGCGGCCCCAAGTGGGAGCATCTGCCCCCCAACGATCAGCCGGAACGCGGCGCCCTGCTGCCCCTGCGCGCCCACTTCAAGCTGTTCTGCAACCTGCGTCCGGCCCGTATCTACACCGGCCTCGAGCAATTCTCTCCGCTGCGGGCCGACATTTCGGATCGCGGTTTTGACATCGCCTGCGTGCGCGAGCTGACCGGCGGCATCTACTTCGGTCAGCCCAAGGGGCGTGAAGGGGAAGGCCCCACCGAGAAGGCATTCGACACCGAGGTGTACCATCGCTTCGAGATCGAGCGCATCGCCAAGATAGCGTTCGAGTCGGCCCAGGTGCGCAAGGCCAAGGTCACCTCCATCGACAAGGCCAACGTGCTCGCCTCCTCCATTCTGTGGCGCGAGGTGGTAAACGAGGTCGCCAAGGGGTATCCCGACGTCGAACTGAACCATATGTATATCGACAACGCCACCATGCAGCTCATCAAGGATCCGTCCCAGTTCGACGTGCTGCTCTGCTCCAACCTGTTCGGCGACATCCTCTCCGACGAGTGCGCCATGATCACCGGCTCCATGGGGCTGCTCCCCTCCGCCAGCCTGAACGAATCGGGCTTCGGACTGTTCGAGCCGGCCGGCGGCTCGGCCCCGGACATCGCTGGCAAGGGGATCGCCAACCCCATCGCCCAGATCCTCTCCGCCGCCCTGATGCTGCGCTACAGCCTCGGCCAGGAAGCCGCCGCCCAGGCCATCGAGCAGGCCGTGGCCCAGACCCTGGCCGAAGGCTACTTCACCGCCGACCTGCATCAGGCCAGAGCCAAGCACCCGGTGCAGAGCACGGCCGAGATGGGCAGCCAGATCGCCGCGCGCATCTGACCCCACGGCATAGATAACAAGGAAACCGAGCAATGGCCAAGACCCTCTATCAGAAAGTATTCGACGCCCACGTGGTGCGGGAAGTGGAAGGGGAAACCCCCCTCATCTACATCGACCGCCACCTGGTGCATGAAGTGACCAGCCCGCAGGCATTCGACGGCCTGCGCGCCATGAACCGCCAGCTGCGTCGCCCGGATCTGACCTGGGCCACCATGGATCACAACGTCTCCACCACCACCAAGGACATCGCCGCCTCCGGCGAGATGGCCCGCATCCAGATGGAGACGCTGGCCCATAACTGCAAGGAGTTTGGGGTTCGCCTCTATGACCTGAACCACAAGTATCAGGGTATCGTCCACGTGATGGGTCCCGAGCTCGGTATTACCCTGCCCGGCACCACCATCGTCTGCGGTGACTCCCACACCGCCACCCACGGCGCCTTCGGCTCGCTCGCGTTCGGCATCGGCACCTCCGAGGTGGAGCATGTGATGGCCACCCAGACCCTGAAACAGGGCCGTGCCAAGACCATGCGCATTTCGGTCAACGGCAAACTGAGTGATGGCATCAGCGCCAAAGACGTGGTGCTGGCCATCATCGGCAAGGTCGGCCATGCCGGCGGTACCGGCTATGTGGTGGAGTTCGCCGGCGAGGCCATCGAAGAGCTCACCATGGAAGGGCGCATGACGGTGTGCAACATGGCCATCGAACTCGGCGCCAAGGCCGGCATGATCGCCCCCGACCAGACCACCATCGACTATATCCGTGGCAAGGAGTTCGCCCCCAAAGGCGAGGCGCTGGAGCAGGCCATCGCCTACTGGCAGAGCCTCAAGAGCGATGCCGATGCCAAATTCGATGCCGAAGTGGTGCTGGACGCCGCCGACATCGCCCCTCAGGTGACCTGGGGCACCAACCCGGGTCAGGTGATCGCCGTCAATGAACCCATTCCGGCGCCGGAATCCTTCAGCGATCTGATGGAGCAGCAATCCGCCCGCAAGGCCCTCGCCTACATGGATCTGCAACCGGGTCAGAAGCTCTCCGACGTCGCCATCGACAAGGTGTTTATCGGTTCCTGCACCAACAGCCGCATCGAGGACTTACGCGCCGCCGCCGCCATCGCCCGCGGTCGCAAGGTCGCCGCTGGCGTGCAGGCGCTGGTGGTGCCGGGCTCCGAGCAGGTGAAGGCCCAGGCCGAGGCCGAGGGGCTCGACAAGATCTTCATCGAGGCCGGCTTTGAATGGCGTCTGCCCGGCTGCTCCATGTGCCTCGCCATGAACAACGACCGGCTGCAACCGGGGGAGCGCTGCGCCTCCACCAGCAACCGCAACTTCGAGGGGCGTCAGGGCCGCGCCGGCCGCACCCATCTGGTGAGCCCGGCCATGGCCGCCGCCGCCGCCGTCACCGGCCGCTTCGCCGACATTCGTGCACTGTAAGAGGGGTTGAGGATGAAAGCATTCAAACAACACGGACGGCCCTTCGCCGTCACCGACATCATCTTCGCCGATATTCGTGCACTGTAAGAGGGAACGTACATGACAGGTTTCAAACAGCATAAAGGGATCGTCGTCCCCCTCGACAGCGCCAACGTCGACACCGACGCCATCATTCCCAAGCAGTTTCTGCAGAAGGTCAATCGCATCGGTTTTGGCAAGCACCTGTTCCACGACTGGCGCTTCCTGGACGATGCCGGTCTGCAGCCCAACCCCGAGTTCGTGCTGAACCAATCGCAGTTCGCCGGCGCCAGCATCCTGCTGGCCCGCGAGAACTTCGGCTGCGGTTCGAGTCGCGAGCACGCCCCCTGGGCGCTGGCGGACTACGGCTTCAAGACCATCATTGCCCCGAGCTTTGCCGACATTTTCTACGGCAACGCCATCAACAACGGCATGGTGCCGGTGCGCCTGAAGGAGGAGGAGGTCGACGCCCTGTTCCAACTGGTCGCCGCCCAGCCGGACATCGAGATCGAAGTAGATCTGGAAGCCAATCAGGTGCGGGCAGGTAGCCTCTGCTTCGGCTTCAAGATCGATGAGTTCCGTCGTTACTGCCTGCTCAACGGGCTGGATGCCATCGGCCTGACCCTGCAGCACGAGGCCGCCATCAGCGCCTTCGAGGCAAAACAGCCGAGCTGGATTTAATCAGCCAGTTGCAAAAAACGAGTAGAATCAACAGGGAGCCTTGGCTCCCTGTTTTATTGTCAGGCCTAGGTGCACGCCATGGCCCGCCACTTCTGCATACCCGACGGGACACCTGGATGAAGATGACACTCGCCCTCCCCCTGCTCTGCGGCCTCTGGCTGGCGCTGCCGGTCTGCGCCGGGCAGACCTATTTCAACAGCAGTGGCGGTCAGCTCAACGTCGGCTGGCAGGACAAGGACGGCAAGGCGCAGCAACTCACCTATCGGCTGGAGGCAGGCAAGCTGCCGCCGCTCATCGCCTATCGGTCGGCCCGCATGCAGGAGGACGTGCTGCAGAGCCTGCTGCAACAGGGAGTGGCCGAGTTCCCCGCCGTGCAGTTCTCCCTCTCCCGCCCCGAGATGGAGCTCAGACTCAAGGGCCGCCAACCCGAACAGGTCGCCAAGGCCATGAGCTGGCTCACCCAGCAGCGCGACAAGCAGGAGGCTGCGTGGCTCAAGCTGCACTATTTTCAGCCGTTCACCGCCCCCGACGGTGCCGCCGCCATCAAGCAGGATCACGTGCGCATCGCACTGGAGAGCCGCAGCGAACTGGCGCCGCTGGCCGAACAGCTCAAGCAGCAGGGCAGCACGGAAACCGAGGCGCGCCAGAAGACCACTGCCCACATGCTCGACTTCGTGCAGGCCATCCCCTATCAACTGCTCGACAGTCAGTCGGGCCGCCAGGGCAAGGGCTTTCTCAGCCCCCGCCAGGTACTGGAGCAAAATCAGGGCGACTGCGACAGTAAGGTAACCCTGATGACCGCCATGCTGGCCCAGCTCTTTCCCGAATTGAAACAGGCCATGGTGTTCGTACCGGGTCACGCCCTGCTCGGAGTGGCGCTGCCGGCCAAGCCAGGCGAGGCTACCTTGAGCTGGGAAGGGGAAACCTACCTGCTGATGGAACCCACCGGCCCGGCCCAGCTGGCGATGGGTCAGCTGGCCCCGACCAGCAAGACCTTCATCGACAGCAAGCAGCTCAGCGTGCAGCCGGTTCGCGCCGACAAATAGGTGGTGGACGTCATGAAAACGAGGGGGGACAGGCCACAATGAAAGCGACCAGCGCAGGGCTGGTCGATGGAGGCAAGGAAATGGATGGCTCAGGCGAGGGACTGGAACTCGATGGCCAGCAAGAGCCCGTCCTCCTCTTCCAGCACCCTGATGATGCGGGCCTGCGCCTCGAAGGGGGGCAACAGGTTGTTGTTGGTGGCCAGGCTCACCCGGATGGGCTGGGTCGTATCGAGCTGGTGCTCCGGCACCGAGATGCCCATGCCGTTGGCGCTGAGATCCCGGCAGACCCCCTCCAGCACCTGCTGCTGCTGGAAGATGGTGACGGGAGCATTGATTATCATGCGCTGGAAGGCGCGTCTTTCCTTGGTGCTGGTGATCACGCAAACATCCTCTGTTGAGCTGATCCGTCTCGCTGGCCCGCAGGAACAATTGTGCTGGCCTCCCCCCAAGAACGTTAATACAATGCGGTGCGTTTCTCAAACGGGGTGCGGTCTACCGCTGAGATTATACCCGTGAACCTGATCCAGATAATGCTGGCGGAGGAATTTGAGGCATGGCGCTCGTTTTTGCGCCCTCATCCGCTGGCACCTCATTGCTAAAGGGAGTGCCACCCATGAAAACCCTGCTGCTAGCCGCCACCGGCCTGCTCTCCGCTCAGGCCTTCGCGGCGGATACCCTCACCGTCTACACCTACAGCTCCTTCACTGCCGAGTGGGGACCCGGTCCCAAGATCAAACAGGCCTTCGAGAAGGAGTGCGGTTGTACCCTCAATCTGGTGCCGCTCGAAGATGGCGTGGCCATCCTCAACCGGTTGCGACTGGAGGGCAAACACAGCAAGGCCGACCTGGTGCTGGGGCTGGACGATGCCCTCGTCAGTGAGGCCAAGCAGAGCGGCCTGTTCGCCGCTCACGCCACCAAGCTGGATGGCCTCAAGGTGCCCGGCGGCTGGCAGGATGACACCTTCGTCCCCTACGACTATGGCTACTTCGCCTTCGTCTACGACAAGGAGAAGCTCAAGCAGCCCCCCAAGAGCCTGAAAGAACTGGTAGCGCGGCCCGACCTCAAGATCATCTATCAGGATCCCCGCACCTCCACCCCGGGCCAGGGGCTGATGCTGTGGATGAAGTCGGTCTACGGTGACCAGGCCCCCGCCGCCTGGGAGCAACTGGCCAAAAAGACGGTCACCGTCACCAAGGGGTGGTCAGAGGCCTATGGCATGTTCCTCGATGGCGAGGCGGACATGGTGCTCTCCTACACCAGCTCACCCGCCTATCACCTGATTGCCGAGCACAAGTCCCAGTATCAGGCCGCGGCGTTTGAAGAGGGGCACTACCGTCAGGTGGAGGTGGCCGCCAAGCTCAAAAATGCCAAGCAGGGCAAGCTGGCGGATCAGTTCCTGCAGTTCATGATAAGCCCCGCCTTCCAGAACGAGATGGCGACCGGCAACTGGATGTATCCGGTGATCGACACACCGCTGCCCAAGGGCTTCGAGCAGATGATCACCGTAGCTAAGCCGCTCGCCTTCAGCTCTGACGAGGTGGCCGCCAATCGCAAGGGCTGGATCCGCGAGTGGCTGCAAGCCGTTACCCAGTGAGTCATCTCTTCGTGAAACCTGGGACGCGTCTGCTCTGGTGGCTGCCGGGCAGTGCCGCCACCGTCCTGATCCTGCTGTTGTCGCTGGGGCCGCTGGCGGCCCTGTTGTGGCAGGCAGGGGGGCTAGCCCCTCGCCCCCTGCTGGCTGACCCCTACCTGCGCCACGTGCTGGGCTTCAGCCTCTGGCAGGCGCTGCTCTCCACCCTGCTGAGCCTGGGACTGGCCATTCCGGTGGCCCGCGCCCTGGCGCGGCGCCGCTTTCCGGGGCGCACCCTGCTCATCAAGCTGTTCGGCCTCTCGCTGGTACTGCCGGTCATCATCGCCGTCTTCGGCATCGTCGCGGTGCACGGCAAGCAGGGCTGGTTGCCGCAACTGCTGCACGGGTTCGGGCTCGCTCCCGGCAACTACCTCTACGGCCTGTTCGGCATCCTGCTGGCCCACGTCTTCTTCAACATGCCGCTGGCCGCGCGTCTCTTGCTGCAGAGCCTGGAGAGCATCCCCGAATCCTCCTGGCGCCTCGCCAGCCAGCTCGGCATGCGCTCCTCCCATATCTTCCAGCTGCTGGAGTGGCCGCTGATCCGGGCCCAGTTGCCAGGGCTGGCCAGCCTCATCTTCATGCTCTGCTTCACCAGCTTCGCCACCGTGCTGGCGCTGGGGGGTGGCCCCAAGTCCACCACCCTGGAGGTGGCCGTCTATCAGGCACTGCGCTTTGACTTCGATCTCGCCACCGCCGGCGGACTGGCGCTGGTCCAGCTCATTCTGACCGCCGCCCTGCTGATGCTGCAGCACAAGCTGCAGAGCAGCCCGGCCAGCCGGATCACCTCTCATCGCCCCTGTCTGCGACCGGACCGTCATCAGCCGGGCAGCGGCCTGGTGGATTCCCTCGCCCTTGCCATCGGGCTGGCGGTATTCCTGCCCCCCTTGCTGGCCATCGTGGTGGCCGGCCTCAATCCCGGCCTGCCGGATGCCCTGACCTCAGGCAAGTTGTGGCTGGCCAGCGGCCAGTCGCTGCTGATTGCGCTGGCGGCGGGCAGCCTGGCCACCCTGCTCGGCAGCGCCCTGCTGCTCACCAGCCGCCATCTGCGGGTTCGGGAGCACAAGCGGCGGGCCGCCACCCTGTGGGAGACCAGTGGCTCGGTGATCCTGATGATCCCGGCGGTGGTGCTCTCCACCGGCCTCTTCATCCTGTGCATGCCGTTTGCCGATGTCTTTGCCCTCGGCCCCTGGCTGGTGGTGCTGGTCAACGCCCTGATGGCGCTGCCCTATGTGCTGCGTACCCTCTCCGCCCCCATGCAGCTGGTAGTACGCCAGTACGACCGGCTGGCCGACAGCCTGGGGGTACACGGCCTGCATCGCCTGCGACTGGTTGAGTGGCCCCTGCTGCGCCGTCCGCTGGGCCAGGCGGCGGCGCTGGCCATGATCTTGTCGCTCGGGGATCTCGGCGCCATCGCCATGTTCGGCAGCCAGGAGCTCACCACCCTGCCCTGGCTGCTCTATCAGCAGCTCGGCAGCTACCGGCTGACCGAGGCGGCCGCCACCGCCCTGCTGCTGCTCACCCTCTGCTTCTCCCTGTTCTGGCTGGTAGAGCGGGGGCTTGGAGGAAAGCATGCCGACCATTGAGAGACAAAAGACCCGACGCTACCGTCTCGGCGGCTGTGCTGGTCGCTCAAACGCCCCCTTGAGAGGAAAACATGCTGAACATTGATGAGCTGGTGACCAGCTACCCGGACTGGCGCGTCAGCTTCAGCGCCACCCTGCCCAAGGGGGAGATCACCGCGCTGATCGGTCCGAGCGGGGCAGGCAAGTCGACCCTGCTCGGCATGATCGCCGGTTTCGTGCCGATAGAATCAGGCACCCTCAGCTTCGATGGTGAAGATCTGCTGCCGCTGGGCCCGGCCGCACGGCCGGTCACCACCCTGTTTCAGGATCACAACCTGTTCCTGCACCTGTCGGTATTCGACAACATCGCCATCGGCCTGCACCCCGGCCTGCGCCTGAACGCCGCCCAGCGGGCTCAGGTGAAGGATGCCGCGAACCGGGTCGGCCTCGGCGAGATGCTCACGCGCCTGCCGGAGCAGCTCTCCGGTGGCCAGCAGCAACGGGTGGGGCTGGCCCGCGCCTTGGTACGCGGCAAGCCGCTGCTGCTGCTGGATGAGCCCTTCTCGGCGCTCGATCCAGCCCTGCGCCGGGAGATGCTGGCGGAGGTGGCCAGGCTCGCCTGCGAGCAGGGCATTACCGTGCTGATGGTCTCTCACAACCCGGAAGATGCCCAGCTCATCGCCGATCAGGTGTTGTTCGTGGACGAGGGGCGCATCGCCCTGCAGGGTACGCCGGATATCCTGCACAACAGCGACCACCCCGGGCTGCTGCGCTACCTTGGCCGCACAAAGGAGCAGTGACCGGCAACGGGATCAAAAAAGGGGAAGCCGGTCGGCTTCCCCTTTTCATATGAGGATGGATAGTCAGATCAGAGGTTTTCCTCGGCGAAGGAGGCGAGCTTGCTGCGCACCACCCCGTTCAGGAAAATGTTGGCACTGCCATCGAAGTCCTTGAAACGCTCGACTATGTAGGTCAGACCCGAGGTCACCGGGCTCAGGTAGTTGGAGTCGATCTGGGCCAGGTTACCGGAGCAGACGATCTTGGTGCCCTCGCCGCAGCGGGTGATGATGGTCTTGATCTGGGACGCGGTCAGGTTCTGGCACTCATCCAGCAGCACGAAGGTGTTCTGGATGCTGCGCCCGCGCATGAAGTTGACCGATTTGAACTGGATGTTGGCCTTCTCCATGATGTAGCTGAGGGACCCGCTCATGTTCTCGTCCTGCTTGTGCAGCACCTCCAGAGTGTCGGTGACCGCAGCCAGCCAGGGCATCATCTTCTCTTCTTCGGTGCCGGGCAGGAAGCCGATGCTCTCGGCAATTTCCGGAGTATTACGGGTTACGATGACCTTCTCGTAGATCCCCTTCTCGATCACCAGCTCCAGGGCGGCAGCCATGGCCAGCAGTGTCTTGCCGCAGCCCGCCGGGCCGGTCAGGATCACCAGATCGATGTGCGGGTCGAGCAGCGCATCGAGCGCCATCCCCTGATAGACGTTCTTCGGATGCACCCCCCACGCCTTGCGGGACATCAGCCGCTCGCGCCCTAGATCCTTGATGCGGATCTTCTGGTTGTCGTGGCTGAGTACCCGGGCGGCGAAGAAGTTCTCTTCATCGATCAGGTACTGGTTGACGTGAACCCCCTCCAGCAGCTTGGCATCGATGACGTGGACGGTATCGCGGCCATGGGTCTCGCTGTCACACTCGCCGACCCGCTCCCAGAAGCTGCCGGGCACCGTCTGGAAGCCCTTGGCGAGCAGCCGGATGTCATCGATCAGCTGGTCGCTGCGATAATCCTCGACGTGGGCAAGCCCGGCCCCCTTGGCCTTGAGCCGCATGTTGATGTCTTTGGTGACCAGCACCACCTGCCGCTTCAATTCGTGCTTTTGCAGGTAGAGGGCCGCGTTGATGATGCGGTTGTCGGCCTCCTTGTCGGTGAACACCTCGGCATCCTGCGGCAGATGATGGTCACTGAAGATGGAGATGTGACCGCTCGCCTCACCGGCCAGCGCAACCCCTTGCGCAATCTGTTCCGGCGTTGCGTCGCGAAATACATCCTCCAGCGCCCGGATGGCCACTCGCGCATCGCGGCTGACGTCCTTGTGGCGATCCTTGATGTTGTCGAGCTCTTCCAGCACCGTCATGGGGATGAGCACGTCGTGCTCTTTGAAGGAGTAGATGGCGAGAGGTTCGTGAAGCAGAACGTTGGTATCCAGGATAAACAGCTTTCGGTCCGTGTTGTCCATAAGCATCCTCCTTGGCACTGAAGGTGCCACGTGTGTGAATCTCAGATGTCATTGAAACCACACGGCCGTGACAGTTTTATTACCCCCAACGCTACGCCCGATTTTACCATCACGCAACAAATCACTTGGGCACCCCGCGTGTTTGCGCAGAAAAACAGCAGCTGACCTTTACTGGCCCCCAAGGGTTCAACTGCACTTGGAGTCGCCGCAGTTAAGGCAGGTCATGCAGCCATCTTTCTGCACCAGCGCCTTGCTGTGGCACTTGTAGCAGAGCGCCGCACCGGGGGGAAAACCACTCCCAGCCTGCTGCTCGTCGGCTTCTTGCGCGGCTTGGATCTCCGCCTGCTTGCCGGCCAGAAACGCCTGCTGGTGCTCATCCAGCCCGGCCACCTTGAGCATACCGATCTCGGTGAGGTGGGTCTCGATCACGTTGCCAATTTCGGCGATAAGGGACGGTACGTACTTGCCCTTGTTCCAGTAGCCACCCTTGGGATCGAACACGGAGCGCAACTCCTCCACCAGAAAGGTGACATCACCCCCCTTGCGAAACACCGCCGAGATGATGCGGGTCAGCGCCACTATCCACTGGTAATGTTCCAGGCTCTTGGAGTTGATGAAGATCTCGAATGGCCGGCGGGTCTCGTGCACCGTCCCCTCATTGAGCACTATGTCGTTGATGGTGATGAACAGCGAATGTTCGGAGACATGCTCCGGCGTCTTCAGTTTGTAGGTGGTGCCCATCAACCGCTCCGGCCGCAGCACTGTCTCGTGCATCTGTACCACGGCATCCTGCTGGGCCGGCTCTGCTTGCGGCTCATCCCGGGTTTTCACCTGGTAGGCGACGATTTTCCCGTCGATCTTCTTGATCATGAACTCGTCCTCAAAATTTGCCGTAATAGCCTTCTTTCAAGGCGTCGTAGAGGTTGGCGGCGGTATGCAGCTCGCCATCGTATTCGATCTCCTCATTCCCTTTTGCCGTGACGACTGAGCCATCCTCCAGGGTGAACTCGTACTGAGTCTTCTCCAGATCCTGCTCCTTCACCAGCACGCCCTGGAAGGCTGCCGGGTTGAATCGGAAGGTGGTGCAGCCCTTGAGCCCCGAATCCGAGGCATAGAGGTAGATGTCCTTGAACTGTTCGAACGGAAAGTCGGTCGGCACGTTGGCGGTCTTGGAGATGGAGGAGTCGATCCAGCGCTGGGCTGCCGCCTGAATGTCCACATGCTGCGCCGGCGTGATGTCGTCGGCGGTGATGAAGTAGTCCGGCAGCCGGGTCGCCTCATCCTCGGCATAGGACATGGCCGCCGGATTCACCAGCTCGCGGTAGGCAAGCAACTCGTAGGAGTAGACATCCACGCCCTCCTTGCTCTTCTTGCCCGGCTTGATGACGTTGCGGCTGTAGTGGTGGGCAAAGCTCGGTTCGATACCGTTGCTGGCGTTGTTGGCGAGCGAGAGCGAGATAGTGCCGGTCGGCGCTATGCTGCTGTGGTGGGTGAAACGCCCCCCCACTTCTGCCAGCTCGGCAACCAGGGCAGGATCCACCTCGGCCACCTGCTGCATATAGCGGCTGTAGCGCGCGTGCAGCACCTTGCCCTTTACCTTGTCGCCCGGCTTGATGCCATCCGCCGCCATCTCGGGGCGCAGTCGCAGCAGCTTGCCGGTCACCTCGAACTCCTGCTCCATGATGGGGGCCGGGCCCTTCTCCTTCGCCAAGGCCAGGGACTCGCGCCAGCCGGTCATGGCCAACTCCTGGGATACCAGTTCGGTAAAAGCGACTGCGGCGGTAGAGCCATATTTTATCCGCAGCATGGTGAGGGCCGAGCCGAGGCCAAGGAAGCCCATGCCATGCCGGCGTTTGCTGATGATCTCCTCGCGCTGCTTGGCCAGCGGCAGCTGGTTGATCGCCACCACGTTGTCCAGCATACGGGTGAAAATGGCCACCACTTTGCGAAATGCGGGCCAGTCAAAGGCGGCCTGTTCGGTGAAAGGATCGCGCACGAAGCGGGTCAGGTTGATGGATCCCAGCAGGCAGGCCCCATAGGGAGGCAGCGGTTGCTCGCCACAGGGGTTGGTTGCCCGTATCTCCTCGCAGAACCAGTTGTTGTTCATCTGGTTGACCTTGTCGATAAGGATAAAACCGGGCTCCGCATAGTCGTAGGTGGAAGTCATGATGACGTTCCACAGCCTGCGGGCCGGCAGGGTCTTGTAGACCTTGCAGGCGACCTGTCCCAAGGCGTTGACGACAACCCCCTCCTTGTTGGGCCAGTCGGCCCAGACCACCTGGGCGGGATCATCCAGCGCAATACCATCCTGCCCCACCTCCCTGGCGGTGTAGGGGAAGATAAGCTGCCAGGAGGCATCCTCTTTCACCGCCTTGACGAACTCTTCGGTGATGAGCAGGGAGAGATTGAACTGGCGCAGGCGGCCATCCTCCCGCTTGGCCTGGATAAACTCGACCACATCGGGGTGACGGATATCCATGGTGCCCATCTGGGCGCCACGACGCCCTCCCGCCGACGAGATGGTGAAACACATCTTGTCGTAGATATCCATGAAGGAGAGCGGGCCAGAAGTATGGGCCCCGGCGCCGGAGACGAAGGCCCCGCGCGGGCGCAGGGTCGAGAAGTCATAGCCGATGCCGCAGCCGGCCTTCAGGGTCAGCCCCGCCTCGTGCACCTTGCCGAGGATATCGTCCATCGAATCCTCGATGGTGCCGGACACGGTGCAGTTGATGGTGGAGGTAGCAGGCTTGTGCTCGAATGCGCCGGCATTGGAAATGATGCGACCAGCAGGAATGGCACCATTGCGCAGGGCCCACAGGAAGAGCTCATACCAGGCATCAGAGTCATGCTCCTGCGCGGCGAGAGCACGGGCAACCCGCTGGTAAGTCTCATCGATGGCACCATCGATGGGAGTGCCGTCCTTGCTCTTGAGCCGGTACTTGCTGTCCCAGATCTCGAGGGAAGTCTCCTGCAGAGGGATCTGGCGAAAGCCGCTTTCGCTCTCTCGCACCGGATGTGATTTAGCCATGTTCAATCAACCTCCTGGATATGCCGCGACCTCATGACAGTAACAGCCATTACTACATATAGCCAACACGGAAGATGAAATCACAATATATAGTAATTATTTGCGCTTTCTGGTCATGTCTGCCACAAGAAAATGCCCCGGCCAGCAGGATACTGATCCGGGGCATTACATCGCGTCATTTAATTGCTCGGGAAGCTTGCTTCCCGTCGCAGATCAGGGCTTCTTGACGTATACGGTCGGGGTGTCACCAGCCATATTCAGATAGAACTCATAGACACCATCCGCATCCGGTGAGAACTTCATATCCTCATACTTGGAGCAGGGATTGACCGGTACGGCTTCTCCACCCAGCACGGCAACGCCATCGCTTGGGCTCTTGTAGCCGAAGTTGGTGCCACAGCTCCAGCCGGAGTCGGCGAATTTGAACTTGTAAGGAGCCCACTCTTTCTTGAGCGTTCCCTTGGCCATATAGAGCTTGTCGGCCACCTTGACCACCTTGCTCGCGTCGGTTGCCATCCAGTCGTTCATCTCCCCGCGCAGGTAGATGGACTTGCCACCGAAATCGCTGTTGTCCGCCGCCTGCTCTGCACCGCCATTGGATGCGCAACCGCCTAATACCAGGGTTCCCGCCGCCAGCATCATCGTTACTGTTCTTTTGAACATGTGTCCATTCCTCAGATTATTGTGATTCCTTGGCCCATCGAACGTAGGCTGACGAATTAAAGCAGAGCGGGCATCGCAAGAAAGGTAGAGGCATCACATTCCGTGCTTTTTCTGTTCAACAATTGAATTGATGGACAAATATCAGCCCCGTAATGGGCAAACCGCACAAGAAGCAGTGTGAGTAAGGTGGTTGCAGATCGAACAGCTGAACTGCACTTAGGGGAGAAATGACTGAATTTCAGGCAATAAAAAAGCCCGCTCAAATGAGCGGGCTTCTTCAATTTGGGTGCCTGGCAGTGTCCTACTCTCGCATGGCGAATGCCACACTACCATCGGCGCTACAGCGTTTCACTTCTGAGTTCGGCATGGGGTCAGGTGGTTCCACTGCGCTAT